>NZ_PCQI01000009.1:0-225223 GCF_002980075.1 Pseudomonas sp. MYb13 | reverse complement strand
GGGGGGACTGTTTGGGGTGGGCGGGGCAGTGGTTGCCACGCCCGTGCTGACCAGCCTGTTCGGCACCACCCAGGTGGTTGCCCAAGGCTTGTCCCTGGCCTTGGCATTGCCCAGCACAGGCGTGACATTGGTAACCTACGCCTGGCACCAGGAGGTGGACTGGATGATTGGCGTGCCGTTGGCCGTCGGCGGTTTGCTCAGTATCAGTTGGGGCGTGAAGGTGGCCCACGCACTGCCGGAGCGCGTACTGCGCGGCTTGTTCTGCGGCTTCCTGGTGGTGTGCGCGGTGATGCTGACCTTTAAAGTCTGAAGCCTTCGAGGATGTAGTCCGCCAGGCATTCGGTGATCGGCGAGGTCATCGCCGGGTTGCGCAGCAAGCGAAGATTCATCGACGGCAGCGGTGGAAAACCTTCTTCGCTGCCGAGGACGCGCAGGTCATCGGTCACCAGGCTTTCCATGCTCACCATCACCGCCAGGCCAGAACTCACCACCGCCTGAATCGCCGCTACATTGGAGCTGTGGTAGGCGAGCCGGTAGTCCCGACCCGCCGCATCCAACGCCGCGCGGGTCCATTGGGTGCAGAAGCTGTCGACGCCGGAAATCGCCAGTGGCAGTGCATCGTGCTCGTCCACGCAGAAGCACGGGGCCGCCACCCACACCATCCGCTCGGTGCGCAGCAACTCGCCGATCTCATTGCCGGGCTCACGGCTGATGACCGTCAGCGCCAGGTCGCGGCGCTGCATCAACACCGTCGACGCCTCGCAGTGCATCTCGATCTGGATCAGCGGATACGCCTTGGAAAACCGCTTGAGAATCCCCGGCAGGAAACGCATCACGTAGTCGTCCGGCGTGCCGATGCGCACCAACCCCACCATGTGCGGCTCGCGCAGGGTGTTGAACACTTCACTGTGCAGTTTCAGGATGCGCCGCGCGTACCCCAGCAACACCTGGCCCTCGGGCGTCAGCCGCACCTGCCGGCCATCACGTTCGAACAGCTTGCGCTGCAACACGTCCTCCTCCAGGCGCTTCATCTGCATGCTCACCGCCGACTGGGTGCGGTTGACCAGCTCGCCAGCGCGGGTAAAACCGCCCTGGTCGGCGATGGCGACGAAGGTGCGCAGCACTTCAGTGTCGATGCTTGGGTAGCCGGACAATTGATCAATCTCCGAGATGTATTGCATAAGAAACATTCGTTGGATTGATCTTAAGCCCGGGCACACACTGCCGTCATCCCCACTGGAGGGCGAGAAGATGAAAGGTCAAAAAGGTTTTGTGGTGATGGCGAAACGTCCGTTTTCCGGGCTGTTTCACAAGGTTGCCCGCTGGCAGGCGCTGCACGAGGAGCGCCAGATGCTAGCGTCCTTGAGTGATGATGCGCTCAAGGACATCGGCCTCAATCGCGGCGATGTCGAGCAGGAGCGTCACCTGCATTTCTGGCAGGACCCGCTGCGAAAATGAGCGCGGATGCAGTAGGGTAGTCGGCGAGCCTACCCGGAGAAACCCATGCCCGCCGACCTGTCTTTTTCACTCAAGCAAGCTCGACGCATGGCACTGGCGGCACAGGGTTTTTCCGGGCGCCAGGCGCCTGCGCTGGTCAAGGCCGCACACCTGAACCGCATGATCGAGCGCCTGGGCGTGTTGCAGATCGACTCGGTCAATGCCGTGGTGCGCTCCCATTACCTGCCGCTGTTTTCCCGCCTGGGCAACTACTCCCCGTTGATCCTTGAACAGGCCGCCTGGAGCCAGGGGCGGCGGCGTTCGCTGTTCGAGTACTGGGGGCATGAAGCGTCGCTGCTGCCGATGGCGCTGTACCCGTTGATGCGCTGGCGCATGGAGCGGGCCAAGCAGGGCCAGGGTATTTATTCGCAGATGGCGCGCTTTGGTCGTGAGCAACAGGCCACGATTCAGCGTGTTCTGCAGACCGTCGAGCAACAGGGCGCGCTGGGTGCCGGTAGCTTGTCGACCCGTGAGGGGCGCGCCGGCCCATGGTGGGACTGGAGCGACGAGAAACATGCGCTGGAATGGCTGTTTGCCGCAGGCCTGGTCACGGTGGCCGGTCGGCGAGGGTTTGAGCGGCTCTATGATTTGCCGGAGCGGGTCATTCCCCGCGACATCCTTCAAGCCACGGTCACTGAGGCCGAAGCCCAGCGCGGCTTGCTGCTGCACAGTGCGACTGCATTGGGCGTGGGCAGCGAAAAGGACCTGCGCGACTATTTCCGCCTTGACCCTGCCGACAGCCGTCATCGCCTGGCCGAACTGGTGGAGGACGGGCAGTTGCAGGTGTGCCAGGTGCAGGGCTGGAAGCCGCTTGCCTACTGCCTGCCCGCGCCGAAAGTGCCACGCAAAGTGCCGGCCAGCGCATTGCTGTCGCCGTTCGATTCGCTGGTGTGGGAGCGCAGCCGCACAGAGCGACTGTTCGATTTCCGTTACCGCCTGGAGATCTATACCCCGCAAGACAAACGGGTGTACGGCTACTACGTGTTGCCGTTTCTGCACAACGAACGGATCGCCGCGCGCGTCGACCTGCGCGCCGAACGCGCCAACGGGCGCTTGGCGGTGCATGCGGTGCACGAGGAAGCGCCAGGGTTGGATGAGGAGGGGATGCTCGCGCTGGCGCAGAACCTGCGGCAAATGGCCGACTGGCTGGGGCTGGACCACGTGCAGCTCAATTGCCAGCGGCCGAGTGCCGACCGGTTGCGGGTGGCAATGATCAATAGCGAGCGTGTGACGTAGGGGCCCATCGCGGGCAAGCCCGGCTCCCGCAGGCGTACGTGGGCACCTGTGGGAGCCGGGCTTGCCCGCGACGGCTTCAGCGACGTCGACTCAACGCCTCAGCGCTTGACCTGTTTCAACGTCTCGGCAATCAGGAACGCCAATTCCAGCGACTGGTCGGCATTCATGCGTGGGTCGCAGTGGGTGTGGTAACGGTCCGACAAGCCATCTTCGGTGATCGGGCGCGCGCCGCCGATGCATTCGGTGACGTTCTGGCCGGTCATCTCGATATGAATCCCGCCGGCATAGCTGCCTTCGGCCTGATGCACCTGGAAGAACTCCTTCACTTCGCCCAGGATCTGCGCAAAGTCGCGGGTCTTGTAGCCGCTGCTGGCCTTGATGGTATTGCCGTGCATCGGGTCCGAGCTCCAGAGCACCTGCTTGCCCTCGCGTTGCACTGCACGAATCAGGTTGGGCAGGTGGTCGCCGACCTTGCCTGCGCCCATGCGCGCGATCAGGTTGAGGCGGCCGGGGTCGTTGTCCGGGTTGAGGATGTCGATCAGCCGGATCAGGTCATCCGGGTTCATGCTCGGGCCGACCTTGACCCCGATCGGGTTGTTCACTCCGCGCAGGAACTCGACGTGGGCGCCGTCCAACTGACGGGTGCGATCGCCGATCCACAGCATGTGGGCCGAGCAGTCGTAGTAATCGTTGGTCAGGCTGTCGCGGCGCACGAAGGCTTGTTCGTAGTTGAGCAGCAGCGCTTCGTGGGCGGTGAAGAAACTGGTTTCGCGCAGTTGTGGCGAACTGTCCATGCCGCAGGCGCGCATGAAGGCCAGGGTTTCGTCGATGCGGTCGGCCAACTGGCTGTATTTCTCGGCCAGGGCGGAGTTGGCGATGAAGTCCAGGTTCCACTTATGCACTTGGTGCAGGTCGGCAAAACCGCCTTGGGCAAAGGCACGCAGCAGGTTCAGGGTGGCGGTGGACTGGTGATAGGACTGCAGCAGGCGGTCCGGGTCCGGCACGCGGCTTTTTTCGTCGAAGCCGATGCCGTTGACGATGTCGCCGCGGTAGGCGGGCAGGGTGATGCCGCCGATGGTTTCATCATTCGCCGAGCGAGGCTTGGCGAACTGGCCAGCCATGCGCCCGACTTTCACCACCGGGCAGCCAGCGGCGAAGGTCATCACGATGGCCATCTGCAGCAGCACCTTGAAGGTGTCGCGGATCTTCGCGGCGGAGAATTCGGCAAAGCTCTCGGCGCAATCGCCACCTTGCAGCAGGAACGCACGCCCCTGGGTCACCTCGGCAAACTGGCGGCGCAACTCGCGGGCTTCACCGGCAAACACCAGTGGCGGGTAGCTGGCCAGGTTCTGCTCCACTTGCAACAAGTGTGCAGCGTCCGGGTACTGGGGTTGTTGCTGGATCGGCAGGGCGCGCCAGCTGTCGGGGCTCCAGGGTTGGCTCATCATGAACTCGATTGGCTGATTGACGGTCGGGCGCCAATGTTATCAGCAATTAGTGCGTGACCTGTTGCCGCCGGTTGGCCGACAATCGCGCCTTTGCCGTGCAGCAAACCCGTTAGGAGTAGTGATGACCGAGGAGCGTGTCGAGCGCCTGCTGGCCGAAGTCCATGATGACTTCGGCATGATCCGTGTGCTCGAAGTGGCCGATTACCGTTTTCTCGAGTTTGGCGACGCCATCGAGCAAAGCTGCGTGTTCACCGCTGACCCGAGCTGGCTGGAGTACGACTACACCCGCGCGATGCTGATTGGCGCGTTATGCCATGAGCAGCCGGACAGCGCGCTGTTCCTCGGCCTGGGTGCGGGCACGCTGACCCAGGCGTGCCTGAAGTTCCTGCCGCTGGAGGACGTCGAGGCCATCGAACTGCGCCCCGACGTGCCGCGCCTGGCCATCGAATACCTGGGGCTGGACGATGACCCTCGGCTGTACATCCGCATTGGCGATGCCCTGCAATTGCTCGACAGCGCCGAGTCGGCCGACCTGATTTTCGTCGACCTCTATACTGACGTTGGCCCCGGCGTCGGGCACCTGGCCTGGTCCTTCCTGGAAAACTGCCAGAAAAAACTCAACCCTGGCGGCTGGCTGGTGATCAACCAGTGGGCCACCGACGACGGCAAACCCCTGGGGGCAGCGTTATTGCGTGGCTTGTACCACCGCCATTACTGGGAGCTGCCGGTGAAGGAGGGCAATGTGATTCTGCTGGTGCCGTCGGAGCTGGACCAGGAGCTGGAGATGGATGCGCTCTCGGCCCGTGCCGAAGCGTTGGCGCCGAGGTTGGGGTACTCGTTGCAGCCGTTGATCAAGGCGATTCGGCCGGCGACTTAGTCGCCTGTGACGACGCCATCGTGGGCAAGCCCGCTCCCACAGGGGAATGCATTTCAACGGGGAATGCGGCCAACATGCGGAAGCGGGCTTGCCGGCCAAGAGGCCGGTATTGCCAGTTCAAATACCCTTGAACACCCCGGGCCGCTTCTCGATCATCGCCCGCACGCCTTCCTTGGCATCCTCGCTGTTGAGCAATTTATCCACCATCGGCGGTAATGCGGCGGCCGCGACGGTCTCGCCTTCCATGCGCGCCAGGCGTGCCGACATCAACGTGGCCTGCACACCCAGTGGCGCCTGGCGGGCGATGCGGTTGGCGAGTTCGACCGCGCGGGGCAGCAGGTCTTCACTGGCCATCACTTCCTGCACCAGGCCCAGGCGCAGGGCGTCATGGGCGTCGAACTCATCGCCGGTGAGCAGCCAGCGCATCGCGTTGCCCCAGCCGGCGATCTGATGAAAGCGCAACGTCGCGCCGCCGAATGGGAAGATCCCACGCTGCACTTCCATCTGCGCAAAGCGCGTGTTGCTTGCGCAAAGATTGATATCGGCCGCCAGCATCAGTTCGATACCGATGGTCAGGCAGTAGCCCTGGGCCGCGACGATCACCGGTTTGCTCACACGCGGGCCGGCAAACACGCCCCAGGGATCGCAGCCCCCCAGCGGTGGTTGCCAGCCACCGGCCATCACGCCACTGACATTGGCCAGGTCCAGCCCGGCCGTGAAGTGATCCCCATGGGCAAACACCACCGCCACCCGTGCGTCGTCGTTTCGATCAAATTCGCCATACGCCAGGCTCAGTTCATTAAGCAGGTCCAGGTCGAAAGCATTGCGCTTGGCCACCCGGTCCAGGCCCAGCATCAGGACATGGCCCTGGAGTTCACGGCTGACGCGGCTGCTGCTGGCTTGATTCATCGGGTGTACCCTCGGGAGCGGGGAAGGCTTTCAGACCAAAGGGGCTGAAAGGTCAGGTGAACCGTTTAAGCGTTATGACCAGGCGGGCCGGGCCTTTGAAAAATAGACCCTGCCGGTGTTATCTGCAAAGGTGGTGACGCAGCGCGCTTTCTCGGTGCATTCCGATAAAAAAAGCTCCCTTTTTCAGCTATTTCCGGTATAGTGCGCGCCGGCCTTTAACCGGGCCGCGTTTAGGTAGCGCAATTCCCCGAAGTCAGCTTCGGCTGCACGTCCGCACAGCGGACTCTCCCTTGACGAATCTTTTTCATTCATTCGTTTTCGCAAATCCCCGCCGACAAAGCAGCCAGGGCGACTCTTGAGTCTCAACACGGCATGCGCAGCTTTGGAGCATGGGTCTTTGCGGATGCACTTAGAGGCAGACCCATGACCCAGGAAACCGGCGGCTTCGCCGCTTTTAATCTTAACCCGAATATTCTTGCAGCCGTCGCAGCGACTGGCTACGAAGAACCTTCGGCGATTCAGCAGCAATCGATCCCGATCATCATGGCCGGCCAGGACATGATTGGCCAGGCGCAAACCGGTACCGGTAAAACCGCCGCGTTCGCCCTGCCTATCCTGCACTGCATCGATCCTGCCAAGCGCGAACCGCAAGCCCTGATCCTGGCGCCAACTCGTGAGTTGGCGCTGCAAGTAGCAACCGCTTTTGAAACCTACGCCAAGCAAATGCCAGGCGTTACCGTTGTAGCCGTTTACGGCGGCGCGCCGATGGGCCCGCAACTCAAGGCTATCCGTAACGGCGCACAGATCGTTGTCGCCACCCCTGGCCGTCTGTGCGACCACCTGCGTCGTGACGAGAAAGTACTGTCGACCGTGAACCACCTGGTTCTCGACGAAGCTGACGAAATGTTGAAGCTGGGCTTCATGGATGACCTGGAAGTCATCTTCAAGGCGCTGCCACCAACCCGTCAGACCGTGCTGTTCTCGGCCACCCTGCCACAGTCGATCCGTGCCATTGCCGAACGCCACCTGCGCGATCCGCAACACGTGAAGATCCAGACCAAGACCCAGACCGTTACCGCGATCGAACAGGCTCACCTGTTGGTTCACGCTGACCAGAAGACCTCGGCTGTATTGAGCCTGCTGGAAGTCGAAGACTTCGACGCCCTGATCATGTTCGTGCGCACCAAGCAAGCGACCCTGGACCTGGCCAGTGCCCTGGAAGCCAAAGGCTACAAAGCTGCTGCGCTGAACGGCGACATCGCCCAGAACCAGCGTGAGCGCGTCATCGACTCCCTCAAGGATGGCCGCCTGGACATCGTTGTGGCGACCGACGTTGCCGCCCGTGGCCTCGACGTTCCACGTATCACCCACGTGTTCAACGTTGACATGCCTTATGATCCAGAGTCCTACGTTCACCGTATCGGCCGTACCGGCCGTGCGGGTCGCGAAGGTCGTGCATTGCTGCTGGTGACTCCGCGTGAGCGCCGCATGCTGCAAGTGATCGAGCGTGTAACCGGTCAGAAAGTCGCTGAAGTACGCCTGCCGGATGCCCAGGCAGTCCTGGATGCGCGCATCAAGAAACTGACCAACAGCCTGGCGCCTCTGGTGGCTGACGCTGAATCGACCCACGGCGACCTGCTGGACCGCCTGACCGCCGATATCGGTTGCACCCCGCGTGCCCTGGCTGCAGCCCTGCTGCGCAAAGCCACCAATGGTCAGGCCCTGACCCTGGCAGCCATCGAGAAAGAACGTCCACTGGTCCCGAACAGCGCGCCACGCGGTGATCGTCCAGAGCGTTCCGGTGACCGCCCAGAGCGTGGTGATCGCGAGCGTCGCGCTCCGGTTCCACTGGCTGAAGGCCGCGCTCGTTGCCGCACCGCGCTGGGCGCGCGTGACGGTATCGCTGCCAAGAACCTGCTGGGCGCTATCCTCAACGAGGGTGGCCTGGCACGTGAAGCCATCGGTCGCATCCAGGTCCGTGACAGCTTCTCCCTGGTGGAGCTGCCGGAAGACGGTCTGGAAAAACTGCTGGCCAAGCTCAAGGACACTCGCGTTGCCGGTAAGCAGCTGAAGCTGCGTCGCTACCGCGAAGATTGATCCGCCCCCGGGCTGATTGATCGAACATAAAAAATCCCCGACTGGTTCGGGGATTTTTTTTGCCTGGCGTTGGGTATGCACGCAAAAGCTACTCGCTTGGTGGGGTAGTGCTTCATAGAGCGGAGGGTGTTTAGGTATTTTCTGAACTATCGGTTTTCGTTGTCAGCTAATGATCACATCAGGTTTAAGAAAAGTCCGAGCGTATGACTGACCTGTCTGGCAGCCTGCTTGTAAGTGAGTCACTAATGTCGAGTGATGATTGAACTCACTGGAAAGAGGCTGTAGCTGTTATGCGCGTTGATAACTCACACCGTCCCCTATCAAGAATACCTGAGCCCGTTATTCATCCTCTCGTGCAACCTTCCTTTAATATGGCTGGTGAGCCACGTAATGATCAGTACCAAGAAGATAAAAATAGCCTTCGGTCATCAGGGGGCTTTAGCGTATTGAATGATGCTCCGAGGCGGCTATTAAGAGAAGTTTCCTCGAAAGCTATTTCGCCCACGATCACAATCCATCACTCGAAGCTTGATAAGGTGAGCGATCCAAAACTCGAAATCAAGAAGGAAGCCACAGCACCCAATGGGTTGTATGGTGTGAGTTACTCACTGTCCGCAACGCACCCTGGGTTGAGCAATATCACGTTTCCAATGAGTATTGACGAAGGCCTCCAAAGAAAGACAGGCAAGGATGCGGGTATTTATTATGCGATGCAATTTGGCGTTAATGACAACAATGGCAAGCCCCTCGGTCGCGGCTATATAGGGATGCAGCCACGTGGAGATGGCAAGGCGCTGGTTACATTTTCCGGATCCGGTTCGCATTTCAAAGCGCCACAAGGTCGCGGCGAGTTTGATGGGGGGAACGGCGCGAGTAATAGCACATTGGTCGATTTTAAGTTTGGGCATAAGTATAATTTGACGGTGGTGCGGGATCCTGAAAATCCCCGGAAGTTGAGCGCTTATATTCAGGATGTCACGGATCCCGATAATCCGGGGCCCAAACAGCACGTCCAAGATCTTTATGTCGACAGAGACGTTGCACTGGCGGGCAGAGAAGTTGGGTTTGTTGAGCAGTATGGCGAGAAAATAAACCGAAGTTCGCAGATTGCGCCAACGGGCGGCAGTTTTTCAGCGCCCTTTACTACAGACGATAAGGGGAATATTAAAGTTGGTGTAATCAACAGTACTGGTTTTTACGGCAGGTACAAGAACTCGATGGTGGGCACCCAACGGGTGACCAAAGACTCCGGTGTAGGAAAGGAAATCCACTTTTCCTTTAAAGGAGTGGGGTCTGAGAAGAAGGCCTAGCCCGTGCCCTTGATAGTTGCAGGGCTATCGCCTTAGTGTCTATCACCTACAGACTGTCCCATTCCAGCGACGGACTCTGTCAACCGAAGCGGTAGATGTCCATGCCCAGCGCGCCCAGGGTGAAGCCCTGGTGTGCCACGCTGAAATCGCCACCGGCACCGCGCGCGAAATACAGCGGCAGTAGGTGCTCATCACTGGGATGGCTACGCACGGCATTCGGCGCTTGGCGGCGATAGTCGTGCAAGGCGTTTGCATCGTTGGCTGCCAGTTTGTCGACGACCCAGTTGCGGAACTCTAGCGCCCATGGGGTGATGGTCTCGGGGCCGGCGCGCCAGTCAAGCTCACCCAGATTATGGGTAATACTGCCGGAGCCGATCAACAGCACACCTTGCTCGCGCAAACCGGCCAGGGCATGCCCGACGCGGGTCTGCAGGGCAGGGCCCATGCGGCTGGGCAGGGACACCTGCACCACCGGAATGTCCGCCGCCGGGTACATCAGCGACAGCGGCACCCACGTGCCATGGTCGAAAGGGCGTTGTGCATCGACGCGTGCATCCAGTCCATCGGCATGCAGCCGCTCGACGATCTCGCCGGCCAGTTGCGGGTCGCCTGGCGCCGGGTACTGCACGGCAAACAATTCGCGGGGGAAGCCGCCGAAGTCGTGCCAGGTCTCGGGCGCGGGACTGCCGCTGACCAGCAGCTCTTGGCTTTCCCAATGCGCCGACACCACCACGATTGCCTTGGGTCGTGGCAGCTCGGCCGCCAGGCGCAGCAATGCCGGGCCGCTGGCACCGGGTTGCAGGGCGAGCATGGGCGAACCGTGGGAGATAAACAGGCTGGGGAGCATAAGTGGGGTCCTGAGCGTTAACATGGGCCCATCTTCAATCAGATCATTGATCTAAATCTAATATAAGTTTTAGTGCCTTTTGATCGAATTTCCGGGGGGATCCATGGAGCCTAAGTTTTGGCAGGAGCGCTGGGCGCGCAATCAGATCGGCTTCCATTTGCCTGAGGTCAACCCGTACCTGCAACGACACTGGCCGCAGCTCGCGCTCGCCGAGGACACCCAAGTGCTGGTGCCATTGTGTGGCAAGAGCCTGGACCTGATCTGGCTGGCCAGCCGTGGGCTGCGGGTGTTGGGCGTGGAGCTGTCGGAGCAGGCCGTCGAGGCGTTCTTCAGTGAGCAGAACCTGGCGCCACGCATCACACAGCGGGGCGCCTTCACGGTTTATCAGGCTGATCGGGTCGAGGTGTGGTGTGGCGATTTCTTCGCCCTGGACGCCGACGTCCTGGCCGGTTGCACTGCACTGTATGACCGCGCCGCACTGATTGCCTTGCCGCCGCTGATGCGTGCGCGATACGCCGAACACCTGAACAGCCTGCTGCTTCCAGGCTGCCAGGGGTTGTTGATCACCCTCGATTACGACCAGGCGCAGAAAGCCGGACCACCGTTTGCGGTGACGGACGACGAGGTGAAGGTGCTGTTCGGTTCGGAATGGACCTTGGAGGCGCTGGAGGCGCAAGACATTCTGGGTGAGAGCTGGAAGTTCGTGCAGGACGGCGTCACGTGGCTCGACGAGCGTGTCTATCAGCTAACGATGCGTTGACAATATAAGCGCCCACAAAAAAGGGGCGATCAAATCGCCCCTTCTTGCGTAACGGCTGGTTATCAGCCCCGACGGCGCAGTGCGTCGATGCGCTCTTCCAGCGGCGGGTGGCTCATGAACAGGCGAGCCATGCCCTGCTTGATGCCACCGTTGATGCCGAAGGCGGTCAGGCTGTCCGGCATGTGCACCGGCAGGCCCTGTTCGGAGCGCAGGTGTTGCAGCGCTGCAATCATCGCCCCGGTGCCCGCCAGGCGCGCACCGGCTTCGTCTGCACGGAATTCGCGCTTGCGCGAGAACCACATGGTGATCGCGCTGGCCAGGAAGCCCAGCACCACTTCAGCGAAGATGGTTGCCACGAAGTAGGCAATGCCGCGGCCTTCTTCGTTCTTGAAGATCACCTTGTCGACAAAGTTGCCAATGATCCGCGCGAAGAACATCACGAAGGTGTTCACCACGCCCTGGACCAGCGCCAGGGTGACCATGTCACCGTTGGCCACGTGGCCGATCTCGTGAGCCAGTACGGCCTTCACTTCATCGTAAGAGAAGCGTTCCAGCATGCCCTGGCTGACCGCAACGAGTGCGTCGTTCTTGTTCCAGCCGGTGGCAAAGGCATTGGCTTCATAGGCCGGGAAGATCCCGACCTCGGGCATCTTGATGCCCGCCTCGCGGGACAACTGCTCGACAGTCTGCAGCAACCATTGCTCATGCCGGGTACGTGGCTGGGTGATGACCTGGGTGCTGGTGCTCATCTTCGCCATCCACTTGGAGATGAACAGCGAGAACAGCGAGCCGGCAAAACCAAAGACCGCACAGAAAACCAGCAGCTGATTGAGGTTCAGGTCAACCCCGTTGGCCGCCATGAACCCGTTGAAGCCGAAAAGGCTCAAGGTGATGCTGGCAATCAGCACGACCGCAAGGTTAGTGGCCAAGAACAGCAGGATGCGCATCATGGTTGTAGAGTTCTCCTCATGCTTAATATGTCGCTTACTGCGGGGTATATAAGGTGCGCCATGGGGTGATTCAACCGAGCGACTATTTCAAACTGTGTCCTACAGCCTGAATGTAGAGCCTTGAAGGGTTTTTCCGTGGTTGAAAAGGCGTCTTGATTGGTTCGCCGTTGCCATGGAACCCTTTAATCATAGGGGGGCGGTGGCGTTTTTGCTGCCAGCGAAGCGTTGATACGCAGGAGGAGCAGAGAAGTGTTGCCAGATACTCGCTGTACGACCGATTGTCGGTCGTACAGCGCCGTTTGCGTTACTGGCGATAGGACTTGAGGAAGTTACCGATGCGACCAATGGCCATGTCCAGGTCATCCACACGCGGCAGCGTCACTACGCGGAAGTGATCCGGCCACGGCCAGTTGAACGCGGTGCCTTGCACCACCAGCAGTTTTTCCGACAGCAACAGGTCGAGCACGAATTTCTCGTCATTGAGGATCGGGCACACTTTCGGGTCGATCCGCGGGAAGGCATACAGCGCGCCCATGGGTTTCACGCAGCTCACGCCCGGGATTGCGTTGAGCAGTTCCCAGGTGCGGTTGCGCTGCTCCAGCAGGCGGCCCTGGGGCAAGACCAGGTCATTGATGCTCTGGTAGCCGCCGAGGGCGGTCTGGATGGCGTGCTGGCTCGGCACGTTGGCGCACAGGCGCATGTTGGCCAGCATGTCGATGCCTTCGATGTAGCTTTGCGCGTTGTGCTTGGGGCCGGAGATGGCGATCCAGCCGGAGCGGAACCCTGCCACGCGGTAGGACTTGGACAGGCCGTTGAAGGTCAGGCACAGCAGGTCCGGCGCCAGGGAGGCGGTGCATACGTGCACGGCGTCGTCGTAGAGGATCTTGTCGTAGATCTCGTCGGAGAACACCACCAGGTTGTGTTGGCGCGCCAGTTCGAGCATGCCCAGCAAGACTTCCCTGGAGTACACGGCACCGGTCGGGTTGTTCGGGTTGATGATCACCAGGGCCTTGGTGTTCGGGGTGATCTTGGCCTTGATGTCGGCCAGGTCCGGGAACCAGTCGGCGCCTTCGTCACACAGGTAGTGCACCGGGTGTCCACCGGCCAGGGTCACGGCGGCGGTCCACAGCGGGTAGTCCGGAGCCGGCACCAGCACTTCGTCGCCATTGTTGAGCAGGGCCTGCATGGACATCACGATCAGCTCGGACACACCATTGCCCAGGTAGATGTCTTCGATACCGACACCTTCGACCTGCTTCTGCTGGTAGTACTGCATCACCGCCTTGCGCGCGCTGAACAGGCCCTTGGAGTCGCTGTAGCCCTGGGCGGTGGGCAGGTTGCGGATCACGTCCTGGAGGATCTCGTCCGGCGCTTCGAAACCAAACGGCGCCGGGTTGCCAATGTTCAGCTTGAGGATGCGGTGGCCTTCCTCTTCCAGGCGTTTGGCGTGCTTGAGCACTGGGCCGCGAATGTCGTAGCAGACGTTGGCGAGCTTGTTCGATTTGCTGACCTGCATGGCGATGTGATCCTGAAAATGAACGATCCAGACGGTGGGGACACTACCGTACTGTGAATCCTGCGGGGCCCGCACCCATAAATACGTTTGAATGCCGGTAGCGCGGGTGCCAGACTGGCGTTTTGAAGAGGCGCAATCATACGTGCCGCCTGATCCATGGAAAAGACACAGATCAGGCTTTTTCAGTTGCCGAGGTGTACCGATGGAAAAGTTGGAAAAAACCCTTCAGGAATGGCAGGACATGCTGGACCCGGCGCAGTACCAGGTGTGCCGTCTCAAAGGCACCGAGCGGCCGTTCTCCGGCAAGTACAACGCCACCACCACGGACGGCGTGTACCACTGCATTTGCTGCAACGAACCGTTGTTCGATTCCAAGACCAAATTCGATGCCGGCTGCGGTTGGCCGAGTTTCTACGAGCCGATTGCCGATAGCGCGATGATCGAGATCCGTGACGTCAGCCACGGCATGATTCGCACCGAAGTGACCTGCGCCAAGTGCGATGCGCACTTGGGCCATGTGTTCCCGGACGGTCCGCCGCCGACCGGCCTGCGTTATTGCATCAACTCGGTGTGCCTGGACCTGGTCCCGCGTTGATAATCCTTCTGCAAGAGCCCGGCAAGCCGGGCTCTTGCAGGGGGTTTGTGATGATTGGGTATTCGTCTGGTCAATTAAATTGCACGCAATTTAATTGCCTACTATGTTTACCCTTCTTTTCTCCCTATCGAGGCACTGCCATGAGTGACAACCTGCTGAGCATCCCTTGCACCACCATCAAGGGTGAGCAAAAGACCTTGGCCGATTTCGCCGGCAAGGCACTCCTGGTGGTCAACACCGCCAGCAAGTGCGGCTTCACCCCGCAGTACAAAGGCCTGGAGCAACTCTGGCAGCAGTACAAGGACCAGGGCCTGGTGGTGTTGGGTTTCCCTTGCAACCAGTTCGGCAAGCAGGAGCCCGGTAACGAAGGCGCGATTTCCGAATTCTGTGAGCTGAACTTCGGCGTCAGCTTCCCACTGTTCAAGAAGATCGATGTAAATGGCAGTGATGCCCACCCCTTGTTCGTTCAGCTCAAAAAACAAGCCCCGGGCCTGCTCGGCTCCAAAGGCATCAAGTGGAACTTCACCAAGTTCCTCATCGGCCGTGACGGCCAGGTGGTCAAGCGCTTTGCCCCGACCACCAAGCCACAAGACCTGACCCAAGAGATCGAAGCCCTGCTCAAATGACCGTATCCCTGGCCCTCGACCACCAACTGTGCTTCAAACTCTATGCCGCCTCCAGGGCCGTGACCCGCGCCTACAAACCGATGCTCGATGAGCTCGGCCTGACCTACCCGCAATACTTGGTGATGCTGGTGTTGTGGGAGTGGCATGCCGCAGCGCCAGCGCAGCCCACGGTCAAGGCATTGGGGGAACGCCTGATGCTCGACTCGGGCACGCTGACGCCGCTGCTCAAGCGGCTTGAGCAGCTCAAATGGGTCAGGCGCCAGCGCAGCGCCCAGGATGAACGGGAAGTGCACCTGAGCCTGAGCCAGGCCGGCGTGCAATTGCGCGACCAGGCTCATGGCCTCAAGACCCGGCTCTTGTGCGCCAGCGGCGTCGACTTGAACCAGGCCGACGCGTTGCGCGATGGCCTGGACCAATTGCTTGGACAGATCAGAGACTTGTCGTCTTCGGCACCCAAAGATCCAGTAGACCGCTGAGTTCCTCGCGGCGGAACGGCTTGGCCAGGTAGTCGTTCATGCCCGCGGCCCGGCAACGCTCGCGTTCTTCGGACAAGGCGTTGGCGGTCAGTGCGACAATAGGCAGGTCCGGCCAGCGCCCGCTGCGACGGATCTGCCGGCTGGCCTCGTAACCGTCCATCACCGGCATATTGCAGTCCATCAACACCAGGTCGAAGCGTTGTTCCTCCAGGCACTTGAGCGCCTCGCCACCGTGGGCGGCCACGATCACCTCGCACCCCAGTTTGCTGAGCATGCCCTTGGCCACCAGTTGGTTGACCGGATTGTCCTCCACCAGCAGGATGCGCGCCCGATGCGCCAGCGGTGCGGCTTCCATCTGGATCGGGTCGAGGATCAGTTGGGTGTCGCTGCGCAAATTACGTTGCAGGATCTGATACAGCGCGTTGCGGCTCAATGGGCGCGCCTGTTGCTGCAGCGGCGCCAGCGCCGCGACTTCTTCGCTGGGCATGAAGTTGCCATACGCGGTTACCACCAGGATGGGCGCGGTGATGGACGGTCGCAGGCGGAACAGGCATTCGGGGCAGTCGGTGATCAACAGGTCCGGGGTTTGCCCGCTCAGGTCTTCATCACGCGAGTAGCAGTGAGGCGTCAGCCCCCAGTGGGGCAACAGGGTGGTGAGCAGTTCCGTCAGGCCGCTGCCGGCACTGGTAATGGCGATCACTTCACCCTTGAGCGGTGTCGGTTGCACGGCGGGCAAATGGATCGGCAGCGGCAGGTCGGCGCAGAACTGGCTACCGAAGCCGACCTCCGAACTGATGCTCAGGCGGCCCTTCATCGCTTCACACAAGTTATGCGTCAGTGCCAGCCCCAGGCCTGTGCCGCCAAACTGGCGGGTGATACCGGCGCCAGCCTGGGTGAACGGCTGGAAGATCTTCACCTGGGCTTCCTGGGCAATGCCGATACCGGTATCACAGACCTCGATGCGCACCCGCCCATCCAGCGCGCTGAGGCGTACATCCACCCGGCCGAAGCGGGTGAATTTCAACGCGTTGGACAGCAGGTTGCTGACGATTTGCCGCACACGAGTCGGGTCGCCCAAGACTTGTGCAGGAAACTGCGGGTCGATCAGGCACGTCAGTTCAACGCTCGGCGCGGCGTTCTGCGACAACAGGTTGGCGGTGTCCTCGACCAGCGAGCCCAGGTCGAAGGGGATGCGTTCCAGCTCCAACTGACCGGCGTCGAACTTGGACAGGTCGAGGATATCGTTGAGCAACTCCACCAGCACCTTGCCCGAGTCGTGGGCGATGGACAGTTGCTGGCGCTGTTCAGCGTTGAGCGGGCTGTCCAGCGACAGCGCGATCATCCCCAGCAGGCCGTTGAGCGGAGTACGAATCTCGTGGCTCATGTTAGCCAGGAACGCCGCACGCGCCTGGGCCATGCCCAATGCATGCATCTTCGCCGCCTCCAGTTCATCGTTGGACTGGCTCAGGCGCTGGTTGCTGGTCTTGAGCTCCAGGGTGCGGGCGGAGACGATGTCTTCCAGTTGGCCCAGGTATTCGGTGAGGCGATCCTCGGCGTGACGGCGTTGCTGGATCTCGGTCTCCATGTTTTCGAATTGCTGGTTGGCCACGTTCACCAATACGCCGATTTCGTCGTGTTCGTGGCCGGGCGGGCAGTCCAGGCGTGCCTGCCTGCGGTTGCTCAGTTCACGGATAATGCGCACCAGCGGCTGGGTGAGCATCACGTAGAACAAGCCCAGCAGGATGCCGGTGAGCAGCAGGCTGCGGACAAAGCCATTGAGCAGGGTGATCTCGGCTCGGTGCAGGAAGCGGCTGCCAAAGGTATAGGTGTCCACGTCCAGGCGCAGCACGCCGAGGGATTCGTTGGGCATATGGCTGAGGAACAGCCGGTCTTCGAACTGGCGGTTGGCACCGAACAGGAAGTCGCTGAGCGGCCGGTAGGTGCTTTCCTTGCGCGGCCGGTCGACGTCGGCCAGCACCACGCCGTTGTTGTCGATCAACTGCGCGCGAATGATCGCGGGGGAGTGCAGCAGGCCCAGGGTCAGTTCCTGGGCCAACTCGGCGTCGATGTTGTAGGCGATGCGTGACGCGGGGTTGTGGCTGATTTCGATCAGTGAACGAATTTCACGGTTGATGGATGCGTCTTCGCTGGCATAATCAATGCCGATTTGGATCAGGCTGAGCAAGGTTCCCAAGACGAAACCGACCAGCACAGTCAATCTGGCTTGTTTATAAGACAAGCGGTGGGCGAACTTGATATCCATTGAGTGTTGAACCACTTCACGTTTCCCTTCGCCCGGCAAGCATAGCCGAACATCCACAGGCTCTGGCTTACCCGGCACGAATCGTTTTTTACGCAGCCACGTGCGGTCTGCCGCAGGGCTGCCAATACGCCATCTTTTGCAAGAACTTGCCAGAGGAATAATCGTGGATTCTCGATTGAATGCCTTTCTTGAGCGGGCCGATGCCGTGCTCGCCCGCCTGGAACCCCTGTTGCCGGCGCCCCGCCAGACCATCGATTGGAACCAATGCCTGGCTGCCCGCTGGCAGCGCGAAGGCCGCAGTGGGTTCCTGTTGCCGCTGGACGTCAGCCTGGAGATGCGCCTGTCCGACCTGATTGGCGTGGACAAGCAACGTGAAACACTGGCACGCAATACCCAACAATTCCTCGACGGCCTGCCCGCCAACCATGCACTGCTATGGGGTTCGCGTGGTACGGGCAAATCGTCCATGGTGCGTGCCTTGCTGGCCCAGCACGCCAAGGCCGGCTTGCGCCTGATCGAAATCGAACGTGACCACCTGGCCGACCTGCCGCGTGTGGTCGAGCAACTGGTCAAGCTGCCACAACGCTTTATCCTGTTCTGCGACGACCTCTCGTTCGAGGCCGGCGAAGGCGATTACCGCGTGCTTAAAAGCGTACTGGACGGCTCCCTTGAGCAAGCCCCGGAAAACGTGCTGCTGTATGCCACCTCCAACCGCCGCCACTTGGTGCCGGAAAACCAGAGCGACAATGACAACTGGAAGCGCGTGGATGGCGAACTGCATCCGAGCGAGGCGGTGGAGGACAAAATTGCCTTGTCCGACCGCTTCGGCTTGTGGCTGTCGTTCTACCCGTTCTCCCAGGAGCACTTCCTGGACGTGGTGGAACACTGGATCGGCGAACTGGCGGCCAAGGCCGGCTTGCAGTGGCAGCGCGACGAAGCACTCGACATCCTCGCCGTGCGCTGGGCCACCGGCCGCGGCAACCGCAACGGCCGTTGCGCGTATCAATTCGCCCGTTACTGGGTGGGTCTTAAATTGCTGGAGCTTCAACCATGATCGATCTAAACAGCGCCGGCACGGGCCTTGATGGCTACGCCATGCTCTGCGCGCAACTGGAGGCGCTGCTCGCCGATGAGCGGGATTTCATCGCCAACAGTGCGCAATTTTCGGCGTTCCTGTTCAACCAGTTGGACGACTTGAACTGGGCCGGCTTCTATCTCAACCGTAACGAAGAACTGGTGCTCGGACCGTTCCAGGGCCAGATCGCCTGTGTGCGCATTCCGTTCGGCCGTGGGGTGTGCGGTGCAGCAGCGGCGTCGCGGCAAACCCAGCGGGTGGAGGATGTACATGCGTTTGCAGGGCACATTGCCTGTGACAGCGCATCGAACAGCGAACTGGTGGTGCCGCTGGTCAAGGACGGCAAGCTGATTGGCGTCCTTGACCTCGACAGCCCGTCGCTCTCGCGTTTTACCCTCCAGGACCAGGCCGGCATTGAACAGCTGGCGGCAATTTTCCTGCGCCTGACTGACTGTTGATCACGCAAGGGGCGGCAACCGCCCCTTACTGACCATCAAGCCCACGAAGCTGCACCTGCAGTGCCCTCTCCAGTTCCAGCATGAGCTTTTCCAGGGATTTCGCCCCGGCTTCGATCAACGCCCGGTCATCGCCGCGGGCACACGCCTGCTCAAGGGTTTCGCACTGCCCGGCCAGTGATGTCGCCTGGACGATACGGGCAGCGCCCTTGATCCTGTGGGCCTGCTCGATGAGGTCCTGGAGCGGGGCATGCCCAGCAATCAGTGCGGTCAGCGCCTGGCGATCATGTCGACTGCTGCTCAACAGCTCCTCCAGCAAACGCCAGCTCAACTGCGGATCGCCGCCGGTCAGGGCCTGGAAGTTGCCAAGGTCCAAGTGCAGGTCGGCGGGCTGAGGGGCGATCTGCGCGAGTTGCCGCTCCAGTGCCGTGAGGCTGATCGGTTTGAACAGGCAATCGTTCATGCCTGCCTGCGCGCAGCGTTGCTTCTCTTCGGGCTGGGCATTGGCGGTAAAACCCAGGACCACGCACGGTGCCAGTTGCTCACGCTGTTCGTACTCGCGGATGGAGCGGCTCAACTCGTAGCCATTCATGATGGGCATGTTGCAGTCGGCGATGACCAGGTCGAAGCGTTCCTGGCGCCAGGCCTGGAAACCGGCTGCGCCGTTCTGGGCCGCCGAGAACTGATGGCCCAGGTAACCCAGTTGCTGGCACATCAGCAAGCGGTTTGCGGGATGATCATCCACCACCAGCACATTGAGTACCGGCGCGTTTGCCGGCGACTCGGGTTTGCGCTCATCCGTTGCCTGCTCCGGCTGCAGGCGCGTCATTTTCAGGCTGACATGCACCTGGGTGCCGACCATGGGCACGCTGCTCAGGCTCAGTTGGCCACCCATCATGGCGCACAGGCTGCGGCAGATCACCAGCCCCAGGCCAGCGCCGCTCCTGGCGAGTTGCCCGGAATTGTCGGCCTGGGCAAAGGGTTCGAACAGGCGCAACTGATCATCCCGGCTGATACCGATCCCGGTATCCTCGACCACCAGCTTCATCTCCACCTGTTGCGCCAGTTCGGTGGGCAATACTTCGACCTTGATGGTGACCTGGCCACGCTCGGTGAACTTGATGGCATTGCTGACCAGGTTCGACAACACCTGCTTGAAACGCAGCGGGTCGATCAGGACTTCGGTGTCGTCGCGGTCGGGGTTGAAGGCCAGGGACAGGCTGAGGGTTTTCTGGCGTGCCAGGCCGTCGAAGACACGCACCACCGACTCGATGACTTCGCGCAGGTTGACCCGTTCCGGCGCGAGACTCAGGCGGCCGGACTCGATGCGCGCGATGTCGAGGATATCGCCGATCAGTTCCAGCAGGTCCTTGGCCGAGTTGTACGCCACTTCGATGGCCGGGCGATCGAGATGGCCCTGGTCGGCGCGCTTGAGGGTCAACTCCAGCATCCCGATCACCGCATTCATCGGGGTGCGTATTTCATGGCTCATGGTGGCGAGGAACGTGCTCTTGGCCCGGTTGGCTTCATCGGCGCGCTCCTTGGCCGCACGGATTTCATCGAACAACTGGCGTCGCTCGCTGATGTCGATCCAGCCACCGATGATCCCCTGGACTTCTCCCGTCGAGTCGCGGTACGGCAGGATCCAGTGGTAGATCGTCAGTTTCTGTTCGCGAATGTGCAGGGTGCGATCGAGGATCAGCGGGTTCCCTTCGGCCATCACCCGCTCATAGTCGGCATGGTATTGCGTCGCGTCCGTTTCAAGGGCCTCGCTCATCTGGATGGCGCTTTTGCCGATGACATCTTCGCGCTTGACGTCGAACACTTGCAGGTAGCTGTCGTTGCAGGTCTGCAGCAGGCCCTTGCGGTCACGCACATAGATCGGATGCGGGGTTTCATTGACCAGCGCGCGCATGAACTCGAACTGGTCATTGAGGGCGCGCTCGGCCATTTTGCGGTGTTTGATCTGGCGGCGCATGTAGGCGTTCCAGGTCAGGGAGATCAACAGTAAAAGCCCAGTGCCGATGATGATGCGGGCGATCAGTTGGTGATAGTTGCGCCAATAGCTGTCGGAGGCGGCCGTGTAGCCACGCCAGCGACTGTTGATCACCCCCAGTTCATCCGGGGCGATGCTTAGCAGGGCCTTGTCGAGAATCGAGCTGAGTTCGGTGGCACTGCGGGCGGTCGCCAGGGCGAAGGTGGCGGGAGCGGTGCCGATGCTGGTGCTGATCTGCAGCTTGTCCTGGAACACATGGGACGACAGCAGGTAGTTGGCGACCACCAGCGAGTTCACTGCACCTTCCACATGCCCTTGGGCGAGCAACTCCGATGCCTTGAAGGTGTCGCTGGCGTCCACCAGTTGGACCCGCGGAAAGTCGCGGCGCAAGAGCGGTTCGAGAGGGTTGCCTGCAGTGATTGCCAGGCGCTTGCCGGCCATCTCCTCCAGGCTCGAGGGCGCGCCGACCTCTTTGCGTGTCAGCAGCACATAGGAGTTTTCCAGGTAGGGACGGCTGAAGTTCAGTTGCGCTTCCCGTTCCGTGCTCGGCACGATTGCGCCGATGATGTCGACCTTGCCGGTGTCCACCTGTTCGATCATCGCGTTTACGTCACGTCCACGCTGAATCTCGAAACGCAGCCCCGTGCGCAGGCGAATCAGTTCCAGCAGGTCGGCGGTGATGCCACGGAAATTGCCATCGGCGTCGAAGAAGGTCAGGGGGGCGAACGTTTCGTTCACGATCACCTTGACCACCGGATGATCGGTCAACCAACGTTCCTCTCGTTGGCTCAGTTGCAGCTTCTCGTCGGTGAGCAGGATGTCGCTGCCCGCGCTCCAGCGCTTGGCGATCGCGTCGCGTTCGGCGGTAGGCACGGCTGTCAGGACCGCGTCGACGATACTCAGGAGGGTGCGCTGGTGATTGGGCAAGGCAAAGCCGAACCCATAGGCTTCGTGCTTGCCGAAGTTGGCCATGCGGATGTTCTTGAGGTAGCCCTTGTTGATCATGTAATGGGTGGAAATGGTATCGCCGAGGAACACGTCGGCCTGGTCGAATGCCACCGCATTCAAGGCGTTCTGATAAGAGGGGTAGGCGCGGATGATCGCCTCGGGGTACAACTTTTTCACCTCATCCAGGGGCAGGTAGTGGTAGACCAGGGCCAAGCGCATCCCGGCCAGGCCATCATTCAGGCTGCGGGTTTCTCCTTCGCGCGTCACCAGTACCGGCTGGTCCACGGCGTACGGTTCGGACACGCTGAGATTCGGGTTCGCTGCCTCGAAGCCGTTCGAGGTGCCCAATAAGTCAATGTCCCCCGTTTCCAGGGCGCGGATGGCGTCCTCTCGGGAAGGGTAGCGCAACACTTTCACCGGCAAGGCCAGCGACTTGGCCAGCAAACCGGCGTAATCGGCGGTGAGCCCTTCATAGTCGTGACCACTGGACGTCAGGTCGAAGGGAGGGTAGTCAGGCGATGCGGTGCCTAGCACCAGTTCGCGCTTGTTTTGCAGCCATTGGCGTTGTGCCTTGTTCAGGTGGGTTTCCAGTTGAACCGAGCCGGCGCGGCTCAACAAGGTGAAATGTTCCGGGCCCGTTTGATGGTTCGCGAGCACGGCGGTGCTGAAGCACAAACCGGCACTCAATGTAATCAGATAGTCCTTTATACGCCTGGGCATCCGCTTTCTCACACTAGCGCGTTTCGTTTTGCCATCTCGATAAGTTCTACCAAGGATTTGGCTTGAAGTTTCTGCATCAGCCTCTTTTTATAGGTGCTTACTGTTTTGTTGCTTAGAAACATACCTTTGGCAATTTCCTTGTTGGTGCGACCTTGTGCAAAAAGTTGCAATACCATTAGTTTCCGGTCGTTGACGGTCTTGAACAATTCAAGTTCCTGGAATTCCACGCCATCGACACCACTGGTCGTCAATGCCTGGCTGGGGAAGTAGTTGTAGCCGGACAACACCGCGCGGATAGCGCTCAGCAACTCGCTCAGGTCGCCTTCCTTGCACACGTAGCCATCGGCGCCCGAGCGCATGCAGCGTGTGGCGAAGAGCGTGGGGGACTGGGCCGTCAGGATCAGGGTTTTCATCGGCGTATTCATCGCGTTGAATCGGCAGAGCACTTCGAGCCCATCCAGCTTGGGAATACTGATATCAAGGATGATCAGGTCAGGCTGGCATTCGCGGACCATTTGAATGGCGTCGCATCCGTTATCCGTTTCGCCCACCACTTTGTAGCCTTCGTGCTCCAGCAACATACGGATGGCAAGCCGTATAACCGGGTGGTCGTCGATAATAAAAACTGAGTTCATGATCACATTCCGTGCAAGTGCAAATAAAGCGGGCACATTAGCTCAGAAGAGGAGGCAGGCGCATGAGCGCAGGGGGGAACAGATATAAAACAGGAAAAGTCCTACATTAAAAAAGGTAAAGGCCTACCGGTTACTGAGGCTTTGTGCACCGATCTGTCAGGGGTTTGAAAATGCGTCGGTCAGATCGTGCTGCCAGGGAACTAAGTGGCGTGTTCAAGCCAACTTTCCCAGGGTGATAATGTTTAAAGTCCTACATTTTTAACCTGAGTAAGGGGCAGATCAAGCGTGCAAGTTCGTCTTTGTTCAACGGCTTGGATAAATAGCCAAGCAGCGGCAAGCCACGTTCCACGGCTTGTGCGATCAGGTTGGCGAGTTCCACCACAGGCAATCCGCTCAACAGGATGGCGGTCGTGGTAAAGCGTCGGCGACTGGCGATTTCTATCAGCTCGAGCCCCGGCAGGTCGGGCAGGCATTGGTCGCACAGGATGATGTCGAAGGGCACCTGCGCCCGCGACATCAAACGGATCGCCTGTTCGGCGCTGTCGGCCGGGGTCACCCGTGCAAAGCCGAAGCTCCTGAGCAGGTACTGGGTCGCTAGGAGTTGAAACGGATGATCCTCCACCAGCAGGATATGAAGCGGGTAACTGGGCATTGGGAGCACACGGTGAGTCAAGCGTCGATGAAGGGCGTGTAGGAACAGTTCTTTTGGGTCGCCCGGAGCGTGCGTGATTATTCATCGTGTGCTTGTGCGAATTCGATCAGGCCGCTCTGTTCCCTTCGTAGGTCGATTCCTTTCAGGGAACAGGCCGCTTGATCGTGCGCTTTATTGCGGGCTGGAACGCCCGGTCATTTCGCGTGCCATCTCGGTGGCATAGCTGTCGGTCATGCCCGCGATAAAGTCGATCATGCGCAGGAACGAGGCGTGCAAAGGCCATTCAGGGTTCGGCGCGTTGTTGCCCAGCAGGTCGAGAATGCGCCGGTTCTTGAACGACGGCGTGCGCCCACCATGCTGCTCCAGCGCCGCCCCGCAAAAGGCGTTCAACAGGATTTCCAGGGTGGTGTAGGCGCCGATCTCATGCAGGGTCTTGCGCTTGTCCTGGAAGATCTTCTTGCGGGCCATGTCCTTGGCGTCCAGTACGCAGCGTTTGGCCGGGCCATGCATGTGCTCGACCAGATCGCCGGGCAGGGTGCCGGCAAGCAAGGCATCCTGTTGTTCGACGAAGGCACTTGCCGCAGCGTTGGTCAGGTGTTCGATGGCCTTGCCGCGCAGGATTGCCAGTTTGCGTCGGCGCGAGTCCTGGGCACCGAGTTGGCGGTAGGTCTGTGGCAGGTCATCGCCCACCAGGTTGAGCAGCAGCGACTCGACTTCGGCATATTCCAGCAACTCCATTTCCAGGCCATCTTCCAAGTCGATCAAGGCGTAGCAGATGTCGTCCGCCGCCTCCATCAGATACACCAGCGGATGCCGCGCCCAGCGCTGTTCCTCGAGTTGCGGCAGGCCGAGCTTGTGGGCGATCTGCTCGAGGATCGGCAGTTCACTCTGGTAACAGCCGAACTTGTGTTTCTTGTAGCCCAGGGAGTCAGCGTGGCGGGCGGTCCAGGGGTATTTCAGGTACGTGCCGAGGGTGGCGTAGGTCAGCCGCGTACCGCCGTCGAACTGGTGGTATTCCAATTGGGTCAGCACACGGAAGCCCTGGGCGTTGCCTTCGAAATTGAGGAAGTCATTGCGCTCGGCACTGCTCATGTCGTCCAGCCAGCCGCGTCCGGCAGCCTGTTGGAACCAGTGGCGGATGGCATCTTCGCCGGAGTGCCCGAACGGCGGGTTGCCGATGTCATGGGCCAGGCAGGCGGACTGCACCACCATGCCCAGGTCGCTCGGGTCACACCAGTCGGGGAGGGCACTGCGCAGGGTTTCGCCGACGCGCATGCCCAGCGAGCGACCCACACAGCTCACTTCCAGCGAGTGGGTCAGGCGTGTATGGATGTGATCGTTGCTGGAGACCGGGTGCACTTGGGTCTTGCGGCCCAGGCGACGGAATGCGCCGGAGAAGATAATACGGTCATGGTCTTTGTGAAACGGGCTACGCCCCAGTTCTTCCGGGCTGTGCAGCGGTTTGCCTAGACGTTCGCGAGTCAGCAGGGTGGGCCAATCCAAGGCGGTTACTCTCCGTGCGGTGAATGACCCTCCCAGCTTCCCGGTTCAGCGCGGCCTGGGCAAGCGAAAATCTACAGCCCGGCCGCGTCGATATCGATTAACAGCAAACGCTGACCGTTATCGAAGAATTGTCCGGCGGTAAGGCAATACTGGTTGGTGGTTGCATCACGGTAGGTCGAGGACAGGGTCAGGCGGCGCTCCTCCCACCCTTCGGCCAGCAGGTGGTAGAAGTACGGGCGCCACGACCAGTTATGGCCCAGGTAGCGGCTGTCGGCCTGCCAGGCGTCCTGGCGCCATTCGAAATTGGGCGTCAGCTGGGTGCCATGCCGGTCGCACTGGTAAAAGCGCAGCAGCCAGGGAAAGGCGGGTAACTGAGGCAGTTTGCTCAACGGCGCCTGCGCCTGGGCCCAGGTTTGCAGGATCTTCATCAGTTCGGCCAACTGGTGGCGCAGTTGCATGATGCGCCCGCGCTCGGCCAGTTTTTGCTGCACATAGGCGCTGCGCAACTGCGCAAAGCGCGGCACGAAGGCGTCGGCGGCAAACCAGTCCAACTGCGCCTGGGCGAACAGGTAGCCCTGCACGTAGCGCGAGCCGCACTCCAGGGCGAAGTTCAGCTGTGCTTCGGTCTCTACGCCCTCGGCAATGATCCAGCACCCGGTCTTCTCCGCCATTTGCGCCAGTGCGCGCACCACTTCACTGCTCGGTCCGCCTCGAGCGGCCTCCTGGAACAGGCGCATGTCCAGCTTGAGAATATCCGGCTGCAGCGCCAGCACCCGGTCGAGTTGGGAATAGCCTGCGCCAAAGTCGTCGATGGCGATGCGCGCACCGGCTTCGCGATAACGCACGACCACGTCAGCCAGGCGCTGGATGTCGCCCCCCAGTTCGGTGATCTCGAACACGATGCGCCGTGGGTCGACGCCATGGTTGTGGATCTGCTTGAGGCTTGGCAGGGCTTGCCCCGGGCGCAGGCGGTTGATCCAGCGTGGCGAGATGTTCAGGCTCAGGAACCAGTCTTCGGGCGCTTCATGCAAACGGCTCAGCGCGTTGTCGCGGATCTGCCGATCGAGACGCCGCAAGGTCACGCCCGGCGTGCGCGGGTCGGCGAATAGCGGGCCCACGGACTGCAGGCGGCCGTCAGCCTGGCGCAGACGGCCCAGGGCCTCGACGCCGGCGATGCGGCCGGTGGCGGTGTCGATAAACGGCTGGAAGCAGGCGAGCGGTTGCCCGTCGATCACGGGGCCTCCTTAAGAGCGGTGGCGAAAAAAAGGCCCGGCCCTCGAAAACGAGGGCCGGGCCGATTCTGTTAGCAAGAATGCAGCCAGCCAGGCTCAACTTTTGCGCGAAGTGCCCTGCATGGCCAGTTTGATCAGTGGAATCAAGCCGGCACCCAGGCGCACCATGCGCGTCAGGCTGCCGATGCCGCCACCCTTGGCGCCTTTGCCGGTGAAGAAACCCATCAGCGTCACGGCCGCCACGCCCCACAGCGGCGCGTGCTTGATCCCCAGGCTGTCCTGCCAGTTCTGGCCCATGTTGCGGACCTTGTTCAGGGGCAGCATCAATTGCTGGGACTCGTGGCGGATTTCCTGGCGGTGCATTTCCATGCGCAGGCGAATCAACGCCTTGCGCATTTCCCGCCGTGAAGTGTTTTGAGGCATTTCGGTCAGGCTCATGGCAGCAGGCGCTCCCGGTCATTGGCCAGCTCTTCGAGGGTGGCGTGGAACGGCGTGGACTCATCGAACACCGCCGCTTTCAGGCGCACCCCGCAGAACGCTGCGGCCAGGCTGTAGAACACGCAGAGGCAGATGATCCCGGTGAGGCGGTAGCCGGTGTCCCACACCAGGATCATCACCAGTGTCGACAACCCCACCAGCAACAGCAGTGCAAACACCAGCGCCAAGCCGGCAAACAGCAGCAGGCTGACGGTGCGGGCCTTCTGTTCCTGCAACTCGATGCCAAACAATTCGACGTGGCTGTGCAGCAAGCCCAGCACGGCCGCGCCCAGACGCCTTGAGGTAGTACCTGTGGCCGAGCCAGTTTCGCCGATAGACATGATTAGCGCCTTGTGGCCAGCAGGCCGATCAGAAAGCCCACGCCGGCGGCAATGCCCACCGACTGCCAAGGGTTGGCCTGCACGTAGTCTTCGGTCGCGGTGACCGCTGCCTGGCCGCGTTCGCGCAGGGAATCTTCAGTCTGCTTGAGGGTTTCGCGGGCCTGCAACAGCGTGTCGTGAATCTTGGCCCGCAACTCATCGGCTTGGTCGCCGGCCAGGACCTTGGTGTCGTCCAGCAACCTTTCGGTGTCAGTCACCAGGGTTTGAAAATCCGCCATCAGTATTTCTTGAGCAGTCTTTGCAGTTCTTCTGGCCATGGTTATCTCCGTGATTGGCTGATCTGTACGTCTGTTTTCGAGTCACCGGCGTCGGTGAAGGTTCAGTTCAATTCTCTGGTACAGCTTTTGCTTTGCCTTGGTGCGCAGGCCCCGGGGCCTGCGCTGAATCCGGGCGGCCCTGGGCAATGCCTTGAAAAACCTTACCCTAAATAACTGAAACTCGCGGAAAAACCCTCTCGGCAAGGGCCTATTGCGTTGATCGCTGCGCTAAAGCGGTTCACACCCTCTGAAGAGGGGTGGGACCGGTGGGGCCAATTTAGTGCGCGCAACCGGGGCTTGAACCGCTTTGGTGCTTTTTGCCCTGACTGCAGGCCTGCCAACCTCCATGGAAAATTTGCAAAGTGCAGTGGACACGCTCGTCCATAGTTCCAACACCCTGTTTATCCTGATCGGTGCGGTCATGGTCCTGGCCATGCACGCAGGCTTTGCGTTCCTGGAAGTCGGTACGGTGCGCCAGAAGAACCAGGTCAACGCCTTGTCGAAAATCCTCAGCGACTTCGCCATCTCGACCCTGGCCTATTTCTTTATAGGCTATTGGATCTCCTACGGGGTGAGCTTCATGCAACCGGCGGCGGTGATCAGTGCCGACCATGGCTACGGTCTGGTGAAGTTTTTCTTCCTGCTGACCTTCGCGGCGGCAATCCCGGCGATCATTTCCGGAGGTATCGCCGAGCGCGCCCGGTTTGCACCGCAGCTCTGCGCGACGGCACTGATCGTAGCGTTTATCTACCCGTTTTTCGAAGGCATGGTGTGGAACGGCAACTTTGGCCTGCAGGCCTGGCTGCTCGCGACGTTTGGCGCCAGTTTCCATGATTTCGCCGGCTCGGTGGTGGTCCACGCCATGGGCGGCTGGCTGGCGCTGGCGGCGGTGTTGTTGCTCGGCCCACGCAACGGGCGTTACCGGGAAGGACGCCTGGTAGCGTTTGCGCCGTCGAGCATTCCGTTCCTGGCATTGGGCTCGTGGATCCTGATCGTTGGCTGGTTCGGCTTCAACGTGATGAGCGCGCAGACGTTGAACGGCGTCAGTGGACTGGTGGCGGTCAACTCGCTGATGGCGATGGTGGGTGGCACCGTTGCCGCGTTGATCATCGGCCGCAATGACCCAGGCTTCCTGCATAACGGCCCGTTGGCCGGCCTGGTTGCGATCTGCGCCGGTTCCGACCTGATGCACCCAGTGGGGGCGCTGGTCACGGGCGCCGTTGCCGGTGGGTTGTTTGTATGGTTTTTCATCGCTGCCCAGGATCGCTGGAAGATCGACGATGTACTCGGTGTGTGGCCCCTGCATGGCCTGTGCGGCGTGTGGGGCGGCATCGCCTGCGGCATTTTCGGCCAGGCGGCCCTGGGCGGGTTGGGCGGCGTCAGCCTGATCAGCCAGTTGATCGGCACGGCCCTTGGCGTGCTGGTGGCATTGGTGGGTGGCCTGCTGGTGTACGGCGTGATCAAGCGCGTGCATGGGCTGCGCCTGAGCCAGGAAGAGGAGTACTACGGCGCGGACCTGTCGATCCACAAGATCGGCGCGGTCAGTCAGGATTGATCGGCGCTTCGTCCGGTGCGTTCGGGTGTGAGTAAAAGCCGTGCAGCAGGCGATAGCGGTTCTGCCGCACTTCATCGACTCGCGCCTGTACTTGCTCGTCCGGCAGGCCCAGCAGGATCAAGGCGTGGGAGGCGAGCATCAGGCTCGATTCCAACAACTCGGGCACCACTTCGCTGGCGCCCGCCGCTTTCAGCTCGGCGAGCTGGCTGTCGTCGCGGGTGCGCACCAGGATCGGCACCTCGGCGTTGATCCGGCGCGCCTCTTTGAGCACCGCCAGGGCGACATCGCTGTTGTCCACCGCAACCACCACCAGCCGCGCGCGCTCCACGCCGACCGCGCTGAGCAGGGCGCCGCGCCGACAGTCGCCGTAATGCACGCTGCTGTCTTCGGTGGCCGCTTCCTGTACCCGTTCAGGGTCGTCATCCAGGGCGATATACGCCTGTTGTTCCTTGCGCAGAAAACGCCCGATCGATTGGCCGACGCGTCCATAGCCGCAGATCACCGCGTGCCCGCGTAACTCGGCGTTCAGTGCAGTGATTTCTTCCAGCTGCACTTGCTGGTTGGGCTTGCGGTGCAGGCGCAGGGCAATGCCCGGCGCGGCGCGCAATAGCAGTGGCGTCAGCAGCATTGAGCAGAAGGTGGCCGCGAGCAGCAACCCGTTGAATTCGTCGGGGATCAACCGGCTCTGCTGCATCTGCGCCATCAAGGCAAAACAGAACTCGCCGCCCTGGGCGAGTGCCAGGCCACTGCGCCAAGCGGTTTCACTGTCACTGCCGCGCAGCCTGACCAGCGCGGCCACCACGCAGCCTTTGACGAGCATGAGTGTCAGGGTGAAGCCGAGGATCAGCAGGCTATGGCTGACAAACAGTTGCAGGTCGATGAGCATGCCGATGCTGACGAAAAACAGCCCCAGCAAGATGTCGCGAAACGGGCGGATATCCGCCTCGATCTGATGGCGGTAGTGGCTTTCTCCCAACAACATGCCGGCCAGGAAAGCCCCGAGGGCAGGGGAGAGCCCCAGCAGGTGGGTGAGCCAGGCGGTGAGCAACACGATCACCAGTGCCAGCAGCACAAACAGCTCCGCCGAATGGGAGGCGGCGACCTCATGAAACAAGCGTGGCAGCAGCCAGCGACTGGCAAGCAGCAGCCCTACGAACAGCACCACGGTCTTGCCCAAGGTCAGCGGCAGTGCCCAATACCAGGCTTGCTCGCCGGTGCCAGCAAACACCGGCACCAGGGTCAGCAGCAACACCGCCACCACATCCTGGAACAGCAATACGCCAATGGCGTTCTGGCCATGGCTGCTGAAGATTTCCCCCAGGCTGGTCAGCTCCTTGCTGACGATGGCCGTGGATGACAATGCCAGCCCCGCACCCAGCAACAGCGCAATACCCGGCGCTACACCCAGGGTCATCAGCAACAGCCCCAGCAGGGCGGCGCAACCCAACACCTGCAAGCTGCCCAGGCCAAACACCACGCGGCGCAGGGCGAGCATCTTCGTCAGGGAAAACTCCAGGCCCAGGGAGAACAGCAGGAACACCACGCCCAGTTCGGCAAGGTCGGGCAGCTCTTCGCTGTCATTCACCCAGTCGAGCGCGGTGGGCCCCACGGCCAGGCCGACGCACAGGTAGCCCAGCACGGGCGGCAACTGCAGTCGGCGAAACAGCGCAATGACCACCAGGGATGAGGCCAGAATGATCAGCAGGTTGGCAAACACACGCATCTCCGTTGCAAGGGGGCAGGCAAAAAGCCGCGAGAATCGCTGAATCAGTTATAGGCCATGCTGACCTGGGTCAGGGTTTTTGTGAGGGTGGGCTTCATGCCGCCACCGGGCTTAGAATGTTGGCCTACTTTCTCATCAGGTCCATTCGCCATGCTTCCTGAATGCCAGCTATTGGGCACCCTGGGTTGCCATCTTTGTGAGATTGCCGAAGCCGAGATCATGCCGCTCGTCGATAACGGGTTGCTCGTTGAACTGGTGGATATTACCGATCCCGAAGACCTGACCGACGTCTACGGCCTGCGGATTCCGGTACTGCGCCGGGTGGACACCGGGGCGGAACTGGATTGGCCGTTCGACACACAACAGGTGGTGGCCTTCCTTCGTTGAGCGTTATGCGATGGCAGGTTTCCAAATATTAAGTTACTGTATGTTTGTACAGCGATTGAATAGAGGGAACGCCCGTGGTGAATGTCGAACAACTGAAAAGCAGCGTCAATCGCATGTCCGCCGACGTCGTGCGCGATGCGGTGAACGAGCTGCGCCTCGATGGCCTGGTCACGGAAGGCAAGACGCCGTTCAACAAAGTGCATTTCAATACCTGCTTCGCCGAGATCGAGGCGCTGTTCCAGCGCGCCGGTTACCACAAGCAATTGGATGTGGTGGGCTACCAGGGCTTGTTGTACGCGCTGTACGATCCGGGCCGCTGGGAAGCGGTGGATGTGCTGCGTTGGCTCAAGGAATTCACAGACGCCGCCAGTGCCTCGAAGGTCTTGCGGGCGGAGTTGGCCAAGGCCTGATATCCGCCCTAGGCTCGATCGCGTTCCATGCGGGATAATGCCTGCCTGTTTTTTTCCAGGCTTCGAGCAATTCCATGTCCACATCCGGTTTTTCCGCGTCCCAGCACCAAGCCAGTACCTTGTATCTGCCGCCCGGTTCCTGGGCGACGGTGCTCGATTGCCTGTGCGAGCACTTCCCGGCGATTGCCCGTGAACACTGGCTGGACCGCATCGCCCGGGGCCGGGTGCTGGACATCAACGGCAGCCCGATCAGCCAGGACCTGGCCTACAAGGAAGGCCTGTGCATCTATTATTTTCGCGAAGTGCCCAACGAGAAAGTCATCCCGGTGCAGGAAACCATCCTGTATGCCGACGAGCACCTGGTGGTGGCCGACAAACCGCATTTCCTGCCCGTGACCCCGGCCGGTGAATACGTCGAGCAAACCTTGCTGCGTCGCCTGATTCGTCGTCTGGACAATCCGTCGCTGGTGCCCCTGCACCGCATTGACCGGCATACGGCGGGGCTGGTGCTGTTCTCGGCCAACCCGGCCAGCCGCTCGGCTTATCAGCAACTGTTTCCCACCCGCCAGATCGACAAGTTCTACGAGGCCATCGCGCCCGCCCTGCCACACCTGACCTTTCCCCTGGTGCATAAGAGCCGCCTGGTGGATGGCGAGCCGTTCTTCCGCATGCAGGAAGGTCCCGGCGCCAGTAACACCGAAACGGCTGTGGAGGTGCGGGAACAGCACGGTGATCTGTGGCGATACGGCCTGTTCCCGGTCACTGGCAAGAAGCACCAGCTGCGCGTGCACATGACCGCACTCGGCGCGAGTATCTGCAACGATCCGTTCTACCCCGACGTGATCAAGGACGCCGTGGACGATTACACCAACCCGCTGAAACTGCTGGCCCAGGGCGTACGTTTTATCGACCCGGTCACCGGTGTCGAACGCAGCTTCCGCAGCCAGATCACCCTCGACTGGTAACCCTCAGAAACGACAAGGCCCGCGCGAGGCGGGCCTTGTGGACAAGCGCTAAGACTTACAGGTCTTTAACGGTGCGGACCTGATCTTTGTTGATACGGGTGCGCTTGCCGTCAAGTTGTTCGAATTCGTAGAAACCCGAATCTTCGTTGTATTTCGGGGTGTCGACGGCCTGGATTTCGCGCCCGTCATTCAGGGTGATCACTGTTGGCGAGGCGCAACCGGCGAGGGTGGCGAGGCCCAGTGCAAGCATGAGAGCGGCGATGGTCCGTTGAGTCATGAGTTCGTCTCCGAGAGAATTCTTTTAAATAGCTGACCTTGTGACGCATACGGCGTCGACAAAGTTCCTTGTGCGAGGTTCATTCTGACACGCCCGACGGCGTCTGTAACAGCTCCGGCGTATTAAGGTTGGCCAGGCGCGGGTCATCCGCCGGGCACTCCAGGCCCACGCCGCCCAGTTGCAGGAAGATCTTGCGCGGGCTGCGCTCACCGGCGTGCCAGGCGCTTTGCACTGCGTCCCGCAGGGCGGTCGGGACGCTGCAGATCAGCGGTTCCCAGAACTGGCCATGGCGTACCATCACCGGTTGTCGCGGGTGGCGCCGCACGGTCTCGCGCAGGTCGGCGAGCAGGTCGGCGTCGATCTGCGGCACATCGCACGGCAATACCAACAGGTGCGCGTGGCGCGCGACGTCGAGCCCGGCGCGGATGCCCGCGAGCGGGCCTGGAAAGTCCGGGCTGTCGTCGCTGACCAGTTGGTCGGCAAACGGCGCGTACCGGTCATGGTTGCGGTTGCACGAGATGATCAAATCGTCTGTGAGCGGGCGCACCAGGCGCTGCAGGTGCGCGATCAAGGGCAGGCCACGCCAGTCGAGCAAGCCTTTGTCCTGGCCGCCCATGCGCTGGCCGCGCCCCCCGGACAGCAGCAGAATCGAGCAGGGCAGGGGTGAAGAATCAATCGACATGGCGGTTCCGCTGCGGCAGGTAAATAGGGGCCTGTGATATAACATCGGGCTGTTCCTTCGACAACCGGACCGTGCCATGAAAGCCAAGGCAGATGCGCCCTTCGTACCCCTGAATATTGCTGTATTGACCGTCAGCGACACCCGCACCCTCGAAACCGATACCTCCGGGCAGGTCTTCGTCGACCGCCTCACTGCCGCCGGCCACAACCTGGCCGAGCGCGTGCTGCTCAAGGACGACCTCTACAAGATCCGTGCCCAGGTTGCCCACTGGATCGCCGAAGACGTGGTGCAAGTGGTGCTCATCACTGGCGGCACCGGCTTTACCGGCCGCGACAGCACGCCCGAGGCCGTGAGCTGCCTGCTCGACAAACAGGTCGACGGCTTTGGCGAACTGTTCCGCCAGATCTCCGTGGCCGATATCGGCACCTCCACCGTGCAGTCCCGCGCCTTGGCCGGCCTGGCCAATGGCACCCTGGTGTGTTGCCTGCCGGGTTCCACCAATGCGGTGCGCACCGGCTGGGACGGCATCCTCGCCGAACAATTGGACAACCGTCATCGCCCGTGCAATTTCGTGCCGCACCTGAAACAGGCCGAGCCTTGTGAATCCCGTGGGTAAGCCCGGCAAGACCGGTGCCCTGATGCCGGTGGAACACGCACTGCAACAGCTGTTGGCCATGGCCGAAGCCGCGCCGATCCGCGAGCAGCAAACCTTGCCCCTGGCGGACTGCGATGGGCGTGTCCTGGCTCAAGACCTGGTCTCCACCCTCGACTTGCCGCCGTGGCCGAACAGCGCCATGGACGGTTACGCCGTGCGCCTGGCGGACTGGACCGGTGAACCGCTGGTGGTCAGCCAACGCATCTTCGCGGGCCAGGCGCCGCAGCCCTTGGCCGTTGGCACCTGCGCGCGCATCTTCACCGGTGCACCGGTACCCGAAGGTGCCGACTGTGTGGAGATGCAGGAAAACGCCGTGGTCCACGCCGATGAGCGCGTGAGCTTCACCGAACCCCTGCACCTGGGCCAGAACATCCGCCCCCAAGGGCAGGAAACCACGGTCGGCGAGCGGGTGCTGACGGCCGGCACGCGCCTGGGTCCGATTGAACTGGGCCTGGCCGCGTCCCTCGGCCATGACGGCCTGGCCGTGATCCGCCGCCCACGCGTGGCCGTGCTGTCCACTGGCGACGAGTTGGTCGAACCCGGTTTGCCGCTGGGGCCGGGCCAGATCTACAACAGCAACCGTCGGGTGCTGTGTGCCTGGCTCAGCCGCATGGGCTGTGAGGTGATCGATGCCGGCATTCTCCCGGATGACCTGGAGAAAACCCGTGCGCAACTGGCGAGCCTGGGCAGTGTCGACCTGATTCTGTCGACAGGCGGTGTGTCGGTGGGCGAGGCGGATTTCCTCGGCATCGCCCTGCGTGAAGAGGGTGAGTTGGCGTTGTGGAAACTGGCGATCAAACCCGGCAAGCCGCTGACCTTTGGCCACTTCCGTGGCGTGCCGGTGATCGGCCTGCCGGGCAACCCGGCCTCGACGCTGGTGACGTTCGCGCTGTTGGCACGCCCTTATCTGCTGCGCCGCCAAGGCGTGCTGGACGTCGAGCCGCTGCGTTTTGAAGTGCCGGTGGGGTTCACATGGCCCAAACCGGGCAACCGCCGCGAGTACCTGCGCGGGCGTATCGAGCAGGGCAAGGCGATCATCTACCGCAACCAGAGCTCCGGCGTGCTGCGCAGCGCGGCGTGGGCGCAAGGGTTTGTGGAGGTGCTGGAGGGCACGACGCTGGAGATTGGCGATACCGTCAACTTCATCCCGCTGAGTGAAGTCCTGAACTGAACACAGATCAAAAATGTGGGAGCGGGCTTGCTCGCGAATGCGGTGTTTCAGCCACTAAATGCGCTGACTGATCCACCGCTTTCGCGAGCAAGCCCGCTCCCACAGTTAGTTTTGTGTTGTCTGTGAGTCAGTAGTCATCCCCACGCTCCGTCACATCCCTCTCCACCGGCCCTGCATTCGGGTCATAGCCCACCGGGAACTTGCCCTTCAACGTCCACGCAAACGCGATGATCTCGGCAACCGTGCGGTACAACTCCTCCGGAATACTGTCGCCCAGTTCCATGCGCGCCAACAGCTTCACCAGCTCGGCGTTTTCGTAGATGGGCACTTCATTCTCGCGCGCCAGCTTGAGGATGGCTTCGGCCAGGGCATCATCGCCCTTGGCCGTCAGGGTCGGTGCCTGCTGGCCGTCGTACTTGAGGGCAATCGCCTGGCGCGGTGGCGTGGGGTTCTTCATGCGGTTTCATCCACCCAGCGTTGCTCCAGTCCGGTCTTTGGCCCACGTGGCGGGGTGCCGAGGTGGCAATCGAGGTCGCCGACGTTGATGCCTGATGTCACCAGGCGTTCGCGCAGGTTGCCCAAGTGGCTTTCGATCAGGCTGGCAGTGAACGGTCGGGAGGCCCATAGCTGGCTGGACAGCTTGCCCTGGCTCAGTTGCACCTGGACCTGCAGCGGTCCCAGCGGCTCCATGTCGAAGGCCAGTTCGACGCGCCAGAGCATTTGCTTGGCATCCTTCTTGTCCTTGCGCTCGGGCTCGTCCTTGTCCGGCGTCGGCTCTTCGCGTTGGAATTTGACCTGTAGCGGCACGATGTCTTGCAACGTGCGCATCGGGATTTCCAACTGCCATGTGGTCTGCAGGCGACCGTCGGCGGTGGTGCCGGTTTGCTCCAGGCTCGACAGCTGGTGGCTCTGCAGCCGCGAGATCGCCCCGGCGGCCAGGCGCAGCAGGTTTTCCAGGTCGCCTTCGCCTTCCAGTTTTGCCATCAGCCGCTCGGGCAACGGGAAGCCGCTTGGTATCTGTCGGGCGCTGACTTGGCCGAGGGTGTTAAGGGGGCTGCGCACGAAGTTGGGTAGCACCTGGGCCAGGGTATTGGCGGCGAGAATGGCATTCATATTGGTGCTGGCAGGCACGGCGGGCAATAAGTCCGCGACCAGGCGCAGCAGTGCGCCTTTCATATCCAGCGGTGGGATCTGAGGGTTTTGCCCCGCGAGCAGTTTGGCTTCAAGAAACGCACCACTGTTCTGGATGACTTGCGCCAGCACCTTGGGGTTGCTGACTTGGGCCAGGTCTGGCAAGGCGGCGAGAAGACGGTCGGCGGCGGCGCGCAGGTCGGCGGAGGTACTGTCGCCACGGGGCAGGTTCTGCAGCGCGGTGAACACCGCGTCCAGCGAGCCTTGGCGACTTTGCTGGGTCGACAGTTGCTGGCTGACGGCCAGTTGATCCTTGAGCCCGCTCAGTGGCACAAAACTCAAGGTCTGGGCGTTCTGCACCACGGCGCTGAGCAAGCTGCCGACGCGCAGGGGTTGCGGGCTTTCCACGGTCAAGGTCGCGCCCGCCAGGGCGTTGTTGAGTACCGTGACCAGCGAACGGTAGATCGCCGGTTGCGCCGTGCCCTGGGGCAGCATCTGGGTGGTCAACACCTTGGCCTGCAACAGCGTGCCTACCGGCATCTGGTTGGTATCGATGCGGGTAAGGGCGGCGACATTGGCGCTCAGGGCCTGCTGCAAGCTGAGGGTGAGGTTGCCCGCCGGCGTCTGGCTCACGGCCACATTGCTGCCCAGCGGCAGCGGCTGGGGGCTGCTCGCCTGCACCAGGGTCTGGCGACCGCCTTCAAGGGTCAGCTTGAGCAGCAACTGGAAGGCTTCGCCGCCTTGTTTCAGGGCAATGACTTCGGCATTCGCGGTTTTCCCAGGGTCGATCAGGCCGATCTGCGGCTCCAGCAGTTTCAGCAACTCGCCGGTCGCAGGCGCAGGGCCGGGCCCGGCTGCAGGGGCGGGTGGAAGCGTAGGAAGGTTGATCTCACCGGTCATCGCGCGCGTCGTCTCTGGGGAAATTGCCCTCTTTAGAGTAGGGCATCACATGTATAATGCCGCCCGTCTGCAAAGAGAGCGGTAAAAACCTCACAACTATTTGATCCAGCTCTCTAAAATCGGTCGCCAAAGCCGTTATTGTGCATTTCTCTTTAACGGCCGCTGCACCGCCGACTTGAACCGTAAAGGCCCGCGATCTTTTGACCAGCCCTCTTCTAGAAGCCGTAGCGCTCTCCTGTGAACGCGACCTGCGCCTGTTGTTCGAGCACCTCGAGCTGCGACTGGCGGGTGGCGACATGGTGCAGGTCAGCGGGCCCAATGGCAGCGGCAAGACCAGTCTGCTGCGCCTGTTGGCGGGGTTGATGCAGCCGACGGCAGGCGTTGTGCGGTTGAACGGCAAGCCGTTGAGCGAGCAACGTAGTGAGCTTGCGCGCAACCTGGTCTGGATCGGCCACGCTGCCGGCATCAAGGATGTGCTCACCGCCGAAGAAAACCTCAGCTGGCTCAGCGCCCTGCATCGTCCTGCTTCCCGCGACGCCATCTGGCAGGCCCTGGCCGCCGTCGGCCTCAAGGGCTTCGAAGACGTTCCCTGCCACACCCTGTCCGCCGGCCAGCAGCGCCGCGTGGCCCTGGCGCGCCTGTACCTGCCGGGCCCGCCGCTGTGGATTCTCGACGAGCCCTTCACCGCCCTCGACAAACACGGTGTTGCCCAGTTGGAAGAACACCTGGCCCGCCATTGCGAACAGGGCGGCTTGGTGGTGCTCACCACCCATCACACGCTTGCCCGCATGCCCGCGGGTTACCGGGACCTGGATCTGGGACGGTGGTCGGCATGAGCGTCTTCGCCCTGTTGGTCGCTCGCGAAGCGCGGTTGCTGTGCCGTCGTCCGGCCGAACTGGCCAACCCCCTGGTGTTTTTCGCGATTGTCATCGCGTTGTTCCCCTTGGCGGTCGGCCCCGAGACTAAACTGTTGCAAACCTTGTCCCCCGGACTGGTGTGGGTCGCCGCGCTTTTATCGGTCTTGCTCTCGCTGGACGGGCTGTTTCGCAGTGATTTCGAAGACGGTTCCCTCGAACAGTGGGTCCTTTCGTCGCACCCCTTGCCACTTCTGGTACTGGCAAAGGTACTGGCACACTGGGCTTTTTCCGGCTTGGCGCTAGTCTTGCTCTCGCCGCTGCTGGCGATGATGCTGGGCTTGCCCGTTGAATGCCTGTCGGTGTTGCTCCTGTCCTTGTTGCTCGGAACGCCGGTGCTCAGCCTGTTGGGGGCGGTGGGCGCAGCGTTGACCGTCGGTTTGAAGCGGGGTGGCCTGTTGCTGGCCCTGTTGATTCTGCCTTTGTACATCCCGGTATTGATCCTGGGCAGCGGCGCTTTGCAAGCCGCGCTCATGGGCATGCCGGCGACCGGTTACCTCCTGTGGCTTGGTAGCCTGACCGCCCTGGCGGTAACCCTGACACCCTTTGCTATAGCAGCTGGGCTGAAGATCAGCATCGGCGAATAATGAGGTCTGGTTAGGCTTAATACCCTTAACCAGTAAAGACCCTGAGAGCTTCTTGCCAAGACAAGAGGCCACCGTGATGGAAACAGCAATGAACTGGACCTGGTTTCACAAGCTCGGCTCGCCCAAATGGTTCTATGGCATCAGCGGCAAGCTGCTGCCGTGGCTGAGCGTCGCCGCCGTGTTGCTGATCGGCATCGGCCTGGTCTGGGGCCTGGCCTTCGCGCCGCCGGACTACCAGCAAGGCAACAGCTTTCGCATCATCTATATCCACGTTCCCGCGGCGATGCTCGCCCAGTCCTGCTATGTGATGCTGGCGGTGTGCGGCGTCGTGGGCCTGGTGTGGAAAATGAAACTGGCGGACGTCGCCCTGCAATGCGCGGCGCCGATTGGTGCGTGGATGACCGCCGTGGCGCTGGTCACCGGCGCGATCTGGGGCAAACCGACCTGGGGCTCGTGGTGGGTGTGGGATGCGCGTCTTACGTCCATGTTGATCCTGCTGTTCCTGTACTTCGGGCTGATTGCCCTGGGCAACGCGATCAGCAATCGTGACAGCGCCGCCAAGGCCTGTGCGGTGCTGGCGATTGTCGGCGTGATCAACATCCCGATCATCAAGTACTCGGTGGAGTGGTGGAACACGCTGCACCAGGGCGCCACCTTCACCCTCACCGAAAAACCGGCCATGCCCGTGGAAATGTGGGCGCCGCTGCTGTTGATGGTGCTGGGGTTCTACTGCTTCTTTGGCGCCGTGCTGCTGATGCGCATGCGCCTTGAAGTGCTCAAGCGTGAAGCCCGCACCCGTTGGGTCCAAGACGAAGTGCAAACCAGCCTGGGAGCACGTGGATGAGTTTTGCTTCTTTCAGCGAGTTTCTCGCCATGGGCCATCACGGCCTCTATGTCTGGACGGCCTATGGCATCTGCCTGGCGGTGCTGGCCCTTAACGTCGCCGCGCCGATCCTGGCCCGCAAGCGTTACCTGCAACAAGAGGCGCGTCGTCTGCGCCGGGAGACCGATAAGTGAATCCGCTGCGTAGAAAGCGTCTGTTGATCATCCTTGCCATCCTGGCCGGCGTCGGCATTGCCGTGGCCCTGGCCTTGAGTGCCCTGCAGCAGAACATCAACCTGTTCTACACCCCGACCCAGATCGCCAATGGCGAGGCGCCTGTCGATACACGCATCCGTGCTGGCGGCATGGTGGAGAAGGGCTCACTGAAACGCTCTTCCGACTCCCTCGACGTCACCTTTGTGGTCACCGACTTCAACAAGGCCGTGACCATCACCTACCGCGGCATCCTTCCGGACCTGTTCCGCGAAGGCCAGGGCATCGTTGCCCTGGGCAAACTCAACGCCGACGGCGTGGTGGTGGCCGATGAAGTGCTGGCCAAGCACGATGAGAAATACATGCCGCCGGAAGTGACCAAGGCTTTGAAAGACAGCGGCCAGTCGGCCCCAACCGCTAATTCACAGCCTGCCAAGGAGGGCTAAGTGATGACGTCCGCACTGTTTATTCCGGAGCTGGGCCAACTGGCGATGATCCTCGCGCTGTGTTTTGCCGTCGTCCAGGCGGTGGTGCCGTTGCTCGGCGCCTGGCGTGGTGATCGCCTGTGGATGAGCCTGGCGCAACCGGCGGCCTGGGGCCAGTTCGCGTTCCTGCTGTTCGCCTTCGGTTGCTTGACCTACGCCTTTATGACCGACGACTTCTCCGTCGCTTATGTGGCAAATAACTCCAACAGTGCCTTGCCCTGGTACTACAAGTTCAGCGCCGTGTGGGGCGCCCACGAGGGGTCGTTGCTGCTGTGGGCGTTGATCCTCGGCGGCTGGACCTTTGCCGTCTCGGTGTTCTCGCGCCAACTGCCGCAAGTCATGCTGGCTCGCGTGCTGGCGGTGATGGGCATGATCAGCATCGGCTTCCTGCTGTTCCTGATCATGACCTCCAACCCGTTCAGCCGCATCCTGCCGCAGATCCCGGTGGACGGGCATGACCTCAACCCATTGCTGCAAGACATCGGCCTGATCGTGCACCCGCCGATGCTCTACATGGGCTACGTGGGTTTCTCGGTGGCCTTCGCCTTTGCCATCGCCGCCTTGCTCGGCGGGCGCCTGGATGCCGCGTGGGCACGCTGGTCGCGGCCGTGGACCATTGTGGCCTGGGCCTTCCTCGGTATTGGTATCACCTTGGGGTCGTGGTGGGCCTACTACGAACTCGGTTGGGGTGGCTGGTGGTTCTGGGACCCGGTGGAAAACGCTTCCTTCATGCCCTGGCTGGTGGGTACGGCGTTGATCCACTCGCTGGCCGTCACCGAAAAACGCGGCGTGTTCAAAAGCTGGACCGTGCTGCTGGCGATTGCCGCATTTTCCCTCAGCCTGCTCGGCACATTCCTTGTGCGTTCCGGTGTGCTGACCTCGGTGCATGCATTTGCGTCCGACCCTGAGCGTGGCGTGTTCATCCTGATCTTCCTGCTGTTCGTGGTCGGCGGCTCCCTGACCCTGTTCGCCCTGCGCGCGCCAGTGGTCAAGAGCCAGGTCGGCTTCAACCTGTGGTCGCGGGAAACCCTGTTGCTGGGCAATAACCTGGTGCTGGTGGTCGCCGCGTCGATGATCCTGCTGGGCACCCTGTACCCATTGGTGCTGGACGCCTTGAGCGGCGCCAAACTGTCCGTCGGCCCGCCGTATTTCAACGCATTGTTTATCCCATTGATGGGTCTGTTGATGGTGGTGATGGCGGTCGGTGTGCTGGTGCGCTGGAAAGACACCCCGGTCAAATGGCTGGCCGGCATGCTGATGCCGGTGCTGCTCGGCAGCGTGGCCTTGGCGGTGATCGCCGGTATCGCTTATGGCGACTTCAATTGGGCCGTACTCGCGACCTTCCTGCTCGCCGCCTGGGTATTGCTGGCGGGCGTGCGCGACATCGTCGACAAGACCCGCCACAAAGGCCTGGTCAAAGGCTTGCCGAGCCTGACCCGCAGTTACTGGGGCATGCAGATCGCCCACATCGGCATCGCCGTGTGCGCCCTTGGCGTAGTCCTGTCCAGCCAGAACAGCGCCGAGCGCGACCTGCGCCTGGCACCGGGCGAGTCCATGGACCTGGCTGGTTACCACTTCATTTTCGAAGGTGCCAAGCACTTCGAAGGGCCGAACTTCACGTCAGACAAAGGCACGGTGCGCGTCGTCCGTAACGGTAAAGAGATCGCCGTGCTGCACCCGGAAAAACGCCTGTACACAGTGCAGAGTTCGATGATGACCGAGGCCGGCATCGACGCTGGTTTCACCCGTGACCTCTACGTGGCGCTGGGTGAACCGCTGGGCGAGGGCGCCTGGGCGGTACGCGTGCATGTGAAACCGTTCGTGCGCTGGATCTGGTTCGGCGGTTTGCTCACCGGTTTTGGCGGTTTGCTGGCGGCGCTGGACCGTCGTTATCGGGTCAAGGTCAAGAGCCGGGTGCGTGAAGCCCTCGGCCTGCAAGGAGCGGCGGTATGAAACGTTGGTTGATGGTCGTCCCGCTGGCGATGTTTCTGGTGGTGGCCGTGTTCTTGTATCGCGGCTTGTACCTGGACCCGGCCGAGTTGCCCTCGGCGATGATCGGCAAACCGTTCCCGGCGTTTTCGCTGCCGACGGTGCAGGGCGATAAAACCCTGACCCAGGCCGATCTGCTCGGCAAGCCTGCCTTGGTCAACGTGTGGGGCACCTGGTGCATCTCCTGCCGCGTCGAACACCCGGTGCTGAACACACTGGCCGAGAAGGGCGTGGTGATCTACGGCATCAACTACAAGGACGACAACGCCGCAGCCTTGAAGTGGCTGGCCGAGTTCCACAACCCGTACCAGCTGGATATTCGCGATGAAGACGGCAACCTCGGCCTGAACCTCGGCGTCTACGGCGCCCCGGAAACCTTCTTCATCGATGCCAAGGGCGTGATCCGCGACAAGTACGTCGGTGTGATCGACGAGGTGGTCTGGCGCGAGCAACTGGCCGCCAAGTACCAGGCGCTGGTCGATGAGGCCACGCCATGAAGCGTCTACTAGCCGCTGCGGTCCTGGCGTTTGGGCTGGCCGGAATGGCCCACGCCGCTATCGACACTTATGAATTCGCCAAGGACGGCGACCGCGAGCGTTTCCGCGAACTCACCAAGGAACTGCGCTGCCCCAAGTGCCAGAACCAGGACATCGCCGACTCCAACGCGCCCATCGCTGCCGACTTGCGCAAAGAGATCTTCCGGATGCTGGGGGAGGGCAAGGACAACCAGCAGATCATCGACTTCATGGTCGACCGCTACGGTGATTTCGTGCGCTACAAACCGGCCCTCACCGGCAAGACCGCGCTGCTCTGGTTCGGCCCCGCCGGGCTGTTGCTGGCGGGAGTGGTGGTGATGGCCGTGATCGTCCGCCGTCGCCGCGCCGCGCCCACCGATGGTTCGGACGCGCTGTCCCCTGAAGAGCGTAAACGCCTCGACCAATTGCTGGACACCAAGACTGATGATTGATTTCTGGCTCGCAGCCGGCTTGCTGCTTCTGATTGCCCTGAGTTTCCTGCTGATCCCTGTACTGCGCGGTCGCCGCGCCCAGCGTGAAGAAGACCGCACCGCGTTGAACGTGGCGCTGTACCAGGAACGCGTCGCCGAGCTGCAAGTGCAGCAGGACGAAGGCGTGCTGAATGCCGCGCAGCTCGACACCGGTCGCGCCGAAGCCGCCCGTGAATTACTGGCCGACACCGAAGGCGTGGAACAACCACGTGAGTCGCGTCTGGGCAAGCCGCTGCCTTTTTTGGCGGCGTTTCTGGTGCCGGTCCTGGGTGTCGCGCTGTACCTGCACTATGGGGCGAGCGACAAGGTCGAACTGACCCGCGAATTCTCCCAGCCGCCGGTGTCCATGGAAGACATGACCCACCGCCTGGAACGCGCGGCCGCCGCCCAGCCGGATTCGCCGGAAGGCCTGTACTTCCTCGGTCGCGCCTACATGGCCCAGGATCGCTCCGCCGATGCCGCCAAGGTTTTCGAACGCACGGTGGCCCTGGCCGGGCGCCAGCCGGAACTGCTCGGCCAGTGGGCCCAGGCGCAGTATTTTGCCGACAATAAGCAGTGGTCGCCCAAGGTCCAGGCTCTGACGGATGAAGCGCTGAAGCTCGACCCGAAAGAAGTCACCAGCCTGGGCCTGCTCGGTATCGCTGCGTTTGAAGGTCAGCGTTATCAGGAGGCGATCGACTACTGGAATCGCCTGCTGGCCCAGTTACCCCCCGAAGACAATTCTCGCGCAGCCCTGCAGGGCGGCATCGACCGCGCTGCGGAAAAACTCAAGGAAAGCGGCGGCACCGTCGCGCAGAAGGCGGTGATGAAAGTCCGTGTGGACCTGTCTGCCGAGGCGAAAGCCAAGGCCCTGCCAACCGACAGCGTGTTCATCTTCGCCCGTGCCGTCTCCGGCCCACCGGCGCCATTGGCGGCCAAGCGCGTCACCGTTGCCGAGCTGCCGATCACCGTCGAACTGGGCGATGCCGACGCGATGATGCCGCAGTTGAAACTGTCGAACTTCCCTGAAGTCCAACTGGTTGCGCGCATATCCCGGGCAGGTATTCCAACCGCTGGCGAGTGGATCGGCCGCAGCCAACCCTTGGCCAGCACCACCACTGCCTTGCAGCAGCTGACCATCGACAGTCCGGACCCGTAAATCGAGGAAACGCCTATGACCGCATTTGCACGCATCACCTTGCTCAGCCTGGTATTGGGCCTGAGCGCTTGTGCGGTCCACCGCCCGCCTGCGGCACCCACCGGCCCGACCATCCCGCCCTCGGGACCGTCGACCCAGCCGAGCACCAAGCCCTCGGGCCCGGTGACTCCAGCGCCGAAACCTGTGCCGACCAAATCGCCGACTTTCGCCCCACCACCGGGCGCCGCCAGCCACTGGGACGGCAAGATGCAGGTGTACGTGCTGGAAGAACAGCCCGACACCTTCTACCGCCAGCGCACTTATTACCGCTGGAGCAACGGCTGGAGCCGCTCCATCAGCCCGAACGGGCCCTGGGAAGAGACCGACGTGCAGGGCGTGCCGCCGGGGCTGAGCAAGCAGTACGCACAATGAAAAAAGGCGACCTTCGGGTCGCCTTTTTCATGCCGGTGAAACGCGCTATCCAACCAAATGAAGCACCCCGTGGGAGCCGGGCTTGCCCGCGATGGCGGCGTATCAGGCGCCGAATCGATTACAGGGGTACCGCCATCGCAGCGGTGCGGCGATCCGACAAGCCAGGTCCCACAGTAGACCTCATCGGCTGTCAGTCCACCGGGCACTCCCGGTTCAGTGTTTCATTAACCCACAACTGCGCAATCTCAATCATCTGCTCTCTGATTTTGCAGCGACCCGCGAAGGTTGGCGGCGAGGTTACTCGGACGCGACCCGAAAACAGTGTAGGGCGGGTCCTGAACGCAGGATATCTGAATACACGGCAATCCCTGTGGCTAGCCTGCTCGCCACAGGGTGAGTCACCACAGGGTCAAGCTGATTTCCGGCACGTTCAACCTTTCACAAAACCTTCATCCAACCGACCCCCTCCAGTCATGTGCAAGTAATAGCACTGACACCTCCCGCGCCTACTGTCGTTTGAACTCAACCGCAGCCATCCCCTGGCTGTTCAAACAAGACAGAGAAGCCCATGACTCACGCTATCCATGTCGATCACTTGAACAAGACCTTTGCGAAGAAATCGGCATTGGTCGACCTCGAACTCACCATTGCCTCGGGTGAGATGGTCGCGCTGATTGGCGCTTCCGGTTCCGGCAAGTCCACGTTGTTGCGTCACCTGGCGGGCCTGGCCTGTTGCGACAAGAGCAACGGCGGCAGCGTCAAGGTGCTGGGCCGGGAAGTGCAGGCCAGTGGGCGCTTGAATGGCAAGGTGCGGCGGTTGCGGGCGGACATCGGCTACATCTTCCAGCAGTTCAACCTGGTCAATCGCCTGAGTGTGCTCGACAACGTGCTGCTCGGTTGCCTGGGCCGCATGCCGCGCTGGCGTGGCAACCTGGGGTTGTTCAATGCCGAAGAGAAGGCCTTTGCCCTCGAATCCCTGGCACGCGTTGGCCTGGCCGATCTGGCTGCACAACGTGCGTCTACCTTGTCTGGCGGCCAGCAGCAGCGCGTGGCGATTGCCCGCGCGTTGACCCAGCGCGCCGAGGTGATTCTGGCCGATGAACCTATCGCCTCCCTCGACCCGGAGTCGGCGCGCAAGGTCATGGAGATCCTCGCCGACATCAACCGCCGCGACGGCAAGACCGTGGTGGTGACCCTGCATCAAGTCGATTACGCCATGCGTTATTGCCCACGGGCCGTGGCGCTCAAGGGCGGGCGTATTCATTTCGACGGGCAGGGCAGCGCGATGAGCAGCCAGTTCCTCAATGATTTGTACGGTGCCGACGTCGACACCAGCCTGATGTTTTCCGACCAGGCCCGCCACACCACCGTCACCCCTCGGCTGGCCCTGGCGCGCGCTTGAAACCCTACTCACGACCCACAGGAGTCCCGTCCATGTTCAACCGTATCGGCCACGTGTTTCTGTCTGCCGTGTTGCTGGCCAGCGTCGCGATGGGCAATGCCCAGGCCGCCGACAAAGCCATCAACTTCGGCATCATGTCCACCGAGTCCTCGCAGAACCTCAAGAGCATCTGGCAGCCGTTCCTGGATGACATGCACAAGAAGACCGGCCTGACCATCAACGCCACGTTCGCCTCTGACTACGCTGGCCTGATCCAGGGCATGCGTTTCAACAAAGTTGACGTGGCCTGGCTCGGCAACAAGGCGGCGATGGAGGCGGTGGACCGTTCCAACGGCGAGATCTTCGCCCAGACCGCCGCCGCCAACGGTGCTGCCGGTTACTGGAGCGTGCTGATCGTGCGCAAGGACAGCCCGATCAACAACGTCGAAGACATGCTCAAGAACGCCAAGAACCTGACCTTCGGCAACGGCGACCCGAACTCCACCTCGGGCTACCTGGTGCCGGGCTACTACGTGTTCGCCAAGAACAATGTGGATGCCGCCACGGCGTTCAAACGCACGCTGAACTCCAGCCATGAAGTCAACGCGTTGAGTGTGGCCAAGGGGCAGTTGGACGTGGCCACCTTCAACACCGAGAGCTGGGACCGTCTTGAGGTCACCCAGCCTGACAAGGCCGCCATGCTCAAGGTGATCTGGAAATCGCCATTGATCCCTGCCGACCCGATGGTGTGGAACAAGGCGCTGAGCGACAGCGAGAAGACCAAGATCCGCGACTTCTTCGCCCACTACGGCGACACCGATGAAGAGAAGGCCGTGCTCAAGAACATGCAACTGGGCAAATTCCTCGCTTCCAACGACGACCAGCTGTTGCCAATCCGCCAACTGGAGCTGTTCAAGCAGCGCACCACCATCAGCGCCGACGACAAGCTGGAAGCGGCTGACAAGGCCAAGAAGCTCGCCGACATCGATGCCGACCTGGCCAAGCTGCAACAGCGCATCTCCGAGCTGGACAAAAAGACCGCAGCCAACGGCTAACCCCCGGGGGAGTGGGCTTGCCCGCGATTGCGGTGCATCAGCCAACACCGGTGTACCTGGCAGACCGCTATCGCAGGCAAGCCGCTCCCACACTGAGATTAAGGCGATCCAATGACTACCTTGCACGCTGAAGCCGTCGGCAAACGCACCTGGCCGCAGTACCTTGGCTGGGGCCTGTTCCTGGTCCTGCTGGCCTGGGCCTGGCATGGCGCTGAGATGAACCCGCTGGCGTTGTACCGCGATTCCGGAAACATGGCGACCTTCGCCGCCGACTTCTTCCCGCCGGATTTCCACGAATGGCGCGCCTACCTCAAGGAGATGATCGTCACCGTGCAAATCGCCCTCTGGGGCACGGTCCTGGCCATCGTCTGCTCGGTGCCGCTGGGCATCTTGTGCGCCGACAACATCACCCCATGGTGGATCCACCAACCGCTGCGCCGCGTGATGGACGCCTTCCGTTCCATCAACGAAATGGTCTTCGCGATGTTGTTCGTGGTCGCCGTCGGCCTTGGTCCCTTTGCCGGCGTATTGGCCCTGTGGATCAGCACCACCGGCGTGCTTGCCAAGCTGTTTGCCGAAGCCGTCGAGGCCATCGACCCAGGCCCGGTGGAAGGCGTACGTGCCACCGGCGCGAGTGCCTTGCAGGAAGTGATCTACGGCGTGATCCCCCAGGTGATGCCGCTGTGGGTGAGCTACGCGCTGTACCGCTTCGAAGCCAATGTACGTTCGGCCACGGTGGTGGGCATGGTCGGCGCGGGCGGGATCGGCGTGATCCTGTGGGAAAACATCCGCGCTTTCCAGTTCGTCCAAACCTGCGCGGTGCTGCTGGTGATCATCGTGGTGGTGAGCTTGATCGACGTGCTGTCCCAACGCCTGCGCAAGCGGTTCATCTGACATCGGAGGGGTGCCCGCGCGGCGCTTTTTTTAAACATGCAGTTGTCTAGACAAGATGAGCCGGTGTACCGCGAACTCGCGGATATCCTGCGCCGTGAACTGAGCAGCTACCAGGCCGGCGACTTCCTGCCCGGCGAAGTGCACATGGCCGAGCGCTTTGGCGTCAACCGCCATACCTTGCGCCGCGCCATCGACGAGTTGGTGTTCGAAGGCAGCCTGTTGCGTCGCCAGGGCAAGGGCACCCAGGTGCTCGACCGCCCGCTGATTTACGCGATGGGCGCCGAGACCTCCTACAGCCAGTCATTGTCCGCCCAGGGCGTGGGTGTGCAGGCCGTGTTGCTCAAGCGCCGCTATTGCTACGCCAGTCGCGACGAAGCGCAGCACCTGGGCATTGCCGAGATGGCGCCCATGATCGAGCTGCAAACCCTGCGCAAGCTTGACCACCAGCCCGTCAGCCTGATCCGCCATCGTTACTGCGCCAGCCGTGCGCCGCTGCTGGCCGACTACAACGGTGGTTCCTTGCGCCAGTACTTGCGTGAGCGCGACCTGCCGTTGACGCGCACCCAAAGCCTGATCGGCGCGCGTTTGCCCAACCGTGATGAAGCCGCGCTGCTGCTGATGCCCCGGCACTTGCCGGCCCTCACCGTCTTTACCCTTTCCTGCGATCACGACGGCCGCCCGGTGGAGCTGGCGCAGTCCACCAGCCGTTCGGACCGCTTCCAGTACCAGGTGGTGACTTGATGGAGCCTTTAATGAGCCTGTCCCAGCGTCAACATTGGATCGGTGTGCTTGCCCGCGCCCAGCTCAATGAATTGCAACCTCACGAAGCGGCATTGAAGGATGCCGAATATCAGCTGATCCGCGCCCCGGAAATCGGCATGACCCTGGTGCGTGGCCGCATGGGCGGTAATGGCGCGCCGTTCAACGTCGGCGAAATGAGCGTGACCCGTTGCGTGGTGCGCCTGGCCGATGGGCGCACCGGCTACAGCTACCTGGCCGGGCGCGACAAGGTCCATGCCGAGCTGGCCGCCCTGGCGGATGCCCATCTGCAAGGCGCTCATCCAAGCACTTGGCTCAGCGACCTGATCACCGCGCTGGCCAATACCCAGGCACAACGGCGGGCGCAAAAAGACGCCGACACCGCGGCCACCAAGGTCGAGTTCTTCACCCTGGTGCGAGGAGAAAACTGATGAATGCTCAGCTGTTGCAACCGGCGTTTGTCGACCCGGTACTCGATGCCCAACGCGGTTTTCGCGCTGCGCTCAAAGCCTTGGCCGAACCGGGCCTGATCCAGCACCTGCCGTCTGCGCCGTGCCTCGACGGCCTGGCGCCCGCCACGTACGCCTTATGCCTGGCGCTGCTGGATGGCGACACGCCGCTGTGGCTGGCGCCCCGTTTCGACACGCCGCTGATCCGCGCCAACCTGGCCTTCCACTGCGGCTGCCCGCTAACGCAAAACCGTGAAGACGCCGCGTTCGCGCTGCTCGATGAACAGGACCTGCTCGACCTCAGCGGCTTTGACCACGGCAATGACCGCTACCCCGATCAATCCTGCACCTTGCTCGTGCAGCTCACCGACCTGGAAGCCGGTCGCGGCCTGATCTGGCGCGGCCCGGGCATCAAGGCCCAGCGCCAGGTGCACCTGCCGGTGCCAACCGCCTTCTGGCACGAGCGCCGGCGCCGCGAAGCCTTCCCCCGTGGCCTGGATGTGCTGTTTGCCGCCGGCCATCACCTGATCGGGCTGCCGCGCAGCAGCCGCATCGCAGAGGAGCACGCCTGATGTACGTAGCCGTCAAAGGTGGCGAACAGGCCATCGACAATGCCCACCGCCTGCTGGCAAAAAAGCGCCGTGGCGATACGGCGATTCCTGAATTGAGCGTGACGCAAATCCGCGAGCAATTGCCCCTGGCCGTGGCGCGGGTGATGACCGAAGGTTCGCTGTTCGACGAAGAGCTCGCCGCGCTCGCGATCAAGCAAGCGGCGGGGGACCTGGTGGAAGCGATCTTCCTGCTGCGCGCCTACCGCACCACGCTGCCGCGCTTCAGCCCGAGCCTGCCGATCGACACTGCGCAGATGTCGTTGAGCCGGCGTCTGTCGGCTACGTTCAAGGACGTGCCCGGCGGCCAACTGCTCGGCCCGACCTTCGACTACACCCATCGCCTGCTGGATTTTGCGCTGCTCGCCGAGGGCCAGCACCCCGGCCCGCAGACCACGCCGGGCGCGGCGTTGGAAGCCTGCCCACGCGTACTGGGTCTACTCGCCAAAGAAGGCCTGATCAAGAACGAAGCCGACGACAACGCCAGCGTCGCCGACATCACCCGTGACCCGCTGGAATACCCCGCCAGCCGCGCCGAGCGCCTGCAAGCGCTGGCCCGTGGCGATGAAGGTTTCCTGTTGGCGTTGGGCTACTCGACCCAGCGTGGCTACGGCCGCAACCACCCGTTTGCCGGCGAGATCCGCATCGGCGAGGTGGACGTGTGGATCGAGCCCGAAGAGCTGGGTTTCCCCATCTGCCTGGGCAGCATCGAAGTGACCGAATGCGAGATGGTCAACCAGTTCGTCGGCTCGGCCACCGAGCTGGCGCAGTTCACCCGCGGCTACGGCCTGGCGTTCGGGCATGCCGAGCGCAAGGCCATGGGCATGGCATTGGTCGACCGCTCGCTACGCGCCGGGGAATACAACGAAGAGATTGTCTCGCCGGCCCAGCGCGAGGAGTTCGTGCTGGCTCACTGCGACAACGTCGAGGCCGCAGGCTTCGTCTCGCACCTCAAATTACCGCACTACGTGGACTTCCAGTCCGAACTGGAACTGATCCGCAAACTGCGCCAACCGGCCGAGGGCCCAAGCCATGAATGACACGGCCTACAACTTCGCCTACCTCGACGAACAGACCAAACGCATGATCCGCCGCGCCTTGCTCAAGGCCGTGGCGATCCCCGGTTACCAGGTGCCGTTCGGGGGCCGCGAGATGCCATTGCCCTACGGCTGGGGCACTGGCGGCATGCAATTGACGGCCGCCATCCTGGGGGCGGACGACGTGCTCAAGGTCATCGATCAGGGGGCGGACGACACCACCAATGCGGTCTCCATCCGTCGGTTCTTCGCCCGCACCGCAGGTATCGCCACGACCGATGCGACCCCGCAAGCGACGGTGATCCAGACCCGCCACCGTATCCCGGAGACGCCGTTGCAGGCCAACCAGATCATGGTCTACCAGGTGCCGATCCCGGAGCCGCTGCGCTTCATCGAGCCCTCGGAAACCGAGACCCGCACCATGCATGCGCTCAACGACTACGGGGTGATGCACGTGAAGCTCTACGAGGACATCGCCACCTTCGGCCATATCGCCACCAGCTACGCCTACCCGGTGATGGTCGACGAGCGCTACGTGATGGACCCGTCGCCGATTCCCAAATTCGACAACCCCAAGCTCGACATGAGCCCGGCGCTGATGCTGTTCGGCGCCGGTCGCGAAAAGCGTCTGTACGCCGTGCCGCCCTACACCGAAGTCACCAGCCTCGACTTTGAAGACCACCCGTTCGCCGTGCAGAAGTGGGAACACAACTGCGCCATCTGCGGCAGCCACGAATCGTTCCTCGATGAGCTGATTCTCGACGACGCCGGGGCCCAGCGCTTTGTGTGCTCTGACACGTGGTACTGCGCGCAACGCGTCAAGGAGAAAACCCAGTGAGCCAGCCTTTGCTACACGTGCGTGACCTGTCGTTGCTCTATGGCCCGGAGAAGGGTTGCCAAGGCGTCAGCTTCGACCTGTACCCCGGCGAAGTGCTGGGTATCGTCGGCGAGTCCGGCTCGGGCAAATCCACCTTGCTCTCGCTGTTGAGCGGGCGCCTGCCACCGCAGGCCGGCAGCATCGGCTACCGCAGCAAGGACGGCGAATGGCTCGACCTCTACAGCGCCAGTGAAGCCGAGCGCCGCACCTTGCTGCGCACCGAGTGGGGCTTCGTCGAGCAGAACCCCCGCGATGGGTTGCGCATGGGCGTGTCGGCCGGCGCGAATATCGGCGAGCGCCTGATGGCCCAGGGCGTGCGCAATTACCAGCAACTGCGCGGCGCCGGCCTCGACTGGTTGGGCCAGGTGGAAATCGACCCGCAACGCATCGATGACTTGCCGCGCACCTTCTCCGGCGGCATGCAGCAGCGCCTGCAGATCGCCCGCAACCTCGTCTCCAGCCCACGCCTGGTGTTTATGGACGAGCCCACCGGCGGCCTGGACGTGTCGGTGCAAGCACGCCTGCTAGACCTGCTGCGCGGCCTGGTGCGTGAGCTGGATCTGGCGGTGGTGATCGTCACCCACGACCTGGCCGTTGCACGCCTGCTCGCCGACCGCCTGATGGTGATGCGTCGCTCGCGGGTGGTGGAGACCGGGCTCACCGACCAGATCCTCGACGATCCACAGCACCCTTACTCTCAACTGCTGGTGTCTTCGGTATTGCAGCCATGATGAATGCCTTGATCGAGGTCCGTGACCTCTCGAAAACCTTCACCCTGCACCAGCAGAGCGGCGTGGTGCTCAACGTGCTGCGTGGGGTTGAGTTCAGTGTGCGGGGCGCAGAATGCCTGGTGCTGCACGGCCAGTCCGGCGCGGGTAAAAGCACCTTGCTGCGCACCTTGTACGGCAACTATCTGCCGGCGGGTGGCAGCATTCGTGTGCAACATGCCGGCGAGTGGCTGGAGTTGGTCGGCGCCGAACCCCGCGACATTCTCCAGGTGCGCCAACAGACCCTCGGTTACGTCAGCCAATTCCTGCGCGTGATCCCCCGTGTCGCCTGCCTGGATGTGGTGATGGAGCCGGCCCTGGCTCGTGGCTGGTCCAAGGCGAATGCGCAGTCGCGCGCCGAACACCTGCTGACCCGCCTGAACATCCCCCAGCGCCTCTGGCAACTGGCGCCCGGCACCTTCTCCGGTGGTGAGCAACAGCGCGTCAACATCGCTCGCGGCTTCATGGTCGATTGGCCGGTGATGTTGCTGGATGAACCCACTGCATCCCTGGACGACAACAACCGCCAGGTGGTGCTGGAACTGATGAACGAAGCCAAGGCCGGCGGTGCCGCGCTGATCGGCATCTTCCACGACCGCGCAGTTCGTGAAGCCGTCGCCGACCGCCATCTCGACATGACCCCAACGCCTGTTGCACCAGAGGAATACGCCCATGCCCGCTGAACAGATCCTCAGTAATGCCCAGATCGTCACGGCGGATCGCATGTTCCTGGGGGCCGTGGTACTGCGCGACGGCAAGATCGTCGACATCGCCGAAGGCCGCAGCCAGTTGCCCCAGGCCCAGGACCTGGGCGGTGATTACCTGCTGCCGGGCCTGGTGGAGTTGCACACCGACAACCTGGAAAAACACATGACCCCGCGTCCCGGCGTTGACTGGCCGTCGACTTCGGCGGTGCTCAGCCACGATGCACAGATCATCGCGGCCGGTATCACCACGGTCTTCGACGCGGTGTCCATCGGCGACGTGAACCCCAAGGGCAACCGCATGAAGAAGCTGCCGGCGATGCTCGACGCTATCGCCCAGGCGGAAGGCGCCGGCCTGACCCGCGCCGAGCACCACCTGCACCTGCGCTGCGAGTTGTGTCACCCGGACACCCTGAGTGTGTTCCGCGACCTGGTGGAAAACCCGCTGGTGCAACTGGTGTCGGTGATGGACCATTCGCCGGGCCAGCGCCAGTTCGTGCTCGAATCCAAGTACCGTGAGTACTACATGGGCAAGTACCACCTGAACGACGAAACCATGGACGCGTTCATCGTGCTGCAAAAGGCCAACTCGCTGGCGTACAGCGACCGCTACCGGGCGGCTATCGTCGAGCATTGCCTGGCGCGCGGCCTGTCGGTGGCCAGCCATGACGACGCAACCCTCGCGCATGTGCAAGAGTCGGCGCGCTACGGCATGACCATTGCCGAATTCCCCACCACCCTGGAAGCCGCGAAGGGCTGCCAGGCACTGAACATGAAAGTCTTGATGGGCGCGCCGAACGTGGTGCGCGGTGGGTCGCACTCGGGTAATGTGGCCGCCGCGGGCCTGGCAGCCGAGGGATTGCTGGATATACTTTCCAGCGACTACTACCCGGCCAGCCTGTTGCAGGCTGCGTTTGTGCTGGCCGACCAGCAGGACGGCGGCGACCTGTCGCGAGCGGTCAAGATGATCAGCCTGGCGCCCGCGCAAGCGGCCGGCCTCGAGGATCGCGGAGAAATTGCGATTGGCCTGCGCGCCGACCTGGTCCAGGCCCGCAGCCGCGAAGGGCTCCCGGTGGTGCAACAAGTATGGCGACAAGCGAAGAGGGTGTTTTGATGGCAGGCAGGTTGATCTATCTCATCGGGCCCTCCGGCTCGGGCAAGGACAGCCTGCTGGATGCCGCACGTCCCCGTCTGGCCGAGCGCGGTTGCCGCATCGTGCGCCGCGTCATCACCCGCTCGGCGGAAGCGGTGGGCGAGGCGGCGCAGGGAGTGAGCCCGGAGCAGTTTGCCGCGTTGCAGGCCGACGGCGCATTTGCCCTCAGCTGGCAGGCGAATGGCTTGTCCTACGGCATTCCCAGGGCGATCGACGACTGGCTGGCGGCGGGGGATGACGTGCTGGTCAACGGCTCCCGGGCGCACCTGGCCCAGACGCGTGAACGTTACCCCACGTCGTTGGTGTTACTGCTCACGGTCGATCAGGCTGTGTTGCGCCAGCGCTTGATCGCACGCGGGCGCGAGGCGTTGGTGGACATCGAGGCGCGCCTGGCACGCAATGCGCGGTTCACGGCTGACTTGATCGCCGGTAACGGCGCGGGGTTGTTTGTACTGGACAACTCCGGGCCGCTGGCACATACGGTCGAACGCCTGCTGTGCTGCCTGGACCACGGGCACTCGGCATGCGCCTGACCCTGCTGGGCACCGGCGACGCGCGGCAAGTCCCGGTGTATGGCTGCGAGTGTGCTGCGTGCGGGTTGGCGCGCAGCGATGCCACCTTGCGCCGGCGCCCGTGCAGCGCACTGATCGAATGCGGCGACCAGCGCTGGTTGATCGACAGCGGCCTGCCCGACCTCACCGAACGCTTCCCGCCGCGTAGTTTCAACGGGATTTTCCAGACCCACTATCACGCCGACCATGCCCAGGGCCTGCTGCACCTGCGCTGGGGGCAAGGGCTGGTGATTCCGGTACACGGGCCGGCGGATCCGGAGGGTTTGTCCGACCTCTACAAGCATCCGGGCATCCTGGATTTCAGCCAGCCATTCAGCGAATTCGAAACCCGCCAGTTTGGCGCACTGAGCGTCACGGCGTTGCCGTTGCAGCATTCCAAACCGACCCTCGGTTACCTGCTGGAAGGCGAGGGGCGGCGCATCGCCTACCTCACCGACACCGTCGGCCTGCCGCCGGCGACCCTGGCCTGGCTGCAACGCGACCCGCTGGACGTGCTGGTGCTGGATTGCTCCATGCCACCGCAGCCGCAGGCACCGCGCAATCACAATGACCTGACGCTGGCGTTGCAGAGCATCGAGGACACTGGCGCGCAGGTGGGCGTACTGACCCACGTGGGGCATGCGCTGGATGCGTGGTTGCTGGTTCATCGCCGCGAGTTGCCACGGCATGTGACGGTTGGCTGGGACGGCCGAATCATCTGAACACGACATGACCCTGCAGGCGTCGACTACCGTGTCCTGCGGCCTGTATTCCAAACCGACCTGCCAGTGCCTTGCGGCGCTTGGGCGTTATACCGAGTGCACGGCTGTCCAGGTCCTGAGTGACCCATTCGCGGCGAATCGCACCTTGCAGGAACGCCGCGCCCAAGGCGCCTGACAGATGCGGGCGGCGCATGCTCCAGTCCAGGCACGCACAGGCAAAGCGACTGGGCGTGTTTGGCGCTAAGCCAGTAACCCTTCCACATACTCCACGAACGCCCGCGCTTTCGCACTCGCCATGCGTCCGGTGGGGAACACCGCCCATAGGGCCCTGGGCGGCAACTTCCAGTCGGTCAGCACGGTCTTGACCTCGCCACTGGCCAGCTCCGGGGCGAACATCCAGGTGGATGACAGGGTCAGTCCCATATGGCTGAGCACGCCTGCGCGGACACCTTCGGCTGCGGTGACGCGCAGGCGACCGTGGGCGACGATGGGGTGGTGCGTGTCGCCTTGGGTGAAGCTCCAGTGCGAGCCTTCGCCACGGGTGTAGATGATCGCCTGGTGTTGCAGCAAATCCGCCGGGGTGGCGGGTTCGCCGAAGCGTTCGAAGTAGGTCGGGGTAGCGAGGATCACGCAAGGCGATTCACCGATCTTGCGCGCGGTGAGGCTGGAGTCATTCAGGTTGCCCATGCGCAGGCCAACGTCGATACCGTCTTCCACCAGGTTGAGGTTCCGGTCATCCAGCACTACCTCGATGTTCACATTCGGGTACTGCTCCAGGAACGGTCCCAGGCGAGGAATGATATGCATGCGGGCGAAGGTCACCGCCGCGCTGATACGCAGGTTGCCTGACAGCCCGGCACCAGCGCCACGGGCGGCCTCGTCTGCCTCGTTGGCCTCATCGATGGCACGCCTGGCTTTATCAAAAAATGCCAGGCCCGCTTCGGTCGGCGTCAGGCCCCGGGTCGAGCGCAACAGCAACCGCACTGCCAGGCGCGCTTCCAACTGCGCGATGCTTTTGGAGACGGCGGGTTGGCCGATACCCAAGCGCTTGGCGGCCGCCGAGAACGAGCCGGTTTCGACAACGTGGACGAAGGTTTCCATGGCGCTAAGGCGGTCCATCGGTTGTCCTTGGGTTAGCGGGTGAGGGCGTCGAGCATCGCTGACGGTTCTGGGCGTTGAGTGTAATCCGGGTTGACCTCGGCGTAACGGATCACGCTGTCCTGGCCGATCACATAGCGGGCGGGCATGGGCAGGGTCCAGGCCGGGTCATCGTTGATCAACGGCAGGTTGTTGCCCAGTGCCTTGTACAATTGGACCAGGTAATCCGGCAGTTCAAAGCGCAAGCCAAACGCATCGGCGACGTCGCTGTGGGTGTCGCTGAGGATCGGGAATTGCAGGCCGGTAAGGCGTGTGGACTTGCGACTGTTGGCGGCGGTCTGCGGTGACAGTGCCAGCAGGTGGGCGCCGGCGGCTTCAATCGCAGGCAGAAAGGCTTGCAGCGCCTGCAGTTCCAGATTGCAGTACGGGCACCATGCGCCTCGGTAGAAGGTCAGCACCAGTGGGCCTTTTGCCAACAACTCGGCCGAGGAAACCAGCGTGCCGTCGGCGTCCTTGAGGCTGAACAGCGGCGCCTTGTCGCTCAGCTTCAGCGCACGTTGCGCCGCGCCGGAAGCAATCAGCTCGGCAGTGGCGCGTTCCATGATCGGATGAATATGCGCCGGGGCGTTGTAAGGCGGCTTGCCGGCCTTGAAGTCGGCGCGCAAGGCATCGAGCGTGGCTTGAAGTGTCATGGTGGTATTCCCTCGGGTGATCAGCCGGGCTGGCTGGAGGGGATGATGGGCGCGCCGGTGAGGGGCTGGAAGCGGGGTGGGGGGCATAGGATTTATGCGTGGTTGGAATGGGCACAACCGAGAAGGTCAATGTGCCCTTGCCCGGTTATGTCATCCAGCGCAGCGACCGGTAGGTGCGCGAGCACAAGGTCAAGCGCCGCTCCTCATTTCTGGCGGACGCGGCGTTGCAGACGTGGGTGCGTTCCTGAGCCGAACCCTGTGGGAGCTAGGCTATGACTGCGGCACCCCGGCGCGATGCGCTCAAGAACCGCAGCAGTGCCAGCAATGGGAAGGCACTGCCCACCAGCATCACCCCCAGCCAGCCACCGTGTTCATACACGCTGCTGGCAATCGCCGAACCGAAGGCGCCGCCGATGAAGATGCTGGTCATGTACAGCGCGTTCAGGCGGCTGCGGCTGTTGGCGTCGAGGGCGTAGATGGCACGCTGGCCCAACACCATGTTCATCTGTACGCAGAAGTCGAGGACCACGCCTGTCACGGCCAGGCCGATCACGCTGTACAGCGGGTGCACGAAGGCTGGCAGGAAGCTCAGCGCGGCGAACAGCATCGCCAGCAGTGAAGCGCGGTGGGTGTGGCCGGCATCGGCCAGGCGCCCGGCGATAGGCGCGGCGATGGCTCCCAGTGCGCCGACCAGGGCGAACAGCGCGATTTCGCTCTGGCTCAGGCCGTGGTTGCGCGCCAGTTCCAGCGGCGCGGCGGTCCAGAACAGGCTGAAGGTGGCGAACATGCAGCCTTGGTAGAACGCTCGTTGGCGCAAGACCGGTTGCTTGCGCAGCAAGGTGCCCAGTGAGCCCAGCAGTTGGCCATAGCTGGCGGAGTGATCCGGCTGACGCTTGGGAATGGTCAGCATCAATACCACGCTGATAAACGCCATCAACGCCGCCGCCGCCATGAACATCGCGCGCCAGCCGAAGTGGTCCGCCACCACGCTGGACACCGGCCGCGCCAGCAGGATGCCCAGCAACAGGCCGCCCATGATGCTGCCGACCACGCGGCCACGGGACTCGGCGGGCGCCAGGTGCGCGGCCAGCGGAATCAGGATCTGCACCGACACCGAGCTGAAGCCGATCAGCAACGACACCAGCAGGAACAGGTTCGGCTGCTCGGTAAACGCTGCACCCAGCAGGCTGGCGATAGCGAGTACGGTGGTGGCAATCATCAGCTTGCGGTTTTCCAGCAGGTCGCCCAGAGGCACCAGGAAAAACAGGCCCAGGGCGTAGCCGATTTGCGTCAACGAGACGATCAGGCTTGCCATCGCTGGCGTCAGGCCAATGTCCGGCGCGATCAGCTCGATGATCGGTTGCGCATAGTAGATGTTGGCAACGATGGCGCCGCAGCAAAACGCAAACAGCATCACCATGCTCCGGGTCATGGTGCTTGTAGCGTGGGAAGTAGCGTTCATGGTGTTCTCATAAAAGCGAAGGAAAGTGGGGCGAGCCTAAAGACAACACCGTAGCCCGGGTAGGCCGCTGGCAGTGATAACACTCATGCCCGGTAATGATGAGTGAATCGTTAACTTTCTGCGCGAGGGGTGATGATACATTCAGACACAACTGCCGAAACAGGAAATTGATCGTCATGAAAATCACGTTGAACAAGATGCTCCTGGCTTCCACCCTTGCCGCCGCCATGGCGGTGGGCCTGGCCCAGGCTGCCGACGCCCCGCGCGTGGGCGTACGCGGCGCTATCACGGCGATGGAGGGCGATGCGATGCACGTCAAGGTCAACAGTGGCGAAGACGTCATCGTGCACCTGAACCCGGACACCCAGGTACGCGCGGTCACCCTCGCCAAGATCGACGAGATCAAGCCGGGCAGCTACATCGGCTCCGCCGCCATGCCCAACGCCGACGGCAGCCTGACGGCGCTTGAAGTGCACGTGTTCCCTCCGGCCATGGCCGGCACGGGCGACGGGCATCGCGCGTTTGACTTGAAAGAAGGCAGCAGCATGACCAACGGCACCGTCGGCGACCTGGTGGTCAGCAACGGGCGCACGTTGACGGTGAAATACAAAGGTGGCGAACAGAAGATCGTGGTGCCGGAGGACGTGCCGATCGTCAACCTGGAGCCGGGCGATCGCAGCTTGCTCAAGCCGGGGGTGAAGGTGGTGATGTTTGCGGCGAAGGGGGCGGACGGGACGATTACCGCGCAGGCGATCTCGGCCGGGAAGGATGGCGTGACCCCTCCGATGTAGTCGCCGGACAAAAAAATGTGGGAGCTGGCTTGCCTGCTCCCACACTGACCGCGTTTGTTCCCTTACTGACCGGAATAGATCTGGTCGAAAACACCGCCATCGTTGAAGTGCGTCTTCTGCACCGTGCGCCAGTCACCAAAGGTCTTCTCTACCGAGAGGAAGTCGACTTTCGGGAAGCGGTCGGTGTATTTGGCCAGCACGTTCGGGTCACGTGGACGCAGGTAGTTGTTGGCGGCGATTTCCTGGCCTTGCGGCGACCACAGGTACTTCAGGTAGTCTTCGGCAGCCACGCGGGTACCTTTCTTCTCGACCACTTTGTCGACCACCGACACCGGCGGCTCGGCTTCCGCGGACACGCTTGGGTAGATCACCTCGAACTGATCACGGCCGAACTCACGGGCGATCATCTCTGCTTCGTTCTCGAAGGTCACCAGCACGTCGCCGATCTGGTTGGTCATGAAGGTCGTGGTGGCGGCGCGGCCACCGGTATCGAGCACCGGTGCTTGCTTGAACAGCTTGCCGACAAAGGTCTTGGCCTTTTCTTCATCACCGCCGTTCTTCAGCACATAACCCCAGGCCGACAAGTAGGTGTAGCGGCCGTTACCCGAGGTTTTCGGGTTGGGCACGATCACCTGCACGCCATCCTTGAGCAGGTCCGGCCAGTCCTTCAGCGCTTTCGGGTTGCCTTTGCGCACGATAAACACAGTGGCGGAGGTGAACGGCGCGCTGTTGTTCGGCAGACGGGTGACCCAGTTGTCCGGCACCAGTTTGCCGTTGTCGACCAGGGCGTTGATGTCTGTGGCCATGTTCATGGTAATCACGTCAGCCGGCAGGCCATCGATCACCGAGCGTGCTTGCTTGCTGGAGCCGCCGAAGGACATCTGCAAGGTCAGCTTGTCGTTCGGGTGCTCGGCTTCCCAATGTTTCTGGAAGGCGGCGTTATAGTCCTTGTAGAAGTCGCGCATCACGTCGTAGGAGACGTTGAGCAGTGTGACGGGGGCCGCCTGGACGGCGCCCGCCAGAGCAAGGCCGGCGGCCAGGAGAGAGGCGCTAACGAATTTTTTCACTGCTCATTCCTTGTTGTTCGAGAGGGTTGTCGATTGAGTGAGGGCATTTTGCCAGCGACTATAGCTGGCAGCGCATAGACGTTTAAAGATTAAAACGCACTTTGCTTATTCCATTTTCTTGAACAGTGCATTGCCGCAGCGCGAACAGAAGGCCGCGTTCGGCTCATGGCTGTCTTTCTTGCACACCGGGCAGTCGGCTTGCAGTTGTTCACCGCGCATCGCACTGGCCAGTTCGGCGGTGAAAATACCGGTGGGTACGGCGATGATCGAGTAACCCGTGATCATCACCAACGACGAAATCACCTGGCCCAGCGGCGTCTTGGGCACGATGTCGCCAAAGCCCACGGTGGTCAGGGTCACGATAGCCCAGTAGATGCCCTTGGGGATGCTGGTAAAGCCATGCTCGGGGCCTTCGATCACGTACATCAAGGTGCCGAACACCGTCACCAGGGTGCACACGCTGACCAGGAACACCACGATTTTCTGCTTGCTGCCGCGCAGCGCCGCCATCAGGTAGTTGGCCTGCTTGAGGTACGGGCTGAGCTTGAGCACCCGGAAAATTCGCAACATCCGGATGATGCGGATGATCAGCAGGTACTGGGCGTCGCTGTAGTACAGGGCGAGGATGCCGGGCACGATGGCGAGCAAATCCACCAACCCATAAAAACTGAAGGCATAGCGCAATGGCTTGGGCGAGCAATACAGGCGCAGGCCGTACTCGATCAAGAAGATCAGCGTGAAGCCCCACTCGATATAGGCCAGCACATCGGCGTAGTTCTGGTGTATCTGGTCGATGCTGTCGAGCATCACGATCACCAGGCTGGCGAGGATGATCAGCAGCAGGATGCCGTCGAAGCGCCGCCCGGCGACCGTATCGCTTTGAAAAACCATGACGTAGAGCCGCTGGCGCCAGTCGTTGTTGCTGTCCATAAATCCCGCCTGAATCGAATATCGAGCAAGCCTAGGGGGATTCGAAGGGCCTGTCCATGCGGGGTTTGCGCAGCACGCGAGCACCTGCGCGCACCAGCCAGCAGGCGAGGATGAACGGCGCGGTCAACGCTGGCAGATGCAGGGCGGCAAAGCCCGGCGTGAGGGTGACCGCCAGCAGGATGCCGAGCAGCGGCAGCCAGGGTTGCCGGCGCACCTGGCTCAGGGCCAGTGCGGCCAAGGCCGGGTTATAGCTGTGCAGGCCAAGCAGGGCGCCAGCGGGTTCCTCCAGCCACAGCGCAATCAATACGCCGGCACTGGCGCCGATCAAGGCCCATACGGCGGCGCGGCGGTTGGCCAGCCACAGGCCCAGCGCAATCAGGGCACCGGCTAACGGCTGGTCCAGCAGCATGATTTGCGCCAGGCCAGTGAACGGGGCGGTGAGCATGGCCACGGTATCGGGTTCGCTCAGGCTAAAGGTGCTTTCAGGCACCGTGCCTATCAGCAACCAACCGAGGAACACAAACGGCGCGGTATACGCTGGCAAGTCATCGGGCTGGCTGGCGTGCTTCAACCATTGCCGCGTCAGGATCGCGCTCAAGCCGCCGCACGCCAGGATCAGCGGCGGCAGCAAGGCCGACCAGGCGAAATGCTGGCTGATCAACACGCCCAGCAGCACGCCGTTGTAGCTGTACAGGCCGGCTTGGCGCTCGGCTTTCGGGTAACCCCGGCGCTGGGCCGTGAGCAAGCCCGCCACGCCACCGAGCAGCGCACCGCCGAGCAAGGTCGGCGCGCCTACCAGGATGGCCAGCAGGCACAGCAGGCCACACAGTGGCTGGCGTTGCAGGAAGATCTGGCTGAAGCCATTGAGCAAGGCTTCGGCCCAGTCGGGGCAGGTTGGGTTGTGCATGTGGGGTCATTCAGTCAGACCGAGTTGCCCTTATCGCAGGCAAGCCAGCTCCCACAGTTGACCGAATTTTCATGTCGAACATCGATCAAATGTGGGAGCGGGCTTGCCCGCGATGAGGCCCTTACAGACGCTAAATCAACGTCTCGATACGCAGTGAGTTCGTAGACCCCGGCTGCCCGAACGGCACCCCCGCGGTAATCACCAAGGTATCCCCGCGCTCCGCCATGCCCTGCGCCTGCGCAATCTCCAGCGCCGTGGAACACACCTCGTCCACCTGGCGCAGGCGGTCATTGACCACCGAATGCACCCCCCACGCCACACTCAAGCGCCGCGCCGTGGACAGGTTCGGCGTGAGGTTGAGGATCGGCGCCACCGGCCGTTCCCGCGCCGCGCGCAGGCTGGAGCTGCCGGACTCGCTGTAGTTGACCAGCACCGCCACCGGCAGAATGCTGCTGATGCGGCGGATCGCGCAGCTGATGGCGTCCGACACCGTGGCATCCGCCTTGGGCCGACTGACATCCAACTGGGCCTGGTAGTCCGGACCGTTTTCCACCTGGCGGATGATTTTGCTCATCATCTGCACGGCTTCCAGGGGGTATTCGCCGGACGCGGTTTCCGCCGACAGCATCACCGCGTCCGCGCCTTCGGCCACGGCATTGGCGACGTCCGTCACCTCGGCACGGGTTGGCGCCGGGGAGAAGCGCATCGACTCCAGCATCTGCGTGGCCACCACCACCGGTTTACCCAACTGGCGGCAGGCGCTGATGATGTCCTTCTGGATCTGCGGCACGCTCTCGGCCGGCACTTCCACGCCCAGGTCGCCCCTGGCCACCATGATCGCGTCGCTCAGTTCGGCGATTTCCTGCAGGCGCTGCACGGCCGAGGGCTTTTCGATCTTGGCCATCAGGAAGGCCTTGTCGCCGATCAGCTCGCGGGCTTCGCGGATGTCTTCCGGACGCTGCACGAACGACAGCGCCACCCAGTCCACGCCCAGTTCCAGGCCAAAGCTCAGGTCGCGCCGGTCCTTGGCGGTCAGTGGGCTCAGTTCCAGCAGGGCTTGGGGGACGTTGACGCCTTTGCGGTCAGACAGTTCGCCGCCATTGAGCACCGTGGTGTCGATGGCATCAGCGTGTTTGGTGATGACCCGCAGCCGCAGTTTGCCATCGTCCAGCAGCAGGTCCATGCCGGGTTCCAGTGCTTTGAGGATTTCCGGGTGGGGCAGGTTGACCCGGCGCTGGTCGCCGGGAGTCGGGTCCAGGTCCAGGCGCAGGGCCTGGCCGCGTACCAGTTGCACCTTGCCCTCGGCAAAACGCCCGACCCGCAGCTTCGGCCCTTGCAGGTCCATGAGGATGCCCAGCGGGTAATTCAACTGGCGCTCCACCTGGCGAATCCATTGGTAGCGCTGGGCGTGGTCGGCGTGGTCGCCATGGCTGAAATTGAGCCGGAAGATATTCACCCCGGCTTCCACCAGTTCGCGGATGTCGTCGATACCGTGGGTGGCCGGGCCCAGGGTGGCGAGGATTTTGACCTTCTTGTCAGGCGTCATGTTTGGCAGTCTCAAGGATCAGGATGGCGCGGAAGTCGTTGACGTTGGTGCGCGTCGGCTCGGTGACGATCAACCCGTCGAGGGCGGCGAAGTAGCCGTAGCCGTTGTTGTTATCCAACTCGTCGCTGGCTGATAGGCCGAGGGCTTCGGCGCGGCGGTAGCTGCACGGGGTCATGAGGGCGCCGGCGTTGTCTTCCGAACCGTCGATGCCATCGGTGTCACCGGCCAGGGCATAGACGCCGGGCAGGCCCTTGAGGCTGTCGGTGAGGCTCAGCAGGAATTCCGCATTGCGCCCGCCACGGCCATTGCCGCGCACGGTCACGGTGGTTTCGCCACCGGAGAGGATCACGCAGGGTGCCGCCAATGGCTGGCCATGCTGCACGATCTGCCGGGCGATGCCGGCGTGCACCTTGGCCACGTCCCGCGCTTCGCCTTCGAGGTCGCCGAGGATCAACGGGCTGAACCCGGCCTGGCGTACTTTGACCGCCACCGCTTCGAGGGATTGCTGCGGGCGGGCGATCAATTGGAAGTGGCTGCGGGCAAGCACCGGGTCGCCGGGCTTGACGGTTTCCGAGGCCGGGTTCTGCAACCAGCTGCGCACTGAAGCGGGGGCCTCGATGTTGTAGCGCTTGAGGATCGCCAGCGCCTGTTGCGAGGTGCTCGGGTCGCCGACGGTGGGGCCGGAGGCGATCACCGTGGCCTGGTCGCCCGGCACATCGGAAATCGCATAGGTGTACACCGTGGCCGGCCAGGCCGCTTTAGCCAGGCGGCCGCCCTTGATGGCGGAGAGGTGCTTGCGCACGCAATTCATCTCGCCAATGGTGGCGCCGGACTTGAGCAGGGCTTTGTTGATGGCCTGTTTGTCGGCCAGGGTGATGCCTTCGGCGGGCAGCGCCAGCAGGGCCGAGCCGCCGCCGGACAGCAGGAAGATCACACGGTCGTCTTCGCTGAGGTTGCTGATCAATGCCAGCACGCGCTGGGCCACCGCCAGGCCGGCGGCGTCGGGCACGGGGTGGGCGGCTTCGACCACTTCGATTTTCTGGCACGGCGCGCCGTGACCGTAGCGGGTCACCACCAGGCCGGTGACGTCGCCCTGCCAGCAGTTCTCCACGACCAGGGCCATGGCCGCAGCGGCCTTGCCGGCGCCGATCACGATCACACGGCCGCTGCGGTCGGCGGGCAGGTAGGGTTCGAGGACTTGCCGAGGGTGGGCGGCGTCGATGGCTGTGGCAAACAGCTCGCGAAGCAGGTGTTGCGGATCGACCGACATAAGCGGGCTCCCGGGGGGATTCTTGTTATTAGGGGTGAGGCTTGGAATGGAGATCAAAGGTGGGAGCTGGCTTGCCTGCGATAGCCGTGTGTCAGGCAGCAGATCTCTAGATGAAAGACCGCTATCGCAGGCAAGCCAGCTCCCACACTGGGTTGCCTTTCAAGTGAGGCTTACTTATCGCGAATCGAAAAATTCGCCATATGCTCCAGCCCCTTGATCAGCGCCGAATGGTCCCAGTTGCCGCCACCTAGTGCGGTGCATGTGCTGAACACCTGCTGGGTGCCGGCGGTGTTCGGCAGGTTGATCCCCAGCTCCTTGGCGCCGGCCAGGGCCAGGTTGAGGTCCTTCTGGTGCAGGTTGATACGGAAGCCCGGATCAAAGGTGCCCTTGATCATGCGCTCGCCATGCACTTCGAGGATTTTCGACGAAGCGAACCCACCCATCAGCGCTTCACGCACCTTGGCCGGGTCGGCGCCGTTCTTGGAGGCGAACAGCAGCGCTTCGGCCACTGCCTGGATGTTCAGCGCGACGATGATCTGGTTGGCGACCTTGGCGGTCTGGCCATCACCATTGCCGCCCACCAGGGTGATGTTCTTGCCCATGGCCTGGAACAGCGGCAGCGCGCGTTCAAAGGTGTGCGGCTCACCACCGATCATGATGCTCAGGGTGCCGGCCTTGGCGCCGACCTCACCACCGGACACGGGGGCATCCAGGTACTGCGCGCCGGTCTCGTTGATCTTCGCCGCGAACGTCTTGGTGGCGGTGGGGGAGATCGAGCTCATGTCGATCACCACCTTGTTCGGTGACAGGCCAGCAGCTACGCCGTCTTTGCGGAACAGCACGTCATCGACCTGCGGGGTGTCGGGCACCATCACGATGATGAACTCGGCTTCCTGCGCCACTTGCTGCGGGTTGGCCAGGGCAACGGCACCGGCGTCGATCAGTGCTTGCGGGGCCTTGCCGTGGTGCTCGGAGAGGAACAGTTGGTGACCTGCTTTCTGCAGGTTCGCGGCCATGGGTTGGCCCATGATGCCAGTGCCGATGAATCCGATTTTAGCCATGATCAATTCCTCTTTTTATTCGATGGGCAGACCTGACTTGGTCTGCCAAACACAGGAGGTCTAAATGTGGGAGCGGGCTTGCTCGCGAAGGTCTTTCATTCAACATAGGCGTCGACTGATACACCGCTTTTCGCGAGCAAGCCCGCTCCCACATGGGGATTGTGTTGTTTCAGTTAGAGGGCGTTATGGGTTTTGAGCCAGCCCAGACCCGCTTCGGTGGTGGTCAACGGCTTGTACTCGCAGCCGACCCACCCCTGGTAACCGATGCGGTCCAGGTGTTCGAACAGGAAGCGGTAGTTGATCTCGCCGGTGCCCGGCTCGTTACGGCCCGGGTTATCCGCCAGTTGGATGTGGTTGATCTCGCCCAGGTGCGCGGCCATGGTGCGGGCCAGGTCGCCCTCCATGATTTGCATGTGATAGATGTCGTATTGCAGGAACAGATTGTCACTGCCCACCTGTTCGCGAATCGACAGGGCTTGCGCCGTGTTATTGAGGTAGAAGCCTGGAATGTCGCGGGTATTGATCGCTTCCATCACCAACTTGATGCCCGCCGCCTGCAGCTTGTCGGCGGCGTACTTGAGGTTGGCGACGAACGTTTTTTCCAGGGTCTCGTCATCGACACCTTGGGGGCGAATCCCTGCCAGGCAGTTGATCTGGGTGTTGCCCAGCACGTGTGCATAGGCGATCGCGAGCTTGACCCCGGCACGGAATTCCTCGACCCGGTCCGGGTGACACGCCAGGCCGCGTTCGCCCTTGGCCCAGTCACCGGCCGGCAGGTTGAACAGCACCTGGGTCAGGCCATGGGCGTCAAGTTGTGCCTTGATTTCGGCAGAGCTGAATTCATACGGGAACAAGTACTCGACCCCTTCGAAGCCAGCATCGGCGGCCGCTTTGAAGCGTGCAAGGAAGTCCTGTTCGGTAAACAGCATGGACAGGTTGGCGGCGAAGCGCGGCATAGGGTTCTCCTTAATCGAGCAGGGAAATGGCAGTCGGCGCATCGTTGCCGACCAGTGCCAGATCTTCGAATTCATTGACGGCGTTGATCTCGGTGCCCATGGAAATGTTGGTCACGCGTTCCAGAATAATCTCAACGATCACCGGAACCTTGAATTCTTCGATCATTTCCTCGGCACGGCGCAGTGCTGGCGCGATCTGGCTTGGCTCGAACACGCGCAGGGCCTTGCAACCCAGGCCTTCGGCGACGGCGACGTGGTCCACACCATAGCCGTTGAGTTCCGGGGCGTTGAGGTTGTCGAAGGACAACTGCACGCAGTAATCCATTTCAAACCCGCGCTGGGCCTGGCGGATCAGACCCAGGTAGGAGTTGTTTACCACCACGTGGATGTACGGCAGCTTGAACTGCGCGCCCACGGCCAACTCTTCGATCATGAACTGGAAGTCATAGTCGCCCGACAGTGCGACCACCTTGCGGCTCGGGTCGGCCTTGACCACGCCGAGGGCGGCGGGGATGGTCCAGCCCAGTGGGCCGGCCTGGCCGCAGTTGATCCAGTGGCGCGGCTTGTACACATGCAGGAATTGCGCACCGGCGATCTGCGACAGGCCGATGGTGCTGACGTAGCAGGTGTCTTTGCCGAACACCTGGTTCATTTCTTCGTAAACGCGCTGTGGCTTGACCGGCACATTGTCGAAGTGGGTCTTGCGGTGCAGCGTAGCCTTGCGTTGCTGGCAGTCGTTGAGCCAGGCACTGCGGTCCTTGAGCTTGCCGGCGGCTTTCCACTCGCGGGCCACTTCGATAAACATGGTCAGTGCGGAACCGGCGTCGGAAACGATGCCCAGGTCCGGCGTGAAGACGCGGCCAATCTGCGTCGGCTCGATGTCGACGTGGATGAACTTACGGCCCTCGGTATAGACCTCGACTGAACCGGTGTGACGGTTGGCCCAGCGGTTACCGATGCCCAGCACCACGTCCGACTTGAGCAGCGTCGCGTTGCCATAGCGGTGGGAGGTTTGCAGGCCGACCATGCCCACCATCTGTGGGTGATCGTCCGGAATGGTGCCCCAGCCCATCAGGGTCGGGATCACCGGGATGCCGGTGAGTTCGGCGAATTCAACCAGCAGCTCGCTGGCGTCGGCATTGATCACGCCGCCACCGCTCACCAACAGCGGGCGTTCGGCCTGGTCCAGCAGGGCCAGGGCTTTCTCCACCTGCACGCGGGTTGCCAATGGCTTGGCCAGGGGCAATGGCTGATAGGCGTCGATGTCGAATTCGATCTCGGCCATCTGCACGTCAAATGGCAGGTCGATCAGTACCGGGCCGGGGCGGCCGGAGCGCATTTCGTAAAAGGCTTTCTGGAAGGCATACGGCACTTGGCCGGGTTCCAGGACGGTGGTTGCCCACTTGGTCACCGGCTTGACGATGCTGGTGATGTCCACGGCCTGGAAGTCTTCCTTGTGCATACGGGCGCGGGGTGCCTGGCCGGTAATGCACAGGATCGGGATCGAGTCGGCCGAGGCGCTGTACAGGCCGGTGACCATGTCGGTACCCGCCGGGCCCGAAGTGCCGATGCACACGCCGATATTGCCCGCCTTGGTGCGGGTGTAACCCTCGGCCATATGGGAGGCGCCTTCAACGTGGCGAGCAAGGACGTGATCGATGCCACCCACCTTCTGCAAGGCCGAGTACAGCGGGTTGATCGCGGCGCCTGGGATACCGAAGGCGGTGTCCACGCCTTCACGGCGCATCACCAGGACGGCGGCTTCGATTGCTCTCATTTTGCTCATGGTTTTGGTGCCTCTTGCGTTTTGTAATTGTATACAAGTGGTGTCTGGTCAAAGTGTATTCACGGCGGGCGGCACAGGTCAATGCATTTTATAAACTGGCCTTTGCGTTCGTCGGAACCGCTTTTTTCGACGTATGGAGCCTTTGTGCGAAAATATTGTATACAAAAATAAAAGTCATTGTGTTCTATTTGTTTGATCGAGCATCTGATCATCCAGACCTCCACCGCATTCCCAATAACAAAAGAAGGACGGCACCATGAGCGCTTTAACCTTGAAACTCGCCACCCAACTGGCCAGCCAGGCCCTCACCGCAGGGCGCACCATTTCGGCGGCGCCGCTGACCATTGCGGTGCTCGACAGCGGCGGTCACCTGATCACCCTGCAACGCGAAGACGGCGCCAGCCTGCTGCGTCCGCAGATCGCCATTGGCAAGGCCTGGGGCGCGATTGCCTTGGGCAAGGGCTCACGCCTGCTGGCGCTGGACGCGCAGCAACGCCCGGCGTTTATCGCTGCGCTGAATAGCCTGGGGCAGGGCAGTGTGGTGCCGGCACCGGGTGGGGTGTTGATTCGGAGTCAGGAGGGGGCTGTGCTGGGGGCGATCGGGATCAGCGGGGACACGTCGGATATTGATGAGCAGTGCGCGATCACGGCGATCGAGGGGGTGGGGTTGATGGCGGATGCGGGGGTGTCAGCCTGATTTTTTGCTGATTGGTCTGGCCCCTTCGCGAGCAAGCCCGCTCCCACAATGTGATCGTGTTTGCAGATCAAAATGTGGGAGCGGGCTTGCTCGCGAAGGAGGCAACTCAGTTTCGACCCTACAGCCAAACTGCATCCCACAACGGATAGTCGCCAATCCGACTTACCAGTCCAGCCCGCAATGGATTGGCCACCACATACCTGGCCATTTTAACCAGGTCATCTTCCTTGCGCAGCGCACGGTCATGAAAGCTGGTTTGCCAAAGCCTACCTTTGCGCCCTGTAGCGCCGTTCACGCTTCGAGTGCTTTTGGACTTCACTTGGCATATCAAGTCGCCCAGTGATCCTTTTTGCAATTGGACCAACCAGTGGAAATGGTCTGGCATCACCACCCATGCCAGGGAGTTTGCCAGCCCCTGGTGCTGAGCAAGCCTGAATTGCCAAACCACCAGGCGACCCAAATGAAAGTCACTGAATATCGGCACGCGTTCGTGAGTATTGGTGGTGATCAGATAGATGCGATTGGGTTCGCTGACTCGCCCGATACGCAGGCGATGTGAGGTGGCTAGATCAGGCATTCCTTAGCCTATTTTCAGGTAGTGTCCTGAAAGGCTAGGTCTAGGGGGTAGATGCTGATCGGCTGGCTCTTGGCAGGATGTGTCCGGGAGGGCACTTTCGCGAGCAAGCCCGCTCCCACATTGGTTTCGCGGTGTTCATACAGGCTGTGCCTGCGCGGATCAAGTGTGGGAACTGGCTTGCCTGCGATAACCGCACCACGTCCCTCAGTCCGGCTCACACCCCTTGAGCACCAACCGAATGATCGTCTGCGCCGCGGCCTCGTAGTCCGCTTCATCCAACTTGGCCTTGCCGGTCACCGCCGAGATCTGCCAGTCGAAGTCCGCATACGTCTGCGTGGCCGCCCAGATGCTGAACATCAAGTGATTGGGGTCGATCGTCGCGATCAGTCCGCGGTCTACCCAGTCCTGGATACACGCGATGTTGTGCTTGGCCTGGGCGTTAAGCTGCTCGACCTGATCAGCGCTCAAGTGCGGGGCGCCGTGCATGATTTCGCTGGCGAAGACCTTGGAGGCAAACGGCAGGTCGCGGGAGATGCGGATTTTCGAGCGGATGTAGTTGCTCAGTACTTCCTTGGGCGCGCCTTGCGGGTTGAATGGCGTGGATGCGGCCAGGATCGGCTCGATAATGCTCTCGAGCACCTCACGGTAGAGGTTGTCCTTGGATTTGAAGTAGTAGTAGACGTTGGGCTTGGGCAGCCCGGCCTTGGCGGCGATGTCGCTGGTTTTGGTCGCGGCGAAGCCCTTGTCGGCAAACTCCTCGCTGGCCGCCCGCAGGATCTTTTCTTTGTTGCGCTCGCGAATGGTGCTCATAAACCAGGGGTTTCCTTGCCAGTACAGGCGGTTGCGCATGGTAGCACCGGCCATCCGCGAGCCTCAACAATGTGCCCGCAAAGCTTTGCGCCGCGCTATGCTCCGCCCATCTCTCTCTAATGGAAGCCCGATTCATGGCAGGAAGCAGCTTGTTGGTGTTGATCGACGATATCGCCGCAGTACTCGATGACGTAGCGCTGATGACAAAAATGGCGGCGAAGAAGACCGCTGGCGTGCTCGGTGATGACCTGGCGCTCAATGCCCAACAGGTCTCTGGCGTTCGCGCGGAGCGGGAAATTCCTGTGGTGTGGGCGGTGGCGAAGGGTTCGTTCGTCAACAAACTGATCCTGGTGCCGGCCGCCTTGCTGATCAGCGCCTTTGCGCCATGGGCGGTGACCCCTTTGCTGATGCTCGGCGGCGCGTACTTGTGTTTCGAAGGTTTCGAGAAGCTCGCGCATAAATTCCTCCACAGCAAGGCCGAGGACCACGCTGAACACGCGCAGTTGGTCGAGGCCGTGGCCAACCCGGCAACCGACCTGGTGGCCTTTGAGAAGAACAAGATCAAAGGCGCCATCCGCACCGACTTCATCCTTTCCGCCGAAATCATCGCGATCACCCTCGGCACCGTGGCCGACGCGCCGTTGATGCAGCAAGTGATCGTGCTGTCCGGCATTGCCATCGTCATGACCATCGGTGTCTACGGGCTGGTGGCTGGCATCGTCAAGCTGGATGACCTGGGCCTGTGGCTGACCCAGAAGCCTGGCCAGGCGGCGCGTAGTATCGGCGGCGCCATCCTGCGTGCGGCGCCCTACATGATGAAGAGCCTGTCGGTGATCGGGACGGCGGCGATGTTCCTGGTGGGCGGTGGGATCCTCACCCATGGCGTGCCGGTGGTGCATCACTGGATCGAGACGGTCAGTCAGGGCGCGGGCGGGGTGGCGTGGCTGGTGCCGACGTTACTGAATGGGGTGGCGGGGATTATTGCCGGTGCAGTGGTGTTGGCGGTGGTCAGCGTGGCCGGCAAAGCGTGGAAAGCGCTGAAGGCCTGACACGGGCGGCAAAAAAAGGCCATTCAATCGAATGGCCTTTTTTGTGGGCGTTTACTCCGCAATCTGCAACTTGCGCGATTCGGTGTAGATGTAACGCACCTTCTCATACTCGAACGGCGAGTTCATCTGACCATAACGGAAGCTGGTCTGATAACGCTTGTCTACTGCACGCAGCGCCCAGATTTCCGGGTGGTTGGAGCTGACTTCGGAGACGTTGAGGTAGTTGATCTGGGTTTCGGCGGCGTAGTCGACGATCAGGCCGGTGGTGTCGCGCAGGTTCGATGGGCCGAAGATCGGCAGCACCAGGTACGCGCCGCCAGGCACGCCGTAGAAACCCAGGGTCTGGCCGAAGTCTTCACTCTGGCGCGGCAGGCCCATGGCGGTAGCAGGGTCCCACAGGCCGGCGATGCCGATGGTGGTATTGACCAGCAGGCGGCCGGTGGTTTCCAGGGAGCGGTGGCCCTTGAGCTGCAGCAGGCTGTTCAACAGGTTGGGCACGTCGCCCAGGTTGTTGAAGAAGTTGCTCACACCAGTACGCAGGAAGCTGGGCGTGACGTAGCGGTAGCCATCGACCACCGGCAGGAACACCCATTGGTCGAACCGGTAGTTGAAGTGGTACACGCGACGGTTCCACGATTCCAGCGGGTCATACACGTTGAGTGCGGTGAGCGACGAGCGCTCGAATTCGCGCTGGTCCAGGCCCGGGTTGAACTTGAGCTTGGTCAGCGGCTCCTTGAAACCGTCGGCGTCGACGTTGACCGGCTCATGGGCCTTGCTGTTGTCGGCATTGGCCACGCCTGCGCACATCAAGGCGGCAAGCAGCAGAAGATATTTAGCCACGGAAGAACTCCAGCATGGCGTCGGCGTTGACGCGGTAATTGAGGTTGCCGCAGTGGCCGCCCAGCGGGTAGACGGTCAAGCGATCGCCGAAGGTTTTACGCAGGAAACCGAGGTCGCCAGGGCCGAGGATCACGTCGTCGGCGTTGTGCATGACGGCAATCTTCGGGTTGGTATGCAGGTAGTCCTTGAGGGCGTACAGGCTGACCTGGTCGACCAGTTGCAACAGGCTGCCGCCGTCGGAGCGGGCGCGCCACATAGGGATCACTTGTTCAGTGAGGTAGCAGTCGAAGTCACATTGCAGCGCACGCTTGAGGAACGGCGTGAGACTGGTGCTTTCGGTGATCGGGTATTTCGGCGGGATGATCAGGCCACGGCGGTTGATCAGGTCCGAGGTAAAGGCGATGTCGGCCGCCGAGAAGCGGAACGAGGTGCCGATCAGCATGGCCATCTGTTCGTTGGTCAGGTGCTGTTTGGAGTTCTGGAAGTCGTAGAGCAGGGCGTCATTCAGGTCGATGTAGCCCTTTTGCTGGAAGTAACGGGTCAGCTTGTTCAGCACCAGCTCATAGAAGGTGGTGGTGTTGTTGATGCCTTTGACCTCGGTCTGTACCAGCTTGTCGAGGTTGGTGATCGATGTGTAGAGGTTGACCGGCGGGTTCAGCAGCAGCACTTTCTTGAAGTTGAAGCTGCGGCGGGTCTCGTCGAGCTTGCTGACAAATGCCGCATCCAGGGCGCCGAGGCTGTAGCCGGTGAGGTAAAAGTCGGTCACCGGCAGCGAAGCGTTTTGCGCACGCACGGCCTGCATCACGCGATACATGTCTTCGGCGTCTTCCTGGGTGATCCCCGGAGTGGCGAAGCGCGAGGCGGCGCTGATGAAGTCGAAGCTGGTGGGCGATGACAACTGCACCACGTGGTAGCCGGCCTGGTAATACAGTTTCTTCAGGTATTCGTTGATGCTGCTGTCGAACCGTGCGCCAGTGCCCGCGATCAGGAAGATCAGCGGCGCGGCGCGGTCCTGCTTGGCGATACGGTAGGTGAGTTTCTTCACCGCCCAGAAGTTGTCCGGCAGGCTGAACTCACGCTCGGGGCGCATGTTCAGGGTGTAGTCGGACTGGTTGATCTCGTCGTCGCTTGGCAACTTGGGCCGAAGGTCGGGCGGGGTAGTGGCGATGGTCGCTTCGAACGGGTTGGTCAAAGGGTAGCCATAGCTGGCCTGGTCGATGTCGACGGCCAGTGCTGACGCACTCAAAAAAAGGCTGCCGAGTAAGGCAGCACAGCGCAAGGAACGGAGCATGACTTAATCCCTAGGAGGAAACGTGCTTAATGAAGTTCGCAGGCTATGACCACCGCGTCTTCGCCGAAGTGCCATCACTCAGCACTAAATGTCGGAAAAAAACGTCGGAATCGGGGTAATAGTAGCGAGACGATACACTTTGCCACGCCTTGATGAACACTAATTGTGTGTATGCGCCTTGCTAACGGCCGCCGGGGCATTAAGCTGAGCGCCGTTTTTGCCTTTCGGAGTACCCCATGTCCCGTCGTTTGCCGCTGATTTTGCTGCTTATTGCCCTGCCGTTATGGTTGGCCGCCAGTTATGGCGCACGCTACGGCTTTATGGAGGACGGCCAATGGGTCGGCATCTGCGCGGACGAGGCCAGCCGCTGGGAATGCCAGCTGCGTTCGAACCTGGGGTTGATGATCCACTTCAAGGTGCTGGGGTGGGCGGCGCTGATCACGTCGGTGCTGGCGTTTTTTGTGCCGGGTCGCGCGGGCTGGGGGTTGGCAGTGCTGGGGATGGTATTCGGGCTGCCGGCGCTGGCGTTGTACAACACCACGTTTGCGGTGTTCGCAGTGGTGATTGCGGGGTTGCGGTTGGTGCGTAAACCCAGGGCTGTCTGATGGCGCGTTATCGCAGGCAAGCCAGCGTCCACCTTTAATCGTGTGAACCCGAGCAAAGGTGGGGGCTGGCTTGCCGGCGATAGCGGTATTAAGCCCGACGCACCCGCAGGCAACGCCACAACGCGATCACCATGAGCAGGCTAACCACCGCCCAGCCCCATGCCTGCTGGTTCAGCACCCCTTCACGGTAAAGCTGCGGCGCAATGCCGGCACCGATGATGAAGGTCAGCAGCGCAATCTCCCGGCGTGGTCCGGTCACTGGACGCACCAGGTACACCAGGGCCGGCAGCACCAGCGCCGCGCTCGGAAAACTGCGATAGCGTGGGTCGAACACCAGCGCCAGCATCATCACGGCTCCCGCAAACCCGGCAATTGCCACCAGCCAGCCTGAACGCTGCTCCAGCCAGTCGAATGCGCGTCCACGCCAACCTTCCCGCGAGCTCAGGGCCAATGCTGCGTGCGCCAGTACCAGCAGATTCAGCACCACCAGCAGGCCTGCCCATGCCCATTCATCATTAAAGCGCGCGGTCACGCGGGTCAGCTCGGCCCAGGTGCCGAGCGAGCAAGCCGCGACGGCACCCAGCAGCGGCAGGGCCAGGGCGGCGCGCACGCTGCGTACACGACCACCCAGCGCCAAGGTGCCCAGCAGGATGAGCCCGCCAATGCCCAGCCACAGCGGCCAGTACGGCACATTGGTGACCGGCCCGGCGAGGATGGCCTTGTCCTGGCGGTCTGCATCAAACAGGCCCCAGTAACCCCCCACGGCGCCTTCACTTGCACGCTTCCACGGCTGGTCAAAGGCTTCGATCAGGTTGTAGCGCCAGCCATTCGCCTCGGCCATGGCCACGAAACCACGCATGAACTTGGCCTCGTTGACCCGGCTCGGCACTGCGGTTTCACGCTGGCGGCCTTCGCTGGGCCAGCCGGTTTCACCGATCAATATGTCCTTGGGCGCAAACTTGTTACCGAAGGTCTGGCGCACATCGCCCACATGCTTGAGGGCCTGGTCGATGCCGGACGGGTCATCTTCCCAGTACGGCAACAGGTGGATGGTGATGAAGTCCACCGCTGGAGCGATTTCCGGGTGATGCAGCCAGAACTCCCACACGTCCGCATACGTCACCGGCTGCTTGATCTGGCGTTTAACCGTTTGGATCAGCGCCACGAGCTGATGGGCGGTGACTTCCTTGCGCAGCAGGGCCTCGTTGCCGACGATCACCGAGGTCACGACATCGGGGTTGGCATTGGCCGAGGCGATCAGTTGGTCGATTTCCTTGGCGGTTGCCACTGGGTCGCTGCTGACCCAGGCGCCGGCCATCACCTTCAGCCCATGTTTGCGCGCTATTTCCGGCAAGGCTTCCAGGCCGACCATGGTGTAGGTGCGGATGCACTCGAAGCGGGTCGCCAGCAGGGCGAGGTCGGCGTCCATGCGTTCCGGACGCAGGGTGAGCGGCTGGTCAAACGGCGATTGGTCTTTATCGAAAGGCGTGTAGGACGCGCACTGCATCTTGTGCGTGGCGCTGGCGACATCGGGCAGCACCACGGGCCGGCCGAGGCCATACCAGTAACCGATCAGGGCCAGCAGGCCGAGGATCAAGGCAAATACATAGGACAGGGCAGGGAAGCGGGCAGTCGCGGGCATGGTCGGCTTATCTGGAGGAGCAAAGGCGCGCATCTTACCCGGATTTGGCCCGTCCCAGTGGGGCTGCATAATTTTGACATGCAAAGTTCGGGCGGGATTTCGAGGGTAAGTCCTACAAAGTGTCCTGCTGGCGATGTGATGTCGTTCCTTGCTTGTAGGATGTCGCTGACAGAGAAGGTCGAATGGCCTGGCAGGTTGATGATCGAAGTGTCAGTACTCCGCTGACGGCGCACTACCGTGATCGATGCGCGTGAAGGGGGCGCGGTGCACCACATAACAACAGGTTGACGTCGCTCGGCATCCGTCGGGCGCAGCACTTTCGGGGAAGTACTATGAAGATGCGACGACTCTTGGGCGCAGCTGCCACTCTGGTAGTTGCGATGAGCTCCACACTGGCCAGCGCCGACAGCAAAACCCTGAGCATCGGCTACGTGGATGGCTGGTCCGACAGCGTTGCCACCACCCACGTGGCGGCAGAGGTGATCAAGGCCAAGCTCGGTTATGACGTCAAACTGCAAGCGGTCGCCACCGGGATCATGTGGCAGGGCGTAGCCACCGGCAAGCTCGATGCCATGCTCTCTGCGTGGCTGCCGGTTACCCACGGTGAGTACTGGGCCAAGAACAAGGACAAGGTGGTCGACTACGGCCCCAACTTCAAGGATGCGAAGATCGGCCTGATCGTGCCGGAGTACGTCAAGGCCAAGTCCATCGAAGACCTCAAGACCGACACCACCTTCAAGAACAAGATCGTCGGCATCGACGCCGGTTCAGGCGTGATGCTCAAGACCGACGAAGCCATCAAGGCCTATGGCCTGGATTACAAGCTGCAAGCCAGCTCGGGTGCGGCGATGATCGCCGAGTTGACCCGTGCCGAAGACAAGCAGGAATCCATTGCGGTCACCGGTTGGGTGCCACACTGGATGTTCGCCAAGTGGAAACTGCGTTTCCTGGACGATCCAAAAGGGATTTATGGTGCTGCTGAAACCGTCAACAGCATCGGCAGCAAGGGCCTGGAGAAGAAAGCGCCGGAAGTTGCGGCCTTCCTGAAGAAATTCCAGTGGGCCTCCAAGGATGAAATCGGCGAAGTCATGCTCGCCATTCAAGAGGGCGCCAAGCCTGACGCGGCGGCCAAGGACTGGGTTGCCAAGCACCCCGAGCGTGTGGCCGAGTGGGTCGGTAAATAACCGTTGACCCTCTAGAAGTTACACCGCAGCCCTAACGTGGGAGCGGGCTTGCTCGCGAATGCAATGTGTCAGTCGGCCTGTGTATTGGCTGATACACCGCATTCGCGAGCATGCTCGCTCCCCTTTTTTTTGGCTGCATTCAGGCGATTGTTTATTTGTTGATTGAAAAACTTGCGAAGTCGCGATGTCGTTCTACTACTAAGGTCGTCTGGAACCTGTTCCGCAGCCGCATACAGTGGATACGTTCCAATAATAAAAAAGCTGTGCTGCGAGGATAAAAACAATGAACGACAGCATTTACCTCTCGATTCAAAACAGCCCGCGTTTCAAGGAGCTGGTGAGAAAAAGGGAAAGGTTCGCCTGGATTCTCTCGGCGATCATGCTAGGGCTTTACTCCGCTTTCATCCTGTTGATCGCTTATGGGCCACAAGTGCTGGGGGCCAAGCTCAGCCCCGGTTCGTCGATTACCTGGGGCATTCCCCTGGGCGTCGGGCTGATTGTGTCCGCCTTCATCCTGACCGGCATCTATGTGCGCCGGGCCAATGGCGAGTTTGACGACCTGAACAATGCGATTCTCAAGGAGGCTGCGCAATGATCCGGCGTCTACTGGCAGTATTCGGCGCTTCGCTCTTTGCACCCGCCGTCTGGGCGGCGGATGCATTGACCGGTGAAGTGCACAAGCAACCGCTGAACATCTCAGCGATCGTAATGTTTGTCGCGTTCGTCGGCGCCACGCTGTGCATCACCTACTGGGCCTCCAAGCGCAACAAGTCGGCGGCCGACTACTACGCGGCCGGCGGCAAGATCACCGGTTTCCAGAACGGCCTGGCGATTGCCGGTGACTACATGTCGGCGGCGTCCTTCCTGGGGATTTCCGCGCTGGTATTCACCTCCGGTTATGACGGCCTGATCTACTCGATCGGCTTCCTGGTGGGCTGGCCGATCATTCTGTTCCTGATCGCCGAACGCCTGCGTAACCTGGGCAAGTACACCTTTGCCGACGTGGCGTCCTACCGCCTCGGGCAAACCCAGATCCGCAGCCTGTCGGCCTGTGGCTCGCTGGTGGTGGTGGCGTTCTACCTGATCGCGCAGATGGTGGGCGCGGGCAAGTTGATTCAACTGTTGTTCGGCCTGGATTACCACGTAGCGGTGATCCTGGTGGGTATCCTGATGTGCATGTACGTGCTGTTCGGCGGCATGCTGGCGACTACCTGGGTGCAGATCATCAAGGCAGTGCTGTTGCTGTCCGGTGCCTCGTTCATGGCGCTGATGGTGATGAAGCACGTCAACTTCGACTTCAACACGCTGTTCTCCGAGGCGATCAAGGTTCACCCCAAAGGTGAAGCGATCATGAGCCCTGGCGGCCTGGTGAAAGACCCGATCTCGGCATTCTCCCTGGGCCTGGCACTGATGTTCGGTACTGCTGGCCTGCCGCACATCCTGATGCGCTTCTTCACCGTAAGCGATGCCAAGGAAGCCCGTAAGAGCGTGCTGTATGCCACTGGCTTCATCGGCTACTTCTATATCCTGACCTTTATCATCGGCTTTGGCGCGATCCTGCTGGTCAGCACCAACCCGGCGTTCAAGGATGCAGCAGGCGCCTTGCTGGGCGGCAATAACATGGCGGCGGTGCACCTGGCCAATGCGGTGGGTGGCAGTATTTTCCTGGGCTTCATCTCGGCCGTGGCCTTTGCCACCATCCTGGCAGTGGTTGCCGGCTTGACCCTCGCGGGTGCTTCGGCGGTGTCTCACGACCTGTACGCCAGCGTGATCAAGAAAGGCAAGGCCAACGAAAAGGATGAGATTCGTGTGTCGAAGATCACCACCATCGCGCTAGCGGTGCTGGCCATCGGCCTCGGTATCCTGTTCGAAAGCCAGAACATCGCGTTCATGGTCGGCCTGGCGTTCTCCATTGCCGCCAGCTGTAACTTCCCGGTGCTGCTGCTTTCCATGTACTGGAAAAACCTCACCACCCGCGGCGCGATGATTGGCGGCTGGCTGGGCCTGGTCAGTGCGGTTGGCCTGATGATCCTGGGCCCGACCATCTGGGTCTCGATCCTGCACCACGAAAAAGCCATCTTCCCGTACGAATACCCAGCGCTGTTCTCGATGATCATTGCGTTCGTCGGTATCTGGTTCTTCTCCATCACCGACAAGTCGGCGGCGGCAGAGAAAGAGCGTGCGCTGTACTTCCCGCAGTTTGTGCGTTCGCAGACTGGCCTGGGGGCGAGTGGGGCGGTTAACCATTAAGGACTAACGGCTACAAAAAAAATGCCCCGGTCGAGAGACCGGGGCATTTTTTTGCTTTTATTGGTAACGGATACGACAAAACTGTTTCTCAAATCCTGCAGCAATAAATTGCTCATCATCGGTGCCCGATGCGCCACCCACTCTAGGAGCCGGCTTGCCGGCGATGACACACTTGAACCTGGAGCTGTCCCTGAGTGCCTTAGCGCCGTCAAGCCAGCGCCTGCAGGGAGGGGCGGGGGCAGAAACAAATAAGGCCTCCAGAGGAGGCCTTATTCAGTGCAAGGAAGCGGTCTACTGCTTACTTGCGATCTTCCAGCTTGGTGATGTCACGCGACTCGTAGCCGGTGTACAGCTGGCGTGGGCGGCCAATCTTGTACGGGCTCGAAAGCATTTCTTTCCAATGGGAGATCCAGCCCACGGTCCGCGCCAGGGCGAAGATCACGGTGAACATGCTGGTTGGAATGCCGATCGCCTTGAGGATGATCCCCGAGTAGAAGTCGACGTTCGGGTACAGCGAACGTTCGATGAAGTACGGGTCGGTCAGGGCGATCTCTTCCAGGCGCATGGCCAGTTCGAGTTGCGGATCGTTCTTGATGCCCAGTTCCTTCAACACTTCGTCGCAGGTCTGCTTCATGACAGTGGCGCGCGGGTCACGGTTCTTGTAGACGCGGTGACCGAAGCCCATCAACTTGAACGGGTCGTTCTTGTCCTTGGCCTTGGCGATGAACTTGTCGATGTTCGAGACATCGCCGATTTCATCGAGCATGGTCAGCACGGCTTCGTTCGCACCGCCGTGGGCAGGGCCCCACAGTGCGGCGATACCGGCGGCGATACAGGCGAACGGGTTGGCACCCGAAGAACCTGCCAGGCGCACGGTAGAGGTGGAGGCGTTCTGCTCGTGGTCGGCGTGGAGAATGAAGATCCGGTCCATTGCCTTGGCAAGCACAGGGCTGATCGGTTTGATCTCGCACGGCGTGTTGAACATCATGTGCAGGAAGTTTTCCGCGTACGTCAGGTCGTTGCGCGGGTACATCATGGGTTGGCCCATGGAGTACTTGTAAACCATTGCGGCCAGGGTCGGCATCTTGGCAACCAGGCGGATCGCGGAAATTTCGCGATGCTGCGGGTTATTGATGTCGAGGGAGTCGTGATAGAAGGCCGACAGGGCGCCGACCACGCCGCACATGACGGCCATTGGGTGGGCGTCGCGACGGAAGCCGTTGAAGAAGGTCTTCAACTGCTCGTGAACCATGGTGTGGTTCTTCACGGTGCTGACGAACTGGGCTTTTTGCTCGGCTGTTGGCAATTCGCCATTTAGCAGCAGGTAGCAGGTTTCCAGGTAGTCCGACTGTTCGGCGAGTTGCTCGATCGGGTAGCCGCGGTGAAGCAGAATGCCATTATCGCCATCGATATAGGTGATCTTCGACTCGCAAGAGGCGGTCGACATGAAGCCTGGGTCGAATGTGAAACGGCCCGTGGCCGTCAGGCCCCGTACGTCGATAACATCGGGACCAACGGTGCCGGTTAAAATGGGCAGCTCGACGGGGGCTGCGCCCTCGATGATCAACTGCGCTTTTTTGTCAGCCATGTGGCCTCCTATTTATGCTTCAAATCATCAGACAGACCCCCCACGCAGGGCCCGCACCACTATATTGATATAAATCCAGATGTCAATTTGCCTAAAGTCTTGCGCCAGAAGGCTTTAACCGTACTTTTTCCTCGAAATTGACTGCCATTTACGCCTTTTATTCCCCCAGCGCAATCCGCTATTAGGGTGAGGAGTGCGCGTTGTCATTAGTAACCTAACTGTCTATACTCGGCCACCGACCGCCAAGGGCTTTTGGGCTTGCTTTCATTGGGGGTCGCACTCCCTGGGTGGTGCTTACCTGACCAGTGCACTCCCCAACAACTTTGCCCTGATTGTTAGGGGCTCTTCAGTGTGAAAAAAAGCCGTGAATAGCCAACGACCTGTAAACCTAGACCTAAGGACCATCAAACTCCCCATCACCGGCGTTACGTCGTTCCTGCACCGTGTTTCCGGCATCATCCTGTTCCTGGGCTTGGGCATCATGCTTTATGCATTGAGCAAATCCCTGGGTTCCGAGGAAGGATACGCCGAGGTGAAGGCATGCTTGACCAGCCCGCTGGCCAAGTTCGTAGCATGGGGCCTCCTGTCCTCTCTTCTGTATCACCTGGTAGCCGGTGTGCGCCACTTGATCATGGACATGGGCATCGGTGAGACGCTGGAAGGCGGCCGCCTTGGCTCGAAAATCATCATCGCCATTTCCGTGGTGCTGATCGTTCTCGCAGGAGTTTGGATATGGTAACCAGCGTTACGAATCTGTCGCGTTCGGGCCTCTATGACTGGATGGCACAGCGTGTGTCTGCGGTCGTTCTCGCGGCTTATTTCATTTTCCTGATCGGATACCTCGTCGCAAACCCGGGCATCGGCTATGAGCAATGGCACGGCCTGTTTTCCCACAATGCGATGCGAATCTTCAGTCTGCTGGCCCTTGTTGCCCTGGGCGCACACGCCTGGGTTGGCATGTGGACCATCGCGACCGACTACCTGACGCCGATGGCGCTGGGCAAGTCCGCGACTGCAGTACGTTTCCTCTTCCAGGCAGTATGCGGCGTCGCGATGTTCGCTTACTTCGTCTGGGGTGTGCAGATTCTTTGGGGTATCTGATCCATGGCTAACATTCCAACTATTTCATTCGACGCCATCATTATTGGTGGCGGCGGTGCTGGCATGCGCGCTGCACTGCAGCTGGCCCAGGGCGGTCACAAGACTGCCGTGATCACCAAGGTGTTCCCGACCCGTTCCCACACCGTATCGGCCCAGGGTGGCATCACCTGCGCCATCGCGTCTGCCGACCCGAACGATGACTGGCGCTGGCACATGTACGATACCGTCAAGGGTTCCGACTACATCGGTGACCAGGACGCTATCGAATACATGTGTCAGGAAGGCCCGGCCGCGGTGTTCGAGCTGGACCACATGGGTCTGCCGTTCTCCCGTACCGAGCAAGGCCGTATCTACCAGCGTCCTTTCGGCGGTCAGTCGAAGGATTACGGTAAAGGCGGGCAGGCTGCCCGTACCTGCGCGGCTTCCGACCGTACCGGTCACGCGCTGCTGCACACCCTTTACCAAGGCAACCTGAAAGCCGGTACCACGTTCCTGAACGAGTACTACGCGGTGGATCTGGTGAAGAACGCGCAAGGCGAGTTCGTCGGTGTGATCGCCATCTGCATCGAAACCGGTGAAACCACCTACATCCGCGCCAAGGCTACCGTGCTGGCGACGGGCGGTGCAGGCCGTATCTACGCCTCCACCACCAACGCCCTGATCAACACCGGCGACGGCGTTGGCATGGCGCTGCGTGCCGGCGTGCCGGTGCAAGACATCGAAATGTGGCAGTTCCACCCGACCGGTATCGCCGGCGCTGGTGTACTGGTTACAGAAGGTTGCCGTGGTGAAGGTGGTTACCTGATCAACAAGCACGGCGAGCGTTTCATGGAGCGTTATGCTCCGAACGCGAAGGACCTTGCTGGTCGTGACGTGGTTGCCCGTTCGATGGTTAAAGAGATCATCGCCGGTAACGGCTGTGGCCCGAACGGCGACCACGTATTGCTGAAGCTCGATCACCTGGGCGAAGAAGTACTGCACAGCCGCCTGCCTGGTATCTGCGAGCTGTCCAAGACCTTCGCACACGTTGACCCGGTGGTTGCTCCGGTTCCGGTTGTTCCGACTTGCCACTATATGATGGGCGGCGTGCCGACCAACATTCATGGTCAGGCGATCACCCAGAACGCCGAAGGCGAGGATGAAATCATCCACGGCCTGTTCGCGGTAGGCGAAGTGGCTTGCGTATCGGTTCACGGTGCCAACCGTTTGGGCGGCAACTCGCTGCTCGACCTGGTGGTCTTCGGCCGTGCTGCTGGCCTGCACCTGGAGAAGGCGCTGACCGACGGTATCGAGTACGACGACGCTACCGACGCCAACATCGAGGCCGCCCTGGCGCGCCTGAACGCGCTGAACGAGCGCACTGATGGCGAAGACGTAGCGACCCTGCGTCGCGAGCTGCAAAGCTGCATGCAGAACTACTTCGGTGTATTCCGTACTGGCGAATACATGCAGAAGGGTATCGCCCAGCTGGCTGACCTGCGCAAGCGTATTGCCAACGTCAAGATCAACGATAAGAGCCAAGCGTTCAACACCGCTCGTATCGAAGCCCTTGAGCTGCAAAACCTGTTGGAAGTGGCTGAAGCGACTGCGATCGCCGCCGAGGTTCGTAAAGAATCCCGTGGTGCTCACGCTCGTGAAGACTATGAAGACCGCGACGACGAAAACTGGTTGTGCCACACCCTATACTTCCCGGGTGACAAGCGTGTAACCAAGCGTGCCGTGAACTTCTCGCCGAAGACAGTTCCGACCTTTGAACCGAAGATTCGGACTTACTAAGGGTGGCTGCCATGTTGAAAGTCAGTGTTTATCGCTACAACCCTGATCAGGACGCTGCGCCGTTCATGCAGGAATTCCAGGTCGATACCGGTGGTAAAGACCTCATGGTGCTGGATGTATTGGCACTGATCAAAGAGCAGGACGAAGGTTTCTCCTATCGTCGCTCTTGCCGTGAAGGTGTGTGCGGTTCCGACGGCATGAACATCAACGGCAAAAACGGCCTGGCGTGCATCACGCCGCTGTCCGCCGTCGTCAAAGGCAACAAGCTGATCGTTCGTCCTCTGCCAGGTTTGCCGGTTATCCGTGACCTGGTCGTCGATATGAGCATCTTCTACAAGCAATACGAGAAAGTTAAGCCGTTCCTGCAGAACGACACGCCGGCTCCGGCCATCGAGCGTCTGCAGTCCCCGGAAGAGCGCGAGAAGCTCGACGGTCTGTACGAGTGCATCCTGTGCGCTTGCTGCTCGACTTCGTGCCCGTCCTTCTGGTGGAACCCGGACAAGTTCCTGGGTCCAGCTGCCCTGCTGCAAGCGTACCGCTTCCTGGCAGACAGCCGTGATACCAAGACCTCCGAGCGTCTGGCTTCGCTGGATGATCCGTTCAGCGTATTCCGCTGCCGCGGGATCATGAACTGCGTCAACGTATGTCCCAAAGGCCTGAACCCGACTAAGGCCATTGGTCACATCCGTAACATGCTGCTGCAAAACGGCGTGTAACTGACGTTGTAGTAAAAGCAGGACCGTTGTGCCCGTAAATGCTACGGCGCAGGCTTCAACCGGCGCCGTAGTTTTAACTTGAGCAGCGACTTACAAAGCCGCGGCTCTTATTTTGAAGAAATGAGACAAGCAGGGGCATTCGGGTTGGTACCCGAACTATCAGCGTGATCCTAAGTGGCTTGTTTTGGTCGCTGCACTTGGCCTTTTGCAAGCAAACTCGGTGTTTCCGCCGGTGGTGTCCCCAAATCGAGGGTGACCAAGCATGCAAGAAAGCGTGATGCAGCGCATGTGGAACAGCGGCTATCTTTCAGGTGGTAACGCTGCCTATGTGGAAGAGCTTTATGAGCTCTACCTGCACGACCCTAACGCTGTGCCAGAAGAATGGCGCACCAAATTTCAGACGTTGTCTTCAGACGGCAACGCTGCCACCGATGTATCGCACGCAACAATTCGCGATCAGTTTGTGCTGCTGGCAAAGAACCAGCGCCGCGCCCAGCCGGTTTCTGCCGCAAGCGTGAGCAGTGAGCACGAGAAGAAGCAAGTTGAAGTATTGCGACTGATCCAGGCGTACCGGATGCGTGGCCACCAGGCGGCCCAGCTTGACCCGCTGGGGCTCTGGAAGCGTCCTGCACCTGCTGACCTGTCGATCAATCATTACGGCTTGACCAATGCCGATCTTGATACGACCTTCCGTGCCGGCGACCTGTTCATCGGCAAAGAGGAAGCGAGCCTACGCGAAATTCACGAAGCGTTGCAGCAGACATATTGCCGCACCATTGGCGCTGAGTTCACGCACATCACCGATTCCGAGCAACGCCACTGGTTCCAGCATCGCCTGGAAGGTGTGCGTGGTCGTCCGGTGCTTTCCGCCGACGTGCGCAGCCACCTGCTTGAGCGCGTAACCGCTGCCGAGGGCCTGGAAAAATACCTGGGCACCAAATACCCAGGCACCAAGCGTTTCGGTCTCGAAGGCGGCGAAAGCCTGATCCCGATGCTCGACGAGCTGATCCAGCGTTCCGGTTCCTATGGCACCAAGGAAATCGTGATCGGCATGGCCCACCGTGGTCGCCTGAACGTGTTGGTCAACACCTTCGGCAAGAACCCGCGTGAGCTGTTCGACGAGTTCGAAGGCAAGAAGAAGGTCGAGCTGGGTTCCGGTGACGTTAAATACCACCAGGGCTTCTCGTCCAACGTGATGACCACCGGCGGTGAAGTGCACCTGGCCATGGCCTTTAACCCATCCCACCTGGAAATCGTTTCTCCAGTGGTCGAGGGTTCGGTGCGTGCTCGCCAGGATCGTCGCAACGACACCACCGGTGAAAAAGTCCTGCCGATTTCCATCCACGGTGACGCGGCATTCGCCGGTCAAGGCGTGGTCCTGGAAACGTTCCAGATGTCGCAGACTCGCGGCTTCAAGACGGGCGGTACCGTTCACATCGTCATCAACAACCAGGTTGGCTTCACCATCAGCAACCCGCTGGACGCGCGTTCTACCGAGTACGCCACCGACGTTGCCAAGATGATCCAGGCGCCGATCCTCCATGTGAATGGTGATGATCCGGAAGCCGTGCTGTTCGTGACACAGCTTGCCATCGATTACCGCATGCAGTTCAAGCGTGACGTGGTCATCGACCTGGTTTGCTACCGCCGTCGCGGTCACAACGAAGCCGACGAACCAAGCGGCACCCAGCCGTTGATGTACCAGCAGATCACCAAGCAGCGCACCACCCGTGAGCTGTATGCCGAAAGCCTGACCAAGGCCGGTGTGGTTGACGACGCGCGCGTTCAGGCGAAAGTCGATGAATACCGCAACGCCCTGGACAATGGCTTGCATGTAGTAAAAAGCCTGGTCAAGGAGCCGAACAAAGAGTTGTTCGTTGACTGGCGTCCGTACCTGGGCCACGCCTGGACTGCACGTCACGATACGTCGTTCGACCTGAAGACCTTGCAGGAACTGTCCGCCAAGCTGCTGGAAATTCCAGAAGGCTTCGTGGTTCAGCGCCAGGTCGCGAAGATCTACGAAGACCGTCAGAAGATGCAAGCCGGCGGCCTGCCGATCAACTGGGGTTACGCCGAAACCATGGCGTACGCGACCCTGGCGTTCGAAGGTCACCCGATCCGCATGACCGGCCAGGACATCGGCCGTGGTACGTTCTCGCACCGTCACGCGGTTCTGCACAACCAGAAAGACGCGGGCACCTACATCCCGTTGCAGAACCTGTACGAAGGCCAGCCACGTTTCGACCTATACGATTCGTTCCTGTCCGAAGAAGCCGTACTGGCGTTCGAATACGGTTACTCGACCACCACGCCAAACGCGCTGGTGATCTGGGAAGCCCAGTTCGGCGACTTTGCCAACGGTGCCCAGGTGGTTATCGACCAGTTCATCACCAGCGGTGAGCACAAGTGGGGTCGCCTGTGCGGCCTGACCATGCTGCTGCCACACGGTTATGAAGGTCAGGGGCCAGAGCACTCCTCGGCCCGTCTGGAGCGTTACCTGCAGCTGTGCGCCGAGCACAACATCCAGGTGTGCGTGCCGACAACCCCGGCCCAGATCTACCACTTGCTGCGTCGCCAGGTGATCCGCCCGCTGCGCAAGCCGCTGGTAGTGCTGACGCCGAAGTCGCTTCTGCGTCATAAATTGGCCATCTCGACCCTGGAAGATCTGGCTGATGGTTCGTTCCAGACCGTTATTCCAGAAATCGATGCGCTGGATGCCGCCAAGGTGACTCGCCTGGTCCTGTGCAGTGGCAAGGTCTACTACGACCTGCTGGAAAAACGCCGTGCCGAAGGCCGCGAAGACATCGCCATCGTGCGTATCGAGCAGCTTTACCCGTTCCCGGAAGACGACCTGATGGAGGCCATCGCGCCTTACACCAACCTCACGAACGTGGTGTGGTGCCAGGAAGAACCGATGAACCAGGGCGCGTGGTACAGCAGCCAGCATCACCTGCGTCGCAGCATCGGCAACCACAACAAGGCCCTGGGCCTGGAATATGCCGGCCGTGATGCTTCCGCTGCACCTGCGTGTGGTTATGCGTCGATGCACGCCGAGCAGCAGGAAAAACTGCTGCAAGATGCTTTCACTGTTTAACGCCTTCGCGCTGACTGAAACCGAATTTTAAGGACCCACAGATAATGGCTATCGAAATCAAAGCCCCGTCATTCCCGGAATCGGTTGCCGATGGCACCGTTGCCACCTGGCACAAGAAACCAGGCGACGCCGTAAAGCGTGATGACCTGATCGTCGACATCGAGACCGACAAAGTCGTTCTGGAAGTGTTGGCCGAAGCTGACGGCGTGCTGGGCGCAATCGTTGCCGAAGAAGGCGCTACCGTTCTGTCGAACCAGGTGCTGGGCTCGATCGAAGAGGGCAGCGCTGCTGCCGCCGCTCCTGCTGCCGCCGCTGCACCGGCTGCTGCTTCGGCCTCTGCAGCCGCTCCGGCTGCTGGCGCTGAAGACCCAATCGCTGCACCGGCTGCCCGTCAGCTGGCTGACGAGAACGGCATCAACCTTGCGTCCATCAAAGGCACCGGCAAAGACGGCCGTGTGACCAAGGAAGACGTGGTTGCCGCGGTTGAAGCCAAGAAAAACGCTCCAGCTGCCGCGCCTGCCAAGGCTGCTGCCCCGGCTGCCGCTGCACCTGTGTTCGCCGCTGGCGACCGCACCGAGAAGCGTGTACCGATGACTCGCGTACGTGCCACCGTGGCCAAGCGTCTGGTTGAAGCACAGTCGAACATGGCGATGCTGACCACTTTCAACGAAGTCGACATGACCGAAGTCATGGCCCTGCGTTCGAAGTACAAGGACCTGTTCGAGAAGAGCCACAACGGCGTACGTTTGGGCTTCATGTCGTTCTTCGTGAAAGCGGCCACCGAAGCGCTGAAACGCTTCCCGGCAGTCAACGCTTCCATCGACGGCAACGACATCGTTTACCATGGCTACGCAGACATCGGCGTTGCCGTGTCCAGCGACCGTGGCCTGGTAGTTCCGGTACTGCGTAACGCCGAGCTGATGAGCCTGGCTGAAATCGAAGGCGGCATCGCGACCTTCGGCAAGAAAGCCCGTGACGGTAAGCTGACCATCGACGAGATGACCGGCGGTACCTTCACCATCACCAACGGTGGTACCTTCGGTTCGATGATGTCGACCCCGATCGTGAACCCGCCACAAGCTGCGATCCTGGGCATGCACAACATCATCCAGCGTCCGATGGCCATCAACGGCCAAGTCGTGATCCGCCCGATGATGTACCTGGCACTGTCTTACGATCACCGCCTGATCGATGGTAAAGAAGCCGTGACTTTCCTGGTGACCATCAAGAACCTGCTGGAAGACCCGGCTCGTCTCCTTCTGGATATCTAAAAAGCAGCTGCAAGTTGCAAGCTGCAAGCTCCAAGCTCGAAGCGGGCGATCGGTGCTTTCAACGTGTGGCTTGCAGCTTGTAGCTTGCAGCTAAAATGGGAACCTTTTTATGACACAGAAATTTGACGTTGTAGTGATTGGTGCAGGTCCTGGCGGCTACGTTGCCGCCATCAAGGCCGCACAACTGGGCCTCTCGACTGCTTGCATCGAAAAATACACCGACAAGGAAGGCAAACTGGCGCTGGGCGGTACTTGCCTGAACGTTGGCTGCATTCCTTCCAAGGCACTGCTGGACAGCTCCTGGAAATTCCACGAGGCCCAAGACGGTTTCGCGATCCACGGCATCAACCATGCTGGCGTGACCATGGACGTCCCTGCAATGGTCGGCCGTAAAGCCAACATCGTTAAAGGCCTGACTTCCGGCGTTGCTACCTTGTTCAAGGCCAACGGCGTGACTTCCCTGCAAGGCCACGGCAAGCTGCTGGCCGGCAAGAAAGTTGAAATCACCAAGCCAGACGGTTCGGTAGAAGTCATCGAAGCCGAGAACGTGATCCTGGCGCCAGGCTCGCGTCCAATCGACATTCCACCGGCTCCGGTTGACCAGAACGTGATCGTCGATTCGACCGGCGCCCTGGAATTCCAAGCAGTGCCCAAGCGCCTTGGCGTGATCGGTGCTGGCGTGATCGGCCTGGAACTGGGTTCGGTATGGTCCCGCCTGGGTGCCGAAGTCACCGTGCTGGAAGCCCTGGATACGTTCCTGCTGGCTGCCGACACCGCGGTGTCCAAGGAAGCGCTGAAAACCCTGACCAAGCAAGGTCTGGATATCAAGCTGGGCGCCCGTGTCACCGGTTCTAAAGTCAACGGCGAAGAAGTTGTCGTGACCTACACCGACAAAGACGGCGAGCAGACCATCACTTTCGACAAGCTGATCGTCGCCGTGGGTCGCCGTCCAGTGACCACCGACCTGCTGGCTTCCGACAGCGGCGTGAACATCGACGAGCGTGGCTTCATCCACGTTGACGATCACTGCGCTACCACCGTGCCTGGCGTCTACGCCATCGGCGACGTGGTTCGCGGCATGATGCTCGCGCACAAGGCTTCCGAAGAAGGCATCATGGTTGTCGAGCGCATCAAGGGCCACAAAACCCAGATGAACTACGACCTGATCCCGTCGGTTATCTACACCCACCCGGAAATTGCATGGGTCGGCAAGAACGAACAGCAGTTGAAAGCTGAAGGCGTTGAAGTTAACGTCGGCACCTTCCCGTTTGCCGCTTCTGGCCGTGCCATGGCAGCCAACGACACCGGTGGTTTTGTCAAAGTCATCGCTGATGCCAAGACTGACCGCGTATTGGGCGTCCATGTGATTGGCCCAAGCGCTGCAGAACTGGTTCAGCAAGGCGCAATCGGTATGGAATTCGGCACCAGCGCCGAGGATCTGGGCATGATGGTCTTCTCCCATCCGACCTTGTCCGAAGCGCTGCATGAAGCCGCGTTGGCAGTGAATGGCGGCGCCATCCACATCGCCAACAAGAAGAAGCGCTAAGCGAGATAATAAGAAACCACGGCGGAGTTGCCCGTCGTGAGCCTTGCGCGCAAGACTCACCGCGGAATATCCGCTGGACGCAGCCTTGCGCAGCTTTACGGGCCTTGAGCCCCGCAAGTTGCGCAAGCAGCAGTCACAGGTGGCGCGGCACTCATAATGAGCGCAGCGCCGAATGCGCAGTACCTAACGAAGACGGTAAAAAGCATGAATCTTCACGAGTATCAGGGTAAGCAGCTGTTCGCTGAATACGGCCTGCCAGTTTCCAAGGGTTACGCAGTAGACACCCCGGAAGCAGCAGCAGAAGCTTGCGACAAAATCGGCGGCAGCGAGTGGGTTGTCAAAGCCCAGGTCCACGCCGGTGGTCGCGGTAAAGCGGGCGGCGTTAAGCTGGTTCGCAGCAAAGAAGACGCCAAGGCCTTCGCACAGCAGTGGCTGGGCAAGCGTCTGGTGACTTACCAGACTGATGCCAATGGCCAGCCAGTCACCAAGATCCTGGTTGAATCGTGCACTGATATCGCTAAAGAGCTGTACCTGGGCGCTGTCGTTGACCGTTCGAGCCGTCGTATCGTGTTCATGGCTTCCACCGAAGGTGGCGTGGACATCGAGAAGATCGCTCACGAAACCCCAGAAAAGATTCTGAAAGCCACTATCGACCCACTGGTTGGCGCTCAGCCATTCCAGGGTCGCGAGCTGGCTTTCCAGCTGGGCCTGGAAGGCAAGCAAGTTGCCCAGTTCGCCAAGATCTTCGTCGGTCTGGCCAAACTGTTCCAGGATCACGATCTGGCTCTGCTGGAAGTGAACCCGCTGGTGATCAAGGCTGACGGCGATCTGCACTGCCTGGACGCCAAGATCAACATCGACGCCAACGCCATGTACCGTCAGCCTAAGCTGAAGACTTTCCACGATCCGTCGCAAGACGATCCGCGCGAAGCGCACGCTGCCAAGTTCGAACTGAACTACGTAGCGCTGGAAGGCAACATCGGTTGCATGGTCAACGGTGCTGGCCTGGCCATGGGTACCATGGACATCGTCAACCTGCATGGCGGCAAACCAGCCAACTTCCTCGACGTGGGCGGTGGTGCTACCAAAGAACGCGTAACCGAAGCCTTCAAGATCATCCTGTCCGACTCCAACGTCGCTGCAGTACTGGTCAACATCTTCGGCGGCATCGTTCGTTGCGACATGATTGCCGAAGGCATCATCGGTGCAGTGAAAGAAGTCGGCGTTAAAATCCCGGTTGTTGTTCGCCTTGAAGGCAACAACGCTGAACTGGGCGCTAAAGTACTGGCAGAAAGCGGTTTGAACATCATCGCGGCTACCAGCCTGACCGACGCTGCTCAACAAGTTGTCAAAGCTGCGGAGGGCAAATAATGAGCGTCCTGATCAATAAAGACACCAAAGTTATCTGCCAGGGTATTACCGGTTCGCAAGGTAGTTTCCACACCCAGCAAGCCATCGAATACGGCACCAAGATGGTTGGTGGTGTAACTCCTGGTAAAGGCGGCACCGAGCACCTGGGCCTGCCAGTGTTCAACACCGTGAAAGACGCTGTAGCTGCCACCGGCGCCACTGCCAGTGTGATCTACGTTCCAGCGCCATTCTGCAAGGACTCCATCCTGGAAGCAGCATTCGGCGGCATCAAGCTGATCGTCTGCATCACCGAAGGCATTCCTACCCTGGACATGCTGGACGCTAAAGTTAAGTGCGACGAGCTGGGCGTAGTCCTGATCGGCCCTAACTGCCCAGGCGTGATCACTCCAGGCGAATGCAAGATCGGCATCATGCCAGGTCACATTCACTTGCCAGGTAAAGTCGGTATCGTTTCCCGTTCCGGCACCCTGACCTACGAAGCTGTCAAGCAAACCACTGACGCCGGTTTCGGTCAGTCGACTTGCGTCGGCATCGGCGGTGACCCGATCCCAGGCTCCAACTTCATCGACATCCTGAAGCTGTTCCAGGAAGACCCGAAGACCGAAGCGATCGTGATGATCGGTGAGATCGGCGGTTCGGCTGAAGAAGAAGCGGCTGCCTACATCAAGGCACACGTGACCAAGCCGGTTGTTTCCTACATCGCTGGTGTGACTGCCCCTGCTGGCAAGCGCATGGGCCATGCTGGCGCAATCATCTCTGGCGGCAAAGGCACTGCAGACGAGAAATTCGCTGCGCTGCAAGACGCAGGCGTAAAAACCGTGCGTTCGCTGGCAGACATCGGCAAGGCCCTGGCCGAGCTGACCGGTTGGGCTGTCAAGTAAGCCTCGCGCTTAGCTGACGCTCTACCAGCAAAGGCCACCTTCGGGTGGCCTTTGTGCGTTTAGACGGTGGGTGAAAATCTAATGTGGGAGGGGGCTTGCCCTCCGATAGCGGCGTTTCAGTCACGCACGAAGCGACTGGCCCACCGCATCGGGGGCCAGCCCACGCCCACATTTTGGCTTTACTGCCAGATTAGGTATGAAAACGCGACATGAAAGTGTCGCTTATCGGACAGTGCGCCCCGCAACAGTGCGTTTGTCAGCCCAATTCTGTACTCTAGCCGCCTCTTTATGCGTCCGCATCCCAAAAGGAAGCCGCGCGCTAGACCGGTCGGCTCCCATAAGGGCTGGCAGTATTTCCCTCATCCATAGGGAATCCCCCTCTAAATTCCGATTCAGTAGTGTGGTATTTCCTCAAATGAAAGTATTGAAAAGCCAGGATGTCCTGGCGTTGGGCTTCATGACGTTTGCCCTGTTCGTGGGCGCCGGTAACATCATTTTCCCGCCTATCGTTGGTTTGCAGTCCGGGCCTCATGTCTGGATGGCAGCGCTGGGCTTCCTGATCACCGCGGTCGGCCTGCCGGTGGTCACCGTGATCGCCCTGGCCAAGGTTGGCGGCGGCATGGACGCGTTGAGCAGCCCGATCGGCAAGATCGCCGGTGGCCTGCTGGCGGCGGCGGCGTACCTGGCGGTAGGGCCGCTGTTCGCCACCCCGCGTACCGCGACCGTATCGTTCGAAGTGGGCCTGGCGCCGCTGACCGGCGAGAGCCCGCTGGCGCTGTTCCTCTACAGCTCGGTGTACTTCCTGGTGGTGTTCTTTGTCTCCCTGTATCCAGGTCGGCTGTTGGACACAGTGGGTCGTTTTCTCGCGCCGCTGAAGATCATCGCACTGGCCATCCTCGGTATCGCCGCGTTTGCCTTGCCGGCCGGTGAGGTGGGCGTTGCCACCCCGGAATACGTGGCTGCACCGTTCTCCCAAGGCTTCATCAATGGTTACCTGACCATGGATACCCTGGGCGCCCTGGTGTTCGGCATCGTGATCGTCAACGCCATTCGTTCCCGTGGTGTCGAGTCGCCGACGTTGATCACCCGCTACGCCATCATTGCCGGCCTGATTGCCGGCGTGGGCCTGGCGCTGGTGTATGTCAGCCTGTTCCGCCTGGGCTCGGGCAGCCATGCAGTGGCCGCTGGTGCCAGTAACGGCGCGGCGGTGCTGCACGCCTATGTGCAACATACCTTCGGGTCCCTGGGCAGCGGTTTCCTGGCCGTGTTGATCTCCCTGGCGTGCCTGGTTACTGCCGTGGGCCTGACCTGTGCCTGCGCCGAGTACTTCAGCAAAATCCTGCCGCTGTCCTACAAGACCCTGGTGGTGATCCTTGCGCTGTTCTCGCTGTTCGTATCGAACCTGGGCCTGACCAAGCTGATAGCCTTTTCGATCCCGGTGCTCACCGCGATCTATCCGCCGTGCATCGTGCTGGTGGCGCTGAGCTTCTGCAAAGACTTCTGGCAGGAGCAAGGCCGCATTGTTGGCCCGGTAATGCTGGTGTCGTTCATCTTTGGTTGCATCGACGCGCTCAAGGGCGCTGGCCTGGCCGACTGGCTGCCGTCGCAATTGGCGCACCTGCCATTGAGCGAGCAGGGCCTGGCGTGGTTGGTGCCATCGGTGATGACCCTGGCTGTGGCGGTGGTGGTTGATCGCATGCTCGGTAAGCGCAGCGAAGCCATCGCTTGATCCGCTAAAGGCTCTACCGAAATGCCCTGTATCAATCGATACGGGGCATTTTTTTTGGGTGTCAGGCAGTGTCTTTTCGCCTGAGTTAACGTCGAACAGGTTAAGAAAATTTCAAGTTGAAACGCGGTCAGTGTGGGAGCTGGCTTGCCTGCGACAGCGGTGTGCAAGTTAGCTCAGCAGTGACTGAGCAGACGCCATCGCAGGCAAGCCAGCCCCAACACGGGTCGCGCTCGTCATAGGGACCCGCATGTCGTTCGTCGAAGCCAATCAGATCCACCTGCTTGCCGCGCTCTGGTTCGTCCTGTGCTGGGGCGGCTACACCCGTTATGCCACGTGGAAGGCTCGGGATACAGCGTGCCTGGCCAGTGTGCTGCACCTGTACCGCGAAGACTGGATGCGCCGCATGCTGCTGCGCGACAACCGCATCGCCGACGCGAGTGTGATCGGCAACCTGGAACGCAATGCCTCGTTCTTTGCCTCCAGTACCTTGATCATCCTGGCCGGTATCCTCACCGTGTTGGGTGCCTCCGAGCGCGCGGTGTCGCTGCTGGCAGACATTCCCATGGTGCAGCAGGCCTCCCAGGGCATGTCGGAGATCAAGCTGCTCTGCCTGGCGCTGGTGTTTGTCTATGCATTCTTCACGTTCAGTTGGTGCATGCGCCAGTACAACTTCGCGGCGGTGCTGGTCGGCTCGGCGCCAATGGTCGGTGAGCGGCATGTGTCGGAGCAGGAACGCAAGGCGTTCGCACTGCGCGCGGCGCGGGTGATTTCCATGGCCGCCAACCAGTTCAACTTTGGCCTGCGTTCTTATTACTTCGGCATGACCATGCTGGCGTGGTTTGTCAGCCCCTGGTTGTTCATGTTGATGAGCAGTGGAGTGGTGCTGGTGCTGTATCGCCGGGAGTTTCATTCCGACGTACTGCAAGTGATGGTGTACACGCAGACGGATACGCCGCCGGCGGAAGCGGTTAAAGAGACCGCTTGATTATCCCAGGCAATAAAAACACCAGGCAAAGTAAAGCCCGCTATCTAAGCGGGCTTTCTTTTTGCAGCGAAGCTATTACAAGCCGCGGTCTCAAGAACCGGTGGCAGGGGTAGCAGGTGCTGCTTCTTTCGCGGCGGCTTCGTTCGATTCAGCCTGAGCTTTGGCAGCATCGGCGTTTTCTTTCGCAGCGTCGTTCACTTTATCCTGAGCCTTCGCCATATCTTTCTGAGCTTGCTCGGAGTGCGCAGCAGCATCTTGGGCTTTGTCTTCGGATTTCTTGTCACAGGCGGCCAGACCGAGGGCAGCGGCCAACATCATGGAAATAGCTAACGTCTTGCGCATGGGGTGTTTCTCCTTATTGAAGATATCTACTGGCCTTTCGAGCATGGGGGTTCAGCATTAGTTCCTTTTATTACGCAGATATATAAACGACGCTCGCCGAGGAACTTCCAGCCGTCACCTCTATTGCGCGGATCCACACAAATAAGAGTCTGTATCGAATGACCGAAAATCCTTTGCTGGCGCGTGCGACGCGCTTTGTGTCCGCCTTGCGCCACTGTCAGGTGCTGGGTATCACCGCTTATCAGGCCAGTGAGGAGGGCATAACGTTGCTCATGCCTTACGCCCCGCATCTGGTCGGCGATCCGCGCACCGGCGTTATCCACGGCGGCGCGCTGACGTCCCTGATGGACACCGCCTGCGGCATGGCCACCCTCTGCGTATTGCCGGAATTCGAGGTGTGCCCGACCCTCGACCTGCGCGTTGACTACATGCATCCCGCTGCGCCACACCAGCCGGTGTACGGCTTCGCCCAATGCTACCGGGTGACCACCGACGTGATCTTCACCCGTGGCTTTGCCTACCAGGATGATCCGCAACAACCCATCGCCCATGTGGTGGGCACGTTTATGCGCATGGGCAAGCGCCTCAAGGGTGCGCAAGGGTTGAGCAATACGATCAAGGGAGGACAGGCATGACACATCGATTCAAGACGCGCTTGGAGCAGGCCCACGAACGGGGTGATTACGAGGCGCTGCTCAACCTGATCCCCTACGCCAAGCTGATCGGCATTGAATGCACGCGGCTCGGGGATGAGTTGCTGTTCCGCCTGCCGGCCAACAAGGACAATATTGGTAACCCCATATTGCCGGCGCTCCACGGCGGAGTGATCGCCGGCTTCATGGAGCTGTCCGCCGCGCTGCACCTGCTGGTGCTCACCGGTGCGCCAGGCGTTCCGAAAATCATCGATTTTTCCCTGGATTACCTGCGCGCCGGCCAGTTTCGCGACACCTACGCCAAATGCCAGGTGTGGCGCCAGGGCCGGCGCGTGGCCAATGTGGCCATCACCGCCTGGCAAAGCACGGCGGCCGAGCCGATCGCCACCGCCCGCGCGCATTTCAAGATCGAGGAATCGAGCCGCCCTTGAAATCCTGGTCTTAGCCCCCAACTTTGATGACAACCCGCCGCTAACCCTCACGGATGCGGCCACTGCCATCCAATTGGAGTTTGATGACCATGAGTGTGGAAACTCAAAAGGAAACCCTGGGCTTCCAGACCGAGGTGAAGCAACTGCTGCACCTCATGATCCATTCGCTGTATTCCAACAAGGAAATCTTCCTTCGCGAATTGATCTCGAACGCCTCTGACGCTGTCGACAAATTACGTTTCGAAGCCCTGTCCAAGCCTGAGTTGCTGGAAGGTGGCGCCGAACTGAAAATCCGCGTGAGCTTCGACAAGGACGCCAAGACCGTCACCCTCGAAGACAACGGCATCGGCATGAGCCGCGAAGACGCGATCACCCACCTGGGGACCATCGCCAAATCCGGTACCGCCGACTTCATGAAGAACCTGTCGGGCGACCAGAAGAAAGATTCGCACCTGATCGGCCAGTTCGGCGTGGGCTTCTACTCGGCCTTCATCGTGGCTGACAAAGTTGAAGTGTTCAGCCGCCGCGCCGGCCTCGACGCCAGCGAAGGCGTGCACTGGTCGTCCAAAGGCGAAGGCGAATTCGAAATCGCCACGATCGACAAGGCCGACCGTGGCACGCGTATCGTGCTGCACCTGAAATCCGGTGAAGACGAATTCGCCGATGGCTGGCGCCTGCGCAACATCGTCAAAAAGTACTCCGACCACATTGCCCTGCCGATCGAGCTGCCGAAAGAACAGGCGGCCGCTGAAGGCGAAGAAGCGCCTGCCCAGGAATGGGAAGTGGTCAACCGCGCCAGCGCGCTGTGGACCCGTCCGCGTACCGAGATCAAGGACGAGGAATACCAGGAGTTCTACAAACACATCGGTCACGACTACGAAAACCCGCTGAGCTGGAGCCACAACAAGGTCGAAGGCAAGCTGGAATACAGCTCGCTGCTCTACGTACCGGCCCGTGCTCCGTTCGACCTGTACCAGCGTGAAGCGCCAAAAGGCCTGAAGCTCTACGTACAACGCGTGTTCGTGATGGACCAGGCGGAATCCTTCCTGCCGCTGTACCTGCGCTTCATCAAGGGTGTGGTCGACTCCAACGACCTGTCCTTGAACGTGTCGCGGGAAATCCTGCAGAAAGACCCGATCATCGACTCCATGAAGTCGGCGCTGACCAAGCGCGTGCTCGACATGCTGGAAAAACTGGCGAAGAACGAGCCTGAACAATACAAAGGCTTCTGGAAAAACTTCGGCCAGGTCATGAAAGAAGGCCCGGCGGAAGACTTTGCCAACAAGGAAAAAATCGCTGGCCTGCTGCGTTTTGCCTCGACTCAGGGCGACGACGGCGAGCAGGTCGTGTCCTTGGCCGAGTACCTGGCACGCGCCAAGGAAGGTCAGGACAAGATCTACTACCTCACCGGCGAAACCTACGCTCAGGTCAAGAACAGCCCGCACCTGGAAGTCTTCCGCAAGAAAGGCATCGAAGTGCTGCTGCTGACCGACCGTATCGATGAGTGGCTGATGAGCTACCTCAACGAGTTCGACGGCAAGTCCTTCGTCGACGTGGCCCGTGGTGACCTCGACCTGGGTAACCTGGACTCTGAAGAAGAGAAGAAAGAAGCCGAGGAAGTCGCCAAGTCCAAAGAGGGCCTGGTTGAGCGGATCAAGGCGTCCCTGGGCGATGCCGTCAGCGAAGTGCGGGTTTCCCACCGCCTGACCGATTCCCCGGCGATCCTGGCCATCGGCGAGCAGGATTTGGGCATGCAGATGCGCCAGATCCTGGAAGCCAGCGGCCAGAAGGTTCCGGATTCCAAGCCGATCTTCGAGTTCAACCCGGCTCACCCGCTGATCGAGAAACTCGACGGCGAGCAGAGCGAAGAGCGCTTTGGCGACCTGTCGCACATCCTCTTCGACCAGGCGGCCCTGGCCGCTGGCGACAGCTTGAAAGACCCGGCCGCCTATGTGCGCCGACTGAACAAGCTGTTGGTTGAACTGTCGGTCTGACACCGTTGTAGAAAAACCCGCTTCGGCGGGTTTTTTCGTTCTGACGCACCTCAACTGGAGTAAATGATGAGCCAAGTCACTGTACGTTCCGTGGTCTATCAGATTGATGGCCAGTCTTATGAGAGCCGCCTCGCGTTCGATGCCAGCCACAAGGGCCCGTTGCCGGGCCTGCTGATGGCGCCGAACTGGATGGGTGTGGGGGCGGGTGCCGAAGAGATCGCCAAGAGCGTGGCCGGCAAGGGCTATGTGGTGCTGATCGCCGACCTCTACGGGCAGACCGTACGCCCGTCGAATGGCGATGAAGCCGGCGCTGCGATGATGCCGTTGAAGAACGACCGTGCATTGTTGAACAAGCGCATGCAGGCGGCGTTCGAGCAACTGCAGCGCCAGACCGAGGCTGGCGTTGATACGTCGAAACTGGCGACGTTCGGTTTCTGTTTCGGTGGTTGCTGTTCCCTGGAACTGGCGCGCACCGGTGCGCCGCTCAAGGCTGCCATCTCGTTCCACGGCACCCTCGACACGCCGAACCCGGCGGACGCGAAAAACATCAAGGGCTCAGTGCTGGTCCTGCACGGCGCTTCCGACCCATTGGTGCCTAAAGAGCAACTGCCTGCGTTCGAAGATGAAATGAATGCGGCCGGCGTGGATTGGCAATTGCTGAGCTACGGCGGCGCGGTGCATTCCTTCACCGATCCGCATGCGAATGTGCCGGGCAAGATGATGTATGACGCGAAGACCGCCAAGCGGGCATTCCAGTCGATGCATAACCTGTTGGATGAAGTGTTCAAGGCCTGATTCTTCAGCGCCTGCTGCGGCTTCATCGCGCTCAAGCCCAGCGCCCACATTTTGATCGGTGCACACCGGTAGATGTGGGCGCTGGCTGGCCTGGGATGGCTATCTCAACGGCAGCTCGATTCTTTCAGACTCACCCGGCACCGTCGGCCAATCCCCGGCCGCCCAGCGCTGCCTGGCCTGGTCGATCACCGCCGGATCACTCGCGACAAAATTCCAGTTGATCCGCCGAGGCCCATCCAGCGGTGCGCCACCCAACACCACCAGGTGGCAACCACTCTCGGCAAACAGTGTCATCTCCTGACCGGCCGGCAACACCACCAGGCTGTGAACTTCAAGCGCCTCACCGTCCAACTGGGCGTCACCCTCCAGCACATACACCGCGCGTTCTTCATGCTCATCGGCAATCAGCAGGGTCGTGGCCGTTTGCATCTGCACCTCGGCATACAGGGTGGGCGATAGCACTGGCACTGGTGACTTGAGGCAGAACCCGCTGCCCGCAATCAGGCGGATCTGTACACCCAGGTTGTCACTCACCGGCAGGCTCGCCGCCGGGTGATGGCTGTAGTGCCCGGGGCCCGTCTCGTGGTCCTTGGGGGAGGCCAGCCACACCTGCAGCCCATGCAGGCTGAAACCCTTGGCCCTGACCGCCTCGGGTGTGCGTTCGACGTGGGCAATCGCGCTGCCGGCGGTCATCCAGCTGACATCACCGGCCTGCACCACCTGGTCCGAGCCCAGGCTGTCCTTGTGCTGCAACGTACCTTCAAACAGATACGTCAGGGTCGACAGCCCGATATGCGGGTGTTGGCGGATGTTCATGCCATCACCCGGCGCGTAGCGGGTCTGCAGCATATGGTCGAAGAACACGAAAGGCCCGACGCTGCGGCATTCCCGCGAGGGCAGCGGGCGCAGGATGGGCTGGCCCTCGACATCTTCGGGGCGAGGGCGGATCACGGTGAAGGGGGTCATGGTGCGTCCCAGTCTGAGCGGGTTAGGTACTGCTGAGCATAACCCGCTCGACGGGAGGTTGCCGCTATTGGCTGAACGCGCCTTCCGACAGTTGCGTGTCGATGCTGATTTCGGCTGTGGTCATCAATTTGTGCACCGGGCAGCGATCCGCCACGCGGTGCAGTTCATCACGCTGCTCATCGGTGAGTACGCCCTTGAGCGTCAGCTTGACGTTGAGCGTGTATTTGCCCTTTTGCTCTTCGGCGGCGTCATGGGTGACCTCCACGGTCACGCCGGTGAGCGGGATGTCTTTTTTCTGCGCGTACAGCTTGAGCGTCAGGGCTTTGCACGAGGCCAGGGCGGCGTCGAAGTAGTCATGGGGGGAGGGCGCCGAATCATCCCCACCCAGGCTTTTGGGCAGGTCGGTGAACAACTCGTGGTTGTCGATGTTGAGGCTGTGGCGAAAATTGTCCTGGTTCAGGGTATTTACGGTAACAGGCATGGTAAACCTCACAGGATGGCAGGATGAAGGTCATGCAGTTATAGAGCATGCTGGCACTGCGGTGTTCCGCGTTTTTTGCTGGATGAACCCCGGCGGGGCGCGCAAGGTCTACCCGTATCAGCCCTTATCGAGGTTTTACCGTGCCCTGGACCCGCCTGACTCTTGCCCTGATGCTCGCCGCCAGCAGCCTTGCCGTGCAGGCCCGTGACTATGCCTACAGCGATGCGCACCTGCATTACGTCGACTTCTTCCAGGAAACCGCGGGCATGGACAAGCTGCTCAAGGCGATGGCCGATAACCGCATCGATCACGTGATGATTTCCGGCATACCGGTCGCAAAGAAATGGCACGAAGACGAACCCAAGCGCCCGCGCTATTACGCCGGTGATGACGCGGATGCCTACTGGTACAGCGCCACCGATGTGATCGTGGCCGCAGCGGTCAATAAACTGACCCCCGAGCAGCGCCAGCACTTTCATCCGTTCCTGTCCGGCTTCAACCCCAATGACAAGAACTCCGCTGCCCACATCCAGCGCATGCTCGACCTCAACCCAGGGTTGTGGCAAGGCATCGGCGAAGTCTTCACCCGTCATGACGACCTCACGGCCATCACCGCGGGTGACACACCGCGCGCCAATAACGAAGCCATGACGCGCATCTATCACCTGGCGGCGGAAAACGACCTGCCGGTGATGCTGCACTCCAACATCACCTCCAAGCGCGAGCGCAACCCGCTGTACCTGGCCGAGGTGGAGGAGCCGCTGCGCAACCATCCCCATACCCGCTTCATCTGGGCCCATGCTGGCACCAGCAAGGAAATTCACCGCCACCAGGTGCAGATGGACTTTTTGCTGCCCACCTTGAGCCGCATGCTCGAGGCCTATCCCAACCTGTACATCGACCTGTCCTGGAGCATGCTCACGCCATACTTGCTGGATGACGCGGGTGAGCCACGCCCAGAGTGGGTAACGCTGGTGGAGCGCTTCCCGGAGCGCTTTATGTTGGGTTCGGACGTCGTGGGGCGTTTCAATAAGCTGGGTAATGAAATGCGCCGCTTTGACCCTTTCCTGGATGCATTGCCTGAGGCGGTCGCCCGTAAAGTCGCGCGTGACAACTTCCTGGCCATCCTGCCTAAACCTGCTCGCGATGGTGAGCGGCGTTGATATCGCGTTTTCGTCTTACGCAAAGGCGATAAGGCGCCGATACCTTTCAAGAGCCAGCTGCAATTGGATGCAGCGCAATTGGAAGGAGCCAAGGCATGAGTATCAGAAGTCTGAATATCGCCCCGCGCGCAGGCTTGGGGTTTGGCATATTGGCCTTGATGGTGTTTGCCCTGGGCGGCTTTGCCCTGTTGCAGATGGGCAATATGCGCCAGCAGTCGGACCAGGTGGAAAACAACTGGCTGCCCAGCGTCATGGCGGTGGGGGAGATGAGCCAGGATTTGCTGCGTATTCGTGCACTGACCTTGCGTCTGCTGGTCAACCGCGATCCCCAGGCGCTGGCGCAGAACGAGCAGAAGCTGGGTGACCTGAAAAACGGCCTGCACCAGGCCCAGGCGCTCTACGAGGCGCTGATCGTGTTACCTGAGGAGCGTACGCTGTTTGATCGCTTCAAGGCCCAGGAGCAGCAATACCTGCAACGCCAGGAGCAGGTCATGGGGTTTTCCAAGGCCAACCAGTTGGACAACGCGATCCGGGTGGTCAATGGCGAGATGAACCAGCTCGCTGATGAGCTGGCGGCGACGCTGCATGAGTTGGTCAACCTCAACAAAGCCAGTGCCAACCAGGCAGCTAGCCTGGCGCAAACTGTGTTCACCCAGTCACGCAGTTGGGTGATCGGCATGATCCTGCTCACGGCGCTGATCACCATCGGCCTGGCGGTATGGCTGACGCGCAGCATCGTATTGCCCTTGGCGCAGTCATTGAAAGTGGCCCAAAGCGTAGCCAGTGGCGATCTGACGGGTGAGATCAGCCTCAGTGGCAACGATGAGCCAGCGCGCCTGCAGCAGGCGCTCAAGGGCATGCAGGAGAACCTGCGCGATACCATCCGGCGTATTTCCGAGTCATCCAACCAACTGGCCTCGGCTTCCGAGGAGCTCAACTGCGTCACCGAAGACGCCACCCGCGGGTTGCACCAGCAAAGCCAGGAAATTGAACAGGCAGCTACGGCGGTCAACCAGATGACCGCTGCGGTGGAGGAAGTGGCGAGCAATGCCGTGGCCACGTCCCAGGCGTCACGCGAGTCCGATCGCATTGCCCAGCATGGGCGCGAGCAGGTGCACCAGACGGTGGTGTCGATCGAGGCGCTGGCCACCGATGTGACCGACAACGTGATGCAGGTCGAGGACCTGGCCCAGAAGGTCTACGGCATCAGCAAGGTACTGGACGTCATTCGCTCGATTGCCGAGCAGACCAACCTGCTGGCGCTGAATGCCGCGATTGAAGCCGCACGCGCCGGGGACGCCGGGCGTGGCTTTGCAGTAGTGGCCGATGAGGTGCGCGCCCTGGCCCATCGCACCCAACAGTCGACCCGGGAAATCGAACAGATGATCAGCGGGATCCAGCAAGGCACCGATCAGGCGGTCAGCTCGATGCAGCAGAGCAACAGCCGCGCACGCTCGACCCTGGACATCGCCAAGTCGGCGGGCACGGCGCTGGAGGAGATTGCCTCGGCGTTCACCTTGATCAATGAGCGCAACCTGGTTATCGCCAGTGCGTCGGAGCAGCAGGCGGCGGTGGCGCGTGAGGTGGATCGCAATCTGATGAATATCCGCGACCTGGCGCACCAGACCTCGACGGGGGCGAATCAGACCAGTGCGGCCAGCCAGGAGCTGTCGCGGTTGGCGGTGGACCTGAACACCATGGTGGCGCGATTCTCGGTGTAGGGCAGTAGACCGAGGTGGCCCCTTCGCGAGCAGGCCCGTTCCTACACTCGAGCGCATTCCTTCAGGATGTACTCGGTCAAATGTGGGGGCGGGCTTGCTCGCCACGCAGGCAACTCGGTTTTGAATTGAGTCACCCACAAAAAAGCCCCGAACCAGTCGGGGCTTTTTCATGTGATCAACCTGCGGGGTTTATTTACCCTGCCAGCGTTTCAGCACCAGGGTGGCGTTAGTGCCACCGAAGCCGAAGCTGTTGCTCATCACGGTGTCGATTTTTGCGTTCTCAACGGTCTTGGTCAGGATCGGCATGTCAGCCACAACCGGATCAATCTCGTCGATGTTGGCCGAACCGGCCATGAAGTTGCCTTCCATCATCAGCAGGCAGTAGATCGCCTCGTGAACGCCGGCGGCGCCCAGGGAGTGACCGGACAGGCTCTTGGTGGAGCTGATGGCCGGGGCCTTGTCGCCGAATACCGCACGCACGCCTTCCATTTCCTTGGCGTCGCCGACCGGAGTCGAGGTGCCGTGGGTGTTCAGGTAGTCGATTGGGGTGTCTACGGTGGACATTGCCATCTGCATGCAACGGATGGCGCCTTCACCGCTTGGGGCAACCATGTCATAGCCGTCGGACGTCGCGCCGTAGCCAACGATTTCCGCGTAGATCTTGGCGCCACGGGCCAGGGCGTGTTCCAGCTCCTCGACCACCACCATGCCGCCACCGCCAGCGATGACGAAACCGTCACGCTTGGCGTCGTAGGCGCGGGAGGCCTTTTCCGGGGTTTCGTTGTACTGGGTGGACAGTGCGCCCATGGCGTCGAACAGGAACGACTGGCTCCAATGCTCTTCTTCACCGCCGCCGGCGAACACGATGTCCTGCTTGCCCAGCTGGATCTGCTCAACGGCAGTACCGATGCAGTGAGCACTGGTGGCGCATGCGGAGGAGATCGAGTAGTTCACGCCCTTGATCTGGAACGGCGTGGCCAGGCAGGCCGAAACGGTGCTGCCCATGGTCCGCGTGACACGGTAAGGGCCAACGCGCTTCACGCCTTTTTCGCGCAGGATATCCAGCGCTTCCATCTGGTTGAGGGTCGATGCGCCGCCGGAGCCGGCGATCAGGCCGGTGCGTACGTTCGATACCTGGTCTTCGCTCAGGCCTGAGTCGGCAATCGCGTCTTTCATCGCCAGGTAGGCGTAGGCGGCAGCGTGGCCGACGAAGCGATAGATCTTGCGATCGATCAGTTCTTCGAGGGGCAGGTCGATGGAGCCGGAAACCTGGCTACGCAGACCCATTTCGGCATATTCCGGGTTGAAGCGGATGCCAGGGCGACTTGCACGCAGGTTAGCGGTGACGGTCTCTTTGTCATTGCCCAGGCAAGAAACGATGCCCAGACCAGTGATAACGACGCGGCGCATGCGGATAACCCTTAAAAGTTGTCAGTGGAAGTGAATACGCCGACCCGAAGGCCTTCGGCAGTATAGATCTCGCGACCGTCGACGCTCACCGAACCATCGGCGATGGCCAGGTTCAGCTTGCCCTTGAGGACGCGCTTGATTTGAATGTTGTAGGTGACTTTCTTGGCGGTCGGCAGGACCTGGCCAAAGAACTTCACTTCGCCCGAACCCAGGGCGCGACCGCGGCCTGGCAGGCCTTGCCAGCCGAGGAAGAAGCCGACCAGCTGCCACATGGCGTCGAGGCCCAGGCAACCTGGCATGACAGGGTCGCCTTCGAAATGGCAGGCGAAGAACCACAGGTCCGGGGTGATATCCAGCTCGGCGACCAATTCACCTTTGCCGTACTTGCCACCCTCTTCACTGATATGGGTGATGCGATCCACCATCAGCATGTTCGGGGCGGGCAGTTGCGCGTTACCTGGGCCGAACAGCTCACCGCGACTGCAGCGCAGCAGGTCTTCCCGAGTAAAGGCGTTTTGTTTGGTCATGCGAGCTCCTCAATAATCCCATGCGGCAGGGTAGGGCAAATCTTCCCGAACCGAATGAAGCGTTCATGCCTCATGTCGGCAGCCTACACATAGACTATTGCGTTGTAGTGAAAGTCACAGCGGCAAGGTACTGAATGTACACTTGTTCACTGAAATTTTAAACCGGGCCTGTTTATGGGCCCGTTCGGGTGCCTAAGACTGCCGCACTTTCGTCTTTCACGCCAGTCGGAGTTGGCTGATGGCGCGGCGCTATTGCACCCAGCGTTGCAGGATTTGCTGCAAATCCGTGCGTTTGAACGGCTTGGCCAGGTAATCGTTCATTCCGGCCGCCAAACAGGCTTCGCGGTCGCCCTGCAAGGCGTTGGCCGTGAGGGCAATGATCGGCAGGTCGGCGCAGCCCGGCAACTGGCGAATCTGCCGGGTGGCTTCGTAGCCATCGATCAGCGGCAGCCGGCAATCCATCAGGATTACCGTGAAAATCAGGCTTTCAGCGCTGCGAATCGCCTCGGCGCCGTCGGCGGCCAGGCTCACTTCAAAGCCCAGGCTGCGCAGCATGGCTTCGACCACGGCGCGGTTGACCGGGTTATCTTCCACCAGCAGGACATGGCGGCCATTGCCAGCGCTGGCCTTGCCGTCAGCGTCGCTGGCAATGGCCGGTACGTTGTGCTGGTCGATGGCCAGGGGGATTTCCAGGGTGAACACCGAACCGCGGGCTTCTTCGCTCTGGGCGCGCAGGGTGCCGCCCATGCGTTCAGCCAGGGTGCGGGCGATGGGCAGGCCCAGGCCGGTGCCGCCGTAACGTCTTGAAATGGAACTGTCGGCCTGCTGGAACGCATCGAACATCAATTCCAGGCGCTCGGCGGAAATCCCGATGCCGCTGTCGCGCACGGTGCAGGTGAACCACACCAGTTCATGGTCGAGTGCCTGCCAATGCGGCTCGATACTGACGTTGCCGTGCTCGGTGAACTTCAGCGCGTTGCCGATCAGGTTCACCAGGATCTGACGGATCCGCGTCGGGTCGCCCTGCACCCGCAAGGTGTCCATCCCTGGCGGAATCGACAGCTCCAGCGCCAACCCGCGCTGCTGGGCGCTGTGCTGGAACGCCTGGGCGCAGCTGTTGATCAGGTCGGCCAGGTTGAACGGAATGTGCTCCAGTTCCAGGGCGGCCCGTTCGATGCGCGAAAAGTCGAGGATATCGTTGATGACCTTGAGCAGATGCTCGGTCGACTCGGAGGCCAACGCCGCGTATTCGGCCTGCTCCTCGGTCATCTCCGTGGTTTCCAGCAACTGCAGCATGCCCAGCACGCCATTCATGGGCGTGCGCAGCTCATGGCTCATCATCGCCAGGAAATCCGACTTGGCATTGTTGGCGCGCTCGGCCTCTTCGCGGGTCTGGATCAATTGGGCCATGGCTTGTTGCTGTTCGCGACTGGCCTGGTTGAGACCTTCGGCGAGGTTGTTGATATGCCGCGACAGGTCGCCCAGCTCCGAGTCATCCACGATCGGCAGCGGCGTCTTGTAGTCACCTTGCTGGATGGCCTTCACCGCATGGCCCATGGCGCTGATCGGCTGCGAAAGGCTGGCGGCGAGGCGCCGGGCGAGCAGGAAGGTAAACAGCAGGGCGAACAGCGCGAGGATGCCAGCCTTGAACAGGATCTCCTGCTGGCGCTGGCTGAAGGCGTCGTTGGACATGCCGACGATGACCCGTCCCAGGTAGTCCGCACGGGGTGCCTTGGATTCGTTGAGGTTGTCCTGGAAGAAATCATTGCCCAACTGAATGTGTTGCAGGCGGATCGGCGCCTGGAAGACTTTTACCGACAGCGAGCGGTCGTGTTTCTCCGAGGGTTGCTCGACGTAAACCAGGATGTTCTCGCTGCTGTCCTGAATCTCCAGGAAACGCACGTGAGGCGTGGCCAGCGTGGCGCGCAGCAGGCTGTCGAGCACATCATTGTTGCCGGAAATCACCCCGTACTCGGTGGCAGGCGCCAGTTGGTTGGCGATCAGTTGGCCCGTGTGGTCCAGTTCCTGGCGCAGGTCCTGGATGCGCACGAAGGTGAAGAAGCTGATCAACAGCAACGTCAGCAACAGCGCCGGGCCCAGGGTGATGAGCTGCGTGCGGGTGTTGATGTCCCAGCGACGACGCAAGGTCATGGGCGTTTTTCTCCTTCGGCCAATCGGGTGGCGACGCTGGTTTCGTCCACCTGTTCGATCCCCAGTGAGCGCGCGACTTGCGGGTTGCCCACGACTTTGAAGTGTTCCGGGTAGAGCGAGCGTGGCCAGTTGGCCGGCGAGTGGTCGAGCAGGCGGTCGAGCACGGCCAGCCAGTCGGCCTGGTCGCTGTAGGTGCTGGCCAGGCTGCCCGCTCGCACGAAGCCCGCATTCGGGCCCACCAGCGGCAATTGCTGGGCATAGCTGCTCAGCAACAGGTTCTTCGCGGTTTTCGGGTTGTACAACTGCGGGTCGTCGAGGCCGAGCAACACGTCACTGTTGCGGAACAGGGTCTGCAGTGGCCGACTGTCATTAATGTTGTCCCAGCGCTGAGGCACGATCTCCAGGCCCAGGGGGGTGGCGTGCTGGCGCAACTCGGGCAGGAGGAACTCACTGTCGTCGCCGTAGAGCACGCCGATCCGCCGCGCCTGGGGCAGGATGCTGGCGATCAGGTGCAGTTGGCGATCCAGCGGCGGGTCACTCCACAGCAGGCTGATGCGCGGGTGCTGCGTGCTGCCCAGGCGCTGGTGGGCCTGCAGCCGGCTGATGCGCAGCACCAGGGTTGGCGGGCCCTGGTTGTCCTGCAGGCGCCATTCGAGGCCGGGCAGGTCGAGCAGGATCAACCGCGTGTTGGCCGGCAGTCGACCAGGGGCTGGCAAGTCCTTGAGGGCCGTGAAGGTGACGTGGTCTTCGGGACGTTGCTGCGCCAGGGCCTGGGCAAAGGCCTGCACCCCAGCGCCGTCTTCGGCGGCGGTCAGCAGGATATCGGCGCTCCAGGCCGGCGCGGGCAATAGCAGGCACACGAGCAGCACCGCGCGTCGCCAGAGCGTGGTGATCAAGAGGCAGGTCATCCGTGACGAGTCGCCCATGTCAGAACTCTAACTCCGCGCTGAAGTAGAGCACGTGGCGATGGTCATAATTGTTATCGGCCCAGGTGGTGGGCTGGTTATCCAGGCGTTCTTGCAACATGCCGGCCAGCTCCACGTTGGCTTTGCCCAGGGCAATGCGCTTGGCCACCCGCAGGTCGACCCGTTCGAAGCGATATTGGTTGAGCGCGTCATCGCCATAGTAGAACAGCGCGCTGGACCAGCCATGGCCCCACTCACGCAACCAGCCGGCGGAGCCGCTATTGCGTGCGGTCTGCGCCTTGTCCCGCGGGTTGCTGGTGTCTGCATCGACGTAAGCATAGGTCAGCCGCAGTCGGTCGGCGTTGCTCACGCGCCAGTCGAATTGGGATTCGGCGCCGGTGAACCGTGCGCTGTTGGCGTTGCTGGCAATGTATTGGTTGTTGCGCAGCGGTGAGCTGATCATGTCGGTGATCTCGTCGTAGAACAACTTCACGTCCATGTTCAGCCCGATGTCGGCAAAGAAGCCGTTGTACCCCAGTTCCCGCGACTTCATCATCTCTTTATCGAGGTTGCCCGGGCCCCGGGTCTTTACGAAGTATTGCCCGGTGGTCTGCCCGTAGGCGGGGGAGCTGAGGTTGGTGACGCGATAACTCCAGTTGACGTTGTTCTCGAACATGTCCGGCGAGCGAATCGCTTCGGAATACACCGCGCGCAAGCCATGGCGCGGGTTGATCAGGTAGTTGACCGCCACCCGAGGCGTCAGCGAGTTGCCGCTCAGGTGAGTGTCTTCATACATGGCGCCGCCTTGCAGCAGCCAATGCTCGCTGGCGCGCCATTCCAACTGGCCGAACAGGCGCCAGGTGGTGTCGTCCAGGGTACCGTCGAAGTAGGTATCGGAGTCTGCCCGGTCGTAGCGGTAGTTCATGCCGCTGACCAGGCGCAGGCTGTCGGACAGGCTGAGGGTGTCCTGAATCTCCAGGTCGTAGCGGCTTTCGCGGGTGCTCTGGTCGATATCACCGCACACGCTTTGGCTGGCACCGTCGCGCCACTGCTGCAGCACCTGGTTGGCCAGGGCCTGCTCGGCGGCGCTACCTGGTGGCGCGCTGCCTTGACTGTAGGTGTCCATATGCCGTGCGAGCAGTTCGGCGTAGTTGGGGTTCAGCTGCCATAACTGGGTCAGCTCCGGGCTGAAGGACACCTTGGCATCACAGGCCTTCCAGATTTGCCGGCGGTCCCACTGTTGCGCCGAGCCCTGGATGTACAGGCTGTGGTCAGGGTTGAAGTCGAAGTTCCAGCGCAGGGAGCCGGCGTAGTCCTTGGCCGTGACGTCGGAATTGTTGCCACCTTCGGTAATCCCGGCAAATACCGGACTGTAAGTATAAGGACGCTGGTTAGTACCTTCCTTCGCATCCAGTTGCCAGTCGATGCTCTGTTGCGCGTTCAACGTCTGGCTGATCGCCAGGCTGAAGCGGTTGAGGCGGCGGCTGTCACGGCGGTCGGCGCCCGCTGCATCGCTGTCGAAGCCGTCGTCCTGCTGACCGGAGAGGGACAGGCGCAAGTCACCGGTTTCCCACCCCACGCCCTGGCTGGCATAGAAGTCATTGATCCCGAGTTCGCCGCGCACCACCTTGACCCGCGTGCCGTGGCTGTTGGCCGGTGAGCGCGTAAGGATGTTGACCACCGCCATCAAGGCATTGGCGCCATAGCTGACGGTGTTGGGGCCGCGGAAGACTTCGATCCGCTCGATATCTTCCATGGCCACCGGAATGTCGCTCCAGTCGACGGTGGCCAGGCCCGCGCGGTATACCGAGCGGCCGTCGATCAACACCTGCATGCGCCGCGCATCGCTGGCACTGGTGCCGTGGTAGTTCACGGCCGCCTGGTTGCCGGTGGTGTAGCCGACCATCATCCCGGGTACCAGGCGCAGTAACTCACTGATGTCCCGCGCGCCGCTGGCCTTGATCAGCTCGCTGTCGATCACGGTCATGCTGCCGGGCACGGCGGCGGCCGATTGCTTGAGGCGCGTAGCGGTCAACACTTGGGGCAGCGGCTGGCTGTCGAGGAACAGGTCATCGGCCAGCGCTGCGCTGCTGCACAACGGCATGCCCAATAGCATCAGCCACACAGATGAACGAGGAGGAGGGCCCAGATACACGGCACGGCCTTGATAATTGCGGATAGCCGCCCATGTTAACTGAGGTGGGGCCTTTTGCCAGTCGTAGGACTTGCAATTACTTCATGTAAACGTGGCATTTTCCGACAAACGCATGAATTCATTCGGGGGCTGGCCGCAAGCGGGTCGGCCCGTATAATGCCGCCATCGCCACTGGTATGGATTAACGGATTGCATATGACTGAACAGCGCCCTATCGCGGTCCTGGGAGGCGGAAGTTTTGGTACCGCCGTGGCAAACCTGCTGGCCGAGAACGGCCACGCTGTGCGCCAGTGGATGCGCGACCCCGAACAAGCCGAGGCCATTCGGGTGCACCGGGAAAATCCGCGTTACCTCAAAGGCATCAAGATTCATCCCGCGGTCGAACCCGTGACGGACCTGCTGGAAACCCTCACGGCCTGCGACCTGTGCTTCGTCGCGTTGCCCTCCAGTGCCTTGCGCTCGGTGCTGGCGCCCCACGCCGAACGTTTGGCGGGCAAGCTGCTGGTCAGCCTGACCAAGGGCATCGAGCCGCAGACCTTCAAGCTGATGAGTGAAATCCTTGAAGAGATCGCGCCCCTGGCGCGCATTGGCGTGCTGTCCGGGCCGAACCTGGCACGGGAAGTCGCCGAGCACGCGCTGACCGCCACGGTGGTCGCCAGTGAAGACGAAGCACTCTGTGAACGTGTCCAGGCCGTGCTGCATGGCCGCACCTTCCGGGTCTACGCCAGCAGCGACCGCTTTGGCGTCGAACTGGGCGGTGCGCTGAAGAACGTCTACGCGATCATTGCCGGCATGGCCGTGGCGCTGGGCATGGGCGAAAACACCAAAAGCATGTTGATCACGCGTGCCTTGGCCGAGATGACCCGCTTTGCAGTGAACCAGGGCGCCAACCCGATGACCTTCCTGGGGCTGGCGGGCGTGGGCGACTTGATCGTCACCTGCTCCTCGCCGAAGAGCCGCAACTACCAGGTCGGGTTCGCCCTGGGCCAGGGCCTGAGCCTGGAAGACGCGGTGACGCGCCTGGGCGAAGTGGCCGAAGGGGTCAACACCCTCAAGGTGCTCAAGGCCAAGGCTCAGGAGGTCGGCGTCTATATGCCGCTGGTCGCCGGGCTGCACGCGATTCTGTTTGAAGGGCGCACCTTGAACCAGGTCATCGAGTTGCTGATGCGCGCCGAACCCAAAACCGATGTCGACTTTATTTCCACCAGTGGTTTCAACTGAGGAACGCGTCATGAACGATCCCAAAGCAGCCCCCACGTACGAATCCATTGCCCTGCGCATCCTTTGGATGCTGGTGTTCGCGCTGGTCTGGCAGGTAGCGCAGTTCCTGCTTGGTGCGCTGGTGGTGGTGCAACTGATCTACCGCCTGGTCTACGGCGCACCGAACCTGGGCCTGATGAACGTGGGCGACAGTCTTAGCCAGTTCCTCGCGCAGATCGGCCGTTTCGGCAGCTTCCATACCGAACAGAAGCCCTGGCCGTTCGCCGACTGGCCAACCCCGCGAGCGCCTGAGGGCGAAGCCGCCCACAGCGTGCCGCCGGCGCCGCACCCGGTGCGCGATGAAGAGCCGAAGCTGTGAAGCTGTGGGTACTGCGCCACGGAGAGGCCGAAGGGCATGCGCGCACGGATGCCGAGCGCAACCTCACTGAGCATGGCCGCGCCGAAGTGTTGCGCAGTGCTGCGCACCTGATCGGCCAGCCGCTCAGCGCCATCATCGCCAGCCCCTATGTGCGAGCGCAGCAGACCGCGCACCTGGTGCGTGAGGCGTTGGGCTTCGAACCGGACATTCGCACGGTGCCGTGGCTGACCCCCGAGGGTAACCCGCAGCAGGTGTTGGAGAAACTCGACAGCGATGACAACGTGCTGCTGGTCAGCCATCAACCGCTGGTGGGCAGCCTGATCAGCTTCCTGCAGCATGGCCATCAGCGTCAGCCGCAGCCGATGTACACCGCCAGCCTGGCGGAACTGGAAGGGGATTTCCCGCTGGCGGGGCTGATGAGCCTGGTCAGTGTGAATAATCCGTAGGCGTTTTCGCTGCTTTGTGTGTGCTATATAGTCAACCGAGCAAGTGCTTGGTTGGCTATCGTCGGACCACAAAGGAGCGCGTCCCATGCCCGTCGCTTTTCGTTTGCCGTTGCAGGTCTTCTTCAAACGTGAAGCGCGACATCCGCGCCAAACCTTTCTGGTCCAACCCGTAGGCGGTGGCGAGGTGCACCGCCTCACGTGGGGCGACGTCGGCCACCAGGCGCGTTGCGCCGCGCACTGGCTGCGCGCCCGGGAGTTGCCCCGGGGCTCTCATATTGCGCTGATCTCGAAGAACTGCGCCCACTGGATCATCGCCGACCTGGCGATCTGGATGGCCGGGCATGTCTCGGTGCCGCTGTACCCCAACCTCACTGCCGACTCCGTCGCCCATGTGCTCACCCATTCCGAGGCGGCACTGGTGTTTATCGGCAAACTCGACGACTGGAGCGCCATGGCGCCCGGAGTACCGGCGAGTGTGCCGACAGTCAGCTTGCCGTTGTGCCCGTCGGGCGCATTCGATTTCAGTTGGGCCGACCTGCAAGCCTGCTCACCGATCCAGGACGAGCCACAGCCCGCCGCTGCGGACCTGGCCACGATCATCTATACCTCCGGCACCACTGGCCTGCCCAAAGGCGTGATGCACAGCTTCGGCGCCCTGGGGTTTGCGGCGACCCGTGGCACCGAGTTGTTTGGGTTGGGGGAGGGCGACCGGCTGCTGTCGTACCTGCCGTTGTGTCATGTGGCAGAGCGGATGTTTGTGGAAATGGCGGCGATCTACACGGGACAAACGGTGTTTTTTGCCGAAAGCCTGGACACGTTTCTGGCCGATCTGCGCAGGGCACGTCCCACCGCGCTGTTTGGCGTGCCGCGTATCTGGACCAAATTCCAGATGGGCGTGTACGCCAAAATCCCGGCGAAGCGCCTGGACACGCTGCTGCGCCTGCCTTTCATCGGCAAGCGCGTGGGCCACAAGGTGCTCGCCGGCCTGGGCCTGGACGCATTGCGTATCGCCCTGTCCGGTGCGGCGCCCGTGCCTGAAGCGCTGCTGAGCTGGTATCAACGCCTGGGCCTGGACGTGCTTGAGGTGTATGGCATGACCGAGAGCTGCGGCTACTCCCATGTGTGCCGTCCCGGCCAGCAGACCCTCGGCTGGATCGGCCTGCCATGCCCCGGCGTGGAAGTCCGCATCGATCCCGTGGGCGAAGTCCAGGTGCGCAGTGGTGCGACCATGCTCGGCTACTACAAGGACCCGCAGAAAACCGCCGAGACGATCACCGCCGATGGTTTCCTGCGTACAGGGGACAAGGGCGAACAGGATGCCGATGGCCGCCTGCGTCTCACCGGGCGTCTCAAGGAAATCTTCAAGACCAGCAAAGGCAAATATGTGGCCCCGGCGCCGATTGAAAACCGCCTGGCCGAACATGTGTGTATCGAGCAGGTGTGCGTGGTGGGCGATGGCCTCACCGCACCGATAGGCCTGTGCGTGCTGTCGGCGGTGCACGAGGACCCACATGCGCTGCGCAGCAGCCTTGAACGCTGGTTGGAACAGGTCAACCAGGCGTTGGATAAACATGAACGCCTGCGCCAGTTGGTGGTGGTGAAAGACAACTGGGCGGTAGAGAACGGCTTCCTGACCCCGACCCTGAAGATCAAGCGCAACGTGATCGAATCGACTTACGGTGCACAATTCCAGGCCTGGAGCGAGCGTTCCGAATCTGTTCTGTGGCAGGATTAGGACCATCATAAAACCAAAAAGGACAACGGCATGAGCCTGTGGCGCACCCAACCGAATATCGATCAACTCAATGCGATCCAGAAAAACACCATCGGTGAACTGCTGGATATCCGCTTTGAAAGCTTCGACGACGACTCCCTGACCGCCAGCATGGTGGTCGACCACCGTACCCATCAGCCCTATGGTTTGCTGCATGGCGGTGCGTCGGTGGTCCTGGCGGAGAGCGTCGGCTCGATGGCGGCCTACTTGTGCATCGACGCCAGCAAGTTCTATTGCGTAGGGCTGGAGGTCAACGCCAACCACTTGCGCGGTGTGCGCAGCGGGCGCGTGACGGCGGTGGCCAAGGCGATTCATATCGGTCGCACCACGCAGGTCTGGGACATCCGCTTGACCAGCGACGATGGCAAGGCCAGTTGCGTCTCGCGCCTGACCATGGCCGTGGTGCCGCTGGGCGAGAACCCACCGGCGCGATAGGCGTGGCGTGAGTGTCATCATTCCTGGCAGTTACAGTCATTGCTGTGCCGGCCGGGCATGGTGACAATCAATCTCTGTTTTTTTAGATGGGTCCGGTATGTCGCAGCACGTGTTTTTTGCCCACGCCAATGGGTTTCCCTCGGCCACCTACGGCAAGTTATTTGCCGCGCTGGCCCCGGAATACGCGGTGGCTCACCTGCCGCAGCACGGTCACGACCCCCGTTTTCCGGTGGACGATAACTGGCAGAACCTGGTGGACGAACTGATCCATCACCTGGAGCAGCAACCGGAGCCGGTGTGGGGCGTGGGCCATTCACTCGGTGGCGTGCTGCACCTGCACGCAGCCATGCGTTGCCCGCAGTTGTATCGCGGGGTGGTCATGCTCGACTCTCCGGTGCTGACCCGCGCCGACCGCTGGGTGATCCGCGCAGCCAAGCGCTTCGGGTTCATCGACCGCCTGACCCCGGCCGGCCGCACCCTCGGCCGTCGCGAAGAATTCAGCGACCTGGATGCCGCGCGCAGCTACTTCGCTGGCAAGACCCTGTTCCGTGGTTTTGACCCGGAATGCTTCGACGCCTACTTGCAACACGGGCTGCATCAGGTGGGTGACCGCCTGCGGCTGCGTTTCGACCCGGCCACCGAGATCAGCATCTACCGGGGCGTGCCCCACACCAGCCCCGGCCAGGTGCGCCAGTTGAAGGTGCCGCTGGCGGTGGTGCGGGGCCGGCAGAGCCGGGTGGTGATGCGTCACCATGCCAGTGGTGTCGGGCGCCTGCCCATGGGGGAAATGCTCACCATGCCCGGCGGCCACATGTTCCCCCTCGAACGCCCACAGGACACCGCGACGTTGATCAAGAACCTGTTCTCCCGCTGGGAAGCCCGCGAGCGCAGTTGCGCATGAGCACACCCGTCGAAGAAGTGCGCCTGGGCCTGCCGCATATCGAACTGGCGGCCCATCTGTTCGGCCCTGAAGACGGTTTGCCGGTGATCGCCCTGCATGGCTGGCTGGACAACGCCAACAGCTTTGCGCGACTGGCGCCCAAGCTCCAGGGCTTGCGCATCGTTGCACTGGACATGGCCGGGCATGGGCATTCGGCGCATCGTCCTACGGGCGCCGGTTATGCGCTGTGGGATTACGTTTTCGATGTGCTGCAAGTGGCCGAGCAACTGGGCTGGAAACGTTTTGCATTACTTGGCCACTCCCTCGGCGCCATCGTGTCGCTGGTGTTGGCCGGTGCGTTGCCGGAGCGCGTGACGCACCTGGGATTGATCGACGGTGTGATCCCGCCGACTGCCAGCGGCGAGAATGCTGCCGAGCGCCTGGGCATGGCCTTGCAGGCGCAGCTGAACCTGCAGGACAAACGCAAGCCGGTCTACAACACCCTGGATCGAGCGGTCGAGGCGCGCATGAAAGGCGTGGTGGCGGTCAGCCGCGAAGCCGCAGAACTGCTGGCCCAACGGGGCTTGATGCCGGTGCCTGGCGGTTACACCTGGCGTACCGACAGCCGCTTGACCCTGGCGTCGCCGATGCGTCTGACCGACGAGCAAGCCATGGCCTTCGTGCGGCGAGTGAGTTGCCCTACGCAACTGGTGGTCGCCGCTGAGGGCATGCTGGCGAAACATTCCGAATTGCTTTCTCAGCTACCTTTTACGGTCACTACGCTGCCGGGTGGCCATCATTTACACCTGAATGATGAGTCCGGCGCGGTCCTTGTTGCAGACTGTTTCAATCGGTTCTTCTCCGCGCCTTGACTTGGGGCGGTCAACTGCCGAGGCTGGGCGGATTGAAAGGGAGTCAACCATGAACCATCTCAACACCGCTGTGCGCACCGATGGCCAGGGCTTATTTATCCGATGAGCCTACGTAAAGGATGTCTCCGTGCCCTCGGGCTGTGCTGTTTCAGCCCCCTGGTGTTCGCCGCCGATGTGCCGGGAAGTCAGGATTTACCTGCAGTGTCCCGGCAGCTCGACTCACAGATCGTCGACTACCGGCCGGCCGAAGAGAAGGAACGCATCTACCCCATGGGCGCGATTCGCAAGATCAGCGGCCAACTGCGTTACGAAGGCCAGGCCACCGCCCGTGGGCAAGCCACGGCCATTACCTATGAACTGCCCGCCGAACACAGCTCCAGCGCGGCGTTTACCGCAACGCGCGAAGCGTTGCAGGCGCAGGGCGCGCAGTTGCTGTTCTGGTGCCAGGCCCGCGATTGTGGCGAAAGCAGCCTGTGGGCCAATGAAGTATTCGGCAACGCCAAGCTGGTCGGTGCCGACGGCCAACAGGAATACCTGCTGCTGCGCCTGGCAGCCCCGCAGGACAACTCCCTGGTGGCGCTGTACGGCATCACCCGCGGCAATCGCCGCGCCTACCTGCATGTGGAGCAACTGGATGCCAGTGCGCCGCTGGGCAACCTGTTGCCCACCTCGGCGACCCTGCTGCGTGAGTTGAAAAGCACCGGTGAGCTGGATTTTCCCGCGCTCGGCGGTGACCCTGACGACACCTGGCTGACCCTGATTTCCCGCGGGTTGAACCTTGACGCGACCTTGCGCGTAAGCTTGACCGGCCCGAACGCCGAAGCGTGGCGCCAGGCCTTGGTCGACAAAGGCGTACGCGCCGCGCGCATGGAAACCGGCACCGCTGAAACCAAAGGCCTGCACCTGCATCTGATACGCTGACCGTTACAGGGCGAACGGACCCGCGCCGTTCGCCTAAGCTCTCTTCCTACAGCCTTTTTTCAGAGATACCCCATGCTCAATAACGATCGCCTGCTGGTGCAAATCCTGCTGCTGGTGCTGTTCGGTGCCAGTTTCTGGGTGATGGCGCCGTTCTGGTCGGCGCTGTTCTGGGGCGCGGTGCTGGCGTTTGCCAGTTGGCCGCTGATGGTCCTGCTCACCCGCTGGCTGGGTGGGCGCGAATCCCTGGCAGCCGGCATCCTCACGTTGTGCTGGATGTTGCTGGTGGCGCTGCCGCTGGTGTGGCTGGGCTTTAACCTCGCGGACCATGTGCGCGATGCAACGGCCTTGATCAAGGATATCCAGGTCGATGGCCTGCCGGAGGCACCCACCTGGCTGGGTTCGATCCCCTTTGTTGGCGAACGGCTGGTGGCGATGTGGGACAGCATCGACCAGCAGGGCGCGGCCTTGATGGTCAGCATCAAGCCGTACTTGGGGCAAGTCGGCAATTGGTTGCTGGCGCGCAGTGCGCAGATCGGCGGTGGCATCCTGGAACTGACCCTGAGCCTGGTCTTCGTGTTCTTTTTCTATCGCGACGGGCCGCGCCTGGCGATGTTCGTCCATCGTCTGCTGGAGCGCTTGATCGGTGACCGTGCCGGCTACTACATCGAACTGGTGGCGGGGACGGTACAAAGGGTGGTCAATGGCGTGATCGGCACCGCCGCCGCCCAGGCCTTACTGGCGCTGATCGGCTTCCTGATCGCTGGCGTTCCGGGTGCATTGGTGCTGGGCATCGTCACCTTCCTGCTCAGCCTGATCCCCATGGGCCCGCCGCTGGTGTGGATTCCGGCCACAGCCTGGCTGGCCTGGAAGGGCGATTACACCTATGCGGTGTTCCTCGGTGTGTGGGGCACGTTCATCATCAGTGGCGTGGACAACGTGCTCAAACCTTACCTGATCAGCCGAGGCGGCAACCTGCCGCTGGTGATCGTGCTGCTCGGGGTGTTCGGCGGCTTGATTGCCTTTGGTTTTATCGGTTTGTTCATCGGCCCGACCTTGCTGGCGGTGGCCTACAGCCTGCTGATGGATTGGAGTGCGACCCAGGCCCAGGGGCGCCGCGAAGACAAGCCGCTGTAACTGTTATGTGAGGGCTAATGTGGGGCTTGGCACTCAGGTCCTTGGCAGCCACATCACCGCAGTCAAGCCACCGCCTGGTGTTTCCTCCAACTCCAGTCGACCGCCGAGGCGTTCGGCCGCTTCCTTGGAAATCGTCATGCCCAGGCCGACGCCGCCGGAGTTGCGATTGCGTGACCCCTCCAGCCGATAGAACGGCTCGAACACGGCCTCACGCTTGTCGGCGGCGATGCCGGGGCCGTGGTCGATCACGCGGATGATCAACGCTTCGCGGCTGTCCGTCAGCTCGATGCGCGCCGTGCCGGCATAGCGCAAGGCGTTGTCGATCAGGTTATTGAGGCACGAACGCAAGGCCATGGGCTGCACTTGCAGGGGCGCGCAGGTGCCGGCAAATTGCACATCGGAGCCTTGGTCCTGGGCGTTTTCGCTCATCGACTCGACCAACGCTTGCACGTCCAGCCAATGCCGGGTTTCGCCGGTGCGTTGTTCGTGCAGGTAGCTCAAGGTGGCGTCGAGCATGCCGATCATGTCGTCCAGGTCCTGCCGCATCTGGCCCTGCAGCTTGGTGTCTTCGATTTGTTCCAGGCGCAGCTTGAGGCGTGACAGCGGGGTGCGCAGGTCATGGGAAACCGCGCCGAGCATGCGCGCACGCTGGCTGACCTGCTCGCGGATACGCCGTTGCATCAGGTTGAAGGTCGATGCCGCCTGCCGTGCCTCCTGTGGCCCCGACTCGTCCAGGGGCGGGCTGTCGAGGTCCAGGCTCAAGCGCTCAGCGGCTTCACTCAGGCGCTGGATCGGCCGGCTCAGCAACTTGGCGCCATACCAGGCCGCGATGATCAGCGAGATGAACTGGAACGTCAGCGGCACCACTGGGCCACCGAACCAGGGGCGGCGGTGCTCTTTATGCAGTGGCTTCATGGAGCCGTCCGGCTGCTCGACGAACACTTCCTGAGGCGGTGGTGGAGGGGGCGGGCCGTAATAGCGAAACCAGGAGATCGCCAGCACGTGGGCCAGGACAATGGCCACCAACAACACGCCAAACAGTCGACCGAACAGCGTGTTGAAGGCGTTGCGCATCAGCCGATATCCCGGGCGTCGAACAGGTAGCCTTCACCGCGTACGGTCTTGATCAGTTGCGGTGCCTTGGGGTCATCCCCGAGTTTTTGCCGCAGTCGCGAGACCAGCAAGTCGATGCTGCGATCAAAGGCTTCGATGGAGCGGCCACGTGCGGCATCCAGCAATTGCTCGCGGCTCAACACCCGGCGCGGGCGCTCGATAAACACCCAGAGCAAGCGGAATTCCGCGTTGGACAGCGGCACCACCAGGCCATCGTCGGCCACCAGTTGGCGCAGCACGCTGTTGAGGCGCCAGTTGTCGAAGCGGATATTGGCGCGCTGTTCGGTGCGGTCATCGCGCACGCGGCGCAGGATGGTCTGGATACGCGCGACCAGTTCACGCGGTTCGAAGGGCTTGGACATATAGTCGTCGGCGCCCAGTTCCAGGCCGATGATGCGGTCGGTGGGTTCGCAGCGGGCGGTGAGCATCAGGATCGGGATGTCCGATTCCGCGCGCAACCAGCGGCACAGCGACAGGCCATCCTCGCCCGGCAGCATCAGGTCGAGCACCACCACGTCAAAGGTTTCAGCCTGCATGGCCTGGCGCATGGCGGTGCCGTCGGTGACGCCTGTGGCGAGAATGCCGAAGCGCGCGAGGTAGTCGATCAGCAGTTCGCGGATCGGCACATCGTCGTCGACGATCAGCGCGCGGGTGTTCCAACGCTTGTCATCGGCGATCATCGCGCCTTTTTGCTCGTCGTTCATGGAGACGGGAGGGGTATGCATAATGCGATCATCTGCCCTGTTGTTGCGGTCAGCATAGGCGCCCAGCCCCATGGCTGGAAGTGCTGCTCGGTGGGTCGTGCGGGCGAGGCTAGCCGTGGGGCGTGTTGGGGGCATGTCGTGAATGTATCAGCTTTGAAATAATTGCCCGAAAACGCCCGCCTAATGGCGCTTGGTCAGTATTTACCGATCATCGGATCCCGCAACGGCGCTGCTTGCGCTACAATCCGCGCCGATTTCGACTTGCCTGAGAGCTCATTCCAATGTCCGTCTGCCAGACTCCTATCATCGTCGCCCTGGATTACCCCACTCGTGACGCCGCACTGAAGCTGGCTGACCAGTTGGACCCGAAGCTTTGCCGGGTCAAGGTCGGCAAGGAGCTATTTACCAGCTGCGCCGCGGAAATCGTCGGCACCCTGCGCGACAAAGGTTTCGAGGTGTTCCTCGACCTGAAATTCCACGATATCCCGAATACCACTGCCATGGCGGTCAAGGCTGCTGCCGAAATGGGCGTGTGGATGGTCAATGTGCACTGCTCCGGTGGCCTGCGCATGATGTCGGCCTGCCGTGAAGTGCTGGAGCAGCGCAGCGGGCCTAAACCCCTGCTGATTGGTGTGACCGTGCTCACCAGCATGGAGCGCGAAGACCTGGCTGGTATCGGCCTGGATATCGAGCCTCAGGAGCAGGTGCTGCGCTTGGCAGCCCTGGCGCAGAAAGCCGGCCTTGATGGCCTGGTGTGCTCGGCGCTGGAAGCCCAGGCGCTGAAAACTGCGCACCCGTCGCTGCAACTGGTGACCCCGGGGATCCGCCCGGCGGGCAGCGCCCAGGATGACCAGCGCCGCATCCTGACTCCGCGTCAGGCACTGGACGCGGGTTCCGATTACCTGGTGATCGGCCGTCCGATCAGCCAGGCGGCCGATCCGGCCAAGGCGTTGGCGGCAGTGGTCGCCGAAATCGCCTGAAACCTGAGGCGAACACTGTGGAAAATGTGGGAGCGGGCTTGCTCGCGAACGCGGCCCGACAGCCAACCACTATCTAACTGTCACCCCGCGATCCAAAAATGTGGGAGCGGGCTGACAGCCGACCACTGTCTAACTGTCACCCCGCGTCCCAACTGTGGGAGCGGGCTTGCCCGCGAAAGCGCCCTGGCAGCCAACCACTCTCTGCCTGTCACCCCGCGATCCAACTGTGGGAGCGGGCTTGCCCGCGAAGGCGGCCTGACAGCCGACCTGGATGTTGGATCAGACCGGGTACATATCCGTTATTGAGGCAACGGCTGCTATGGGTTCCGCTCTTACAGCGGGTCACTTTGGAAAAGAGCCCCAAAGTAACCAAAAGGCTCTTGCCCCAACACTCGGCACCTCGCCTAGGCTCGGTGTGCCCGTAATCCGACAGTGATTTGGGGGGCCGCCGCCACGCGCCCTCCATGGCGCGGGGCGGCTAAACCGGCATCCCTGCCGGTTTACCCCCCAAATCCCTGTCGAATTCCGGCCAGCGTGTTTGATGGGGCGCCTGAGATCAAAAGCAAGATCACGATCAACAGCGGCTCGCTTCGCATCGTGGTTAGCGCTGGTTGCGCAGTGTGTCAGCTGACTTTGAGCACCAGTTTGCCGAAGTTTTCCCCGTTGAACAGTTTCATCAACGTCTCCGGGAACGTCTCCAGCCCTTCAACGATGTCTTCTTTGCTCTTGAGCTTGCCCTGGGCCATCCAGCCGGCCATTTCCTGGCCGGCGGCGGCGAAGTTGGCAGCGTGATCCATCACCACGAAGCCTTCCATGCGCGCGCGATTGACCAACAGTGACAAGTAGTTGGCCGGGCCCTTCACGGCTTCCTTGTTGTTGTATTGGCTGATGGCGCCGCAGATCACCACGCGCGCCTTCAACGCCAGGCGGCTGAGCACCGCGTCGAGAATATCGCCGCCGACGTTATCGAAATACACGTCTACACCTTTCGGGCACTCGCGCTTGAGCGCAGCGGGCACGTCTTCGCTTTTGTAATCGATGGCCGCGTCGAAGCCGAGTTCATCCACCAGGAACTTGCACTTGTCTGCGCCGCCAGCAATACCCACTACACGGCAGCCCTTGATCTTGGCGATCTGCCCGGCAATGCTGCCCACGGCACCGGCTGCGCCGGAGATCACCACGGTTTCGCCGGCCTTGGGCGCGCCGGTGTCCAGCAGTGCGAAGTAAGCGGTCATGCCGGTCATGCCCAGGGCAGACAGGTAACGGGGCAGGGGTGCCAGTTTCGGATCAACCTTGTAGAAACCCCGTGGCTCGCCCAGGAAGTAATCCTGCACGCCCAAGGCGCCGTTGACGTAGTCCCCGACCGCAAACTTCGGAGTGTTCGAGGCAATCACTTTGCCCACGCCGAGGGCACGCATCACTTCACCGATGCCGACCGGCGGAATATAGGATTTGCCTTCATTCATCCAGCCACGCATGGCCGGGTCGAGGGACAGGTATTCGTTGCGCACCAGCACCTGGCCGTCCTGGGGCGTGCCCACCGGCACTTCCTGATAGGTGAAGGTTTCCCGGGTGGCCGCGCCGACCGGGCGCTTGGCGAGCAGGAATTGGCGATTGGTCTGGGCGGTCATGGCAGCGACTCTTCTGGAAATGAACCTGAAGTGATAGACCTTGAGCGGGCTGTGAGCAAGGTTCACAGAAGGCGCGAATGCCGCCCGATAGGCGCTGCTGATAGTTGTGCCGTGGCTCTTATCACTGCGATTCATGCAGCCTCACACGGCCTTCTGATAGTGCTGACGCGCCCCATGCTGCGTTGGCTAGACTCGACCCACGGTTATTTTCCCCACAGGACATCCTCCATGAGCATGACGTTTTCCGGCCAGGTCGCCCTGGTAACCGGCGCCGCCGCCGGTATTGGCCGCGCCACCGCGTTGGCCTTCGCCGCCGAAGGTTTGAAAGTAGTGGTTGCCGACCTGGATGTCGCGGGCGGCGAAGGCACCGTCGCATTGATCCATCAGGCTGGCGGTGAGGCGCTGTTCGTTCGTTGCAACGTCACGCTCGAGGCGGATGTGCAGCAATTGATGGCCCAGACCATCGACGCTTATGGCCGCCTGGACTACGCCTTCAATAACGCCGGGATCGAGATCGAGAAGGGCAAGCTGGCGGACGGCAGCCTGGATGAGTTCGACGCGATCATGGGCGTCAACGTCAAAGGCGTGTGGTTGTGCATGAAGCACCAATTGCCGCTGCTGCTCGCGCAGGGCGGCGGGGCGATCGTCAACACTGCGTCGGTCGCGGGTTTGGGCGCGGCGCCGAAAATGAGCATCTATGCGGCGTCCAAGCATGCGGTGATCGGCCTGACCAAATCGGCGGCCATCGAGTATGCGAAGAAGAAAATCCGCGTCAACGCTGTCTGCCCGGCCGTGATCGATACCGATATGTTCCGGCGTGCCTACGAAGCCGACCCACGCAAGGCCGAATTTGCCGCCGCCATGCACCCGGTCGGGCGCATTGGCAAGGTCGAGGAAATTGCCAGTGCGGTGCTGTACCTGTGCAGCGATGGTGCGGCCTTTACCACGGGCCAAGCCTTGGCGGTAGACGGCGGTGCGACGGCTATCTAGGACCTCAGGTTGTCCTCCAATCGAAAAGGTTTGGGGGACTGTGGGGCGTTTCCACAGCTGGCAGTGTGCCCTGTCAGAATGTGTATCAACAGGTAAATAACTCAATAAAATCAATACTTTAATAAAACTTGGCAAGCGGTCTCCGGGGGCTTCTGTGCTTAACTGTCCAGGGTTGAATAACAGACAGTTGAAGTGAGTGGCGCATGGATTTAGGGATCGATCGACAAGCCCTTGTACCGGTGGTTCAGCAGATCATCAGCGCAGTGGCGCAATGGATTCGCACGAGCGGGGCGAGCCCTGGCACACGCTTACCGTCCGTTCGACAGGTGGCCCTCGATAACCTGCTCAGCCAGTCCAGCGTGATTGAGGCATTCGAGCGAATGGTCGCCCAGGGCATGTTGGTTTCCAAACCGGGGGCAGGTTTCAGCGTGGCCCAGCCGCCGACGCCGCATGAAGGCCAGTGGTACGAAGGTGCCGAGCGAGACTGGGGAGCCTTCGCCGATAACCCATTGGGCGAGCTGAAACTGGGCTGCGGCTGGTTGCCGGATGCCTGGCGCGAAAGCGATGACATCAGCTACGCGATTCGCGAAGTCACCCGTACCGACACGGCGGGCCTGTTCAACTACAGCACCCCGTTGGGTCTGCCGGCGTTGCGCGAGCAATTGCTCAAGCGCCTGACCCAGACCCACATCGCCACCAACCTCGACCGTATCCTCACGACGGCCGGCGCCAGCCATGCCCAGGACCTGCTGATACGCACACTGCTCAAGGCCGGTGATTGCGTGGTGGTGGAAACACCAGGGTACGGCAACCTCTATCGGCAACTGGCGTTCCACGGTGTGCAACTGCTGGAAGTACCGCGTACGCGCGGTGGTCCGGATATCCCGGCGTTGGAAACGCTGCTGCGGCAGCATCGGCCCAAGTGCCTGTTCATCAACAGCCTGTACCACAACCCCACCGGCTCGAGTTTGTGCCGTGCGGTGGCCGAGCGTTTGCTGGAGCTGGCGCGTCGCGAAAACTTCCTGATCATCGAAGAAGATGTTTTCGGCGACTTGCAACATGCCAGTTGCACGCGGCTTTCGGCACTGCCCCATGATGACCGGGTGATTTACGTCGCGAGCTTTTCCAAGACCCTGAGCAGCGCCTTGCGCGTGGGGTATCTGAGCGCCAGCACGGCGATCATCGCGCAGTTGACCTGCCTCAAGACCTTGACCGGCTTTGGCACCTCGCGGTTTGCAGAGGCCGTGGTGGCCACGCTTCTGGCGAATGGCACCTACCGCAAATGGGTGCAGCGTCTGCGCAAGCGGCTGAGTACGCAAATGGCCGCCACGTTGCAGGTGCTCGAAGATGAGGAGTGGGAGGTGTTCGCCACGCCCGCTGGCGGGATGTTCCTGTGGGCGCGGCCGGGGGCAGGGGATCGGTCGCGGTTGCAGGCGTGCGCCCGGCGGCTCGGCGTTTTATTGTCGCCGGGGGCACTGTTCAGCCCGACCAGCGAGCCCAGTGAGTGGCTGCGCATCAATGTGGCCTATGCTGCTGATCAACGCGCCTTGGCGTTTTTCCGAGCCATGGGACCCGTCAGATCGACCTCGACCATTCTGAAAACGACGAGGGTGTAGCTTTTTGCCATTATTGTGGCGCCAACGACTTGTGTTCAGTGCCTTGTGGTTGCGAATCTCGCTTGTATAAACCGGGCTTGATGGCATCTGCCATTGCAAGAGGATTCAAGTGCAATGATTTCGGCCGTGCAACGACGCTTCGCCAACCTCGGTATGGCAAAAAAACTGGGCTTGGGCTTCACCCTGGTGCTGCTGTTGACGGCCTTGGTCGCGGCTATCGGCGTGTGGTCCCTGCAAACCGTTGGCCAGCGCTTCGAAGGGCTCAAGACCATGTCGTCGCTCAACAGTGGCCTGCTCAAGGTGCGCCTGATCGAGCAGGACTACGCGTTGCATGCCGACCCCAAGGCCGTTGACGCCCTGCATGAGAGTGTCGATGCCTTGGCCGCTCTCGCCGCCAGCCTCAAGGCCCAGTCGGCGGCCAACATGCCGGTCATGACGGATGTCGAACAGGCCCTGGCCGCCTACCGCAAGGCATTCGATGAGTTCGTCGAATTGACCCAGACCAAGGACCTGGCGTTGGAAATGACCAGTTGGTCTGTGTCCAGCGTGGCCAATAATCTCGACGTATTGCAGGCCGGGTTGGCGGACGACGGCGCCTATGGCCTCAAGGAAAGCCAGGGCAAGGAGGGGGCCGAGTTTATCGAGCAGGCCGGGCAGGTCAGCCAGGTGTCGCGCCTGATGCTGCAAGCCATGAACGAAGCGCGGGTACGCCTGGACCAGAGCCGCAAGGCGAGTGAGGAAGAAACCGAACAGGGCAAGATCGAGCAGGCCGACCAGGCCCTGGCCCAGGTGGAGCAACTGAAGACCTCGGTCAAGGACCCCGGCTACCAGACCGTGCTTAACGAAGTGGCTGGGCATATCGCCGCGTTCAGTGAAAAGCTCGGTGAGTACACCGGCCTGCTGGCCCAGGAGAAAGTGGTCTACAAGCAGTTGCATGATCGGGCAGACCAGGTGGTGAGCCGGGTCAACCAGGCTTATGACGCCGAAGACCAGTCGATGCAGGCGCAGTTGAAGAAAAGCGCGATGCTGATCATCGGCTCTTCGGCCCTGGCGCTGCTGGTGGGGTTGATCGCGGCCTGGGTGATTACCCGGCTGATCGTTGCGCCGCTGCGCAGTGTGATCGCCGTGGCCCAGCAGATTGCCGCCGGCGACTTGAGCGGGCGCATGGAGGTCAGCCGTCGCGATGAAATCGGCCAACTGATGCAGGCGATGCAACAGATGGGCAACGGGCTGAGCCAGATGGTCAGCGGCCTGCAAGCCGGTATCGAGCAACTGGCCAGCTCGGCGCATTCATTGTCCAGCGTCACCGAGCAGACCAATGTCGAAGTCAGCAGCCAGAAAGAAGAAACCGAACAGGTCGCCACGGCGATGAACCAGATGACCGCCACCGTGCACGACGTGGCGCGCAACGCCGAAGAGGCCGCGCAAGCCGCACAGACGGCGGATGACAAAGTCGACAGCGGCCAGCAAGTGGTGCGCCAGAGCCTGCAGCGCATTGAATTGCTCGCCACCTCCAGCACCAGTGCCAGCGCCAGCATCGAGAGCCTGAGCGCAGAAATCCAGCATATCGGCACCGTGTTGAGCGTGATCAAAAGCGTGGCCGAACAGACCAACCTGCTGGCCCTCAACGCTGCCATCGAAGCCGCACGCGCCGGAGAGCAGGGGCGCGGCTTTGCGGTGGTGGCCGATGAAGTGCGGGCCCTGGCCAAGCGCACCCAGCAATCCACCGAGGAAATCGAGCGCCTGGTCAGTACCTTGCGCAGCGCGGCCCAGTCATCGGTGCAGCAGATCCAGCAGAGCGGTGAGCTGGTGAAGCTGGCGGTCAGCGATGCGCTGGAAACCGAGAGCGCCTTGGGCAGCATCGCAGTGGCGGTATCGTTGATCCAGCAGATGAACCAGCAGATTGCCGCTGCGGCCGAGCAGCAAAGCTCGGTGGCCGAAGAGATCAACCGCAGTGTCACCAGTATCCGCGCCAGTGCCGATCAATCGGCGCTGAGCATGCAGGGCAACGCCGCGTCGAGTATTCAACTGGCGCAGTTGGGCGCGGAGCTCAAGGGCATGGTAGGGCACTTCCGCCTGTGATCGCGGCGTTGACGCAGCGACCACAGGGGAGGGCGGTCAGGCGTTGTTGGCGAGGAAGGTCAGCAGCGCTTCGTTGACGAAGTCCGGGTTTTCCCTTGCGCTGATATGGCCCGCTTGCGGGATCAGGATCACGCTGCAGCCAATCAGGCCGGCCATTTCCTCTGATTCGACGGGCGGGCGCGGTTTGTCTTGTTCGCCGCACATCACCAGCGTGGTGTCGGCGTCCAGGCGTGGCAATTGCTCCAGCACATCCTCGCGACTGAAGATCAACCGGCCTAGGGGCACGATGCTGTGCAGCAGGCGCTCTTTGGAATAGCCCTGCAATTGCGTGCGAAAATCCTGGTACAGCGCTGATTCTCGGTCGATATCCGGGCGGAAGAAAATCGGTGCGACCACATCCAGCAAGGGCTCGGGGATGGCGCCGGCGTCTTCGATCATCTTGAACAGCGAGAAATAGTACTGGCGCGTGGCCTCGGGCTCGGCACCCAGGTAAGTGTCCATCAGTACCAGGCTGTTGATCCGCTGCGGTGCCAGCAACGCCAGGCGTGCGCCCCACATGCCACCCACGGAGAGCCCCACCAGGTTGATCTGGGGGATATCCAACTGGTCCAGCAAGGCCAGGGCCTGGCGCGTCAGGTCGTCGAGGGCGTGCGTTTGCGCGGGCAACGGACCGGATTCGCCATGGCCCCACAGTTCGGGAACGATGACGCGGTACTGTTGCGACAGGGCTTCGATCTGCGGCGCCCACATATCGGCGCCCCACAGGTAGCTTGAACCCAGCAGGACGACGGGGCCGCAGCCCTGGTCGACGTAGTGCAGCGGTTGTCCATCAATGACGGCGACAGGCATAGCAGGCCTCTGACTTCATGGAGTTAGGGGCACTTTTGTACGCTAGTCGGGGGCGGGGGGATAGATGCAAAGTGATGGCATGTAGCGAACTGGGGGCTATACCGCGCCGGGTACGGTGCTGTGCCTGTGGCGAGGGAGCGTGCTCCCTCCGGCGACCTGACAGCCAACCACTGTCTGACTGTCACCCCGCGATCCAACGGTGGGAGCTGGCCTGCTCGTGAAAGCGGCCTGGCAGCCGACCTGGAGGTTGGATCAGGCCGGGTACCTATCCATTTCTGCGGTAACGGCTGCGATGGGTTCCACTCTTACAGCGGGGCACTTTTGGAAAAGAGCCCGGAATTCCGACCCGCGCGTTTGATGGGGCGGCTCAGATCAGAAGCAAGATCAAAAGCTCGATCAAGGTCGGCTCGGTTCGCATCGCAGTTAGCGTTGGTCGCTAAAGTGTCGTGTAGGTACCTGTGTACAGGAGGGGCATCAGTCGTAGATGACCTTCTTCTTCCACTCGGCGTCGGCGTCGACCACCTTGAGGCCTTCGGTCAGCTCGTTGACCTCGTCTTCGGCCGGCTTGCTGTTGGTCAGCACTGTTGAGTTGGCGCGGGCCAGTTGGCCTTCCAACTGCTGCAGCTGTGCGCTGTAGATCACCGGCTCCGGCTGTTTGCGCAGATACTGCACGCCACGTTCGAAGGCCAGGCGCGCCTGGCCGGGTTGGCCTTGTTGCAGCGCGTGCTGGCCGAGGTTGTTAAAGAACTCGATATGCAGCAACACCAGGATATGGCGGATTTCCCTGATCCAGTGCTTGGCCTCATTGGCCGGCAGGAAGCCGTCCTGGGCAGCACGGGTGACCTGGCCATGCAGGGCTTCAAGCAAGAAACGCACGTCCTTGGCCTTGGCTTCGGTCTGGATCGGCGCGGGCGGGTTGTTCACCGGGATCGATTCGCCCTGGGCCACCAGCGTATTCAGCTCGGTGATGCGGGCCTTGATCGGTGCACTGCCTTTATTGAGGTTCAACAGGCGCTGGTTGACGTTGAGCTCCAGGCGGGTCAGCAACAGTTTGAGCGCCGGGGTCATCAACTGGCCGGGAAAGGTCTCGGTGATTTCACCGCAACGGCGCAGGCGATCGTTTAACTCGATCTCGGTGCGCTTCTTTTCCAGCTTGTTGTTTTCCACCACGTGGTTCATGTAGCCAATGGCGATCAGTATTGCGATCCCGGCTATTACCAGCAGGGTGATCATGAGTGGTGTCACCGGTGTGACCTCTTTATAGGGTTTACAGTGGAGTGTAGTGACTGGGCCTTCCGGCGGATAGGACTGATCGACCAGTTGCCCAGGCAGTGCGCTTCTATATAGGTAGGCGTTGCCTGGGTAGATGCACATTGCCATCATTTGCCGGAACGAACTATAGCGTCTTGTCGGGCGCCAGAATATAGGCGTCAAAGCCCGGACGGGCACAATCCCCCCGCAAGCCCGTAAAGCAGGGCGAAGTCATTGATTTAAATAAATTTATCCTTGGGGGTTGACGACCTTTCAATCCATCCATAGAATGCGCGCCACTTACAGCGTAAAGCACACAGCGAAACGCGGTAGGGAGTGAATGTTGTACGTGTGTCCCCTTCGTCTAGTGGCCTAGGACACCGCCCTTTCACGGCGGTAACAGGGGTTCGAGTCCCCTAGGGGACGCCATTATGCGGGAATAGCTCAGTTGGTAGAGCACGACCTTGCCAAGGTCGGGGTCGCGAGTTCGAGTCTCGTTTCCCGCTCCAAATTTAAGCAGTGTGGCCCTCGGGCGACACTGAGTGAAACCAGGGCATAATCTTCGGATTTAATCCCTGGACACTGAAATACACACCATGTGTTTCAGTTGTGTGTCCCCTTCGTCTAGTGGCCTAGGACACCGCCCTTTCACGGCGGTAACAGGGGTTCGAGTCCCCTAGGGGACGCCATTTGCGGGAATAGCTCAGTTGGTAGAGCACGACCTTGCCAAGGTCGGGGTCGCGAGTTCGAGTCTCGTTTCCCGCTCCATATTCAACGAAAACGCCGATCAGCAATGATCGGCGTTTTTGTATGTGCGTGATTTGTGGAGAAACGCCGCAGGCTCGCTGCGGCGCCGCTTAATGCGTTGTCAGGGCGTCCTGCCCGGGCATGAAAAACCGCGCAAACAACTCGGATTGAGACTTGATGCTCAGTTTGTTGTAGAGGTTGCGACGGTGGACTTTTATGGTCTCTGTCGACAGTTTCAATTTGCCGGCGATCTCTTTGTTGGAAAAACCACTTAATAGCAGCCTGAGCACATCTTTTTCACGCGCTGTGATGAGTGCGCCGAGTTGCGCGATCGCTTCTGACCATGGCGGCGGCTCGGCCTGGCTTTTTTCCGCGTCACTTTCAAAGCACATGCGTTGATGCATCAATGCCATCACCCAGGGCTTGATGATGTCCAGCATCGTGATCTGCTGCGGGCTGTACCTCACGTTGCTGCCCAATGAAATACACAGCGTCCTGTCGGCGTCGAGTTGTACGTTGTATTGCACCTCATCCACGCTGACGTACTGGGCGAAATACTGGTGGTAATACTCGGTGGTCAGGAAGTGCTCCGGCGCAATGTCGGACAGGTGAAAAAAACCACTCTGCGGGTTTTCCCGGTTGGCAATGTAGAACGGGTCGAGCAGGTACAGACCTTTTAAATAGCGCTGGATCAGCGCGTCCACTTCTTCCGCATCGGCGACTTCGGTCATGCTGATGACCCGTACCTGCTGATCACTGAAGATCAGCACGACCCAGTTGTCGATCTGGACATATTCCTTTAACACGCGGACCAGTGAGCCCCAGAAGGCTGGGCGGTTCAGCTGCATGATCAGCGTCCCGGCCGACCGGTGCCAGGCGAGGTTATGAAGGTCGAGCGACATTTACTACCTCTTTAGGGTTAGGTATTCCTGGCGTTGAGCTAAGTACTTCTAGGTATTTACTAATCGGACGTGCCGAGTATATTCACCCCCCAGTGGATGAAGGCCATGATGGCCTGTCGTTTTTGACAAGGATAGCTATATGAGTCAACCCCATTTGCGCGCCATTTTTATGTCCGCGTTAATCTGCCTGTGTGCCAGTGCGCCGGCTTCGGCGGCCGAGTCACGGGTCAACCTGTACAACTGGTTCGGGCTGATCGCGCCGGAAACGCCAAAGGAATTTCAGCAGAAGACCGGTACGCGGATGCATATCGATGCCTTCGACAGTGCCGAGATCATGCAGAGCAAGCTCATGGCCGGGCGCACCGGGTATGACGTCGTCGTTGCCACCTCGAATGTCTTGCCAAGCCTGATCCAGGCAGGCGTACTTGCGCCGCTGGACCGCTCTCAACTGAGTAATTTCTCACACATCGATCCGGAGATGCTGGCGCTGCTTGAAGCCAATGACCCGGGTAACCGTTACGCCGTCCCCTACTTGTGGGGCACCACCGGCATTGGTTATGACGTGGATAAGGTCAAGGCCGCCCTGGGTGACGATGCCCCGGTGGACAGCTGGGACTTGATCTTCAAGGAAGAGAACATCAGCAAGCTCAAGTCGTGTGGCGTGGCGATGCTCGACTCCCCAAGTGAAATCATTTCGATTGCCTTGAATTACCTCGGGCTGCCGAGCAACAGCCAGAACCCTGAGGATTACCAGAAAGCCCAGGCGCTGCTGCTGAAGATCCGCCCTTACGTGCTCTACTTCGATTCATCCCGAACCGACGCCGACTTTGCCGATGGCAATATCTGTGTGGTGGTGGGCTGGGCGAACGGGGCGCTGATGGCGCAGGCCATCAATGAGAAAAATAGCACCGGCCGCAAAATTGCCTACAGCTTGCCTCGTGAAGGTGGGCTGGTGTGGTCGGAAAACTTTGTGCTGCTCAAGGATGCGCCGCATGCCCGCCAAGGTCTGGCGTTTATCAACTACATGCTGGACCCGCAAGTGATCGCCAAGAGCTCCAACCACACGCTGTACCCCAACGCCAACAAGGATGCCACCGCGTTGGTCGAGCAGAAGCTGCGCGACAACCCCTGGATTTATCCGTCCAAAGAGACGATTGCCACCTTGGTTCCCCTTGAACCGCTGCCCTTGAAGTTGGAGCGAATCCGTACGCGGGTGTGGACCAAGGTGAAGAGTGGGACCTGATCGCACGAATCCATAGGCATGTCGGGCGCTTGGCTCTGCAGCAGTCGCAGATGTTCCAGTGAAGGAGGTCAATCATGGGCCAAGGCTATTATCAGCGTGACGTTAATTCGAACGATGACAAGGCGTACAAGGAAATCGAAGAACAGATTGGCCACTGTACGCCTGAGCAAGCCTGGGCCATGTATTACGTCTCGACGGGCATGGTGCGTGAGTACATTACACGGGCGGTGATGGAGCATATCGGCCGCGGCAACCGCGCGCTGTTGCTGGAGTTTCCGGAACTTGCCCGGGCCGAAGAGAGATCCCGCTTCCTGCTACCGCTCTAACCGAATGCCGATCAGTGATGATCGGCATTTTTGTAGGTGCGCACATTGGCTGCCTTGGCCAGACGCAACGTGGCCTCACGGATTTCTTCCTGATTGAGTGACGCGAAGCCCAGGCGCAGTGCATTTTCCGGCTGGTCCAGTGGCGAAAACTGCCTGCCACTGCGTACCACCAGCCCATGGTCCACGGCGCTCGCCACCGTCTGATCGACGTTTATCTGATCTTCGAACCGCACCCACAGCGCCAGCCCGCCTTCCGGTTCCCGCACACTGATCCGCTCGCCGAAGGCCTCGTGCAGGCAGGTCTGCAAGGCTTCGCGGCGGGCGCGGTATTCCTTGGAAACACGGCGCAGATGCTTCTTCAATTCGCCATCATTGATCAGGTCCGCGAGCATCTTCTGCGCGATCGCATCGGCATCGCCCAGCATCAGTGCGGCGTTGATGTGCAAGGTTTCAATCACATCAGTGGGCGCAACCACATAGCTGCAGCGAAACGTCGAGCCGAGGGCCTTGGATAACGAACCGACATAGATCACATGACGCTGCGAGCGGTCGCTGGCCAGGGGCAGGTAGGGCCGCCCGTTGAAGTGATACTCGTGGTCGTAGTCTTCTTCGATGATGCAGAAGTCATGCTGCGCCGCCAAGGCCAATAGCTGTTGCCGCCGCGCCGCGTGCAAGCTCACGGTGGTGGGGAATTGGTGGTGTGGCGTGAGATAGATCATCCGCACCTGATGTGCACGGCACAGGCGATCGATCTGGTCCGTGCGACAGCCTTCTTCGTCCAGGTCCACCGTGACCAGTTGCGCGCCCAGTTTGCGGAAAATTTCCCAGGCCGGCGGGTAGCTCAGCCGCTCCACCAGCACCACGTCGCCGGGTTTCAGCAGCAGGCTGGCAGTCAGGTACAGCGACATCTGGGTGCCTTGGGTCAGGCAGATATTCTCGGCGCTGACCCTCAACCCCCTGTTGTTGCGCAGCATCTCGGCCAGGGCACAGCGCAAATGGTAGCCGGTGCCCTCACTGCCGTAGCGCACGGAGTTCGAGGCGAAACTGCTGCGCAGGGCATTGCGGTAGTAGCGATGCAGGACGGCTTGGGGCAGCAAGCGGTGGTCGCTGGTGCCGTTATCGAAAAACAGCGCGCCATGTCGATGCTGCAGTGCCGTCACCTGGGCGTTCTGGGCGAAATACGGGACGACCGCCTGCGCCAGGATGGGCGGTGCGAAGGACGGCTGCGCGCGACTCGGCAATTGCTTGGGCGTCAACTGCGCATTGACGAAGGTCCCGCGTCGCGGCTCGCTGACCAGCCAGCCTTTGGTCAGGGCTTCTTCGTAGGCCAGGATCACGGTCTTGCGGTTGACGTCGAGCAACTGCGCCATTTCCCGCGTGCCCGGCAGCAAGGTGCCAGGCGGCAATCGGCCGTCAAGGATCGCGGTCACCAGGCCTTCGGCAATCTTGCGGTAGGACGCCTTGCTGCCACTGTCGTCGAGGTTGAGGAGTGGACGCCATTTACGCATCTGGACCATCTGAATTATCCAAAACTGGAGGTTCTAATGGGCCTAGTCTAGCGCAACAATCAAGCCTCACTTACCCCCGAGGTTGTTATGAATACACGTCATGTCATCGAACTGTGCCCCTCGGGGAAAACCGTTGAGGCCGGTGACGAGCTGTTGCTGGATGCGATGCTCGCCAACGGCCTGTTCGTGCCGTTCTCCTGCCGGCGCGGTGCCTGCGGATCGTGCAAGGTGGTGGTTGCAGAGGGGGAGTACCGGGCCAAACACCTGGCGCCGGACGCCCCCGCGCCGTGCTATCCGTTGGCGGCCAATGAAATGCTGTTGTGCCAGAGCCATGCCTGCGGCGACATGCGCCTGGAAATTCCCGGCTGGTCACTGGACACGCCTACGTCGGTGGTCGAGGCACAGGTTGTGAGTAAACGCGCGGTGGCACCCGACATCATTGAGCTGGTGGTGATGCCGGACAGGCCGTTGGCGGTGCGGGCTGGCCAATACCTCAAGGTCCGTCTGGTCGATGGCGACTCGCGGTGTTTCTCCATCGCCAACCTGCCGGCTGAAGACGACGGCCGCCTGGTTTTTCAGATTCGACGGGTGAGCGGCGGGCTGTTTTCCGAGGCAATCCTGGACGACCTTGATGCGGGCGACGTGTTGCAACTGGAAGGGCCTTTTGGTGCCTGCACCTGGCAGGACAATGACGCTGCGTCTGTGGTCTTGTTCGCCACCGGCACCGGCTACGCCGGCATCAAGCCGATCCTGCTGACCGCCTTGAAGCGTGATATCGACGTGACGTTGTACTGGGGAGGCGCGCAGCCGGCAGATTTCTACGACCACGCGTTCCTGGACAAATCGGTCATCGACCACCCGCGTTTTCACTGGCACCCGGTGCTCGCTTCGCAGGGGCGGGTGCAGGAAGTCGCGCTGAGCCACGGGCATCACTGGGAAACGGTCCAGCTGTATGCGTGCGGTAACGGCGCAATGATCAGCCAGGTGCGTACGGAGTGCCTTGCATCGGGCTTGCCCAGCCATCGGTTTGTCGCCGAAGCCTTTGTGCCCAGCGGCCGCTCAAGCGCTGAAACGACGCCAAGGCTGCTGCACCCGGTCTGGGAAAAAGTCGGCCCGCGCTACTCTCTCGACGGCATGCTGGCGGCGCGCGAACAGTCCATACGTGCCCTGGCGGCGATTGCCAGCCGACTGCGGGTGGGCATGACCACCGGCGAAGCCCTCGACATGGCCGCCGAACAACTGCAGGCCATGGGCGCATCCCACACGTGGCACCCCACCTATATCCGCTTTGGCGACGACACGGTCCGGCCACCCCGTGAAGGGATTGACCGCCAGCGCAGGCTGCGCGCCACCGATATCGCCGTGGTAGACCTGGGCCCGGTGTGGGACGGCTATGAAGGCGATTATGGCGATACCTTTGTGTTCGGTGACTCACTGTTGCACCTCGCGTGCAGAACCGCACTGCACGCCGTGTTCGACGAAACCCGCGAAGCCTGGTTGCGCGGCCTTACCGGTCGTGAACTCTATGACTTTGCCGAGCAAAGCGCGGAGTCAAAAGGCTGGAGGCTGGCACGCAACCTCGCCGGCCATCGCCTCGCGGATTTCCCCCACGCGTTGTTCGAGAACAAGGAGCTGGCCGATCTGGAGATCCCCCCGAGCGAAATGGCCTGGGTCCTGGAAATCCAGCTGTGCCATCCCACCGAACCGGTCGGTGGTTTTTTCGAGGATATGTTGATGCTGCAAGCGTGAAGAGCCCGCCGTCGCGGCGGGCTCCTTTACATCAGCGCTTGGCTCAGAGCTTCGGCAGTTGGCCGATACGGCCCATCATTTCAGTCACGATCTGCAGGTCGAGCAGGAACTGGTCGACGGTCTTGAACTCGTTGTCGGTGTGCCCGGTGTATTTCACTTCCGGGCGCGCCAGGCCGAATTGCACGCCGTTGGGCAGTTCATGCACGGAGGTGGCGCCGGCCGAGGTACCGAACTTGTGCTCCATGCCCAGGTTTTCCGTGGACACCGCGAGCAGGGCCTTGACCCATTCGCCTTCCGGGTTACGGTACATTGGCTCGGCCACCGAGTAGGTGAAGTCCACCTTGACCTTGGATTTCTTGTCCCAGGCGCTCAGCTTGTCGGCGATCTCGGCCTTGAGTTTCTCCGGCGACTTGCCCTTCGGCACGCGCAAGTTCACCGCCAACTTGAAGGCGTTGTCATCCAGGCCGACAAAAGTCAGCGACGTGGTCAGCGGGCCCATGAATTCATCGGAGAAGCCCACGCCCAACTTGCCGCCCAGGTAATCCAGGCCCCAGTTGTCGGACGCATAACGCGCAGCGTCGGTGATGTGGTTGTGCTTGAGGGCGATCTTGCCGTCGACGCTGTGGATCAGCTCCAGCATGCGCGATACCGGGTTAACCCCGGATTCTGGCTCGGACGAGTGAGCGGACACGCCGGTGACGGTCAGCTTGACGTCTTTGCCATCGACCTTGGCGGCCACTTCAAAATCACCACCGTTGCGCTTGGCGTATTCAGTGCCGGCTTTTTGCAGGCTGGCGGCCAATTCGGCAGGTTTGTCGCTGACAAAAGTAGCCACCGACGCCGACGGAATCTGATTGGTGGCCATGCCGCCGGTCATCGCGATGATTTCCGCGCCTTTGCCTTCACCCTGGCGGCGTGGGAACGTCGCCATCACTGTGCCGTAGCCTTTCTCGGCAATCACCACCGGGTAGCCGCCATCCAGCGCCAGGTTGTACGGCGGGGTCGGATTTTTTTCGAAGTAGTAAGGGATCGCGTCGCCGGAGGTTTCTTCGGTGGTGTCGACCAGCAGCTTGAAGGTGCGCGCCAGCGGCAGCTTTTCTTCCTTGATCACTTTCATGGCGTACATGGCTACCACGATGCCGTTCTTGTCATCCTCGGTGCCACGGCCGTACATGCGGTCGCCGATCAGCGTGACCTTGAACGGATCGAGCTTGGTGCCATCTTTCAGCACCCAGTTTTCCGGCGTTACCGGCACCACATCGGCGTGGGCGTGGATGCCGACCACTTCATCGCCGCTGCCTTGCAGGGAGATTTCGTAGACGCGGTTGTCGATGTTGCGAAAGTTCAGGTCAAAGGCCTTGGCCAGGCCCTGGATCTTCCCGGCGATCTTGATGAACTCCGGGTTTTTGTACTGGGGCAAACCGTCGACGTTAAAGGTCGGGATTTCCACCAGCTCGCGCAGGGTTTCGGTGGCGGCCTTGCCGTATTTCACCCGGGTGTAGAGGCCGAGCAGACGATTGATTTCGTTCTGTTGGTCGGCGCTCAGGGTTTTGTTGTCGAGGAAGGTCTTGATCGCCGGGCCGACATCGCCGGTCTTGCCCAGGTCGCCCTTGGCCACGGCACTGAGGAAACCACGAAAATCGGTGACAGACGTTTCGTTGAAACTCTTGAGAATCGCCGTGCTCTGGTCAGGGGTGATGTTGGCGAAGGCGGGGCTGGTGATGGCCGAGAGGCTCGCCGCGAACAGGGTGGTCGCCGCCAGTTGCTTGAGTGGAAAGTGCATTGAGAGACGCATTCCTTTGCAGGTAGTGAGTAGGACGTTTCTGATCGAATTGTCAGAAACATTTCCACACACTACCACTACACAGGTGCCCTTGGTCAATGCTGGCCAGGATGCGGTTCTGGGTACTCTTCGGTCACGTTCAAGGCTCTAGCATAGGGTCCATCCCACAACTGTTCATGCAATTCCCCGACACGTTTGGCCATCGCTTCGCTGTGCATGACCACTTCCAGGTTGCGCGAATTATCCAGGTACCCACCCAGCCAGTTGCTGGTGCCGATCCAGGCGACCTGCCCGTCGATCTCCATGGTCTTGCTGTGGATCACCCGCGCGTAGGGGATAAACCCTTGCTTGGCTTGCGGCAGAGTGACGATTTTGATTTGGACGTTGGGCAGCACTGCCAGGCTCTTGAGGTAGGGCAGCTCCCGCTTGTCGGTGTTCCAGTTAGACACCATCAGCTTGACCGACACCCCACGCGCCGCTGCGGCGCGCACGGCGTTGTCGATCACCGCGTAGTACGGGCGGGTCTTGTCCGGGCCGTAGGAAAGCGGCGCGTAATCCAGCAGTTGCACACGCACTTCCTGTTTGGCTTCGCCCAGCAACCGTGGCAGTTCCAACTGTGAATCGCCGACGCCTGGCGGGTTGTAGCGGTGCGGACTGGCGACCAGGTAGTTGCCGGTGCGCGGTGGCTCCTGGCTCGCGGCAGGCAGCGGCACCGGTTGGTTGTCGGTCAGCGCTTGCTGGGCGTTCCAGTCTTGCTCGAAGACCGCCTGCACCTGGCCCACCACGGCTGCATCACTGATACGCAACCCGGTTTCGTGAATGTGTTCCAGCGAGCGCCAATCGAAGTTCTGACTGCCGATAAATGCCCGCTTGCCATCCACCACCATGTATTTGGCGTGGATGATGCCACCGCTCACACGGGCGTAGGGCAATACGCGAAAGGTCAGGTTGGGGATCGCGCGCAAGCGCTCAAGCGTGGCCGGTTCCGACAGCGTCAAACCCTTTTCTTCCAGCAGAAAGCGAATCTTCACACCGCGTTTGCCGGCGGCTTCCAGGCGTTCGATCACGTGGTCCATCACCGAGCCCGGGTGGTCGGCGGCGTAGAACTGGCCAATATCAATGCGGCGCTTGGCACCGTCGAAGAGTTCGCTCCATACCGGGCCGGGCTGGCGCAAGTCGTCTGTGCCGAGGGCGGTATCCACCGGCACCGTGTGCACCAGCTCAAACCCTGGAATCGAAAAGTCCGCCTGGACCAGCGGACTTATCAGCACGCCAGCCAGGCCTGCAACACGCAACTTCAAGGAAACGGACATAGGGATTCCTGTCACAAAAGAAAGCGGGCGCATTGCGCGCCCGCGGGTACGTCTACGCCGTGCGGCTGTGCAAGGGCGTTGGCACCAGGTGTGGTACTTCACTCTGCACGCGCGCGCCGGTGGCGGCGCGGATCAGCAGGATCTTCAGTTGGTCGTTGATGCGCTCCAGGCTGTCCTGGAAGAAGTTATGAAACACCACGCAGAACAGCGCGATGGCGATCCCCAGGCCGGTGGCAAACAGTGCCGTGCCGATGCCACCGGAGATCTGCCCTGGATCGGACACACCCGCCGTGGCCAGCGCCTTGAACGTGTCGATGATGCCGAGAATGGTGCCCAGCAAGCCCAATAGCGGGGCGGCAGTGGTGATGGTCTCGATGATCCACAGGCTGCGTGCCAGCGGTGCGCGGGTGGTCAGGTACTGGGTTTCGATGACGTCATCCAGGTCTTTGCGCGACCCCTGCGACGCTTTCTGTGCCAGGACCGGCAACACCATGTTCAGCGGTAGGCTGTCGCGGCGTTTCAGGTCTTGCGGCAAGTCGCGCTCGCTGTGCACGTGGGCGCCGAGCACGTCGGTCAGCGCTCGGGCCTGGCGGCGTACGTAGGCGAAGTAGATACCGCGCTCGATGGTGATAAAGATGGCGATGGCCATCGCGGCATACATCACATAAAAGGTGATGTCGTGGAGCAGGTTCATGTCCATGTTCAATTACCTCGCCGTTAGAAATTGGCTTCCAGGGAAACCGTCACAGTGCGCTCCAGGCCCACGATGTAGGCCGGGTCGCCATCGCGGAAGCCGCCGTAGGTGGCCGCGTTGGTCTTGGTGGTGTACACGCCGTCCAGGTACTTCTTGTCGAACAGGTTGTCGACGTTCAGGCGCAGGGTCGCGTCCTTGACCACCTTCTTGTCCACCGGCAGGTAGATACCGGCGCCGGCGTTGAATACCGTGCGGCCGGAGATGGCTTCATCGTTGGTCAGGTCGCCGTAGAGCTTGCTGGTGTACTTGCCGCCGAAGGTGCCGTAGAAGCGGCCATCGTCGTAACCGATGTTGGCCGCCAGCATGTTTTTCGGCACGTTGGCGAACTGCTTGCCGCTGGTCGGCAAGAGGATGGCCCGGCCCGCGTTGTAGACGGTCAGGTCGTCCTGCTGTTCGGCCTTGGTGTAGGTGTAGGAGGTGTAGTAGTTGAAGTGGTTGGGCAGCAGGCCACTCCACTCCAGCTCCAGGCCACTGTTGTTGACGGAACCGGCGTTGATGTCGGCAAAGTCACCGTTGATGTCGCGCGACGACACCTGGCGGTCCTTGAACTGCATGTAGAACAAGGTGGCGGCCACGGTCATGTCTTCATCGGTGTAGCGCCAGCCCAACTCGTGGTTCCAGCTGGTTTCCGGCTTGGCATCGATGGAGCCGGCGCCCTTGTCGTACAGCACGTAGTTCTGCGGGATGCGCATGTTGCGCGACAGGCTGTAGAACAACTGGTCGCGTTCATCCAGCTGGTATTTAAGGCCGACGTTGGGCAGCAGTTTGTTGTAGGTCTGGTTACGTTTTTCCGCCTGTTCGGTGAGGCTGCCGTGGTTGGTGCCGTCACGCTTGACGTTCATGTAGGCCAGGCCGGCCACCAGGGTCCAGTCCGGGTTGAGGTACCAGGTGTCCTGGGCCCAGACCTTCTGTGCCGGGGTGACGGTGAAGCGGTCGCGGCCCTGGACGGTATTGCCGTTGGCATCGACCACGGCGTCGTTGGAGTCCGGCCAGGTGTCGACGGGTTTGCCGCTGGCCTTGAGCGCAATGAAGGGTTGGGTCTGGCTCTGGCGTGCGCGCTCGTACCAGTAGCCCACTTGCACGCTGTGATCGCCCAGGTCCCAGTTCAGCTTGGTGGTGATGCCCGGACGCCAGGTCTGCGTGCGTGAAGGGCGGTAGTACACGCCATTGTTCGGGGTGCCGTCCGCGTTGTACTGGGCGCCGGTGGGCAGGTTGCCCAGGTCGAACACGCCGCCCTGGTTCGAGCCGCGGTTCAGTGCATAGCTGGACGCGCCGACGCCGCTGCCGTTACCCCAGTAGTAATACGGAATCACCGACAGCGCGAGGTTGTCTGCCAGTTTGAACTGGGTGTTGAGCACGGCGGTGAACGTCTGGAAAGGATTCTGCGCCAGGGCGTAATAACTGTTGTACTTGCCGTTGCTGCCCACGGTCGGTGTGGCCGGGTAGGGATCGTACTTGCGGCCGTTCTGCTGGTATTGGGCCTTGGTCAGTTGGCTGTAACTGTTGTTGTCCTGCTCGTGGTACTTGAGGATCATGTTGGCGGTGTTGCCATCGCCTGCATCGAAGAAGCTGTTCCACTCCACTTTGTCCGCGCGCACGGCGCCCGAGCCACGCCACATCTGGCCTTCGGTATGGGACGCCGACAGCCAGTTGCTCAGGCCATTGATCTCGCCGGTGTTGAGGCGGGCAAAGGTCTTGCGCGTGGCGTTGCTGCCCATGACCTGCTTGACGAACGCACCGGTTTCCTTGGTCGGGCGAATGGTCACGATGCCGATGTTGCCGCCGCTGGAACCAATGTGCGGGCCGTCGGCTTCGGCCGAGCCCTGGGTGACGAAGATCTGCTCGATGTTTTCCGGGTCGCCCAGCAAGTTGGAGTACAGCGCGTAGTTGCCAGAGTCGTTGATCGGCATGCCGTCCACCGACATTCCCACCTGGTCGGAGTTGAGGCCGCGCATGGTGAAGCGGAAGCCCGACAGGCCGGTGGCGTCTTCGCTGGAGATGTTCAAGCCTGGGGTGTACTTGAGCTTGTCCACGGCGTTGCCGGTGGCGGTCTGTTTATCCAGCGCCTCTTTGGTGACGGTGGAGCGGCCCTTGATGCTTTCTTCCTGCACCATGTAGCCGCCACCTGCCGTGGCCTTGCCCTGGACCCCAATGGTCCCGACGTCGCTGTCGCGGGTGTCGGCCATGACCATGCCATGGCCCATGCTTGCGGCAACGAGTGCCAGATGAATCCGTGTGAACCTCATCACTGTCGTCCTGGTGTCGGGTGCTTATTGCACGCTGTAGTTGAAGGTGGCGGTGAAGCGCTGCTCATTGCGCCCCCCGAAGGCTTGCTCGGGGAACGGCTTGACTTGCTTGATACGGCGCAAGCTGTTGGTAGCGGCCCGGTTGAGCAACATGCTCGAGGCCTGGGTCTGCAAGCCGGAATCGAGAACCCGGCCCTGACGGTCTACCAGCAGCCAGACCACCACCTCGCCGGTTGGGCGTTCGAGGGAGGCCTGGCGTCCGGTGGGGTACTGCTTGTAGGTGTCCAACTCGTTGCGCAAACCCTTGAGGTAACCGCCTTCCAGGGCTTGGCCATCGACCTTGGGCGGAGCGGGCGGCGCCGGTGTCGGTGCAACCTGGGCGACAGCCGTCGGTGCGGGTTTGGCCGCGACCGGTGGCGGCGTGGGCGCAGGTGCGGGCTTGGCCACCACCGGCTTGGGCAGCGGTTTTGGCTTGGGCTTGGGCTCAGGTTTTGGCAGCGGTTTGGGCGGTGGTGGAGGCGGGGCGGGCTCGGCCTCTTCATCCTCGATGACCGGCGGTGGTGGCGCTTGTTCCACCACCGGCTGAGGGATCACTTCCGGCTCTGGCTCGACCAGCGCCAACTCCACCGCCGACTCGTCATAGACGGGCTCGACCTTCAACGTCTGGGACTGGATTCCCAGTGCAATCAGCACCAGGGCGATCAGGGCCGGCACACTGCCCAGCAGCTGACGCGCACGGAACAGGACGTACATGATCAGGACTTGCGCGTGGCGATGGACACAGAGGTAAAGCCACCCAGACGCAGGGTGTCCATCACCTCCACCAGGCGCGAAACTTCGACGCCTTTGTCGCTGTTAACGATGATGGTCGACTTGGTGTCGGGCTTTTCTGCGGCTTTCAATGCCGGCACCAGTGCATCGACCGTGAGGTCTTTGCCATCGAGCTGCAACTGACCTTCCAGACCCAGGGTCAGGATGAATTTGTTCTGTGGCTTGAGCTGTTGCGAACTGCTGGCACTCGGCAGTTGGGTCTTCATGCCGAGGGCCGGAATCACGTTCAGGCTCACGAGTACGAAAAACACCAGGAGGAACATCATCACGTCGATCATCGGGATCAGTTCGATGTGCGCCTTGCGTTTTTTCGGTTCGTCCCAGGTTCTCATTCCGTTACCCCGTTATTGAATTAGGGGCGACACGCTAACAACCAAAAATGACCGATTGGTTAACTTTTATTGACGTTTTAAGCGCTCTAGGACGCGTCTTACAGAAGACTCGTCAGTCATTTTAGTGACGTAACAGAATTGAAACCCGGCGGGGCCATTCTCGAAAACTTTACATCGAGGCCCCCCCAAAAATGCGTAGTGAACTGCCACAGTTGTCCACCCCGCGACTGTTAATGCGCGCACTGGAAAACCACCAGGCCGAGACGTTGTGCGCCCTCGCCAACGGCCCGAAGATCGCCGACAACACTGCGAGTATCCCGTCGCCCTACACCCTGGAAACGGCGCTGGATTTTATCGCGGGCATGCAGGCGAAATTTCGCTCGGTAGGGCTGTTGAGCCTCGGTGTGCATGTGCGCGACACCGGCGCGTTGATCGGTATCGCCAGCTTGCGCATCAATGCGACCCATCACTATGGGCACCTTGGCGGCTGGACGGCGGCAGATGCGCGCAACCTGGGGTACGCGACCGAGGCGGCGACCGTGCTGATGGACCACGGCTTCGCCGACCTCGGCCTTCATCGTGTGGGCAGCCAGTGCTTCAGTCGCAACAAGGCGTCGGCACGGGTCATGGAGAAGATCGGCTTGCAGTACGAGGGCTGCCTGCGCGGGGCATTCCTCAAGAACGGCGTGCATGAAGACATGCTGGTGTTCGCCACGCTGCGTGAGGATTGGGAGTGTCGGCGGTGAGGGGCGAGGTTGATCAGGGCCGGCGTCGGGTACTCGCCGGGCTGGCCGTTGCAACCACCTTTTCGATCCTCAGCCCATTCGCCCGCAGTGCCGGGGTGGACTATCCATTCACCCTGGGCGTGGCTTCCGGGGACCCGTTGCCGGATGGTTTTGTGATCTGGACGCGCCTGGCGCCGCTGTTCAATGCCGCCGATGGCCATGGTGGGCTGAGCCGCACGGTGCCGGTGCGTTGGCGGGTCGCCAGCGATGCCGCGATGACCCGCGTGGTGCGCCAGGGTGAGGTCATGGCCAGCGAGCGATGGGCGCACTCGGTGCATGTGGAGGTGGCGGGGCTGCAGCCGGGCAGGCCGTACTGGTATCAGTTCGAAGGGCTCGGCGCGCAAAGCCCGGTGGGGCAGTCGCGCACAGCGCCGGCCTTGGATGCCATGCCGTCGGCGCGCTTGGGGTTTGTCTCGTGCTCGCATTGGGAGCGAGGTTATTTCAGTGCGTATCGCCACCTGGCGCAGGAACAGCCTGACCTGGTGTTTTTTCTGGGCGACTACATCTACGACAGTTCCTACGCGGTGGGCTCGGGCAAGATCATTCGCCCCCATGGCAGCGGCAATGCGGTGAGCTTGAGTGACTACCGCAACCGCTATGCCCTGTATAAAACCGACCCGGACCTGCAAGCCTTGCACGCCGTAGCCCCCAGCGTCGCGACCTGGGACGATCACGAAGTGCAGAACGACTACGCCAACCGCTGGTCCCAGGACCCGAAGATCCCGGTCGGGCAATTTCTGCAACAGCGGGCTGCGGCTTACCAAGCCTATTACGAACACATGCCGCTGCGTGTCAGCAGTGTGCCCAAAGGGCCGGACATGCGCATTTATCGGCGCCTGGACTACGGTCGGTTGGCTCGTTTCCATGTGCTGGACGGCCGACAGTACCGCTCCGAACAACCCTGTATTTTGGCCAATGGCAGCCATCAGGGGCACATCGCCGATGACCTCTGCCACGACTTGCGCGACCCCGGTCGCACGATGCTCGGTTGGCAACAAGAGGCCTGGTTGGATCAGGGCTTTGCCCAGTCGAAGGCGCAGTGGAATGTTATCGCCCAGGACCTGCTGGTAGCGCCGCTGACCCAGCGTGACTTGACCAGCCACACGCCGGGGCGCTGGACCGATGGCTGGGACGGCTACATGGCCAACCGCTCACGGATGCTGGCGTCCATCGTGCGCAATCGGGTTGACAACCCAGTGTTCTGGGGCGGCGATATCCATTCGTTCTGGGTGACGGATGTGCATGCCGATGGCAATAATCCGGATTCGCCCGTGGTCGCCACGGAGTTCGTCGGTACGTCAGTGACGTCGGATGGGCCGCCGTTCGAGGCGTTCAGCAAGATCCTGCCGCTCAACCCCCATGTGAGGTTTTTCGACAGTCGTCAGCGCGGGTATGTATCGGTGGAAGTGGATGAGCACCAGATGCTCACTCAGTTGCGGGTGATCACCGACCCGCGTGATCCGGCGGCCACGGTGTCGACCCTCAAGTCGTTTGTGGTGGCGTCGGGGCGGGCGGGGGCGATGGTGGTGTAGGTGGAAAAGCCTGCTCTGGCAGGCCGGTTTTCTGTGGTGAACGGGGCACACCCGCTCACCAGGGGGCGATGTGCCGTCTCAGGCGATTTCGTAGCGCACCGACAGCGCGCCCTTTTTTTCTGAAAGGGCCAGGATGGTCACTTGGCCAAGTTCGCCCAACGTTTGCACGTGGGTGCCGCCGCAGGCATACGCGGGCAATTGGCCGAAGCCGACTTGGCGGGTGCCGTCTTCCAGGTTCATATGGCGCGGGTAGTCCGCAGCGATCCACTGGTTGACGTGATGCTGGATGGTCTCGGCCTCCATGGCTTGCGCGGCTTCGCCACGGATGAAGGTGATCTTGCCTTCGCCTGGCCAGTGATGGGCCTTGATCGGCATCCAGCCCAACGTCTCGCCCACGTTGCCGATCAAGTGTCCGGCGGAATGCAGCCGAGTGTGCAAGGCGCGACGCTGTTCATCGACCCGCGCGGTGATCGGGCCTGGTTCCAGCGGGCGGTCGACGTAGTGCACTACACGATCGGCCTCCTGGGTGACACGCAGCACAGCACTGTCACCGAGCCAACCGGTATCGAAGGGTTGCCCACCGCCCTGGGGGTGAAAAATCGTCGACTGCAGGATGACCGCAAACTGGTCCTCATGAGGGGTGCAACTCAGCACCTCAAGCTCGGCAGTCAAGTGGTCGTGGGTAAAAAACAGGCGCTCGGTCATGATCTACATCCGCATCAGGGTTCTGCCGGCAGTATAAATAGTGCGCGGATGGGTGATAATCCGCTCATCTATCAATGGACCTGTGCACCATGAGCATCAATCTACCGTTGCCGCTGCTGGGCGAAATGGCGATTTTCGTCAAAGTGGTGGAAACCGGCAGCTTCTCCGAAGCCGCCCGGCAAATGGGCGCCTCGCCATCCTCGGTGAGCCGCAGTATCTCGCGCCTGGAGAAGGCCCTGGCGACACGGTTGCTGCAACGCACCACGCGCAAGTTGCGCCTGAGCGAGGGCGGGGAAGAGGTGTTCAAGCGTTGCCAGGAGATGGTCAACGCGGCGCGCTCGGTGATGGAGATCAGCGGCCAGTTCACCCACGAAGCCGAAGGGCTGGTGCGGGTCAGCGTGCCCAAGGCGGTGGGGCGCTTTGTGGTGCACCCGCATATGCCGGAGTTTTTGCGGCGTTATCCCAAGGTGGACGTGCAGTTGATCCTGGAGGACCGACAGGTGGACCTGATCGATGACAACGTCGACCTGAGCATTCGCATCACTGACAGCCCGCCGCCGGGGTTGGTCGGCCGGCAGTTATTGCCGATCGAGCATCTGCTGTGCGCGACCCCGCAGTACCTGGCCGAGCACGGAACACCGGGCCACCCCCAGGATTTGCTGGCGCACAGTTGCATCTACCTGGGGGAAACCCCGGGGGATTCACGCTGGAAATTTCGCCAGGCTGGCAAGGCGGTGACAGTCGCGGTGCGCGGACGCTACGCGGCGAACCACACCGGTGTACGGCTGGATGCGGTGTTGCAGCATCTGGGCATTGGCAGCTTGCCGTACTTTACGGCGCGGCATGCGTTGGAGGAGGGGCGGTTGGTGCAGGTGTTGCTGGGGTGGGACTTCATTGCGTCCTACCATGGCGAGGCGTGGTTGCTGCATTCGCCAACGCGGTATTTGCCACCGAAGCTGCGGGTGTTCATTGATTATCTGGTGGCGTGCATGGCGAAGGAGCCGACATTGCGCCGACAAAACGGGTAGACGCCGGCAAGCCGGCGCCTACAGGGGGAATCAGTGCTTACTCTGGTCGTCCGGCATGGCCAGCAGCTGCTTTTCCTGGTTCCAGTCGAACGGTTCGTCGTTCTGTTCGGCTTCGAAGCGACGCTCTTCCAGGGCCTGGTACAGGTCCAGTTCCTCATCGGGCATGAAGTGCAGGCAGTCACCGCCAAAGAACCACAGCAGGTCGCGCGGGACCAGGTGGGCAATCTGCGGGTAGCGCAGGATGACCTGGCTCATCAGGTCCTGGCCCAGGTACTGGCTTTCGATCGGGTCGATCGGCAGCAAGGCGCGCAATTCGTCGAAACGCTCCAGGAACAGCGAGTGGCTTTCCTCGGGTACCTGTTCGGCTTCGCCGACGGCAACCAGGATGCTGCGCAAGTGGTCGAGCAAGACGAGATGATCGGCAACGACGTTGGACACGAGATAAGTCCTCTAAAGCAAAAACGGGCGCGAGAGTATATAGCTCCCGCGCCCGTATTTATATGACCGCTCGACTCAGCGGACTTTACCCTCAGCCTGGGTCAGTTCTTCCTTGCTGAAATCATCCACGTCGATCACCTTGCGCCGTGCGGCTTCAGCGTCACGCAGCGTCTGCGCTTCAGCCGGTTGCAGCACGCCGGCGTGCAGTGCCGCATCGATGGCGTGTTCCCCGGCCGTCGGTTTGACCTGGCCGCTCTTGAGCGCGGTGTGCAGTTTCTTCTGCAACGGATGGCTGGCGCCGAGCAGGTCGTAGGCATGTTGCAGGGCGCCTACGGGGTCTTCCGACGATTGCGGGCGGTAGCAGCCGGCCAGCAACTCTTCCAGGGTCGGGTCGCCTTTGGCACGGCCAATCACCGCCGCCACTTCGGCATCCAGCGCATCGGACGGCCCGGTATGGCGACGTCCGAACGGGAACACGATCACCCGCAACAGGCAACCCAGCACCTTGTTCGGGAAGTTGCTCAGCAGTTCATCCAGCGCACGCTCCGATTCCCCGAGGCTTTCTTCCATGGCCCAGGCGAACAACGGTTCAAGGTGGTCCGGTGAATCGAGATCGTGATAACGCTTGAGTGCGGCCGATGCCAGGTACATATGGCTCAGCACATCACCCAGGCGTGCCGACAGGCGTTCGCGACGCTTCAGTTCGCCACCCAGCAGCATCATGCTCAGGTCGGCCAGCAGCGCGAACGCGGCAGCCTGACGATTCAATGCGCGGAAATAACCCTGGCTCAAACGGTTGCCCGGGGCCTTCTCGAAATGACCCACCCCAAGGTTCAGTACCAGGGTGCTGGCGGCGTTGCTCACGGCAAACCCGATGTGCTGCATCAGCAGTCCGTCGAATTCCTTCAGCGCCTGGTCATGGTCCTCGCGACCCGCCAGGGCCATTTCCTTGAGCACGAACGGATGGCAACGGATCGCACCCTGACCGAAGATCATCAGGTTGCGCGACAGGATATTCGCGCCTTCTACGGTAATGAAGATCGGTGCGCCTTGCCAGTTGCGTCCCAGGTAATTGTTGGGACCCATGATGATGCCCTTGCCGCCGTGCACGTCCATCGCATGGCTGATGCACTCGCGACCGCGTTCGGTCAGGTGATACTTGAGGATCGCCGAAAGTACCGAGGGTTTTTCCCCCATGTCCACGGCATTGGCGGTCAGCATGCGCGCACTGTCCATCAGCCAGGCGTTGCCGCCGATGCGGGCCATGGCTTCCTGGATACCTTCGAACGCCGACAGGGGCACGTTGAATTGCTCGCGCACCTGGGCGTATTGGCCAGTCACCAGGCTGGTGAACTTGGCCGCACCTGTGCCGACCGCAGGCAGGGAAATAGAACGGCCCACCGAGAGGCAGTTCATCAACATCATCCAGCCCTTGCCGAGCATTTCCTGGCCGCCGATGAGGAATTCCAGGGGAATGAACACGTCCTTGCCGGAGTTGGGGCCGTTCATGAACGCCGCGCCCAGGGGCAGGTGGCGACGGCCGATTTCCACGCCGGGGGTGTCGGTGGGGATCAGCGCCAGGCTGATGCCCAGGTCTTCCTCTTCACCCAAGAGGTGGTCCGGGTCATGGGCCTTGAAGGCCAGGCCCAGCAGCGTCGCGACCGGGCCGAGGGTGATGTAGCGTTTTTCCCAGTTCAAGCGCAGGCCGAGGGTTTCCTTGCCTTCCCATTCCCCTTTGCAGATCACGCCGGTATCGGGCATGGCGCCGGCATCGGAGCCAGCCAGCGGGCCGGTGAGTGCAAAGCAGGGGATGTCATCACCACGGGCCAGGCGTGGCAGGTAGTGGTTGCGTTGTTCGTCGGTGCCGTAGTGCAGCAGCAGCTCGGCAGGGCCGAGGGAGTTGGGCACCATCACGGTGGAGGCCAGGTCACCGCTGCGGGTGGCAAGTTTCATCGCCACCTGGGAGTGGGCGTAGGCGGAGAAGCCCTTGCCGCCATATTCCTTGGGAATGATCAGGGCGAAGAAGCCATGGGTCTTGATGTGCTCCCAGGCAGCGGGTGGCAGGTCCATGGCTTGGCCGATTTCCCAGTCGCTGACCATGGCGCAGAGTGCTTCGGTAGGGCCGTCGATGAACGCCTGTTCTTCTTCGGTCAGTTGCACCTTGGGGTAGGCCAGTAGCTTGTCCCAGTCGGGGCGCCCACTGAACAGCTCGCCGTCCCACCACACGGTGCCCGCGTCGATGGCATCACGCTCGGTCTCGGACATGGGCGGCAGGACTTTCTGGAACCAACTGAAGAGCGGCTTGGTGAAGTATTGGCGGCGCAGGTCGGGCAGCAGCAGGGGAGCGGCCACGGCGGCGATCAACACCCAGAAGATCAGCAGCAGCCAACCCGGTGCGTGGCTCCACGCGCCCATCGCCAGCAGGTAGACGGCAACCACACCCAACGCGGGCAGGGGGGCGACGCGGCGGTGTGCGAGGTAGGCAATGCCGACCACCAGAACCAGTATCCACAACAACAGCATATTCAATCCTCCGTGAAACCAGGGGCGAAACCACCAGGGAGCTTAGTCGGCATCCGAACAAGCAGGGTGATCAGGGTGTTACAAGTTGTACTGGGAGCACCTGGCTTCAGGCGCCGACATTTGGCCGAATCGTCGTTATCGCTGTGGCAGACCTGTCGTTAAACTCCAGGCTTATCCCGGAGATCACGCGCATGGATACGTACCTGAGTCCCAGCCGCTTCATCGATAGTGACCACCCTGCGGTGGTGGAGTTCGCCGAAAAACACCGCGGAACCCGCGCGGCTGCAAGTGACCAGGCAGTCAGCCTTTATTACGCCGTGCGCGAAGCGATTCGCTACAACCCCTACACTTTCAGCCGTGATCCGGACACGCTGAACGCCAGCTTCGCCCTGGCCACCGGCGAAAGCTATTGCGTGCCCAAGGCCACTTTGCTGGCTGCCTGCGCCCGGCATTGCGGGATCCCGGCGCGCATCGGCCTGGCGGACGTGCGCAATCACTTGTCGACGCCGCGCCTGATCGCCTTGCTCAAGAGTGATGTGTTCGCCATGCACGGTTATACCGAGCTTTACCTCAATGATCGCTGGGTCAAGGCCACCCCCGCGTTCAACCAGCAATTGTGTGCGGTGTTCGACGTGCCACCGCTGGACTTCGACGGCATCCATGACAGTGTCTTCCACGCGTTCAACCGTCAGGGCCAGCGTTCGATGGAGTACGTGGTGGACCACGGGCAATTTCCTGATGTGCCCGAGGCATTTTTCTTCGCCCATATCCAGCAGTGCTACCCCCACCTGTTTGGCGAGGACATGCCCGCGCTGCTCGGCGACATGCAGAGCGATTTAAGCCGCGCGTGAACCGGCGTATGCTGCTGCGTTCATCAAGCCATGTTCATCAACAATAAAAGGCGCGGTCATGCTGAAAATCTGGGGTCGTAAAAATTCATCAAACGTCAGGAAGGCACTGTGGTGCGCCGAGGAGCTCGGCCTGGACTATGAGGCAATTGATGCGGGCGGGGCTTTTGGTGTGGTCGACACGCCGCAGTACAGGGCGTTGAACCCCAACGGTCGAGTGCCGATGATCGAAGACGGCGACTTTGTGCTGTGGGAGTCCAATACCATCGTGCGTTACCTCTGCGCCAAGCAGGCCTCGAGCTGGTACCCGAGCGACCTGAAGGCCCGCGCCAACGCAGAAAAGTGGATGGACTGGACCACTTCCACCTTTGCCGAACCGTTCAAGATCGTGTTCTGGGGCGTGTTGCGCACCCCGGTGGAAAAACAGAACTGGGACACTATCCACGCTGGGCGCCAAGCCTGTATCGATGTGCTCAAGACGGTCGACCAAGCGCTCGCCACACAGCCGTATCTGTCGGGCGAAGAGATCGGCATGGGCGATATCCCCTTGGGCAGTTTCATCTACGCCTGGTTTGAAATGCCCATCGAACGGCCTGCAATGCCCCATCTAGAGGCCTGGTACCAGCGCCTGCAACAACGTCCAGCCTATCGTAAGGCGGTCATGACTGCGTTGACTTAATACCCACTATTAATACGGGTGACTGTACTTGTGCGGCGCGGGCAAGCACCATGCTTGTCATGCGCCGCCGTTGAACTACCTGGGCTGCGCCCCCATCTACTCTTTCTATTCCCTTCTTTGGTGCGTAATCCGATATGAGTTCCGCTCTGTCCATCCGGCAGCTAACCAAAACCTACGGCAACGGTTTCCAGGCCCTGAGTGGTATCGATCTGGACGTTGCCGAAGGTGACTTCTTCGCCTTGCTCGGCCCTAACGGCGCCGGCAAATCCACCACCATCGGTATCCTCTCCACCCTGGTCAACAAGACCAGCGGCTCGGTGAATATCTTCGGCCATGACCTGGACAAATCCCCGGCGGCGCTCAAGCGTTCCATCGGCGTGGTGCCCCAGGAATTCAACTTCAACCAGTTTGAAAAGACCTTCGACATCGTCGTGACCCAGGCGGGCTACTACGGCATCCCGGCGAAAGTCGCCAAGGAGCGCGCCGAGCAGTACCTCACTCAACTGGGCCTGTGGGACAAACGCGATGTGCCTTCGCGTTCGTTGTCCGGTGGCATGAAGCGCCGCCTGATGATCGCCCGAGCACTGGTGCACGAGCCACGCCTGCTGATCCTCGATGAGCCCACTGCTGGCGTGGACATCGAGCTGCGTCGCTCGATGTGGACCTTCCTCACCGAGCTGAACGAGAAGGGCATCACCATCATCCTCACCACCCATTATCTGGAGGAGGCTGAGCAGCTGTGCCGCAACATCGGCATCATCGACCACGGCACCATCGTCGAGAACACCAGCATGCGTAATCTGCTGGGCCAGTTGCATGTGGAAACCTTCCTGCTCGACCTGAAGAACAACCTGTCGGTGTCGCCGCAATTGCTGGGCTACCCGAGCCGTCTTGTCGACAGCCACACCCTGGAAGTGCAGGTGGACAAGGCCATGGGCATCACCGCGCTGTTCACTCAGTTGGCGGCCCAGAACATCGAAGTACTGAGCCTGCGTAACAAAACCAATCGCCTTGAGGAGTTGTTCGTGTCCCTGGTGGAGAAAAATCTGGCGAAGGTGGCGGTATGAGTTCCGAACTGCAACCCAACCTCGTCGCGCTGCAAACCATCGTTTATCGCGAAGTGAAACGCTTTACCCGGATCTGGCCGCAGACCCTGCTGCCGCCGGCGATCACCATGGTCTTGTACTTCGTGATCTTCGGTAACCTGATCGGCCGGCAAATCGGTGACATGGGTGGCTTCACCTACATGGAATACATCGTGCCGGGCCTGATCATGATGTCGGTGATTACCAACTCCTACGGCAACGTGGTCTCCAGTTTCTTCGGCAGCAAGTTCCAGCGCTCCATCGAAGAGCTGATGGTGTCGCCGGTGTCGCCGCACACCATCCTGATCGGCTACACCCTTGGCGGCGTGCTGCGTGGCCTGATGGTCGGCGTGATCGTGACCCTGCTGTCGCTGTTCTTCACGCACCTGCAGGTGCATCACCTCGGGGTCACCATTCTGGTGGTGGTACTGACGGCGACGATCTTCTCGCTGCTGGGCTTCATCAACGCCGTGTTTGCGCGCAACTTCGATGATATTTCGATCATCCCGACGTTTGTGCTGACGCCGCTGACGTACCTGGGCGGGGTGTTCTATTCCATCACCCTGCTGCCGCCGTTCTGGCAGACCGTGTCGCTGGCCAACCCGGTGCTGCACATGGTCAACGCCTTCCGCTATGGCATTCTGGGTGTGTCGGACATCAAGATCAGTGTGGCGATCACTTTCATGATCGTGGCCACCGTGGTGCTGTATGTTGGCTGCGCGCGGTTGCTGGTGAGCGGGCGCGGGATGCGTACGTAAGCGGCGATCCGCAATGAAAAACGGCCTCAAATGAGGCCGTTTTTTATTGTTTCACGACCTGGCGAAGGCGGCCCGACAGCCAACCACTATCTAACTGTCACCCCGCGATCCAAAAATGTGGGAGCGGGCTTGCTCGCGAAGACGGCCTGACATCCAACCACTGTCTGCCTGTCACCCCGCGATCCAAAATGTGGGAGCGGGCTTGCCCGCGAAAGCGGCCTGACAGCCAACCACTCTCTGCCTGTCACACCGCGATCCAACTGTGGGAGCGGGCTTGCTCGCGAAGGCGGCCTGACAGCCGACCTGAATGTTGGATCAGACCGGGGACATATCCGTTATTCAGGTAACGGCTGCTATGGGTTCCGCTCTTACAGCGGCTCACTTTTGAACAGCGCAAAAGTAAGCAAAACGCTCTTGCCCCAACACTCGGCACCTCGCTCACGCTCGGTGTGCCCGTAATCCGACAGGGATTTGGGGGGCCGCCGCCACGCGCCCTCCATGGCGCGGGGCGGCTAAACCGGCATCCCTGCCGGTTTACCCCCCAAATCCCTGTCGAATTCCGGCCAGCGTGTTTGATGGGGCGCCTAAGATCAAAGGCTAGATCAAAAGCCAGATCAAGATCACGATCAACAGCGGCTCGCTTCGCATCGTGGTTAGGCTTGGTGCTACGCAGTTGTGTAGAGGCCGCCATCTTCCCACCGGGAAGTGTCAGGCGTTGAGCGCCAGTTCGATCAGGGCGTGCAGTTCTTGCACCGTCAGCGGCGCGTTAGAGAACAGGATACGAAACACCGTCGGCGCCGCCAGCAGGTTGATCAGGTGGTCCACGCTCGGTGGCGCCGCGTCTGGATAGCGATCGACGATGGCCTGCAATTGCCCACTCAGGATGCTCACGCAGTACCCTGGCGTGATCATGCACTGCAAGTCGCGCATCATGTTGCGACCCGGCTCCGAACTCATTTCATCCAGGTATTGCTCGGCCCAGGCCTGCAAATCGCCGCGCAGGCTGCCGGTGTTGGCGGGCTCGCTATCGGGTCGCATCCGCGCGAGGGCAACGTCCGCGAGCAGCACGGAGAGGTCGCCCCAGCGGCGATAGATCGTCGAGGGCGTGACGCCTGCGCGCGCGGCAATCATCGGCACGGTGACGCTGGAGCGCTCATGGGCTTCCAGCAGTTCTCGCACCGCTGAATGGACGGATTCTTGTACCCGGGCACTGCGGCCTCCCGGGCGAAGGCCTTCTTTTATCGCCATGCGTGTGACCTTAACACAAAGAATTTGCTTTAAGCGCTGGGAGGTCGCACACTCCGCAAAAGCAAAATATTAGCTTTAGCGGAGCGTGCCCATGTCCAGTCCTGTTTCTCATCGTTCCAGCCTGGTGTTCCTCGCGATCACGTTGCTGACGTTTCTCGCGGCCTCCAGTGCGCCGACGCCGTTGTACCACCTGTATCAGGAGGGCCTGCATTTTTCGGCAGGCATGCTCACGCTGATCTTCGGTGTCTACGCCTTGAGCCTGCTGGCGGCGCTGTTGACCGTCGGTTCACTGTCGGATCACCTGGGACGCAAGCCGGTGATTTTTGCCGCACTGATCCTGGATATGTTGGCGATGCTGCTGTTTATCAATGAAGACAGCGTGGCCTGGCTGATTGCCGCGCGGACCTTGCAGGGGTTCGCTACCGGCATGGCCACCGCCGTACTGGGCGCCGCATTGCTCGATACCGACCGCCAGCAGGGCCCGCTGGTCAACAGCGTGGCGCCGCTGCTCGGCATGGCCTGCGGCGCGATGGGCAGCAGTATGCTGGTGGAGTTCGCACCATTGCCGACTCAATTGATCTATTGGACGTTGCTGGCCTTGATGCTGGTGCAGGCTCTCTACGTATGGCGCCTGCCGGAAACGGTGAGCCGCATCCCCGGCGCACTGGCGTCGCTGCGCCCGACCTTGCATGTGCCGCCCCAGGCGCGCCGGGCGTTGTGGCTGTCATTGCCGGTGGACGTGGCGGTGTGGGCGATGGGCGGGTTCTACCTGTCCCTGGCGCCGTCGCTGGTGCGGGCAGCCACCGGGTCCACCTCCAACCTGATCGGTGGCGGCCTGGTGGCCGTACTGACCCTGAGCGGTGCGCTGATGATCTTCACCCTGCGCAATCGCCCGGCCGACAAGGTGCTACGTCTCGGCGCCGGGCTGCTGGCCATCGGTGTAGCGCTGATCCTCACGGCGGTGCACAGCGCCAGCCTGCCATTGTTCTTCATCGCCACCCTGATCGCCGGCAGCGGCTTTGGCGCGGGCTTTCTCGGCGCCTTGCGCAGTGTGGTGCCGCTGGCCTTGCCCCATGAGCGCGCGGGGTTGATGTCGGCGTTCTATGTGCTGAGCTACCTGGCCTTCTGCTTGCCTTCATTGCTGGCAGGCAACCTGATTCGCAGCTTTGGCCTGATCGCCACCACCGACGGCTACGGTGCGGTCCTCATGGTGCTGGCCCTCGGCGCGTTGGTTGCGTTGCTGCTCCAGGACTCGGCGCGCGTGCGGGCGACGACAGGCGGCTGATGAGTAATAATCAGTGCCCCGTATCCGCCTGATCGAGATTCGAGCATGAAGATCATCCGCAGCAAGGACTTCACTGGCAGCCGTGCCTGGGAAGCGCTGGACATCGCCACGATGAACGGCATCACCACGCGCCTGCACTGGACCGACCAGCCCTATCGCTGGCATATCAACGACGGTGAAGAAGTGTTTGTGGTGCTGGACGGCCGGGTGCAGATGCACTACCGAGACAATGGTTTCGAACAGGTGGCTGAGTTGGGCGTGGGCGACATCTTCTACGCCAGTGTCGGCACCGAGCACGTGGCCCACCCGCAAGGGCAGGCGCGGATTCTAGTGATCGAATGCGAAGGCAGCGTCTGACGCTATATTGGCAAAGTAGATAACAGATAGAGATATTACCCGTTATATAGATATTCGATTCGGTTCTACCATGGTCTCAACCTCATGCGAGGAAGAGGATTGCCATCATGACCTGCTCGAATAGCATCAGCTACAAACCCTTCAGTCACCTGACCCGTCCACGGGAAGTGATACGCCAGTTCACGCCGAACTGGTTTGCCGCCACCATGGGCACTGGTGTGCTTGCACTGGCTCTGGCGCAGCTACCGGTCAACCTGCCAGGCCTGCACGCCATCGCCCAAGCGCTGTGGTTGTTCACCATTGGCCTCTTTGTGTTGTTCAGCGTGCTGTACGCGGCCCGTTGGGTGATGTTTTTCCACGAGGCTCGGCGGATCTTCGGGCACTCCACGGTTTCGATGTTTTTCGGCACGATCCCCATGGGGCTCGCGACGATTCTCAACGGCTTGCTGCTGTTCGGCCTGCCGCGCTGGGGCGCCGACGTGATACCGCTCGCCGAGGCCCTGTGGTGGCTGGACGTGGCCATGGCGCTGGCCTGCGGTGTGCTCATTCCGTTCATGATGTTCACCCGCCAGGAACACAGCATCGACCAGATGACCGCCGTCTGGCTGCTGCCCGTGGTCGCTGCGGAAGTCGCCGCCGCCAGTGGTGGCCTGCTCGCACCGCACCTGGCGGATGCCCATTCGCAACTGGTGATGCTGGTGACCAGCTACGTGCTGTGGGCGTTCTCCCTGCCGGTGGCGTTCAGCATCCTGACCATCCTCATGCTGCGCATGGCCTTGCACAAACTGCCCCACGCCAATATGGCCGCGTCGAGCTGGCTGGCCCTGGGGCCCATCGGTACCGGGGCGCTGGGCATGTTGCTGCTAGGGGGCGATGCGCCGGCTATCTTCGCGGCCAATGGTTTGCCCGGTGTCGGCGACATGGCCAACGGCCTCGGGTTGGTGGCGGGCATTACGCTGTGGGGCTTTGGCTTGTGGTGGATGCTGATCGCGGTGTTGATCACCCTGCGTTACCTGCGCGCCGGTATTCCGTTCAACCTCGGCTGGTGGGGTTTTACCTTCCCTCTGGGCGTGTATGCCCTGGCGACGCTCAAGCTGGCGAGCCTGCTGCACCTGGCATTCTTCAGCGTATTGGGCAGCGTGCTGGTGGTGGCGTTGGCGCTGATGTGGCTGATCGTCGCCAAGCGCACCGTGCAGGGCGCCTATAGAGGTGAGCTTTTTGTTTCACCGTGCATTGCGGGACTAGCGAATAAGTAAGCAGGATTAGGTAAAGTCGTGGCCTGAATCGATAACAGGCCACGCAGGAACACGGACGATGAGCCACCCCTCGCAATTCACCTTGCTGCGCACACGGCGCTTCCTGCCGTTCTTCATCACCCAGTTGCTGGGCGCTTTCAACGACAACATCTTCAAGCAATCGCTGATCCTGGCCATTCTCTACAAGCTCACCATCGACGGTGACCGTTCGATCTGGGTCAACCTCTGTGCGTTGTTGTTTATCCTGCCGTTCTTCCTGTTCTCGGCATTGGCCGGGCAGTTTGGCGAGAAATTCAACAAGGATGCGTTGATCCGCGCGATCAAGATCGGCGAAATCGTGATCATGGCCGTGGGCGCGACGGGCTTCCTGACCAACCACCTGGAGCTGATGCTGCTGGCGCTGTTTGCCATGGGCACCCATTCGGCGCTGTTCGGCCCGGTGAAGTACTCGATCATGCCCCAGGCGTTGCACGACGATGAGCTGGTCGGTGGTAACGGCCTGGTAGAGATGGGCACGTTCCTGGCGATCCTGGCCGGCACCATTGGCGCTGGCATCATGATGTCGTCCACCCATTACGCACCCGTGGTGTCAGTGGCGATTGTTGGCGTGGCGGTATTGGGTTACCTGGCCAGCCGCAGCATTCCACGGGCAGCGGCGTCGACCCCGCAGCTGCGGCTGAACTGGAATATCTTCAGTGAGTCCTGGGCCACCCTGCGCCTGGGCCTGGGGCAGACGCCCGCCGTTTCGCGCTCCATCGTCGGTAACTCGTGGTTCTGGTTTGTCGGCGCGATCTACTTGACGCAGATCCCGGCCTACGCCAAGGAGTGGTTATACGGCGACGAGACCGTGGTGACGCTGATTCTCACGGTGTTCTCGGTGGGTATCGCGCTGGGTTCGATGCTCTGCGAAAAGCTTTCCGGGCGTAAGGTCGAAATCGGCCTGGTACCGTTCGGTTCATTCGGCCTGACCGTGTTCGGCCTGTTGCTGTGGTGGCACTCCGGCGGTTTCCCTCAGAACGTCCAGGCCAACGACTGGCTGGCCGTGCTCAGTTACGGCCAGGCCTGGTGGGTGCTGTTCGATATCCTCGGCCTGGGCGTTTTCGGCGGCTTCTATATCGTGCCGCTGTATGCGCTGATCCAGTCGCGTACCGCCGAGAACGAGCGCGCGCGCGTGATCGCGGCCAACAACATTCTCAATGCGCTGTTCATGGTGGTCTCGGCCATCGTGTCGATTCTGCTGCTGAGCGTGGCCAAGCTGTCGATTCCCGAGTTGTTCCTGGTGGTGTCGCTGCTCAACATCGCGGTCAACACCTATATCTTCAAGATCGTCCCTGAATTCACCATGCGTTTCATGATTTGGCTGCTCAGCCATTCCATGTACCGCGTGGAGCATCGCAACCTGGAGGCGATACCGGATGAAGGCGCGGCGTTGCTGGTGTGCAACCATGTGTCGTTTGTCGATGCACTGTTGATTGGCGGCGCGGTGCGTCGGCCGATTCGCTTTGTGATGTACTACAAGATCTATCGCTTGCCGGTGCTCAACTTCATCTTCCGCACCGCTGGGGCGATCCCGATTGCGGGGCGCAACGAAGACATCCAGATCTACGAAAAAGCCTTCACGCGTATTGCGCAGTATCTGAAGGAAGGGGAGTTGGTGTGCATCTTCCCGGAGGGCAAGCTGACCGCCGATGGCGAGATGAACGAGTTCCGTGGCGGCGTGACGCGCATTCTGGAAGAGACGGCGGTGCCGGTGATTCCAATGGCGCTGCAAGGGTTGTGGGGAAGTTTCTTCAGCCGCGATCCGAACAAAGGGTTCTTGCATCGCATCTGGTCGAAGGTGGTGTTGGTGGCGGGTGAGCCGGTGACGGTAGAGGCCGCTACGCCTGCGCAGTTGCAGGAAAGGGTGGGGGTGTTGAGGGGCAGTGTCAGGTAGTTTTTTTACTGGCTTCAAGGCCCTCATCGCAGGCAAGCCCGCTCCCACTTCTGACTGTATCTATACATTCAAATGTGGGAACGGGCTTGTCGGGTCGCCGCATCGCCGCGATAGCGGCAGTGGCTCAGGTGCTGATCTTGAGGCCGATAAGCCCGCAAATGATCAACGCCACACTGGCCAAACGGAACAACGCCATGGACTCTCCAAACAGGATAATCCCCGCAATCACGGTGCCCACCGCACCCACGCCGGTCCAGATGGCGTAGGCGGTGCCCAGCGGCAGTTCTTTCATGGCCAGCCCCAGCAGGCCAAGGCTGATGGCCATGGCGACAATCGTCAGGGCGGTGGGAAGCGGCTTGCTGAAGCCGTCGGTGTACTTCAGGCCAACGGCCCAGCCGACTTCAAACAACCCTGCGAAAAACAAAATGACCCAGGACATGATGACCTCCTAACACTAGGTGGGGTCGTCCCCGGATTAGGCGCTTGAGAGCGTCGCGGGGTCGTCCCCGCGAAGCTCGGTAGAGTGCCGAAAAGTGCTCGGCTGATCAAGTTTGTGGCGTGTTCTCGAGGACGCGACGGTCTTCCTTTTCGCTCATGCGGCGGAAGTAAGTCGACAGCAATGCACCGGAAATGTTGTGCCAGACACTGAACAGCGCACTCGGTACCGCCGCCAGTGGCGAAAAGTGTGCACTGGCCAACGCGGCACCCAGCCCGGAGTTCTGCATGCCCACTTCCAGCGCCAGCGACTTGCGCTGCGCCAGCGGCAGCTTGAACACGCGACCGGTGAAGTAACCCAGCAGGTAGCCAAAGCTGTTGTGCAGCATCACCACGGCCATGATCAACAGGCCTGACTCGGCGATCTTCGCCTGGCTGGCGGCAACCACCGCCGCAACGATGATCACGATGCTCACCACCGACACCAGTGGCAGCACCTCGACCGCATGGCGAACCCGATCACCGAGCACGCGTTGCGCCAGTACGCCGAGCACGATCGGCAGCAGCACCACTTGCAGGATCGACCAGAACAACTCCATGAACGAAACTGGCAGCCAGGCCGAGGCCAGTAGCCAGATCAGCGCCGGGGTGAGCAGTGGGGCGAGGAGGGTGGTGACGGCGGCGATGGCCACCGACAACGCCAGGTCGCCTCGGGCCAGCCAGGTCATCACGTTGGACGAGGTGCCGCTTGGGCAGCAACCGACCAGGATCACGCCGACAGCGATTTCCGGGGGGAGATGGAAGGCCTGGCACAAAAGCCATGCCACGCCCGGCATGATCACAAAGTGCGCCACCACGCCCAACGCCACCCGCCATGGATGACGGGCGACTTCGGCGAAGTCATCGAGTTTGAGGGTCAGCCCCATGCCGAACATCACCAGGCCCAGCAACGGGACGATGGCGCTTTTTAGGCCGATGAACCAGCCGGGTTCGAGGAAGGCGACGACGGCAAAAATCAACACCCAGTAAGCGAAGGTGTTGCCGACGAAGCGGCTCAAGGCGGCGAGTGCGCGCATGGGGGTGTCCTTGTTATTAGAGAGGTGGTCGGATTGGAAACCGGATCCAAATGTGGGCGCGGGCTTGTGTGGGAGCTGGCTTGCTTGCGATAGCATCAACTCGGTTCAACTGAAGACCGAGGTGCCTGCATCGCGGGCAAGCCCGGCTCCCACACAAGCCCGCTCACACACTGACTGTGCCCACTTGGGAGCTGTGTTGCTTAGATACCCTGTGGGGTCTCTTCACCGCCGAGTGCTTCGACCAGCGCAGGGATGAAATCACCAAACGTCAGCATCATCAGGGTAAAGCTCGCATCCAGTTGGCCCAGGGCTTCTTCACCGCCGTCCTGTTCCGCCTGGTCTTGCAGCAGGTCTTCGAACTTCAGGCGCTTGACGGTCATCTTGTCGTCGAGCATGAAGGACAGCTTGTCCTGCCAGGCCAGGGACAGTTGGGTCACGACTTTGCCGGTGGTCAGGTGCAACTGGATTTCTTCGCCGGTCAGGTCCTGGCGCTTGCAGCGCACGATGCCACCGTCTTCGTGGGTGTCGCGCAGCTCGCATTCGTCGAGGACGAAGAAGTCATCGGCCGGCTTCTGGGTGGTGACCCAGTCGGTCATGATCGCTGTCGGTGCGGTCTTCACGGTGAGTGGGCGAACCGGCAGGGTGCCGATCACTTCACGCAGGGTCGACAGCAGGTCTTCGGCGCGTTTCGGGCTGGCGGAGTTGACCAGGATCAGGCCCTGCTTCGGCGCGATGGCGGCGAAGGTCGACGAACGACGGATAAAGGCGCGTGGCAGGAAGGCCTGGATGATTTCATCCTTGATCTGGTCGCGTTCTTTCTTATAGACCTTGCGCATTTGCTCGGCCTCGATCTCTTCGACTTTCTCCTTGAGCGCGTCACGTACCACGCTGCCCGGCAGGATGCGTTCTTCCTTGCGCGCGGCGATCAGCAGGAAGTCACCGCTGACGTGAACCAGGGGAGCGTCTTCACCTTTACCGAAGGGGGCGACGAAACCGTACGTGGTCAACTCCTGGCTGGCACAAGGGCGCGCCAGTTTGGTGGCCATGGCCGCTTCCAACGCCTCGGCATCAACAGGCAGATCTTGGGTCAGGCGATAGATAAGCAGGTTCTTGAACCACATGGGGTGAGTCTCTCCTCTATACAAAGGGGGGCATTATTCTCTTGATAACGTCTCAGGCCAACCCTGCCTAAGCCATTGGAAGCTATCAAAAAAAAGATTTAAGAAAGTGCTTGCCAGACCCAGGGTCGCTCCGTAGAATGCGCGCCACACCGAAACGAAGGGTGATTAGCTCAGCTGGGAGAGCATCTGCCTTACAAGCAGAGGGTCGGCGGTTCGATCCCGTCATCACCCACCATTCGCTTCAAGTGTTACGCGCAGCGGTAGTTCAGTCGGTTAGAATACCGGCCTGTCACGCCGGGGGTCGCGGGTTCGAGTCCCGTCCGCTGCGCCATATTCGGTAACCTGGAACGCTGAACGCCAGGTCACCACAAGAAGCCCGCTCATTGAGCGGGCTTTTTGCTGTCTGGGCTTTGCACAAGCCGAAAAAACGCCGCCGATCATTTCCGATGATCGGCGGCGTTTTTTATTGGGAATCTAGAAATCCCAGCGAGTGGTCACCATGAAGTTGCGCGGCTCGCCGTAAGCGGCGGAGTTATAGAAGCCGATGTTGGTGTAGTAGTGCTTGTCGAACAGGTTGTTGACGTTCAGCGTGGCCGACAGGTTCTGGGTGACCTGATACTTGGTCATCAGGTCCACCAGCCAATAGGCGTCCTGGGAGAACTCTTCGTATTGCTTGCGCGGGTTGTTGTAGATGTCCTGCCAGCCCACGCTCTGCCAGCGCACACCACCGCCGACGGTCAACTTGTCCAGGTTGCCCTTGAGTGTGTAGGTAGTGAACAGCTTGACCTGGTCTTCAGGTTCGAAGGTGGAGATCTTCTCGTCCTTGTCGTCGCGCACCACCTTGTGGGTGTAGCCGGCCTGGAGTTGCCAGCCAGGCGCGATCTCGCCGGACATTTCCAGCTCGTAACCCTTGGTGACGGCCTTGCTGCTCTTGTAGGCGTAGTTGTTCGGGATGGGCGTCTGGTTGTTGTACTCGTCATCCGACAGTGCGCGATTGGATTCATGGATTTCGAAGTAGGCTGCGCTCGCGTTGACCCGACCGTCGAGGAAGTCGGCTTTCAGGCCCAGCTCCCAGTTCTGGCCTTCATCCGGCTCAAGCAGCTTGTTGTCGCGGTCGCGGTTGTAATTCTCCTGCGGCATGAAGATGTCGGTGTAGCTGGCGTACACCGAGTACGTGTCGTTGAGGTCGTACACGGCACCGATGTAAGGGACGAAACGCCCGGACTCACGGTAGTTGGGGTTGTAGCCCGTCACCTGGTAGTTGACCACGCGCCCACCCAGCAGCAGCTTGAGGTCGTCGGCGAGGTTCAGGCGCGTGGTCACATAGGCGCCTGTCTGGCGCACGGTGTCATCGGTCAGCGATTGCGCCTGGCCCCAGTCGGGTATCGCGGCGTGGCCGCGCCAGTTGTTGAAGTCGACGATATTCGGGGAGAGGTTCCAATAGCCTTTGCCTTTCCATTCCGAGGCGCTGATGGAGCCGCCCATCACCAGTTCATGTTCGCGACCGCCCAGGCTGAATGGGCCGCTCACGTACAGGTCGGCGGAATCGCTGACGGTTTCCCCGGTGTACTTGCCGGAGGTGAGTTGCGCGGTGCCGTCCGGTTGCGGCTGGTCGCCCTGGATCGAGCCCATCAAGGCGTGGTAGCCGTTGATTTTGTGATCCAGTTGCAGCTTGGTTACCCAGCCATTGCCCAGGTCGTGTTCGAGCATGGCAAATACGGTGCGGGTGTATTGCTCCCAACTGCTCCAGTCGGCGGCGTTGTTGAATGAGCGCTTGACGCTATTGCTGTCGCCTCGGGCGTTGATCAGCGGGAAACTGCCCGACCATGAAGAGCCTTTTGGCAAGGTGTCCTGATAGTCGCCGCCTACGGTCAGCAGGGTATCGGGTGACAGGTCGAACTCCATGATGCCGTAGTAGGTCGGGCTCTGGCGCGAGTAGTGATCCATGAAGGAATGCTTGTCCTGGTAGGCCGCCACGGCCCGGCCACGGACGTTGCCGCTTTCGGTCATCGGGCCGCTGACATCCAGCTCGCTGCGGTAGTTGTCCCAAGAGCCGGCACCGAGGGTCGCGTGCCCCTGGAAGTCTGCGGTGGGCTTCTTGCGCACCAGGTTGATCGTCGCGCCCAACGAGCCGGCACCGGTGAGCAGGCCAGTGGCACCCTTGAGCACTTCGACACGGTCGTAGATCGCCATGTCGCTCAGGGTGTTGCCCGCCGAATAGGCGACGTTGCGCGCCGTGGACGGGATGCCGTCGTACTGGAAGTTGTTGATGGAAAAGCCCCGGGCATAGTAGTTGGTACGCTCGGTGTCGAAGGCTGAAACGGTGATGCCGGGTGTGTGGCGCATCACGTCGTCGACGTTGTTCAGGCCGAAATCATCCATGTGCTGGCGGGTGACCACCGAGACTGACTGCGGGGTTTCCTTGGGCGTCAGCACCAGCCGGGTCGAGGTCGCGATTGTGCCGGGCGTATAGGAGCCGGTGCCTTCGGTGACGTTACCGAGCTGGTTACCGCTGACCTGGGTCGGGCTTAGCTCCATGGTGCCGTCGCCGGTGGTGGGGGCAGGTTGCAGCGCATAGACCTGATCGCCTTTTACCGCGCGGTAGCCGCTGCCCTGCAGCAAGCTGTCGAAACCGTCCTGGAGTGTGTAGGTGCCTTTCAAACCTCGTGCTTTGCGGCCTTCCAGTTCCCGGGACTGGAACACGATGGCCACGCCTGCCTGTTGGGCAAAGCGGTTGAGCGAACTGCCCAGCGGCCCGGCTGGAATGTCGTAGGTCCGGGTGGTGTTGCTGGTGGCGTCTGCCAGGGCCAGGCTGATGTGCAATGGGGTGGCGGTGAGCAGCGCCAGGGACAGCGGCGCGCTTTTCAGTAGCCGAAAGCGTCCGCGCGGGTAGGCAGGGGTGTGCATGGTGAAGGCAGTCCTTTATGTGTCGAATTACCTTCCTTGACGGGCAGCCTCGAAAAAACCGGAAGCAAATGCGAATAATTATTTATTGGGCCGTGGCTCGGGGCTTACCACGATCAGCCATGGGGTAAAGGCCTGCAGGTGGATCGGTAGCGTTTGCGCCAGTAGTTGCAAGGCATGGTCGCTGTTGTCCAGCGGGATGACGGCAGACACTCGCAGGTCTTGCAGCGCGCGCCGATCAAATTGCACGCGGCCGGCGCGATGCCGGGCGATTTCGTCCAGCACTTCGGGTAACGGCCGGTTCTCCACCACCAACTGATGGCGGCGCCACGCCTCGTTGATACTGCTCGGGTCGACAGTGCCGGTCAGGCGTACGTCATCCGAGCGCATCCTGGCCTGCGAGCCTGCGTCGACTTCCAGCGTTTGCTCGCCGTTGGCGCTGTGGGCGGCCACGCGGGACTCGAGCATGCTCAGCACCGTGACATCACCGTCACGCTTGACCACAAACCGTGTGCCCAGTGCACGCAGCGTGCCTTGAGGCGTCTGCACGACAAACGGCCGCGTGCGGTCGTGGGCCACCTCCACCAGGATTTCGCCTTGCAGCAGTTCGATGCGGCGCTGCTTGCCATCGAAATGCAGGTTTGCCGCGCTGATACCGTTGAAGGTCAGCGTTGAGCCATCCGCCAGTTGCAGGGTTTGCCATTGGCCCGGGCCGTTGCGCACGTCGGCCATCCACTGTGGCGGGTAAGGGCTGGCCAGCCATGCCGTTGCAGGAATTGCCAGGCTGCACGCCAATACCAGTGCGCGCACGGCGTTCTTGCCGCGACGGTTTTTGGGCCGCGCAAACGCGGCGCTCAATGCCGCCCGTGCCGGGGCTTTTTTGCCACGCAAGGCCTGCAGGCTGGAAATGACCGCTTCCATTCGGGCGGCAGCCGCGGCGTGATGCGGGCCTTGCTGTTTCCAGCACTCGAACGCCCGTCGCTGGGCCTCGTTCAGTTCGCCGTCGTGCAGGCGCAGCAGCCATTCGGCGGCTTGTTCTTCGATCTGCTGGTGGGTGTCCGGCATGCTCAGTCAAGTGTCCATACTGTGGCCGCAGTGCATGAGCGCCTGGATCAGGTATTTGCGCACGGTGCGTTCCGACAGGTTGAGTTGCCGGGCGATTTGCTGTTGGGTCATTTCTTCGAGGTAATACAGTACGAAGGCCTGGCGTGAATACTCGTGCATGCCTTCCAGGATAAACGCGATCTGTTCGAGGGCCTCGAGGGTGGTGTGGATCTGCTCCGGGGACTCAAACCCCTCGAGTGCGTCAACCGTGAGGGCCAATGCCTGCAGGTAAGCCTGTTCTATCTGCTTGCGCCGCGCTTGGTCGATGAGCAGGCGCCTGGCCGTGGTGCTCAAATACGCTCGGGGTTCGCGGATGCCGGCGACGGATTCGCGCGCATTCAGGATGCGTGCAAACGTATCCTGCGCCAGGTCGGCAGCATTGTGTCGGCAGCCCAGTTTGCGTCGCAGCCAGGTGAGCAGCCAGCCATGATGCTCGCTGTAGAGCTGGGTAATTTCCCGTTGAAATAGCGGTTCACCCACAGGCATAGGCGTGGCTCAGGCGTTATTGAGAATGGTTTTTAATTGTGCGGCCAAGCCGATGGTAAACGCAATAGACTCGCGTTTAAGGGGGCAGGAGCCCGTTTTTATGGGGGTTTACCTATGACGAGAAAATATTTCAAATAAATTGCATTTAAATCAAGACATTGCGGATTTTTGGTGTATGATGCCGCCCACACCGAAAGTGAAGGGTGATTAGCTCAGCTGGGAGAGCATCTGCCTTACAAGCAGAGGGTCGGCGGTTCGATCCCGTCATCACCCACCATTCGCTTCAAGTGTTACGCGCAGCGGTAGTTCAGTCGGTTAGAATACCGGCCTGTCACGCCGGGGGTCGCGGGTTCGAGTCCCGTCCGCTGCGCCATATTCGGTAACCTGGAACGCTGAACGCCAGGTCACCACAGGAAGCCCGCTCATTGAGCGGGCTTTTTTTCGTCCGCGATTTATCCTCCCGGTGCCTTGCCGTTGTGCACTGCATGTTCGTCCTGAACTGTGCTGGTGCGCCATGACGTGAGGGAATACCCCCATGCAGATTGGTTGATTGCGCCCTCGGCCGCTTAAACGGTTATCTATAGCCACGCGAAGACTTCCAGGCGAGTGACTGGCAGCAGGATGCTGCCGTACCCGCTCATTCACATAAAAATAGTCTGCAAGGGGAATGGCTCTAGATGAAATATCCACTGCGTCCGTTGGTGTTCTGGCCAACTTTCCTGATCCTGCTGGCGGCGGTGATTGTCAGCTACATCGACCTGAATGCATTCCTTGCAGTCAGCAAACAACTGAACAACCTGATCCTGAAAAACTTCTCATGGCTGTTCAGCGCTGGCTCGTTTGCCATGGTGGTACTGACCGCCATCGTCTACTTCTCTGCGCTGGGCAAGGTGCGCATAGGCGGTGAAGACGCCAAGCCGTTGCTGAGCAAATGGCGTTGGTTCATGGTGGCGCTGTGCACCACGCTGGCGGTGGGTGTGCTGTTCTGGACCACGGCTGAACCGCTCTATCACCTGTACGGCCCACCCACCAGCCAGCCCATCCAGGCGGGCAGTTCGGCGGCCAAGAGCTTTGCCATGTCGACGATGTTCCTGCACTGGACCATCACCCCCTACGCCATCTACCTGGTGCCCTCGCTGGTGTTTGCGCTGGTGTTCTATAACCGTCGCAGCCACTTCTCCATCGGCGCCATGCTCGAGCCGCTATTGGGCGAGGCGCGCGTCAAGCGCTACGCGGGGCTGATCGATACCCTGGCGATGTTCGCCCTGGTGGCCGGCATGGCCTCGTCCCTGGGCACCGGCGCGCTGACCCTGGCCGGTGGCCTGGCCCAGTACATCGGTGGGGAAACCACGCCGTTCCGCCTGGCCATCATCATTGCAATCATCGTCATCACCTTTGTCGCGTCGGCCGCCAGCGGTCTGCAGAAAGGTATTGTGATGCTGTCATCGTTCAACACCTGGATCATGCTGGCCCTGGGGTTGTTCGTGCTGCTGTGCGGGCCGACCTTGTACATGTTCAGCCTCGGCGTCGAATCCCTTGGCGTGTACCTTGACACCTTCTTCAGCCGCAGCCTGTTCACCGGCGCTGCCAGCGGCGACACCTGGCCGCATAGCTGGACGGTGTTCTACTGGTCGGTGTGGTTTGCCTGGGCGCCCGTGAGTGCGCTGTTCCTCGGCAAGATCGGCCGTGGTTACACCGTGCGCGAATTCATCCATATCAACATGTTCTACCCGGCGTTGTTCACCGCGGTGTGGATCTGCATTTTCTCCGGCACCAGCCTGTACTTCGATGCGCTGGGTGATGGCAGCCTCAACCGTGTGCTGAACGAGCAGGGTGTGGAGCACGTGCTTTACCAGATGTTCCAGCAATTGCCGGCCAGTGGCCTGATGATCGCGTTCCTGCTGTTCGTGGCGTTCATCTCTTTCGTCACCGCGGCCGACTCCAGCACCGACGTGATTGCCAACCTGTGCAGCAAAGGCGTGACGGCTGATTCCGACCTCGACGGCAACCCGCTGCTGAAGATCATCTGGGGCCTGATCATCGGCTCGGTGTCGTGGGTGATGGTCGCGTTCGTGGGCATCGACGGCGTGAAGATGCTCTCCAACCTCGGTGGCTTGCCGGGAATGATCCTGGTGTTGCTGGCCAGTACCTCACTCATCTTTTGGCTGAAGAACCCGGCGCTGCTCACTGTGAAAACCGTCGGGCCGGCGACTGAGCCCGAGCCGAGTGGCGCCAGGCCCGTCGCGGAATTCGCCCGCTAGGCGCCACACCCTGTGTGTCTCCCCGCGCTCCCGTCCGGGCGCAGGGGAGCTGTTTGTTCGCAATGAACGTGTTTGGAGTTACCGATGGAAATCGTTACCGAGTTTGCCTACAAGGTCCGCGAAATCGAGCACTGCCTTATCCCCCTCAAAGACGGCACCCAACTGGCCGCCCGCATCTGGCTGCCGGAAGTTGCCGGCCTGCAGACCTTCCCGGCAATCCTGGAGTACCTGCCGTACCGCAAACGCGATGGCACGGCTGTGCGCGATGCGTTGACCCACCCGTGGATGGCGGGGCAGGGATATGTGTGCGTACGCGTCGATATGCGCGGCAACGGCGAATCCCAGGGGCTGATGGCCGATGAATACCTGCTGCAGGAACAGGAGGATGCCCTCGAGGTGATCGACTGGCTATGCCAGCAACCCTGGTGCGATGGCAACGTCGGCATGATGGGCATCTCCTGGGGCGGCTTCAATGGCCTGCAAGTGGCGGCACGCCAGCCCGAGGCGCTGAAGGCAATCATTACCCTGTGCTCCACCGATGACCGCTTTGCTGACGACATCCATTACAAAGGCGGCAACCTGCTGATGGAAAACTTCGGTTGGGCCGCCACCATGCTCAACTTCAGCGCTGCCGTGCCCGATCCCTTGTTGGTCGGCGATGACTGGAAAACCCTCTGGCACCAACGTCTGGACGCCATGCCGTTGCTTGCCGAAACGTGGCTGCAGCATCAGACCCGCGATGACTACTGGCGCCATGGCTCAGTGTGCGAGGACTACGCGCAGATCAAGGCCGCGGTCTATGCCGTGGGCGGGTGGGGCGATGCCTACCGCAATACCGTTTCGCGCCTGATGGAAAACCTGCCGGGGCCGAAGAAGGCCATGATCGGTCCATGGATCCACAAGTACCCGCATTTCGCTGTGCCTAATCCGGCCATCGGTTTTCTGCAAGAAGCCAAACGCTGGTGGGATCACTGGCTCAAGGGCATCGATAATGGGGTGATGGATGACGCCGCCTGTACTTTTTACCTACAGGATGTTCTGCCGCCAAAGGGCAGTTATGCCGAACGGCCGGGCATCTGGGTGCAGACGGCCGGCTGGCCGGATCCGCAGGTGCAATGGACTGATTTCAGCCTCGGCGAACACGGCCTCAATGCGGGCGCGGACCTTCTGGTCACGCCGCGCAGCATTTGCTCGCCGCTGAATACCGGGCTGCATCAGGGCGAATATTGCGCGATCTGGTTTGGCCCCGATGGCCCGACGGATCAGCGTCGCGATGATGCCCACTCGCTGTGCTTTGACTCTCAACCGTTGACCGAACCTCTGGCACTGCTGGGCGACGCGCGCCTCAAGCTGCGGGTGGCGAGTGACACATCCTGTGGTCAATTGGTCGCCCGGTTGAATGCAGTGGCTCCGGATGGGCAGGTCACGCAGATCAGCTATGGCGTGCTCAATCTCACGCTTCGAGAGGATGTTTCCTATGTAACACCTGTAGTCCCGGATGAGCCGATGGACGTGCAATTAAACCTCGACCATATTGGCATGCGCCTGCCCGCCGGCTACCGTTTGCGCCTGGCCCTGAGCACCGCGAGTTTCCCGCTGTTGTGGCCGAGCCGCGAGTTGACTACCCTGACCTTGCTGCCGACCCTGCAAAGCCTGCAACTGCCGGTGTTCAAGGGCGAAGCGGTGGCGTGTCCGTTCGAAGCGCCACAATCGGCGCCTCCGGCCAACCTGGAAGTACTGCGCGCCGCCGCGCCGAAACGCACCCTGGTCGAAGACGTGGGCAGCGGTGCCGTCTGCGTGAAGATCGAAGATGACCTGGGCGCGGTGCGTTTTACCGACCATGGCCTGTCGGTGGATCAGCGTTGCACCGAGCAATATCGCACCCTGCCCTGGGATCCGCTGTCGACGCGTGCTGATATCGAATGGCACTACCGAGTTGGCCGCGATCAGTGGGCGGTAGAGGTGGAGAGCCGCTTGAGCGTGCACGCCGATGCCGAGTGGTTCTACATCGACGCGGAGCAGACCGCCTGGGAAAACGGACAGCTGGAGCACCGCCGGCAATGGAGCAAACGCGTGGCGAGGGTCGCACTGTGAGCGGGCAAATGGCAGGATGCCTGCCAACGTGATCTCTGCGGGCCTGGGGAAACCTGGGCCCGTGACTGCCAATGGAACTGCCCATGTCGCGCCGAAACGTCGATCTTCCACCCCTCAACTGCCTGCAGACCTTCGAGGCGGCGGCCCGTCATTTGAGCTTCACCCAGGCGGCCCATGAACTGAACCTGACCCAGAGTGCCGTCAGCCGCCAGGTCAAGCGCCTCGAGGAAGACCTGGCGCGCCCACTGTTTTATCGGCTGGCCCAGGGCTTGAGCCTGACGCCCGCCGGTGTGCGTTACTTCCGTACCATCCAACGCCTGTTGCGCGAACTCGATCGCGAGTCCGCCGAGTTGCGCCGTCGCGGCGCCGATCGCCAGTTGACCCTGGCCAGCACCCCCACCATCAGTTCGATCTGGCTCGCCGGTCTGTTGCCACAGTTCCAGCGCGAACACCCGGATCTGGATATCCGTATCCTGTGCAGCGAAAGCCCCAGCCACCTGGACGTCAGCGAATATGACCTGGGCCTGTTCTATCACCTGGATGACCTGCCGGCACCACACGGCCTGGAGTTGTCGCCAGTGTTCGATAGCGAGCAGGTCATTACCGTATGCAGTCCCGGCTACGTCGAGCGTCACGGTCCGATTCGCGACCTGCAACACTTGTTGCACGCTCACACCTTGTTGATTGTCGAGGACCATTATCACGACTGGCTGACCTGGACCGACTGGTTCGCTGACGCCGGCGCCGACTACTACACCCCGCGTCATGCGCTGCGTACCAACAGTTATCAACTGCTGATGCAGTCGGCGGTGATGGGGCATGGTGTCGCGTTGGGCTGGAAGAGTCTGCTGGAGGACGACCTCGCGTCCGGCCGCCTGCAAATGGCCTTGCCCCACACCATGCATAGCCGCGGCCGCCTGCATTTGATGCAACCCCATCATCGCAACCCGCCCTTGGCGGTGCGCAGTTTTCGCCAATGGTTGCTCGCCCATGGCGGTCGCATGAACAGCCATGAGCCCGAGCCTACACACCCACCAGCCGGTAACCCACTTGCAGTTCGGTAATGAAATGCTGTGGCTGGGCAGGGTTCGCCTCGAGTTTTTGCCGTAAATGCGCCATGTGCACGCGCAGGTAATGCGCGCGGTCGACGTAATCCAGCCCCCAGACTTCCAGGAGTAACTGCCGGTGTGTCAGCACCCTGCTTTGGCCGCGAATCATGGCGCATAGCAAGCGGTATTCGATGGGCGTCAGGTGCACTGAGTGGCCTTGGCGTGACACTTCATGGGTCGCCAGGTCAACTTCGATTTCGCCGAATGCCACCTTGCTGGTGGCTACCACGTTACCGGTCTGTCCATGCCGGCGCAGTTGGGCACGGATGCGTGCGAGCAACTCGGGCACGCCGAAAGGTTTGGTCAGGTAGTCATCGGCACCTGCATCCAGGGCGGCGACTTTCTCTTCTTCGCGATCACGGGCCGACAGCACCACAATCGGCACCGACAGCCAGCCACGCAGTTCGCTGATCAGTTGTTTGCCGTCGCCATCCGGCAGGCCAAGGTCGACGATCACCACGTCAGGTTGGCGGCTCGCGGCGTGAATCAAGGCGCGTTTGACGCTGTCGGCCTCGAACACCTGAAAGCCTTCATCCTGCAAGGCGATCCCGACAAAGCGGCGAATATTGGCTTCGTCCTCGACAATCAAAATACGTGCAGTGCTCATAGGGGTTCCATGGAGGGCGGGCTACCCGCCGGTAGCGTGATGATGAAATGCATGCCGCTTTGGTGGCCGGGGCTGGTTTCAATATGGCCGCCGTGTGCCTCGACGATGCGTTTGGCCAGTGCCAGGCCCAGGCCGATGCCCGTGATGGACGACTCCTGCTGGCCGCGTGCAAAGGGTTCGAACAGATGGGTCGGCGCGTAGCCGGGGCCGGTATCGCTGACCTCCAGCACGATGCTGTCCGCCGTCTTGTCGGCGCTGACGGTAATGGCCGTGCCGGGCGGCGTGTACTTGGCCGCATTGTCCAGGAGGTTGACCAGCACCCGTTCGATCATCAGCGCGTCAACCTCCACCAGTGGCAAATGCGCACTCAGCCTGGTGTGCACGACGTGTCGCGCCAGCGGTTCACGCAACTGGCGCAGTGCGCTGCCGACGATCTCTTCCAGGGAGTGCCATTGGCGGTTCAGGCGCACGCCGCGCTCTTGCATGCGTGCCATGTCCAGCAGGTTTTCGATCAGGCGCTGCATCGACGTGGCTTGTTCGTGAATACCCTGCAGTAGCTCGGCCAATGGGCCGGGCGGGGCGTGGGGCAGGGCGGTGTCGGCGGCGCCGATCAGGGTGGTCAGCGGTGTACGCAGGTCGTGGGAAATGGCGGCCAGCAGGGTGTTGCGCATTTTTTCACCCTCCATCTGCACCAGGGTGCTCTGAGCGACTTCGACGAAGTGCACCCGCTCCAGAGCGATCGCCAATTGGCTCATGCACGCCTCCAGCAGGCGGCGCTCCTGCGGATCGTTAAGGCGCTCGCTCTGGGCGAGTTCCAGCACCAGCACGCCACGTACACGCATCGGTGCTTTCAGCGGCAAGTAGCAGCCCTGGGCTGCCGACAGCGTGTCGGTGCCGTGACCGGCGGCCTGGCCATGGTCGTAGGTCCATTGGGCGATACTGTCGTCAATCGGCAGCCCGCCTCCGGCGACACTGTGCACGCCATCGGCGGCGTCTGGCAGTGCCAGGCCGACACGCGCCTCGAAAACGCCGCTGAAGGTGCGCAATGCCACTTCGCTGATTTGCTCCACCGTCAGCGCCGCCGACAGGTCGCGGGCCAGGCGGGCCAACGAAGTCGCCCGGCGTTCCCGAGCAGCGGCGGTTCGGGCCTCATGGCGCAGGCGGGCGGTGAGTTGCCCGGTGATCAGGGCGATGCCGAGCATCAGTGCAAAGGTGAAGAAATATTGCGTGTCGTTGACGGTGAACGAGTAGCGCGGCTGCACGAAAAAAAAGTCGAAACACAGCACCGCAAGCATGGCGGCCCACACGCCGGGGCCGCGTCCGTAGCGCAAGGCCACCAGCACGACAGTCAGCAAAAACACCATGACCACGTTGGCCAAGTCGAACACCTGGAGCAGCAGCGCAGCGATGGCGCTGGCAGCGAAACAGGCGAGGCTGGCCCAGAGGTAGGCCAGCCGTGTACCGGGTTGCGGTGCGGGTTTTTCGATCACAGGCGGTTTGCCCGGCAGTACCCCGTGGGCAATCACGATCTGGTCGATTTGCGGATGATGTCGGCTGATCCGATCACTGACCGATTGGTGCCACAGCCGCCACGCCTGGCGCGGGTGATGGCCCAGTACCAGGCGATTGGCGTTGTGCTCGCGGGCACAGGCGGCCAGGGCTTCGGCCACGTCCATGCCCGGCAGCGTCGCAGTGTCGGCACCGAACTCACTGGCCAGGGCCAGGGTTTTCATGGCGGTCAGGTAACGCTTGGCGCCGTGCCCTTGCTGCGTGGCCACATGCACCACGATCCAGTCGGCTTCGAGTTTTTGGGCCAGGCGCGCGGCTTCCCGCACCAGTCGCTCATCGCCGCTGTCGCCGGCTACGCCCACCAGCAAACGCTCGCGGGCCGGCCACAGCGTATTGATCGAGCGTTCGCGGCGGTAGGTGCGCATCTGCATGTCGACGCGGTCGGCGGTGCGTCGCAAGGCCAGCTCGCGCAAGGCCAGCAAGTTGCCCTTGCGGAAGAAGTGCCGCGACGCGCGCGCCGCCGCAGGGCCCAGGTACACCTTGCCATCCTTGAGGCGTTGCAGCAGATCATCGGGGGGCAGGTCGATCACCACCACTTCGTGGGCGTTGTCGAACACGTGATCCGGTACGGTTTCACGCACGCGAATTCCGATGATCCCACTGACCAAGTCATTCAAGCTTTCAAGGTGCTGGACATTGAGCGTGGTCCACACGTCGATGCCAGCGCCCAGCAATTCTTCGACATCCTGCCAGCGTTTGGGGTGGCGTGAACCAGGGGCATTGCTGTGGGCGAGTTCGTCGACCAGCACGACAGCGGGATGCCTGTGCAGTGCGGCGTCGAGGTCGAACTCTTCGAGTGGGAACTCGCGGTGCAAGAGGGCGGCGCGGGGCAATTGCTCCAGGCCATGGAGTAGATCAGCCGTCTCCGCGCGGCCATGGGTTTCTACCACGCCCGCCAGTACGTCGCGGCCCTGCGTGACTGCACGTTGCGCCGCCGCGAGCATGGCGCAGGTCTTGCCCACGCCTGCGTTGGAGCCAAAGTAGATACGCAGTTTGCCGCGCAAGGCGGCCTGTTCTTCCTGCTGGACCCAGGCGAGCAGGGCGTCGGGGTCGGGGCGTTCGTCGGGTGGGACGTCGAGTCTTTTGATAATTGCCATAAACCTGCCTGTATGTCGAAGCCGTTCAAAGTCCTTTTAGGCATCAGCTTGCCGAAGATGAGGCCCTGGAGGACGCCATCGCCGGCAAGCCGAGGCCACAGCGCGCGGTGTTACACCAGGCCCAGCCCCGTCAGCAGCATGTCGATCAGCTTGATCCCGGCAAACGGCACCAGCACTCCGCCCACGCCATAGACGAGCAGGTTGCGGTTGAGCAACGCCGCCGCGCCGATCGCCCGGTAGGTCACCCCGCGCAAGGCCAGTGGAATCAGCGCGATGATGATCAATGCGTTGAAAATCACTGCGCTGAGGATCGCTGAGTTAGGGCTGCCGAGGTGCATCACGTTCAGGGCGCCGAGCTGTGGATAGGTGGCCACAAACGCCGCCGGAATGATTGCGAAGTACTTCGCCACATCATTGGCCACGCTGAAGGTGGTGAGGGCGCCACGGGTCATCAGCATCTGTTTGCCCACCTCGACCACTTCGATCAGCTTGGTCGGGTTGCTGTCGAGGTCGACCATGTTCCCAGCCTCTTTCGCCGCCTGGGTCCCGCTGTTCATCGCCACTGCCACGTCAGCCTGGGCCAGCGCTGGCGCATCGTTGGTGCCATCGCCGGTCATGGCCACGAGCTTGCCCTGTGCCTGGTAGTCGCGGATCAATTGCAGCTTGTCTTCCGGGCGCGCCTCGGCGAGGAAGTCATCCACACCGGCCTCGACGGCGATGGCGGCGGCGGTCAGGCGGTTGTCGCCGGTGATCATCACGGTCTTGATGCCCATGCGTCGCAGCTCGGTGAAGCGCTCCTTGATGCCGCCCTTGACCACGTCCTTGAGCTCGACCACGCCGAGTGCCTTGGCACCGTCCGACACCACCAGTGGGGTACTGCCGCGACGCGAGACTTCGTCGACTTTTGCCTGCAGCGCTGCCGGGAAACTCCCACCCAGAGCTTCAATATGGCTGCGAATCGCATCTGCTGCGCCCTTGCGAATCGCCCGGCCCTGGGGCAGGTCGACGCCGCTCATGCGAGTTTGCGCGGTGAAGTGCACAAAGCTTGCGCCCAATGCGTTGATATCCCGCGCGCGGATATCGAACTTCTGCTTGGCCAGCACCACGATGCTGCGGCCTTCAGGGGTTTCATCGGCCAGCGAGGCGAGTTGCGCAGCGTCGGCCAGATCGGCTTCCTTCACGCCCGGTGCCGGCAAAAAGTGGCTGGCCTGGCGGTTGCCCAACGTGATGGTGCCGGTCTTGTCCAGCAGCAGCACGTCGACATCTCCCGCTGCCTCGACCGCGCGGCCTGAGGTAGCGATCACGTTCGCTGACATCATCCGGCTCATGCCCGCCACGCCGATGGCCGAAAGCAGGCCGCCGATGGTGGTGGGGATCAGGCACACCAGCAACGCCACCAATACCGTGGCACTGATCACGCTGCCGCTGCCGCTCATGGCCACGGCGAAAATCGAGTAGGGGCTCAGCGTGGCAATCACCAGCAGGAACAGCAGGGTCAGGCCCACCAGTAAAATCGTCAACGCGACTTCATTGGGGGTCTTCTGCCGCTTGGCTGACTCGACCATCGAGATCATACGGTCCAGGAAGGATTCGCCGGGGTTGACGCTGATGCGCACCACCAGCCAGTCCGACAGCACGCGCGTACCACCGGTGACCGAGGAAAAGTCGCCCCCGGCCTCGCGGATCACCGGAGCCGACTCGCCGGTGATTGCACTTTCATCCACCGACGCGACTCCTTCAATCACCACGCCATCCAGCGGCACCAAGTCGCCGGCCTCGATCAATACCACGTTGTCCTTGCGCAATTGGCTGGCTTCCAACGGCAGCCATGCGCTGCCGTGACGGGGTTGCTGCAGCAATTTGGCCAGGGTCTGGCGCTTCATGCCTCGCAGGCTGGCAGCCTGGGCCCGGCTGCGACCTTCGGCCAGGGCCTCGGCGAAGTTGGCGAACAGTACCGTGAACCACAGCCATAACGTGATGCTGAGGATGAAACCACTGGGTGCTTCACCCTGGCCGCCCAGGGACTGCAGCCACAGCAGGGTGGTGAGGATGCTGCCCAGGTACACCACGAACATCACCGGGTTTTTCCATTGGGCCTGGGGCAGCAGTTTCTTCAGCGCATCGAGACCGGCAGTGAGCAGGATGCGTCGGTCGAACAGGGGTAGACGGGCGTTCTTCATCATCTCTTACTCACTGACCGCGATGGCGGGCTGACGAGCATCCAGCGCCAGGTTGAGTTGCAGTACATTGACCCGTGGCTCGCCGAGCAGCCCCAAGGTGCGGGCGCTGGTGTGCTCGCTGAGCAGTTGCAGCAGCTCGGGTTCCGGGAGGTGCCGCAGGCGAGCCACCCGTGCCAGTTGCAGGCGAGCGTTGGCCACCGAGATATGCGGGTCAAGGCCGGAGGCGGAAGCGGTCACCGCATCGACTGGCACGGGGGCATCGGCGGCGAGGGCGTTTTCCTGGCGATAGGCCTGCGCCCGCGCGGCGACCTGGTCCACCAGTTTCTGGCTGGTCGGGCCTAGGTTGCTGGCGCCGCTGGAACCTGCGTTGTAGGGCTGCGAGATGCTCTTGCTTGGGTCCTGCGGGTCGGCCCCGAGGGTCATGCTCGGGCGGCCATGGAAGTACGCGGGTTGGGTGAAGTGTTGGCCAATCAGGGTTGAACCGATCACCCGCCCGTCGTGTTCAATCAATGAACCGCGGGCCTGAAACGGGAACAACAGCTGGGCGGCAACGGTGGTGAAAGCCGGGTACGCCAGCCCCGTCAGCAGCATGAAAAACACCGCCGAAACCAGCACCGGGCGCAACAGCCCTTTAAATATCGATTGCGTTGTCATCCACATGTCCTCAGTTGTACGTCTGGCCGGACAGCAACTGCAGTTGCTCTACCAGCGGACCGAGCGCGAGCGCCGGCAGGAAGGTCAGGCCACCGACCACCAACACCACGAACACCACCAGCAGCATGAACAATGGTGTGGCGGTCGGGATGGTGCCGGCACCGGCAGGCACGGTCTTTTTCATCGCCAGGGAACCGGCCACGGCCAGCATCGGCAGCATGGTGAAGAAGCGCCCGATCAACATCGCCAGGCCGATGGTGGTATTGAAAAACGGCGTGTTGGCATTCAACCCGGCAAAGGCCGAACCGTTGTTGGCGGTGCCGGAGGTGTAGGCGTAAAGCACTTCGCTGAAACCGTGTGGGCCGAGGTTGTTGAGGCTCGCCAGGGTGTCCGGCCACAGGGCGGCGAGGGCTGTGAAACCAAGGATGCTGATGGGGTGCGCGAGTACCGAGAGCATCACCAGTTTCATCTCTCGGGCCTCGATCTTCTTGCCGAGGAATTCCGGGCTGCGGCCGATCATCATGCCCACCAGGAACACCGTCAGCAGGGCGTACTGGATCAGGTTGATAAAGCCCACGCCGTCGCCGCCGAACACGCAGTTGAGCATCATCTGCGCCAAGGGCACGAAGCCTCCCATGGGGGTCAGCGAGTCGTGCATGGCGTTGACCGAACCGGTGGTTGCCGCTGTGGTGGTCGCGATGAAGAGGCTGCTGTCGGCGATACCGAAGCGCAGTTCCTTGCCTTCCATATTGCCGCCGCTTTGTTCCAGCGACAGGGCCTGGTTTGCGCCGGCCTGGGTCAGCAGCGGGTTGCCACTTTGCTCGGCGCCGTACACCAGCGCGAGAAAGCCGATGAACATCACCAGGAAGGTACCGAAAAACACCCAGCCCTGACGGCGTTGCAAGAGCATGCTGCCGAAGGTGTAGGTCAGCGCTGAGGGAATCAGCAGCATGCTGAGGATGTGCAGGATGTTGGTCAGTGGCGTCGGGTTTTCGAACGGGTGTGCAGCGTTCATGCTGAAGAAGCCGCCGCCATTGGTGCCGATATGCTTGATCGATTCAAAGCTGGCGACTGCGCCGACGATCAACTGTTGCTGCGCGCCCTCCAGCGTAGTGGCCAGGGCCTGGGACGCAAAGGTCTGCGGCATGCCCTGCCACACATAGACCAACGCCATGCCGACACACACTGGCAGCATCACACGGTAAAGCGTGCGCGTGAAGTCGACCCAGAAGTTGCCGATATCGGCCGAACTGGAACGACTCAATCCGCGGATGAAGCCCGCAGCCGCGACCACGCCAGAGGTGGCGCCGACAAACATCAGAAAGGTGATGACCGCCATTTGGCTGAAGTTCGACAGGCTGGTTTCACCCGAGTACGCCTGCCAGTTGGTGTTGGTAATAAAGGAGGCGGCGGTGTTGAACGCCAGGTCCGGTGTTTGTGCGGCGAGCCCCAGGGGATTGATCGGCATCACTGCCTGCAGGCGCAGGACCACATAGCCGAGCAGCATCATCGCCGCATTCGCCAGCAACAACGCTGAGCCGTAGCGGGCCCAGCCCATGGTCTCGCGTGGGTCAATACCCAGCAGGCGATAGGTACAACGTTCCGGCAGGGCGTGGTGAACCCCGGTGAACACCCGGGCCAGCCACTTGCCCATCAGCACGGCGAGCCCGGTCATCAACCCCAGGACCAACGTAAATTCCAGCAAAGTGCTTAACATGTCGTGGCTCCGTTCAAATCTTGCCCATGGCGACGATGGCCATGGCAGTCGCTGCAAAAAACATCAGGCAGAGGCCGATAAACATCAGGTCGTACATGGCCAACTCCCTAGAACTTTTCAGCACGAATGAGGGCGTAGCCCAAGTAAGCGAACAGCCCGACAGCACATAAGCCGCTGGCGATGTAAATGAAGGTCAGTGTGAACACGGTGAAACTCCCCTTGATGAATAAGCCGGGGAGGTTAAGCGCTCGGGTATCAAGTCCGGACACTGATTGCGCGGGTCGGTATTAAGACGGCATAGAGATAAAGTGTTGCCCGACAAACAAAAAAAGGGATAGCCCGCCGCCCGGGTATCCCTTTGAAACTGGGGTGCTGCTGATGTTTGACGCGCCGCTTACTTGGCCTTCTTTTTCTTCTCGCTGCGGGTGGCAAGGTGTTCGAAGCAAAACGCAGCCGTGCCGAAGAGCGCAATCATTGACAGGACGACCATGCCTAGAGTTGAACTTTCCACGATGACTTCCTACGGGTGTTGGGGGTAGGAGGTGACGGTAGAGCGTGGAGGGTTAGTTGCTCAATAGGGACGACGTAATCGTTATGGGGAATGAGCGATTTATACGGGTTCTTTACGTGGGGGGCTGCCCGTTAGTTGGGTGATGGCCGCTTACGGTCCCGCCTTGACGGCAGGTTAGTGTGGAAAAGCCGGAAGCCCAGCCTGTTTGAAGGGCACCTGCGATCAAGACCACAAGCACGGCAGCCTGAGTGGTGTATTGCAAAAGCGGCTGGGTGTGCGCCGCAGATGGCTGCTCTGTGAGAGCTGGCTTTGACCGAGTTCGATGCTCAGTAACCGGTCGGCTTCAAGGCCGCCGCGCTTGTGCGCTGGATCTCGGACACACTGCGTGTCGGGGTGACTGGGCCGGCATCTCGGCTGTTCAAAAGTGCGCCGCTTCAAGAGCGCAAACCCTACCCGCCATCCCCCAGATAACGGATAGGTGTGCCTCCAAAAACTACAAGTTACGACTATGCCGATAGTCGCTGACCGCCTCATACACCGCCTTGCGCAAGCGATTGATCCCCCCGATCGGCCGATGCTCCCCCACCCCAAACCACGGATTGAACGACTGGTTATCGCACGCCAGGTTCTGCTCGGGCGTGTCGAAGTCCTGCGCCGGGATACGCACCTTGGCCACGCTCTCGTATGGCGCATCGCTCTCTTTCCACTCGATGCTGGTGTCTTCGATGGGCATGAACTTCTGCGGGTTCTGCCGCTGGATCTGCAACACAAAACACGCCGGTACACGGTCGGTAGACAGTTGCTGGCTCAAAGCACTACGCAGAAAATTCGGCAGGTCCTGATTCTGTTTGGGCAACACATACTCCGGGCAGCTTTGCGGGTCAGGCGCGACACGGAACTTGGCGTTGGCGGCACCGAACTTGTAGGGCGAGACCGAAAAATACGTAGTTTGTGTAGGGCTCGCCGGTGCTGGCGCCAAGGTGGCCAGGGCGATGAACAAGTGGCGTACCTGCCAGGTGCGCGGGTCGGCCTTGGGGAAGAACGCCAGCACTTTCTTGCCATCCGCTTGCGCGCCGATGTTCTGCGCATATTCCGCCACATCGCTGACAAAGAAGTTCGGGTGGCTGAACATCACGAAGTCCTGTTCCGTGCGCGCCTGCTGGTCGGCCAGCAATTGCTTGCCCGGTACGTCCAGCAGCTTGAGCGCCATGCCCCGTGCGTCACGAATGCTGTCGAACTGCGGATAGGCGTTGCCATTGGACAGTCGGATCAGCGCCTGCCAGGTCTTGCCCGGCTCGGCAAACACGCCCTGGCGCAGCGCCGGGTCGAGATCGGCCAGCACGCTGACGTCGGCCTTCACGCAACCATGCGCCTTGGCGTGGGCATCGCGCAGGTAGCGGGTGCCTTCGCGATGCTGGTCAACGATGCGCACCGCTGTCTGGATAATGCCCTGGGTCATCGCCGCTTCGCCTGGCGGGATCTGCTCATTCGGCGATACCGGTCCGCTGTGTTGCCAGGCGTACCAGGCGGTAGCGGCCAGCCAACCGAGCAGGCCGAGGCCTACCAGCCACAGTAGAGTCTTGCCGAGAAACGCGCCGATGCGCAGCCAGAGGCGGGCGAGCAGGGAGGGTTGGTCGTATCGGGATCGAATCATCATGGCAGTTGTTGCTCCAGCGGGCCGCCCAGCACTTTGAGGTATTCCAGCAGCGCCCAGCGTTCCTGCGGCAGCAGGCCACGGCCGATGACGCCGTTGCCACGAGCGCCTGCACGGAATTCGTGGCCGCTGTTGTGGTTGCCGGTGATACGGGTATCGAACAGGAAGGCATTCTTGAACGACGCGGTCTCGAAGCCGAGATGGCGCGGGTCGTAATTGAACGTGCCTTTATAGAAGGTGGTGCTGCGCTCGTCCTGGGGCGAGAGCAACTGATAGATCGTCGGCACCGAGCCGTTATGCAGGAACGGTGGCGTTGCCCACACGCCGGCCAGCGGCCGCGCTTTGTAGGCGCGCAATTCACGCACGCCGATGGGTAGGCCGTAGCCGTCCAGGCGCGGACGTTCGGCCGGGGTCACGCCCGCGGCGCGGTAGGCATGCTCTTCGACGAAGGCGGTGACGTAGGCGAGGCCCTTGGCCACGGACATTTTCTTCAGGTCCAAGGGTTCCGTCGGTGTCGGGTGCAGTTCGACATTGAGCCTGGCCAGTTCTGCCGGGTCCCACTGCAGCGCGCTGAGGTCGTAGCGTTGGTCGGCAATGTTGCTGGCGGTGCCCGGGTCGGTGCCCATGTAGTCCACCGGCAGCATTTTCAGCTGCTGCACTGGACGACCGTTTTCCTGGGTCACGCTGGGCACGTGGCAACCGGCGCAGTTTTCGGTGAACAGGGCGCGGCCCTGGGCTGCAAGAGGTTTGTCAATGGCGCCGAACAGGGCCTCGGGCCAGGTCGGCGGCTTGAGCCGTTGCAGGGTTTCTTCGATGAGATTGAGGTCGCGCACGCGCACGCTGGACGGGTAGCGCGCATCGCCCTGGAGCGGCTGGCCGGCGGCGTCGAAAAAGGTCAGTGTCGCGCCTACACCCAGGGCTTCACCGATGTTGCGGGCCATGGGTTGCTGGGCCGAGCCGTTCCATTGCACCCAGTCGAAGGTCCAGATATCCCACAAGTGCGGGTAGTCCACGGGTGCATTGGCGACGCGATAATTGTCCGGGGAAATGGCGTCGCCAAAGCTGGCGTTGGCGATCCGGCCAAAGGCGTCCGTGCGGCCGGGGCCTTCTTCGGTGGGGTAGAGGCCGCGGTGGGTATCGTTCCAGGCTACTTTCAGAAACTGATTGAGTGACTGCTTGAAGTCCTGGCGCAGGTGTTTGTGTTCCGCGTCGTAGCGCTCGCCCAGCACGTGGCGGGCGAAGCGCTCGAACTTCCATGGGTTGTAATAGGTGGCGGCAAGGCTGGCAACCAGGGCCTGGCCAAAACTGCCTCCGCGCAGGGTCGGTACACTGGAGGGCAATACATGCTGGGCCGAGCCACCGTCGATGCGCAGGGCCTGGCCTTTGAAATGCAGCTCGCCGGTATGGCAGGCGGCGCAGGTGATATCCAGGTAGTCAACGTTGCTGCCGGCGTTCTTGTGCCGGGCGAAACCCACGGGCAGGTTGCCCGGATTCTGCGCGGTAGGCACTTGCTTGGGGTCGACCAGGAAACCGAAGCGCGCCAAGTACTCCGGCGTGGCGAAGCGTTGCTCGGAAAAGGGCAGCTCCAGGGCGGTGAACCAGTCGTAGTGCAGGCCTTTTACTTGAGTGCCCTGGGGCGTGAAGTAGTAGGTCTGGCGGTCGGCGGTACTCCATTGGTCCTGGTAGTGCACCTGTTCCACGGGCACGTAGTCGGGCAACTTGGGGTTGATGGTGTAATAGAGCACCACGGCCAGCAATAGGGCCACCGTGACGAATATCAGGAGTAAAACACGGGAAAAAATGCGCAAGATAACTATCCTTGTCGAGTTGTCGCGTTGTTATGCCACTACGCCACAGGTGCGGCAAGTGGCCATGAGCCTGGTAGTAGGCGGTCCCACGATCCATCGCGGGCCCCCATCATGAATGAAAATGCTTTTAAACACGTGAACTTATCAGAAGTTTCCTGCTCACATGCCGGTAGCCATTGGTCGTGGCCGCCTGATAAGCTCGCGACTTTATTCGAATGCCCTATTGGCGCATGAACAAGGAAATAGCATGAAACAGCATCGGTTGGCGGCGGCGGTGGCCCTGGTTAGCCTGGTACTTGCGGGTTGTGATTCGCAGACCAGCGTAGAGCTGAAAACCCCGGCGCAGAAAGCTTCCTACGGCATCGGCCTGAACATGGGCAAGAGCCTTGCCCAAGAAGGCATGGATGACCTGGATTCCAAAGCAGTAGCCCAAGGCATCGAAGATGCCGTCGGCAAAAAAGAGCAGAAGCTCAAAGACGACGAGCTGGTTGAAGCGTTTGCCGCACTGCAAAAGCGTGCTGAAGAACGCATGACCAAGATGAGCGAAGAGTCGGCAGCCGCCGGCAAGAAATTCCTCGAAGACAACGCCAAGAAAGACGGCGTCGTCACCACTGCTTCCGGTCTGCAGTACAAGATCACCAAGAAAGCCGACGGCCCTCAGCCTAAGCCGACTGACGTGGTGACTGTTCACTACACCGGCAAGCTCACCAACGGCACTACCTTTGACAGTTCCGTGGACCGCGGTAGCCCGATCGACCTGCCGGTCAGCGGCGTGATCCCGGGTTGGGTCGAAGGCCTGCAACTGATGCACGTGGGCGAGAAGGTCGAGCTGTACATTCCTTCTGACCTGGCCTACGGCGCCCAGAGCCCGAGCCCGGCGATCCCAGCCAATTCCGTGCTGGTATTCGACCTGGAACTGCTGGCCATCAAGGACCCAGCCAAGGCAGAAGCACCTGCAGCACCAGCCGCCAAGAAGTAATCGGCGCCTGAACATACAACGCCCCGTCTAGACGGGGCGTTGTTGTTTCTGGGGGCACCGGCTTCAATGTGGGGGCTGGCAAGCCAGCTCTCACATTGAAGCCTGTGCAGATCCAAACGAACGTCTGTGGCGCGTAACAGTCAGATATAAGACTCGAGTACGGGTAGCCGCACATCAACGCCAAGTCAATGAAATCTTGGGTTTTTTTTATGTGCGCAAAAAACGCCCGATCTGACTGTAGGCCTTGTACCACGTGGCTTTCAGCCCGGAAAATAGGCTCTGTTCACAAGGTTATCCACAATTTGTGTGGATAACCTTTTCTGTCGCCTGGAACTGGAGTGACGAATGAAACCACCCTTCAATTTCACCCGTTTTCTGCCCATGGCCGCGCGCTTGCTCGGACGTGGCCGGTTGCCCACCTTGCTGTTTGCAGTGGCTGCCAAGGGCTCGAGCCAGGGCAATCGGTTGGGCAAACTCAAGGATGATCTCAAATTGCTCCAGGCCCTGTGCCTGGCCTACTGGCGCGGCGAGTACCGTGCGATCAGTCCTAAAGCGTTGATCTCGGTGGTGGCAGGGCTGATGTATTTCTTGAGCCCGATCGATGCCATCCCGGACTTCATCCCCATGTTCGGCATGCTTGACGACATCGCAGTGCTGGCGTGGGTCATGAAGACCCTGGAAGGCGAACTGAGCGCCTTTCGTGCCTGGCGTGACGCCCAGCGTCCGGAAAAGCTCGCGGTGGTTGAGCGCTTGCCAGCGACGCCAGCGCTGCTGTCCAAGGAAAATCCGCAAAAAAACTAATGGCACAGGATATCCCCCTGCGACCTTTGTGGCTGTTAGGATTACACTCCTAAGGAAAGGGCTTACATAGTAAGTGTTGTTATCCTACGGGGCAGTCATGGATATTCAGATAATTTCACGGAATGGCGAACCCGAATACGCGGTGTTGCCATGGGATCAGTACCAGGCGCTGCTAAAAGCTGCCGGTCAGCAACAACCCACGCTACCTTCTCCTGCATCGACTGCCCAAGCCGCCCCCGGAGAGGAACTGCGCCCACTCGCAGACCTGCGCGGCTTGCGCGAAGCCAAGGGCCTGGCTATCGAGACCCTGGCGCGCACCGTGGGTATCAGCCCCTCATATCTTGGATTGATTGAAAGTGGTGAACGCCAGCCGGATGCCGCGATCCGCCGCAGCCTGGCCTGGGAATTGGGCGTTGCAGGTTGGAGGGATGAGTCTTGAGCCTACGTATCAGCCGTCAACACTGGGATGGGTTACTCAACGAACTGGACCAGGCGCGTCGCCAGCGCCATCTGCTGACCTACCGTGCGCTCTTGGAGCGCCTGCAGTTCCCCACGCCGGCCATGCAAACCCTGGCGGCGGCCCTTGAGCACCTGGCGGCGCTGGACGCCAAGGCCGAGCAGCCATTGCGCAGCTCGCTGGTGATCAGCCAGGGCGCCAGCCGCTTGCCGCGTACCGGTTTTTTTGAATGCGTGGAGCGCCTGGGGCGTTTCAGCGGGCCATCCGATGGTGTGGCCGCTGCCTCCTGGCACGCTTCGGAAGTGGTGCGGGTGTTCGAATACGAATATCCCGAGTCTGCCCAAGCCTAGAGCGCCTGGGTTAGCACGTCCATGCTGTCGATTACATGGATGCTGTAGCCCGCCACATCCTTGGCATGGTGCTTGGCTTTCGACGCCAGTTCCGCCAACTGGCTGGCATCGAGTTGCCCACAGGCCTGTGGGTATAAATGCACCACGCCGATAGACAGCGACAACAGCGCGAATTCCTGCCGCACGCCTTGGCGGTTCAACGCCACGAAACAGCCAGCATCCAGGTGTTCGGCACGGTAGAAGCGCCGGCATTGTGTGTGGAAATCATCCAGCAGTTGGTTAAGCCGCTTGCGCCAATCCTGCGGGCCCAGCACCAGTAGAAAGTCATCACCACCGATATGCCCCACAAAGTCGCGGCTGGGATCGACGCGGTCGTTCAAGCACTGCGCCAGGCACAGCAACACCTCATCCCCACGCCCGTAGCCATAGATATCGTTGAATGGCTTGAAGCTGTCGATATCCACGTAGCAGATCACCGACTCCCGTTGTTGTTGCAACAGGCGTGTAAGGCACTGCTGGATCGGCACGTTGCCCGGTAGCAGGGTGAGCGGGTTGGCGTAGCGCGCCTGCTGGATCTTCAGCTCGGTGATCAGCTTGAGTACGTCGATCACCCGGCCCAGTCCCAGGTAGTCGCCATTGAGCGTGATGATGAAGTCTTCTTCGATGCGTTGCCGTGCGCGACTGGTGAGCAGGCGGCTGACTTGCTGCAGCGACTGGCTCAGTTCCACCGCCAGGAAGTCGGTGCTCATCAATCGGCTGATGGGCTTGCGCGCAAACAGGTCGGTGGCGAACGGCTTGAGCAGCGCATCCGACAACAAGTGCCGGTGGACGATACCGATCGGGCGGCCGCACGGGTCCAGTACCGCCAGGGAATTGAGGTTGGCCTGGCGACGGAACGCTTCGAGCACTTGGGCAGTGGCGGTGTCCTGGTCCACTGCTGGGTGTTCGCTGAGCAGGGCGCTGAGGTCACTGGCTTCGTCGTTGAGTGCCACGCTGGCGCTGTCGGGCTTGGGCAGCATCAGGCGCGCTTCCTGTGGCGGTTGCTCCTGGGGACGGCAGAGCAGGTAGCCCTGGACCAAGTCCACGCCCATCTCCGTCAGCACCGCCAGCTCCTCGGGCAACTCGATGCCCTCGGCAATCACCTGGGCGCGTGAGGCCTTGGCGATTTGCAGGATGGAGCCGACGAACTCGCGCTTGAGCGCATCCTGGTGGATGCCGTCGATGAAGTGACGGTCGATTTTCACGTAATCCGGGCGCAACTCCGACCACAGCCGCAGGCTGGAATACCCGGCGCCCAAGTCATCCAGTGCGATGGCGAACCCCATGTTGCGGTAATGGTGCAGGGCGGTTTGCAGCAGGTCGAAGTCGTCGGTAGGCGTCTGCTCGGTGAGTTCGATCACCACCTGGCTGGGAGGAATGCCAAAGTCGCGCAGCAGTTGCAGTGTACGTCCCGGCTGGTGCGCCGTTTCCATCAGGGACTCCGGCGAGACATTGAGGAACAGCTTGCCCGGCAACTTCTGCTCACTGAAGCGTCGGCAGGCGCTTTCGCGGCAGGCCATCTCCAGTTCACTGAGACGCCCGGCCTGGCTGGCCACCGAGAACAGGGCGACGGGGGAGTGCAGCGGGCTGTTGGAAGGGCCGCGGCTGAGGGCTTCGTAGCCGAGGATGCGCCGTTCGGACAGGCAGATGATCGGTTGGAACAGGCTGTGCAAACTACCTTGAGCCAGGATAGAGCCCAATGCATCCAGCTGTTCGGTCATGGTCATGGCGATCTCGATCGAAAAAAAAGGACCGCAGGCTTGAAACCTGCGGTCCTTCATTTCACGACAGAATGATGTCTATATGATGACACTCTAAGGTGCGATCACATTAAATCGCTATCATTTACTGCTTGGCCACCTGTTTGGTGATCTTCAGGTAGTCCAGCAGGATCCGGCCAGTCTCGGCCAGGTACGCGTCGTCTTCCGGCTTGGTTTTTTCGGCTTCAGCCGGCAGCGCGTCCTCGTCTTCTTTCTTCAGCTCCTTGAGTGGGTCCTCACCCTTGGCCTTGCGGCGGATGTTTTCCAGTACAAGCTGCTTGTTTTCGATGTCGGAGTGCTGCGCACGACGGTCCACTTCATTGAGGCTGACCGTTTTTTCTTCCATCAGCTTCTTGGCCAGGGCCAGCTTGTCGCGGATGAATACGAACTCGGCATCCTTGGCGGAGCGGGTGTCGTGGTCAGCCTTCAACTGTGCCAGGAATGGCTTGAACGGATCCGACGCCGGCTTGATGGCAGGGCGGATGGTGTCCCACGGCATGGCTTCCGGCAGGGCGCTTTCGCCGATTTCCTTGGTGTCGATGATCGACGGGAAATCGATGTCCGGCAGTACACCCTGGTGCTGGGTACTCTGGCCGGAAACCCGATAGAACTTGGCCAGCGTCAGTTTAAGCTCGCCATGGTTCAGCGGCTGGATGGTCTGCACGGTGCCTTTGCCGAAGGTCTGGCCGCCGATGATCAACGCGCGGTGATAGTCCTGCATGGCGCCGGCGAAAATCTCCGAGGCCGAGGCCGAGAGGCGGTTGACCAGCAACGCCATCGGGCCTTTGTAGAAGGCGCCCGGGTTCTCGTCTTCGAGCACGTCGACACGGCCGTCAGCATTGCGTACCAACACGGTCGGGCCCTTGTCGATAAACAGGCTGGTCAGCTCAGTGGCTTCCTGCAGGGAACCGCCGCCGTTGTTGCGCAGGTCAATGACCACGCCGTCGACTTTTTCCTTCTGCAGTTCAGTCAGGATTTTCTTCACGTCGCGGGTGGTGGACTTGTAGTCCGGGTCGCCAGCACGGAACGCCTTGAAATCCAGGTAGAAGGCCGGGATTTCAATCACGCCCAGCTTATAGTCCTTGCCATCCTGCTTGAGGTTGAGGACTTTCTTCTGCACGGCCTGGTCTTCGAGCTTCACCGCTTCACGGGTGATGGACACGATCTTGCTGGTCTGGTCGTTCGGCGCATTGGTGTGCGGAATCACTTCCAGGCGCACCACGCTGCCTTTCGGCCCACGGATCAGCTTGACCACTTCGTCCAGGCGCCAGCCGACCACGTCGACCATCTCTTTGTCGCCCTGGGCAACACCGATGATCTTGTCGGCCGGAGCGACCTGCTTGGTCTTGTCCGCCGGACCTGCCGGCACCAGGCGCACGATCTTGACTTGGTCATTGTCGCTTTGCAGGACGGCACCGATGCCTTCCAGCGACAGACTCATGTTGATATCGAAATTTTCCGCGTTATCTGGCGACAGATAATTGGTGTGCGGATCGTAGGACATCGCGAAGGTGTTGATGTAGGCCTGGAAGATATCTTCGGCCCGGGTCTGGTCCAGGCGCGCCAGCTGATTCTTGTAGCGCTTGGTCAACAGCTCCTGGATGGCCTTCGGCTCTTTGCCAGCGATCTTCAGGCGCAGCACTTCGTCCTTGACGCGTTTGCGCCACAGGTCGTCAAGGGCGGCGGTGCTGGTCAGCCAAGGCGCGTCCTTGCGGTCCACCAGAAGGGTTTCCTTCTGGGTGAAGTCGAGTTTGTCGACGCCTTTGCCCAGTTCACCCAGGGCGAAGTCCAGGCGCGCTTTGACGCGGTCCAGGTAACGCTTGTAGATGGTGAAGCCGGGCTGCAGGTCGCCGCTCTTGAGGAAGTCGTCGAACTGGGTTTTCCACTTGTCGAACTCGGCGATATCGCTGGCCAGGAAGTAGCTGCGCGACGGATCCAGCAGCTTGAGGTAGCTGTCGTAGATGATCACCGAGCGAGCGTCGTCCAGCGGCGGCTTGCTGTAGTGATGGCGCTTGAGCAATTCGACGACGTTAAGGCTGGCAATCACCTCATCGCGATCCGGCTGAAGGTTGTCCCAGCTGTTGGCTGCGAACGTATTGGTCGACATCGACGCGAAGCCGAGACCAATGAAAAGAGCGAGGGCGGTGCTGGGGAACAAATGCTTCATGCTGATTCGACGCGGGGGCAATTGATAACGCATATTAGGCCGTCTTTGAGGGAGCCGGTTCCATATGGTCCGGTCGCATAATGCAAAAAGCCCGGCGATACAGCTACGGGCTCAGTCCAGACTCACTATGGAGGCACTGTGAAAGCATTGCAAGGCGTTGACGGTCATGTGGAGTGGTTGGAAGAACCCAGTCCTACCTGCGATGTAGGGCAAGTTCGCATCCGCGTGGCCGCTGCGGGCCTCAATCGCGCCGATTTATTACAGCGTGCAGGGCTCTATCCACCGCCACCGGGCGCCAGCCCTGTGTTGGGCCTCGAGTGTTCCGGGGTGATCAGCGAAGTGGGCGCGGGCTCATCCTGGCAAGTGGGTGACCGGGTCTGCGCGCTGCTCGCTGGCGGCGGGATGGCCGAAGAGGTGGTAGTCGATGCTCGCCACGTACTGCCTGCACCAGAAGGCTTGTCGCTGGTGGAAGCGGCAGCGCTGCCTGAGGTGTACAGCACGGCGTGGCTCAATCTGTTCCAGCTGGCGGGCCTCAAGCCGGGTGAGAAAGTGCTGCTGCACGCCGGCGCCAGCGGCGTGGGCTCGGCGGCGATCCAGTTGTGCAAGGCGTTTGGCAGCCCGTGCTGGGTCAGCGTCGGCTCGGCGGAGCGCCTGGCCTACTGCGAGGAACTGGGCGCCCAGGGCGGCGTGGTACGGACCGACGGGATCGAAGGGCTGCGGGATTTCGGGCCGTTCGATGTGATCCTCGACCCCGTCGGTGGCAACTACGCAGCACTGGACCTCAAGCTGCTGGCGCTCGATGGGCGCTGGGTATTGATTGGCTTGATGGGCGGTCGCGACGCACAACTGGACCTGGCACAGGTGCTGGGCAAGCGTATTCAGCTACTGGGCTCGACGCTGCGCAGCCGCAGTGATCAGTTCAAGGCGGACCTGTTCAGCGACCTGAGCCAGCATGTATGGCCGCTGTTCGTTGAAGGGCGGCTGAGCCCGCAACTGGCCAGGACCTTCCCGATAAAGGATGCCGAAGCGGCGTTTGCCGAGTTGGCGACCAATCAGATTTCCGGGAAGCTGGTGTTGGTGATTGACGAAAACCTGAGCTGATCCTGGATTGAAATGCAGTCCATGTGGGAGCGGGCTTGCTCGCGAAGGCGGTGTATCAATGAAGAATATTTCATCTGACACACCGCCTTCGCGATCAGGCCCGCTCCCACATTTTGATCGCACTTCAATTTCTGAAGGGGCTGTGTCAGGTCCAATGGTGGATCGGCCAGCCGGCCTTTTCGGCGTGCTCGCGCAATACCGGGTCCGGGTTCACCACCTGCGGGTGGTCCACCTTCAGCAGCAAGGGCAAGTCATTGCGCGAGTCCGAATAGAAATACGCGCCTTCCAGCGATTCACCTTCCTGCTCCAGCCATTCCAGCAACCGCGTGATCTTGCCTTCCCGGTAAGTCAGCACACCCACGGTTTGCCCGCTGTACACGCCATGGCTGACGTCCAGCTCGATCCCCAACACTTCCTCAATGCCGATCCGCGCCGCGATGGGCGTGACCAGGTGCGTGCCCGACGCGGAGATCACCAGGATCCGGTCGCCATTCGCCCGGTGGCGGGCGATGGTCTTGGTGGCGTCGCTGTAGATCAGCGGTTCGATCACATCCTCGACCCAAGGCTCTACCAAATGCTCGATTTCTTCCGGCGTGCGGCCGATCATCGGCTCGAGGCTGAAGTCCATGAAGTCTTCCATGCGCAGCTTGCCCTGGCTGTAGGCGTCCATCAGTTCGTTGTTCTTGCGCATGAACGACTCAGGGTCGACCCAGCCCAGGCGGCCCATCTGCTCACTCCACAGGGTGGCGCAGTCGCCGTGGATGAGGGTGTCGTCCAGATCAAAAATTACCAATGCCATCCGTCATGCTCTCTCAAATGAAACGTTGCCTCAGGCTACTTCACACAGGGCACTGGGGTCGATGGAAAGTGCCAGGCGTTGCCCGTCTGGGTGCAGGTCGTCGGCCGAGCGGTTGAGCACGTCCACCACCAATTCCACACCGCGCGCTTCGATACGGTAGCGAATCACGTTACCCAACAGGCTGTGGCTGCGCACCAGCGCATCCAGTTCGCCAGTACGGCTCAGCTCGATGGCCTCCGGGCGAATGGCGATACGGCTGCTGACCGGGCGCTGCAGCAGTTGGGTGGCCTTGTCGGCGTCCAGCAGGTTGTAGTTGCCGATGAACCCTGCAGCGAATACATCCACCGGCGCGGTGTAGAGCGTCTCGGCATCGCCGCTCTGCACGATCTTGCCCTGGTTCATCAGGAAGATCCGGTCGGACATGGTCAACGCTTCTTCCTGGTCATGGGTCACGAAGATGGTGGTCAGCCCCAGTTCGCGCTGGATCTGGCGGATCTGTTCGCGCAGGTGCTTGCGAATCCGTGCATCCAGCGCTGACAGCGGCTCATCCAGCAGCAACAGGCGCGGGCGGGTGACCAGGGACCGGGCCAGGGCCACGCGCTGGCACTGGCCGCCGGACATCTGGTGCGGGTAGCGGCCCGCCAGGTCCTTGAGTTCGACCAGTTGCAGCACTTCCTGCACGCGTTTGTGGCTGTCGTCGGCATTGACCTTTTGCATGCGCAGGCCGAAGGCGACGTTCTGTTCCACGGTCATGTTGGGAAACAGCGCATAGCTCTGGAACACCATGCCGATATGGCGTTTCTGCGGGCTCAGCGGCACGATGTCCTGGCCATCCAGGAGGATTTTGCCACTGTCCACCGTGGTCAGGCCGGCGATGCAGCGCAGCAGGGTGGACTTGCCGCAACCAGACGGGCCGAGCAAGGTGACGAACTCGCCCTTGGCGATCTCGCAGTTGATATCACTGAACACCGGGGTGCCGGCGTAGCCTTTTTGCAGGTGTTGGACGCTGACGAAGCTCATTGGCTTTTGTCCTTGTTCAAGATATTGGCGGCCCAGGTCAGCACCAGCACAAAGAAGAAATAGGAAATGACCACGGCACTGGTGAAGTGGCCGCTGCTGTTGCGCATGTTGTTCAGGTAGACCTGCAGGGTTTCGTAGCGGGTGCCCACCAGGATGTTGGCAAACACGAACTCCCCGAACAGGAACGAGAACGACAGCAACAGCGCCACCATCAGGCCTTTGCGCAGGTTGGGCAGTACCACCAGGATCGCTGCCTGCCAGGTGCTGGCACCGAGCAGTTGGGAGGCGTCCATCAGGTCGCGCAGGTTGATCGCCTGCAGGTTGTTGGTGATCGCCCGGTACATGAACGGCAGCGCGACGGTGAAGTAGCAACCGATCAGGATCCACGGGGTGCCCACCATCGCCATCGGCCCGGAGCCATACAGCTGCAGCAGGCCCACCGACGACACCACGGGCGGCACCGCGAAGGGCAGCAGGATCAGGATGTTCATCAGCGCATCGAGCCGGGGAAAGTGGTAATGCACCACGAACAGCAATGGCAGGATCAGCACCACTGACAGCACCAGCGCACCCACGCACACCAGCAGCGATTGCCCGAAGGCGATCAGAAAGCGTGGGTCGCTCCACAGCTGCACGTACCATTTCACGGTGAAGCCGGCGGGCAGGATCGTCGCCGACCAACTGCTGGCGATGGAGTAGACGAAGGTACCGATCAGCGGCAGCACCAGGATCGCAAACAACAGGTACACCACCACGCGGTGGTAGAGGGAGGCCGGGCCGGCTTCAGCGCGAGACATGGTAGCTCCTCTTGAGCAGCAGTTGATGGACCACGGTGACCACGGTCATCAGCACCACCAGCACAACGGCCAGGGCGCTGGCCAGGTTCGGGTCGAGCGATACGTCGCCGGAGACCAGCCCCGCGATACGGATCGGCAGCACGTTGAAGTTGCCGGTGGTCAAGGCGTAGACCGTGGCATAGGCGCCCAGGGCATTGGCCAACAGGATCACGAAGGTACCGAGCAGGGCAGGGGTCAGCACGGGCAGGCCAATATGTCGCCAGAACTGCCAGCCGTTGGCGCCCAGCAGGGACGCCGACTCACGCCAGTCTTCGCGCAGCGCATCGAAGGCCGGGTAAAGCAGCAGCACACCCAGCGGAATCTGGAAGTAGGTGTAAAGGATGATCAACCCGGTCTTGGAGTACAGGTTGAAGTCCTGAATGATCCCCGCCTGCTTGAGCATGAGGGTGATGCTGCCGTTGAACCCCAGCAGGATGATGAAGGCGAACGCCAGGGGCACACCGGCAAAGTTGCTGGTCATGTTGGCAAAGGCGGTGACGAAGTTGCGCAGCGGAGAATCCACCCGACGCAACGAGTAACTGCCCAGCACGGCGATGATGATGCCAAAGACGCTCGAGTAGAAGCTGATCTCAAGGCTGAACTGGATCGCTTGCAGGTAGAACTTCGAGCTGAAGATCCGCGTGAAGTTTTCAAGCCCCCAGCCAGCCTCTTCGGTTTGCAGGCTGTTGATCAGCACCCACACCAGTGGGGCGATTTCGAACACGATAAAGAACAGTGCGAAAGGCACCAGGCACAGCAGCGCCAGCCATTTGCCGCGGGTCATTTCAGCAGCTCCCGGCATACAGGTTTGTCGTGGGGCACGCCCAGCAGTTCGCACACGGTGCCGCACAGCTCGGTCTGTTTCGGCGCAGCCGTGGCGTCCAGGCTGAATGCGTCGCCGAGCACAAACAATGGCACCTCGCGTTCTTCCGGCAGCAGGCCGTTGTGGGAGCGGTCGTTGTTCATGCCGTGGTCGGCAGTCACCAGCACCTGGTAACCGGCGTCGAGCCAGGCTTGCAGGTAGTCGGCCAGGATGATGTCGGCCACCCGTGCGCTGTTGCGGTATTGCGCGGTATCGAGCCCGTGCTTGTGGCCGGCGTCATCAATGTTCATCGGGTGGGCCACCAGGAAGTTCGGCGCGTGTTTGAGGCGCAGGCTTTCGGCGTCGGCAAACAGGTGGGAATCCGGGTAGTGGTCATTCCAGTAGAAATGCCCATGCTGGATCGCCAGCGCCTTGTCGTCGGTATGACGGTCGCGGGCGGCGAGAAAGGGCGTGCGGTTATACAACTCGCTGACCCAGTGATAAGCCGCCGCCGCCGTGGTAAGGCCTGCGTCGGTGGCGTAATGGAAAATGCTGCGCTGGTTGGACAGGCGCGAGACGTTGTTGTGGACGATGCCGCTCTGGATCGGAGGCACGCCGGTCAGGATGCATTCATACAGCGGGCGGGACAGGGCAGGCAGTTCACATTCCAGCTTGTAGAGGGCTGCGCGTCCTGCGCCGACATAGGCCTGCAAGTGCCCCATGGCGTGTCGGGCAACCTCGAAGTTCAGGCCGTCGAGCACGACAAGGATGACATTGTGCTTCATGGGGGCTGGCGCTCCGCAACAGATGGGCTTGGATCAATTTCCGATTGCCGCCGGATCAACCTGTGGGAGCAGGCAAGCCCGCTCCCACATTGATCACGTTTCGATCAAATAGACCGATTACTTCATTTCAACGATGACCTGCTCGTTCCACAGTTGTGGCAGTTTCTTGGACGTCACTTCCCAGGCATCGGCATCCTTGATCGGCTGCGGGTTGGCTTTGGTGTACTGCTCGCCCGGGATGAGGTTCTTGGCGATGTCGGCCGGCAGTTTCAGGTCGGTTTCAGCGCGGATCGGGCGTGCGTTGCCTTTCGCCAGGTTGAGCTGGCCGGCGTCGCTGAAGATGTACTCACGCGTCAGCTTGGCGGCGTTCGGGTGCTTGGCGTATTTGTTGATGATGGTGGTGTAGCCGGATTTCACCGAGCCATCCGACGGGATCAGCACCACGTAGTCATCCGGGTTGGCCATCTTCGCCTTGTAGCTCAGACCGTTGAAGTCCCAGACCACGCCCACCTCGACTTCGCCTTTTTCCAGGGTGGCGATGGTTGGGTTGGACAGCGAGAGACGGCCTTGCTGGGCGATCTTGGTGAAGAACTGCAGGCCAGGGGCGATGTTCTTTTCGTCACCTTTATTGGCAATGGCTGCTGCGAGTACACCGTTGGCCGCTTGCGCCGCGGTGCTCACGTCACCGATGGAGACTTTGTATTTGCCGTTCTGCAGGTCAGCCCAGCTGGTTGGCACTTCAGAACCGTGCAGCAGCTTCTTGTTGACGATAAACGCGATGGTGCCGGTGTAGGCCAGTGCCCAGTGACCATCCTTGTCCTTCGCCCAATCCGGAACCTGCGCCCAGGTGGACGGTTTATACGGCTGGGTGACTTCCTGCTTCACCGCAATCGGGCCGAATGCTGCGCCCACATCGCCGATATCGGCGCTGGCGTTGTCTTTCTCGGCCTTGAACTTGGCGATTTCCTGAGCCGAGCTCATGTCGGTGTCGATGTGCTTGAGGCCGTAGGTCTTGGCGAGGTCTTCCCAGGTGCCTTTCCAGTTGGCCCAGTCATCGGGCATGCCGACGCTGTTGACGGCACCTTCCGCTTTCGCGGCGGCTTCCAGAGTTTTTAGATCGGTATCAGCGGCCATGGCGGCGGTGCACATGGCAATGGTCGAGCCTAACAGTGATGCCAGGAAAAGCTGTTTCATCCGAAGCTCCTTTGGGCGTTTTCAACGCTGCGTTTTTTGTCGACGTTTGCGGGCGGGCGATTCATCACTGATTTCTTTGTGCGCGTTGCGCCTGAAAGCCGGCCAGCTACAAGAAATCAGTGATGAATCGCCCCAGTTGGTCTAGGTCAGCAATACCTGAGCCAATCTAGGCCCGGTGGATGACAGTTTCATGTCGATGTCGTTTTTAAATCGCTGATGTCGCTAGTCGCAGAGTGAGCGTAGACCATGCTCAAGTGCCCGCAGGAATGGGACTTGGCCGATGTATTGCAGGGTGTGCTGCTGGGGATGCACACGGACTGTCATCTGTCGGTCATCTGTAATGCCTAGGCTGGCACGCAACCGTGCAAGCCCATTTACAGAGCGGTTTGTGCACCTTGTCGGTGCTGGTCTAGTCCAGATAGGTAACGTTGATGCGTGATGAGGCAATCAAGGCGGTGACATCCATCGGCCTGGCGCTGCAAGAGCAGATCGACCATGGCCTGTTGCCGCCAGCCAGCAAATTGCCCGCCGAGCGCAAGCTCAGCGAGTTGTTTGGTACCACTCGGATTACGGTGCGGGAAGCCTTGTTACAACTGGAAGCCCAAGGGCAGATCTACCGTGAGGAGCGGCGCGGCTGGTTCGTCTCGCCGCCACGGTTGGCCTACAACCTGATGCAACGCAGCCACTTTCACGCGATGGTCAACGCCCAAGGGCGCGTGGCGTCCACTGAAGTGATCTCTGCGCGGCTGCAACCGGCGTCGGCAGCGGTGTGTGCCTGGTTGCAGTTGCCGGCGCTGTCCAGCGTGATCCAGATCTGCCGGAGCCGGCGCATTGATGGGCGCTTGGTGTTATACGTGGAGCACTACCTGAACCCGCAGTATTTCCCGGGGATCCTGGCGTGCGATTTGAATCAGTCGATGACCGAGCTATATGCCCGCAAATACGACCTGCATTACGGTCGGGTGCGCTTTGAAATCGTGCCGACGTCACTGCCGGTTGAGGCCGCCGCCGCATTGCGCGTATCGGTAGGCAGCCCGGGCTTGCGTATTGCCCGGGTCAACTACGACCAGCACCAGCGGCTGATCGACTGCGACCTGGAGTTCTGGCGCCATGACGCTATTCACGTTGGCGTGGATGTGATCTGAACGCACATCTCGGAGCTGCCTTGCCGGCAATCCCGACAGTTACACCCGTGTACCAACCAACGCTAACCACGATGCGAAGCGAGTCGCTCTTGATCTTGTTTTTTGATCTTGTTTTTGATCTTGCCTTTGATCTCAGGCGCCCCATCAAACACGCTGGCCGGAATTCGACAGGGATTTGGGGGGTAAACCGGCAGGGATGCCGGTTTAGCCGCCCCGCGCCATGGATGGCGCGTGGCGGCGGCCCCCCAAATCACTGTCGGATTACGGGCACACCGAGCCTGGGCGAGGTGCCGAGTGTTGGGGCAAGAGCCTTTTGGTTACTTTGGGGCTCTTTTCCAAAGTGACCCGCTGTAAGAGCGGAACCCATAGCAGCCGTTGCCTAGATAACGGATATGTACTCAGTCTGATCCAACACCCAGGTCGGCTGTCAGGGCGCCTTCGCGGGCAAGCCCGCTCCCACAGTTGGATCGCGTGGTGACAGGCACATAGTGGTTGGCTGTCAGGGCGCCTTCGCGAGCAAGCCCGCTCCCACATTGTTGGATCGCGGGGTGACAGGCAGATGGTGGTTGGCGGTCAGGGCGCCTTCGCGGGCAAGCCCGCTCCCACATTGTTGGATCGCGGGGTGACAGGAGGATGGTGGTTGGCTGTCAGGGCGCCTTCGCGGGCAAGCCCGCGCCCACAGACACGCCTATGGCGTGAGCGCCTTGATCACCTGGTCCACATTGCCCTCCAGTTCCGTGACCGGCTCCGCGCCGTCGACATCCAGCACCAGCAACTGCGCACCACCGGCTGCGACCGCCGCCTTCACCGCCTCGCTCGGCTGACGATGGTGCAGCACGACCGCTATATCGTTGTCCTTCAATTCGGTACTGAGTGTCAGCAGCGCTTCTGGCGTCCAGTCGGCGTCAGGGCGTGCATCGGTGCTGAGCACTTCCAGGTTCAGGCTGCTGACCAGATACGCGAAGTGATCACTCAGGCTGACCACGCTCAGGTTATCCGCCTTGGCCAGTCGCGCCTCGCTGTCGGCGGTGAGTTTGAGCAAGCGTTGCTTGAGGGCGGCGAGGTTGGCATCGATCTTCGGCTTGGCAGAGGGGGCCAGCCGGCTCAGGTCGGCGGCCAGCACATCGGCCATGCGTCCCATGTTGTTGCTCGACTGCCATGGCTGGCTGTTGAGGCCATCGGTGACGCCCGGCTGCACCGCGATGCCCGGCAGGCCGCCGTCTACCGGGCGTGCGGCGTCGACTTCGACGATGCGGATATTGCTGCGCCGCGCCACTGGGTACAGCGGATCATCGGCCCACAGTGAGCGCAGGCCGATGGCCGCATCGGCGTCCAGCGCCAACTTGCTGAGGGCCGGAGCGCCACGGCCGGTGAAGTAGGACACCTGGCGCGAACCCGGCAGGTTGGCCGGGGCAGCGCGCTCGAGTTGTACGTCGGTGCCCTTGAGCAGCACCTCGGCCAGGCCATAGGTGATCGGCAACGAGGCCAGCACTTTGACCGGTTTTGCCGCGTGGGCAGCCGGTTTGGCCGCTTCGGCCGCCATCAACGGCGTGGTGAATAAACAAGCGATGGCGAGGGCCAGAGGATGAAGAACGGAACGCATTATCCAAGATTCCCTTTGAGGCTGGGCACGGTGCCGCGCGCGATGGCGGCCAGGGCGAAGGCGATACCGGCGACCAGGATGATGGCGGCGCCGGACGGCACGGGCAGGTCGAAGATGATCGGCAGCAGGATCCCGCACAGGGTGCTGACGGTGGCAATCGCGACCGAGACCCAGAAGAAACCCTTGAGCGACTGGCTCAACAGGCGCGCCGCAGCGGCCGGAATCACCAGCAGCGCACCGACCAGGATCGCGCCGATGACCTTGACCGCCGCGACGGTGATCAGCGTCACCAGGATCACGAACAGGTAGTCCAGGGTCTTTACGGCGACGCCGCGCACTGCTGCCAGTTGTGGGTTGAAGCTGGCCAGCATGATGCGGTTGTACAGCGGCAAGGCCAGGGCCATCACCAGCGAACCGACGATGGCCAGTACCAGCAGGTCATTGCCGTTGACCGTCAATACCGAACCAAAGAGCACGTTCTCCAGGATGTGCACGTTGATCTTGCCCGCCAGGATCAGCAACAGGCTTGCGCCCAGCGCCAGGGACACCGACAGGAACACCCCGATCAAGGTATCCGGCGCCAGGCCGGTTCGGTTGCGCAGGTAGTTGAGCAGGATGCCGAACAGCAGGCAGTAGCCGAACAGGGCACCGTACGGACCGGTGTAGGGTTCGCCCAGCAGAATGCCCACGGCGACGCCGGTCAGTGCGGCGTGGCCGACGGCTTCGGAGAAAAACGCGAAGCGCTTGACCACCACCAGCGTCCCCAGGCAGCCCAGCACCGGGCCAATGAGTAAGCCGGCGAGCAGCGCGTTGACCACAAAACCGTAGGCCAGCGCCTCCGGCAGATAGCCGGAAGACGCCCAACCCTGGACCATCAAGCGAAAGGCTTCATAACTCATTGCGCCGGGCTCCGAGGGTGGGTGGAGAACAGGGTGAGCAGGCGATCTGGGGTCAGCGCCTCCTTTGGCGTGGCATCGAACAGTACGCGACGGTTGAGGCCGGTGACGCGGTCTGCCAGGCGTCCCACGGCTCCCAGGTCATGCTCGATCCACAGCACGGTGATCCCGGCCAGGCGCCAGTCATTGAGCAGGCGTTCGAACACCTGGATACCGGCTTCATCGAGGGCCGACATCGGCTCATCCAGCACCAGCAGGTGCGGTGCCGGAATCAGCCCCTGGGCCAGCAATACGCGCTGGCGTTCACCGCCGGACAGCGCGCCCATGCGCCGCTTGCGTTTGTCCTGCATGCCAACGCGTTCCAGCGCATCCCCAATCGCGCCGGCGTAATGCTTGGACAGTCCAAGAAACGCAGGGCGTCGTTGACACATGGCTGCCATGAAATCATCCACGGTCATCGGCAAGCCACGGTCGAACTCCAGGGCCTGGGGCACATAACCGATGGTGCCGGGCGCGGCCGGCCAGTGCAGGCTCAAGCGCCCCTGATGGGGCGTTTGCCCCAGCAGGGTCTTGATCAGCGAGCTCTTGCCGCCGCCATTGGGGCCGACCAGTGCATGGATGCTGCCCGGCTGTACCTGAAAGCTCACGGCATCGAGGATCACCGTGCGGCCCAGGGTCAGCGACACCTGGTCGAACTCAAGCGTCGGGCCGACGCTGATCGCATTCAGTCGTTGCGCCGCCGTCATGCCCCCGACTCCTGAATGGCCCGAACCACGGTGTTGAGGTTGCCGGTCATTTCCACTTCGTACTTCTCGGCGCTGTATTCGCCGTAGGAAATATGCGACAGCGGGTACAGCTTGACCCCGGATTCACGCTGGATGGTGTCGACGTACGTGGAGGGGAAGTCCATCTCCGAGAAAATCACCTTCACGTCCAGGGCACGCAGTTCATCGATGGTTTTCTTCAACTGGCTGGGGCTTGGCTCGATCCCGTGGGCCGGTTCGACCACGGCGGTGACTTCCAGGCCGAACTCACGCAGCAGGTAGTCGTAGGCCGCGTGCACGGTGGCTACGCGCAGGTCCGGGTTGGGGGCGCTGGTCAACTTGGCCAGGGCATCGGCGCGCATCTGGCGCAGGCGCTTGCCGTAGGCGCGGGCGTTCTGCGTGTAGCTCTTGGCGTTTTCGGGGTCGAGCTTGCCCAGCTCGCGGGCGATGTTGTTGACCTGGGCAATCGACGCACTGATCGACAGGAAGGTATGCGGGTTGACCACCTTGCCTGCACCGCGCGCGGCGTTACCGGTGGCGGCGAGCAGCGGCACGTTGGCGTTGGCCTCGATGACCGGGATGTCCGGGCGTTCACTGGTGGCGATCATGCGGTCGGCGAAATCATCATGGCCGACGCCGTTGAGCACGATCACGTCCAGGGTGCCGATGCGCTTGATGTCTTCGGCGCGGGGCTCGTAGGCATGAGGGTTGAAGCCAGCCGGAATCAGCGGTACCACCTCGGCCTTGTCGCCGACGATATTGGCCACGTAGCTGTAATAAGGGTGCAGGGTGATGCCGATACGCAGGCGTTTAGCCGGCTCCTGATTAGGAAGTGCGTTCGCGAGGGGGGCGAGCATCAGGCTGAACAGGCCAACCAGCAACAGGCGTAACAGGGGCGATGAAATAGACATGGGCAATCGGTCTTCTCGTTCAGTGACGGTGCTGGCGGGTCACGCCGGCATCGAATTGCGCGACCACCTGCTGCCAGCCGGCTGCGATCAGCGCCTGGTCAGAGAGGTCGGAGGGAACTGCGAGGTTGGCTTGGCGGTTGAGCCAGATGTCCGGCTCGGCAGCGTCCACGCGCATCAGCAGCGAACCACTGGTGCCGGGCGCCTGGCTCAAGCCCAGGTAAGCCGAGGGTTGGAGCAATTGCCAGCGATGATCGCCACGGCTGACCGAGCTGGCGTCCTGGGCAAACGGTGCGAAGCCTTCTTCGGCCAATTGTGCTGGGCTGGGCAGCGCGCTTTGCTCCTGCTGCAATAGCTGGATCTCATCCAGGGTCACGAGCAGGTCGGCGTAGATGCCTTGTTCAGCGGCGCTCAGGTCGCGGCGGGCGTCCAATTGATGGCTGGGCACCGCTGCAACGTCCTGGGTTTCGCCGTGCAAGGCCACCACCGTGCCGGCCACCGCGAGGATGACCAGGCACAACAGCAGCACGTAGAGGGTTTCATGACCGGCCCCGGCGGGGCGTACAACCTGTGTGGTACTCATTGTGGCTGGATATCCGCTTGGTCGATTTCCACCACGTGGCCCGGGCCTGCGTCGAACAGCACATAGAATTCGGCGGACGGCTTCTTGAAGGTCAGGGTCGAGTCCTCGCCCAGCTTGCCGGGCACCAGGATGGTTTCGTCGTAGCCGATCACGTCCAGCGTCACGCCGGGTGCGCCGCTGCCGTCGGAGAAGCCGCCTTTGCACTGGATCTGCTCGCCGGGGATTTCCTTGCACTCGCACATCGGGTTGTGGGCCAGGGCAACAGTGCTGAAGCCGGCGCCCAGCAACAGAACGCCACAGGCGCGCGTCAGGCGCATCAAAGTCATGGTTTAACTCCTTGCTTGTTCAGCCAGGCAATAGTGGCAGGCGAGGCCTGGCTCAGCGGGATGGAACCCTGGTGCATGCTGCCGTCCCAGCCTTCCATGGTGACCCACAGTTCGGCATCGGCTGGCGTGCGTTCCGGAATCGGCAGGCCGGCGCCCATGCGATACGGCGTACCGAAGAAGATCACCCCGGCGGCGCGCAGGCTACGGGGCTTGCCGATACGCAGGTAGGTGGCCTTGACCTGATTGGCGCAGGTGTCGCACAGGGCGGCGTTGAAAAACTTCATCGGGCCGGCCGGGTCCGGGCGTGGGGCCTCATTGCGAAATTCAGCGAGGGTCAGGCTCCACGGACCGACCTGCACTTCGCCAGCCACTCGCTCGCCGATACCGGTGTCGCCGCGAAACAGCGCGGCATCAGCGAAATACTTGGGCATGAAGCCCAGGGGTATCAGCAACAGCAGCACGTTGATATGGAAGCGCCATTTCAGCCAGAAGGCTCGCAGTGGCGACGTCGGTACAGCCGCAACCTTGCTCATGAGTTGGCCTCCGAGGTTTCAGCCTGCATGGCCGGGATGGAAACGGGCTTATTTTGGGTCTTGGCTTCGCGCTTGAGGGCATTGAGCGTGGCCAGGGCGGTGCGCTTGGTCCAGATAAGCAGGCCGCTGAGCACCATCATGCTCATGACCAGGCCGAAGAACGCCCAGATCAGCTTGATCCATATCCCGCCAAAGTCGCCGGTGTGCAGTGGGCGCATGGACTCGGTGACGAACTCCAGTTTCGAGCGGTCGGACAGCAGGTGTGCCGCAGCGACTTCACCGTCATAGGGGTTGATCTGCGCGGTCTGGAACATCAACGGGTACCAGCCCCGTCCGCCGATCTGCAGATGACTGTAGGCGTTGAGCGGCAGGCTGATGAAACTCGCCTCCAGGCCAGGAATACGCTGGGTGGCGATCTTGATGGCCTCGTCGACCGGAATCATCGGGGCCGGTACGCCGGGCGCCGACATCGGCACCTTTTCACGCGCAATCACCGGGATGACCGGTTCGGTGGAAATCGAAATCTGGTTGTCGCCCAGGATCGCCCGGATCAGGAACCAGATGCCGGTGACGGAAATGACCGCGATGAACCAGATCGACCAGATACCGCTCAAGCGGTGGAAGTCACCCCAGAATATCCGCGCGCCGTGGCGGATGCGCAGGGTAGGGCGCAGGAAGCCCTTCCAGAAACGCTTGTACACCACCAGCCCGGTGACCAGCGACGCCAGCAACGGGATGCCGAGTGCCGACACCAGGTACCAACCCCAGCTGTAGCCATTGGTAAACGGCACCAGCCACCAGCCGTGCAGGGCGCGGGTGAATTGCTGGAAGTTGAAGGATGGGCTGATGCCCTGGATCGCACCGGTGTAGGGGTTGACGTAGACCTCCACCGAACGCCCGTCGGGGTAGCTGAGGTCGACGCTGAGGGCGAAATGGGACTCGTCGGGACGGCTGATCGACTGGACGAACACCTGCGGTTCCTCGCGCTTGATGGCGGCGATCACCTGGTCATAGCTCAGGGGTTCGGCGTCGTCCGTCGGCTTGCTTGCGCGGATATCCGGGTTGGCCAGCCAGACGATCTCCTGGCTGACCACCGCCAGGGTCCCGGTGACGCAGACGATCAGTACAAAGAACCAGATGGGCAACGCCAGCCAGCTATGTACGAGAAACCAGAGTTTGGAGCGTGACTTCTTCGACATGTGAATGAGGGTCTTGATCGGAGGGGGGCAGTGAAGGCCCGGAAAAGGCCAGTCGTAGCTTTTGCTGACGCGACAGGCTGTATCTAAGTTAAGACGGATGAGAATGAGAAATCCCTAACCCGGATATGAAAGAAAATGTTTCAGGTTCACATTCAAGCGTCTTTAACGCCTGGATCGAACACGAAACATGTTCCAAGCCATCACCCAGGCGCCATTGATGGGGCGGGGCGGCTGCGTAGGATGGGCTCATGCCGTTGAGTGAGCCCCATCCCAAGCGAGCCTAAGAAAAATGACTGCCAGAACCCTCTATGACAAACACATCGATTCCCACACGGTGTGCTCCCTGGATGATCAGGGCCATGTCCTGCTCTATATAGACCGCCAGGTGATCAACGAATACACCAGCCCGCAGGCCTTCAGTGGCCTGCGTGACGCAGGGCGTAAGGTTTGGCGCCCCGGCACGGCGTTGGCCGTGGTCGATCACGTGAACCCCACTACCCCTGAACGTATTGCGGCGATGCCGGACGCAGGCGGCGCACGGCAGGTGTCCTACCTGGCCGAGAACTGCCGGGACTTCGGCATCGAGTTGCTGGATATCCTCGACAAGCGCCAAGGCATCGAACACGTGATCGCCCCGGAACAGGGGTTTATCCTGCCGGGCATGGTGATTGCCGCCGGTGACAGCCACACCACCACCTATGGTGCCCTCGGGGCCTTCGGTTTCGGCATCGGCACGTCGGAAATCGAACACCTGCTGGCTTCACAGACCCTGGTCTACAAGCGACTGAAGACGATGCGCGTGAGCGTAGACGGCGAGCTGGCGCCAGGCCTGACCTCCAAGGACGTGATCATGGCGCTGATCGGCAAGATCGGTGCTTCGGGCGCGACCGGCTACGCCATTGAATTTCGCGGCTCGACCCTCGATGCGCTGAGCGTCGAGGCGCGCATGACCATCTGCAATATGGCGGTGGAAGCCGGTGCACGGGGCGCGTTCATGGCGCCGGACGAAAAAGTCTTCGCCTACCTCAAGGGCAAGCCGCGCGCGCCAAAAGGCGAGTTGTGGGACCAGGCACTGGTAGGTTGGCGGCAGTTGCACTCGGATGCCGACGCAGTGTTTGACCGAGAAGTGCAACTCGACGCCACCACCCTGGAACCCATGGTCACCTGGGGCACCAGCCCCGACCAGGCTGCGCCCATCGGCGCCCGTGTGCCGGACCCGCAGGACGTCAGCGACCTGATCCTGCGCCAGGACATGCGCCGCGCCCTCCACTACATGGGCCTGCAAGCCGGCATGCCGCTGAGCGAAATCGTCATCAGCCATGCGTTTATCGGCTCCTGCACCAACGCCCGCATCGAGGACCTGCGCGACGCCGCCCGCGTGGTGCGCGGCAAACACGTGGCCGACCACGTGCGCGCGATGATCGTGCCCGGCTCCACCGAAGTGCGCGACCAGGCCGAAGCCGAAGGCTTGGCGACGATTTTTATCGACGCCGGTTTTGAGTGGCGCCAGTCGGGCTGCTCGATGTGCCTGGCGATGAACGACGATGTGCTGGCCCCCGGCGATCGCTGCGCTTCCAGCACCAATCGTAATTTCGAAGGCCGCCAGGGCGCGGGCGCACGCACTCACTTGATGAGCCCGGCGATGGTCGCGGCCGCCGCCATTACTGGCCGCCTCACTGATATCCGCCACTTTGGAGCGCGCCCATGAGCCAGCTACCGTTTACCTTGGTCACCGGCAAGGCCGCGCCGATGCTGGCGGCCAACATCGACACCGATGTGATCATGCCCAAGCAGTTCCTCAAGGGCATCGACCGCAGCGGCCTGGACCGTGGGCTGTTCTTCGACTTGCGCTTCTTGCCGTCCGGCGAGCCCAACCCCGCTTTCGTGTTGAACCAGCCGGCCTGGGAGGGCGCGAGTTTCATGGTGGTCGGGTCTAACTTCGGCTGCGGTTCCAGCCGTGAACACGCGGTGTGGGGGCTGAAGCAGATGGGCATCCGCGCGTTGATCGGCAGCAGCTTTGCCGGGATTTTCTATGACAATTGCCAGCGTAACGGGGTGTTGTTGATCACCCTGGACGAGGCCGTGCTGCAGCAGTTGGGCAAGACGGTCAGCCAGGCGGACCAGGCGCAGATCAGTGTGGACCTTGACGCCCAAAAGATTTACCTGGCGGATGGCCAGGTGATCCCGTTCCAGATCGATACGTTGCGCAAGACCGCCCTGCTGCTGGGCCTGGATGCCATCGGCAGTACCTTGCAGCGCAGTGACGAGATCAAGGCCTTCGAACGTCGACACCTGCAAGCCAACCCCTGGCTCAACTGACACACCCAGCTCCAAAAAAGGTGGAGCGAGCCCGCTCCCACCTTTTTGATTGGCTTTGCAACGCTATGGGCTAGATCGAGAGCCCTTTGAAGTGCTCCTGCAAGAACTCCACGCAGGCGCGCAGTTTCCCGGAATACGCCAGCCGTGTCGGGTACACCGCCCACACATTCGCGCTCTGGGTATATCCGTGCAGTACCTGCACCAGCTTGCCCTGTTCCAGCAGTGGCTTCACATCCCACATCGAACGCAGCAGCACCCCGCGCCCATCCAATGCCCACTGCAACACAATCTCGCCATTGTTCGACGACAGCGGGCCACGCACGCGCACGCTTTCCTGGGCGCCGTCGTGCTCCAGGTTCCAGATGCCAAACGCGTTATCGCGCTCCTTGAGCACCAGGCAGTCGTGCTGCTCCAGGTCGCTCAATTGGTGCGGTGTCCCGCGTCGCTGCAGATAAGCCGGCGCGGCGCACAGTACGCGGCGGTTGCTCACCAGCCGGCGACCGATGTGCTGGCCGGGGATGTCGTCACCCACGCGGATCTCCAGGTCGAAGCCTTCGCTGACGATGTCTACCACGCGGTCGAACAGGTCCAGGCGGATTTCCAGGTCCGGGTACTGCTCTGCCAGCAACGACAGGGCCGGGGCCACATGATTGCGGCCGAAGCCGAAGCTGCTGCACAAGTGCAGGCGGCCGCGAGGGCTGTCATGGGCGTCGGAGAGTTCATCGGAGAGTTGCTGGAAGTCTTCCAGGATGCGCACGGCCCAGCGCTGTACCCGTTCACCGTCTTCGGTCAGGGCGATGCGTCGGCTGGTGCGATGTAGCAGGCGGGTGGCCAGGGTGGTTTCGAGGATCTGGATGCGCTTGCTGACGTAGGCCGGCGACAGCCCGAGCTCATCGGCAGCCGCTGCGAAGCCGGCCTTGCGGATCACGGTCAGGAACACCCGTAGGTCTTCGGGTAGGGGCACGGTATCTTTCTTGTTAGTCATCAGAAACAAGCGTGGCGGCATGAGCCGCCAGAATAGCACCGGTTGGGCATGCCTTCCGACACGCCCAGGTGTTGTCGCTTACTCGGTGGCCACCTTGGCCTGGGCCGCCGTCTCGGCCGCGCGGGCATGGCGGCCACGCTTGAGCGCGATGGGCGCCATTTTTTCGCGGTCCAGTTCACCTTCCCACGCGGCCACCACCAGGGCGGCCACCGCGTTGCCGATGATATTGGTCAATGAGCGGCATTCGGCCATGAACCGATCGACGCCGAGGATCAACACCATCGCCGCCACCGGCACCGTCGGCACCACCGCCAGGCTGGCAGCCAGCGCCACAAAGCCTGCGCCGACTACCGCACCTGCGCCTTTGGAGGTCAGCATCGCCACCGCCAGCAGGGTCAACTGCTGCTCCAGCGGCAAGTGGATGTTGGTGGCCTGGGCCAGGAACAGCACCGCCAGGGTCATATAGATGTTGGTCCCGTCGAGGTTAAAGGTGTAGCCGGTCGGCACCACGATGCCCACCACCCCTTTGGAGGCGCCCAGGCTTTCGAGTTTCTGGATCAGCTGCGGCAATGCTGACTCCGACGAACTGGTGCCGAGCACGATCAACAACTCCGACTTGATATAGCCCATCAACTTGAAAATGCTGAAGCCGGCATAGCGGGCGATGCTGCCGAGCACCACGGCAACAAAGAAAAACGCAGTGACATAGAAGGTGCCCACCAGTTTGAGCAGCGGCAGCAACGAACCGACACCGTATTTTCCGATGGTGAACGCGATCGCGCCAAAGGCGCCGATCGGCGCGACGCGGCTGATAATGCCGACGATGCGGAAGAATACTTCGCTGGCCTGGTTGATCACGCCCACCAGCGGCCGACCCTTTTCACCGACCATCACCAGGCCCACGCCAAACAGCACTGAGACGAACAGCACCGGCAGGATTTCGCCCTTGGAAAACGCATCGAAGAACGTTGCGGGGATCACGTGCAACAGGAACCCGGTGACGCCTTCGCCATGCTCAGCCTGACCGACAAAACCGGCGATGGCCGAACTGTCGAGAGTCTTCACATCGATATTGAAGCCCACGCCCGGATGCAGCAGGTGCGCAGCAAGAATGCCGATCAACAGGGCGATGGTCGAGACCACCTCGAAGTACAGCAGCGCTTTGCCGCCGACCCGGCCCACCTGTTTCACGTCGTGCATGCTGGTGATGCCGGAGACCACCGTGCAGAAGATGATCGGGCCGATGATCATCTTGATCAGCTTGATAAAGCCATCGCCGAGGGGCTTGAGGTCGATGCCGATCTGCGGCCATTGATGGCCGATCAACACGCCCAGCGCAATCGCGATGAGCACCTGGATATACAGGGTTCCCAGCAGTTTTCTGATTGTCATTGTTATTATCTCGGTACGTTTCTTGGGGCAAAGCGAACCCGTCGCAGGCGTTTGCAGCCTGCGAGGTGGGTGGGTCAGGTCACGGGGTTACTGAGTGGCTCAGCGAAGGAAGGTCAGGACTTCGCCCAGCAATAATTCGGGGGCTTCTTCGGCGATGTAGTGGCCGGCCGGCAGGGCTTTGCCGCGTACGTCGGTGGCAACTTTCTGCCATTCCTTGAGCGGCTCGAAACAGCGGCCAACGGTGCCTTCGGCACCCCACATCACCAGTAATGGCAGGGTCAGGTGATGGCCGGCGTCGATGTCCGCCTGGTCGTGCTCAAGGTCGATACCGGCAGCGGCACGGTAGTCCTCGCAGATGCCGGTGGCGGCGCCCGGCAGTTTCAGGCAGCGCAGGTATTCGGCGAAGGCCTCGTCGGTGAACGGCTTGAGCCCGGCGCTGCGGCTGCCCATGACGCTGCGCAGGTACAGTTCCGGGTTGCTCTCGATCAAGGCTTCCGGCAACGGCGCCGGGCGGATCAGGAAGAACCAGTGCCAGTAGGCGCGGGCAAACGCTTCGTCAGTCTGTGCATACATCGACAGGGTGGGGGCGATGTCCAGCAGCACCATGCGCTGCACGGCGGCGGGATGGTCCAGGGCCAGGCGATGGGCCACGCGGGCGCCACGGTCATGGGCCAGCACCGAGAACTGTTCGAAGCCCAGCGCACTCATCAGCTCGACGCCGTCCCGGGCCATTTCCCGTTTCGAATAGGTGGAGTGATCGTCATTGGCCGGTGGCTTGCTGCTGTCGCCATAACCACGCAGGTCGGCAGCCACGACGGTAAAGTGTTCGGCCAGTTGTTCGGCGACTTTGTGCCAGATGACGTGGGTTTGCGGGTGCCCGTGCAACAGGAGCAGACCGGGACCTGTGCCGCCTTTGCGGTAGCTGATGTCCACGCCGTTGACGTGGCACTGGTCTTTCTGGAATCCGGCGAACATGGAATGACTCCTCTTTGTAATGGCTTGCATCCTGGAATCACACAGCGCTGGGGGCAAGGGCGAAAACGTGGAGGGGTTGTTCATGAAGTGTGATGCAGCAGCGTAAAGGCCGGGCCCTGTTTCTCGATCAACAAAGGCTCACGTGGGCGCAGGCAAGCCAGCTCCCTCACTGATTGGGGTGTTACTTCAGGGCTGGGTGGTTGGCTCCAACAGCTGTGCCCCCGGCCCATGCTCACCCAACTGATCATCCTGATTGCGCAACGGACACGCCTCCAGCGACAAGCACCCACAGCCAATACAGCCGCTGAGCTTGTCGCGCAGCAGCATCAACTTGTTGATGCGTTCATCCAGGTCCTCCTGCCACAGCGCTGACAAGCGCTCCCAATCCTGGGCGTTCGGCGTTCGCCCATCCGGCAGCGTCTGCAGCGCCTGGCCAATCGTCGCCAGCGGAATGCCCAAACGCTGCGCGATCTTGATCACCACCACCCGCCGCAATACATCCCGTGGATAGCGGCGCTGGTTGCCGGCATTGCGATTGCTCTTGATCAGCCCCTTGGCTTCATAGAAATGCAGGGCCGTGACCGCGACGCCGCTGCGGGCGGCGAGCTGGCCGACGGTGAGTTGCTTGTTGAGCATGAAAAAACTCCAAGACAGCGCTTGACCTTGACTTAACTAGAGGTTTTACCCTGCGTGGCATCGAATCGCAATATCTTGCCTACAGAGAAAGGGGAGTGTTCATGCAGGTATCAGAGAAAAATCGCAGCTTCACTCAATTGATCGAGTTTCAGATCGAGCCCCAGCAACAACTCGCCCTGGTGGCTGCATTGAGCACCCAAAGTGAACGCCTGGCCCAGCGCCATGGTGGCTTCATCAATGCGAGCGTGCAGGTCAGTGATGACGGGCGGCGGGTGCTCAATTACCTGCAATGGCGCTCGCGTGAAGATGGCGAGGCGGCGTTCAAGTGTTTTGAACACGGCGAGGAAGATTTCTGGACGCTGATCCGCGCCCACCAAGCCACGGCCGTGACCTTTGGTTCGTTCCAGGTGTTGCGCAGTTTCGAGCGCAGCCATGACAACGCGTTGCACTGCCGCCTAAATGGATAGGTGCAACATGCGCTCGCCCTGCACGTTTTCGCCTGGACGACGCTTGTTCACGGCCAGCTCGCCTATCTTGATAAGACGCGTGCGCGTGACGTTGCGGCTCAAGCCGAGCAGGTTGGCGGTGTGCACCTGGTTGTAATGGCTGAAACGATAGGCCGCGCGTAACAGGGCGTCCTCGACCTTTTCATGCAGGGCGCCGGCCTGTTCTTCGAACAGCTTCTGGAAGGCCCGCGCGAGCAAGGCTTCGGCGCTGTTGTCGGTAGCGTACTGGCTGTCGTCCTGACGCTCGATGCGCATGTTCGACAGGCGCAGATCGTCGCGTTCGATCACGCCGTTGCGGCAGATCAACAGGGTATGGTGGATCACGTTTTCCAGCTCACGGATGTTGCCGGGCCAACTGTAGCTTTTGAGTTTGTGCTCGGCCTCGCGGCTGATCGTGATCGGGCCGTAGCCCAGCCGCTGGCTGTAGGCTTCGATGAAGTGCCGGGTCAGCGGCAGGATATCGCCGGGGCGCTCGCGCAACGGGCTGAGTTCCAGGCTGACCACGTCGAGACGGTAGTAGAGGTCCTCGCGGAAATGTCCGGCGTTGATGGCTTTTTCCAGTTGCACATTGGTCGCGGCAAGCACGCGCACATCAATCGGAATGCTCTTGCGCGAACCCAGGCGCACCACCTCGCGTTCCTGTAGGACGCGCAGCAACTTGACCTGGATCGCCATCGGCAAATCGCCGATCTCATCCAGGAACAAGGTGCCGCCGTCGGCTTCTTCGAACCAGCCTGCCTTGGCACTCAAGGCGCCGGTGAAGGCGCCTTTTTCGTGGCCGAACAACTCGGCTTCCACCAGTGATTCGGAGAACGCCCCGCAGTTCACCGCCACGAACGGCCGGTTGCGCCGCGCGCTGAGGTTGTGGATATGCCGAGCCACCAGCTCTTTACCGGTCCCGGTCTCGCCGATGATCAGCACGCTGGCTTCGCTGGGCGCCACTTGCTGGATGTGGTCGAGCAGCGCCTGGGATTTCGGGTCTTCGAAGACCTGGGCCGTGGCGCGGATCGACGTCGCGAGGGCGGGCGAGGGCGGTAGGGTCAAAAGCTGCATGGGCACCTCTCTTAGGAATAGAACGTCGGGATCGGCAGGGATTGGTTCAACGCCCAGTCCCCCAGTTCATGAAGCTTGTAGTCCACCGGGTCGTGCAGGGTTTGCGTGCGCAGGTTGCGCCAGTGACGGTCCAGGCGCAGCGACGCATGGGTGGAGCGTGCGCCGGTGACTTCGAACAGGCGGCTGCACAGGTCCAGGCCCTGGCGGGTCGCGGCGACCTTGGCGGTAGCGATTGCGATAGCCAGTTGGCCGCGTTCGCTTTCGCTGAGGTTCGGGCCCTTGGCCCACGCCTGGTCGAGCAACTCGGCGGCGCGTTCCACCAGCAGGCGCACACCTTCCAGGGCGACCCAGAATTCGCCGTAGTGATGCAGCACGTAAGGGTCCTGGCGCACGTCTTCGGCGCTGGATTTGTGCCACGAGCGGGTTTCGGTGAGCGTGTAGTTGCGCGCCTCTTCGAAGGCGCCTTCGGCAATACCCAGGAACATATGCGTGAAGGTCAGCTGGGCGATCAACGGGCGCAGGCAGGCGAAAGGCGTACTCAGCGGGCCGGGGTCGAGCAGCAGTTCTGATTCCTCGACGCGTACTCGCTCGAAGCTGGCGCTGCCACTGTCGGTCTGGCGCTGGCCAATATTGTTCCAGTCGTTGTGCAGCGTAATGCCGCTGCGACCGCTGGGGATGGCCGCGATCAGCAACTTGCCGCCGGCGGTTTCATCCACCGCCGAGGCGATCAGCATTTCCGAGTCGCTGGCACCAGAGCAGAAGCTCTTTTTGCCGGAGAACTCGCGCCAGCCGCCGAAGTCCTTGACCACCGTGCGCGTGTCCAACGGGTTGAGGGCGTTGCCCCAGAACCAGTTCTTACGTGCGGTCTGTTCGAACCAGGGTTGCCATTGATCCGGACGCGAAAACAGGCGCACGGTGGCGAGCATCAGGTGGTGAAAGCCGAAGACATGGGCAATGGAACTGTCGACCTTGGCGAACTCGCGCACGATTGCCAGGGTGTCGCTCCAGCGTGCACCGAGGCCGCCGTATTGGGTGGGAATGCTCAGGGCCAGCAGGCCGCTTTGGCGCAGGGCGTCGCGTTCGGCTTTGGGCGTGCCACCGCGCTCGTCGCGTTCGACGGCGGTGAGGGCGAATTCGGCGGCCAGCATTTTGGCGGTCTGCAATGGGGAGGGCAGGACGCTGTGGGGTTTGGCTGTCACGCGGGGTTCCTCAATGTCTATTTGGCAATGAAGGCCAACTGTAGGAGCGGGCTTGCTCGCAAAAGCGGAGTGTCGGGCGGTAAGTCAATTGACTGAACCGACGCCTTTCGCGAGTAAGCCCGCCCCCACATAAAACCGACCTCACTGCACTCAGGCCTTTGTCGTTGGCAATACATCGTTGGCAATCATTTCGCCGAACGGGCCAGTGAGGTTGGTGATGCCGCGCCCGGCAAGGCTGGCATAGGGTTCCGGCAGCAGCGGGAACACCAGTTCCGCGAAGCGATAGGCTTCTTCCAGGTGCGGGTAGCCGGAGAAGATGAAGCTCTCGATGCCCAGGTCCGCGTACTCCTTGATGCGTTCGGCCACTTGTTGCGGGTTGCCGACCAACGCGGTACCGGCACCGCCGCGCACCAGGCCGACACCGGCCCATAGGTTGGGGGCGATTTCCAGGTTGTCGCGGCGCCCGTCGTGCAGGGCGGCCATGCGGCGCTGACCTTCGGAGTCAAAGCGCGAGAAGGATTTTTGCGCCGCGGCAATGGTTTCGTCGCTGATGTGCTCGATCAACGTGTCGGCGGCTTTCCAGGCGTCCTCTTCGGTTTCGCGCACGATCACGTGCAGGCGTATCCCGAACCTCACGGTGCGTCCGCGGCGGGCGGCGCGCTCACGTACATCCGCGAGTTTTTCCGCGACGGCGGCGGGCGGTTCGCCCCAGGTCAGGTACACATCCACCTGCTCGGCGGCGAGGTCATGAGCCGCGTCGGAAGACCCACCGAAATACAACGGCGGATAAGGCTTCTGCACGGGCGGGTAAAGGGCCTTGGCGTTCTGCACGCGCAAGTGCTTGCCTTCGAAATCCACCGATTCACCTTGCAACACGCGGCGCCAGATCTGCAGGAATTCGTCAGAGACCTCGTAGCGTTCACTGTGATCGAGGAAGCTGCCGTCGCCACGGTTTTCGTCAGGGTCACCGCCGGTGACCACGTTGATCAGCAGGCGGCCGTTGGACAGGCGATCCAGGGTCGCGGCCATGCGCGCCGAGACCGTGGGCGAAATGATGCCCGGACGAATCGCCACCAGATAACGCAGGCGCTCGGTCAGCGGCACCAGCGCCGAGGCGATCACCCAGGAGTCTTCGCACGAACGCCCGGTAGGAATCAGCACGCCGTGGTACCCCAGGCTGTCAGCGGCTTGGGCGACTTGCTTCAGGTAATTGAGGGTGACAGGGCGTGCACCTTGAGTGGTGCCCAGGTAATGACCGTCGCCGTGAGTGGGCAGAAACCAGAAAACATCCATGGCAAATCCTTACGCGATTTTCAGCAGAGAGGGGGAGTGCGCAGTGAACAAAGGCGCTGCACGTTCTGCTGCCAGTTGAATACGGGCTTTCAATAATTCGCTGGTTATTTGGTAGTCGGTGAAGTCCGCCTCGGTGGCGTACACGCCGATCGGCAGGGTCAGTGCCTGGAAGAAGCTGAACAGCGGGCGCAACTGATGATCGAGGACCAGTGCGTGGCGTTCGCTGCCGCCGGTGGCTGCGAGCAATACCGGTGTGTTGATCAGCGCGTTGAGGCCGACGAGGTCGAACAGGTGCTTGAGCAAACCCGGGTAGGAACCGCGATAGACCGGCGCGGCGACGATCAGCAGGTCGGCCTGTTCGATGGCCAACAGATGCGCTTCGACGTCAGCGGGCAACTCGTCGCGCGACAGCGCGCCGCCCAGAGGCCGGGCAATGTCGCCCAGTTCGATCAGGGTGGTCTCGATCGGCAGCAAGGTGGCCAGTTCAGCCAGTACAGCCTGGGTCAGGACCAGGGTGCGAGACGGGCGCCAGGTTCCGCCGGAGAGGGCTACGACATTCAGGGGACGGGTCATGAACAGTTCCTTTTTCAACAGTGATTCATCGCAGGTGGGGTGCAACCTGTTGAGCAAGAGCTGTACCAACGGGCGCAGGCCTTGATCGGCGTGGGTTGCAGGCTCACTGGTGAAAAAGCCGCTGTTGCCTGCCTGGTGATTTGTTGAATGACTGTTGCCAGGGCAACAGTTGCGTGGGCAACAGTGCCGTTGCGGTGCAGCGCCATTTATAGAGGGTTACATTTATTCCGTAAATGAACGTATTTCCATATTTATAGATCATAAGGAAATATAAAGGTGTCGTTATCGAGAGTGCCAACGTGGTTGATAGCAACTATCACGGGAGGTGATTTTTCACTGCGCAAGGGCGGGAGTAGCCTGTGTTCATTGACTCGAAACCAACTTTGCAAGGCCACTACCGTGAACCGATTCCTCGCTGTTTCCTTATTGATTGTCAGTGCTGTCCTTGGCGGATGCGCGACCCATCCCTCGCCAGAATTGCGCCCTTACACTGCCGCAGAAACCCAACAGTTGGCCCTGGAAGCACTGGGTCGTCGTGGGTTGTCATTTGATGAATATCAACGGCAGCGCGCCGCACTGACCGGACAGCCGCAGAAAGCGTTCGGGTTTGATCAACAGGCTGAGATGAACGCGCAGCGTGCCGCCCAGCGCAGTGGCCGTCCTAGTTGAGCCACCCGACGGCAGGTACGTGTTGCAGTTGACGGCGAGATGTCCGCCAACTAGACCTTACGTGTAGCAAGTCATTTCGCCTGCACAGGCGAGTGATTGAGTCGAGTGTCTATTGGTTCCTGACTCTATGGCTTTACGCCATGTCGTAGTTTCGCAGTGGATTAGCCTTGCAAGACATTCCAAATTGAATCGTCGGGGCTCACTGGCCTTTTCCGGCTGCAGCCCCAGCCAGGCGCTTTCTAACGGGATTGTGAAGCTGTGCAGTCTTTCTTCGATGGAGCGACACCTGGCCTCATAACGAGGCTGTGAGTCATGGAGATGTCGTTCGGGTCAAGTCGTATTGTTTCGCGTTGTGGCTGGTTTCTTTTCGTGTCCCTGCTGGCTTCTGAAGCGTGTGCAGCGGCGTGCACGGCCCCGGCCTATGAACCGGGAAAGGTGTACGAGCAGGGCGACCAGGTGCAGAACGTTGGTCGCCATTTTGAGTGTTGGCGGGATGAAGAGGCACCTCTTGGGGTCGGCAGTTGGCAATGGTGCAGGCAAGCGGGCTATAACCCCGGCCTGCCCGCGGGCAACGGCGCCAACATTTGGCCGGACGCCTGGAAAGACCTGGGTGAATGTGGCGGTTTTGAAGGCAATCGCCTCACCTTGAACTTCACCACGCTCCAAGGCCGAGCGTCTATCGCCAAGCCGGTCCCCGGAGTGGCCGACGCCGATCAGGTCGTCACCGGCGTATTGCGCTGCAAGGCCGACGCCATACCGATCAGCGCCAAATCGGGCGAAACAGTCCACCTCGATAACCTGAAGGCATGCGACTACCAATTGGTGATGAACGTCGCCGATGGGTTTGTGCCGTTGAATACCCCGCGCATCATTTCCTTCCAACGTAACGAAGGCGAGGAACAGGCCGTCACCCTGAAATACCGGCCACCGGTGCAGGTGAGCAAATTGAGCGGCCTGCCGGGAATCAAGATCGAACTGTTTGCCCAGGGGTTGATTCAGCCACGGCAAATGGCCATGGGCAAGAACGTGCTCTACGTCGGGTCCAGCGCGATTCCTTCCTACGTCTATGACGGAAAAATCGCGGATATGATCTACGCCTTGCCGCTGGACAGTGCGGGCAAGCCGACAGGCATCTACGTGATCGCCAGTGGGTTGGAGGAGCCCCACGGCGTGGTGTATCGCGACGGTGATTTGTATTACTCGACCACCGGCGGCCTCTATCGTTTGCGCGACGCCGATGCGCACTATCAGGATCCTTCGCCCGAATTGGTGTTCAAGTTCCCGGCCGATGATTCGTTGTTTCCATTGCCGCCCGTGGCGTCCGGTTCCAGCACGCGCATCTGGCACATGAAACACCCTCTGCATTTCAACCCGCTGGACCCCACCGATACAGGCCTTTACACCGCCGTCGGCACGCCTTGCAACCTCTGCATGATCCCGGCTGACCCACGTTACGGCACGCTGTTGCGTTACGACACGGTGACCGGTAAAGCGCAGATTCTTGCCCGGGGCGTACGTAATTCCGTGGGGTTCGACTGGAACGCGAAGACCGGTGAAATCTGGTTCACCGATAACAATCGCCAGGGCTTTCCCAACCCTGATGAAGTCAACCGGATCAGTGGTCCTGGCCTGCATTTTGGTGTGCCGTATCTATTTGGCAAAGGCACACCGGGCTTTACCGACGAGGAGTTTCGCAACCCGGGCGTGATTCAGCCGCCCTTGGTGCAAGGCGCCATCGTTTCCGATAAATCCCTGGAGCAGGTCGATCCCAAGGACTATGTGCCGGCCGCCTTTGAGTTGGGCACCAACACCGCGCCCTTGGGGTTGAAGTTCTGGGACGGCTACCCCGCGACTGCACATACCCAGCCTATGCTGGTCGCCGTGCACGGCGCCGGCACCGCGGAACGGCCGGGCATGGATATTCGGCTCGTGACCGTCCAGGGCGGTACGCGGGTGGTCAACCAGATCCCGTTGATCAATGGTTTTATCCAGGACCCCGAGCGCTTTGATGTGTATTGCCTGGACAATTCCTGTGTGGGGCGGCCGGTGGATTTCCTGGAACTGCCCGACAAGAGCCTGCTGGTGTCCGATGACGTCGCCGGGGTGATCTACAGGGTCTGGTATGACCCGGTGGGCCTACCTGATACGCAACTGACCTTGCGCCCGATGCTGGCAGCGTCGCCTGAGCTGGAGAGCGAGATGGCCAGCGGTACGTTGATCTCGCCCGATGGCAATACCCGGTTGTTCCACATGTCCCTGAACCCTGGCGACAACGAGGCGGCGTTGGTCCTGCAAGGCCTTCCCTATGGTGTCTACCAGGTAAAACTCGACGATGTGAAGCACTGGATTCCCGAGCAGCGCACGGTGTCGCTGAACCTGTCCGCCGAGAACAACAGGCCGTCTTTCAACATTCAATACCGCGAACGGCCCATCAAGTTGAATATCAAGATCACCGTGATGGCGCCGTCCAAACCGGCATCGGTGGCTGCCGCCAAATGGCACTTCAGCCTCAAGCAAAAAGACCTGCCGGATACAGCGCCAAAGGTGATGGAAGTGCCATGGGGTGAAAGCGTCACTGAGCTGCTGGATTACGGGAAGTACGAGATCATTTATCCCTTCTACCCAGAGGAGAAGCCGCAACCGGAACTGGTGTCGCTGACTATCGATGAAGCGAGCCAGGACCAGCAACTTGCGCTGGTGTCTTATCGTCACGAGGAGAAGTTGGGTGAAACGGTGCTGTCCGAATCGTGCACCAAATGCCATGCAGTAGAGTATTTCAAAAGCTTGCGCATGGCCGTGGCCTGGAGTGCCGCAGGCCAGGATGCCTTGGTGCGCCAGATCCAGAGCATGCCGGTGGCTGGGCATTGCGACAGCACCTGCGCCACGCAGATCAGCAAGCACCTGCTGGAGGTTGTGTGGGCACCGTATCTTAACCCGGCGGACACCCATGGCCAGCGTCAGCTGCGCCTGCTGACACGTGATGAGTACGTCAACAGCGTCAGGGATGTCCTGGCAGTGGAGGTCAACAAAGAGAAGTTGCCGGCGGATAAATCCGACAAGGATTTCAAGTACCCCGGCGAAGCCAGCAAGGGAGTGTTGCAGGCTGAAGATATCAAGAAGCTGTATGACATGGCGCTATCGATCGCTGAGCGGGTGGCTCCCGAACAGCTGCAGCGTCTCAAGGCCGCCAACGGCACGGACTCGACCACGGCTTTGGGTTACCAGTTGTTCCGGCGCCATCTGAACGAGGCTGAGCGTGCCCGTTACCAGGCGCTGTCGGATGAACATGGCGAGCAGGCACTGATCGCCGCGCTGCTGCTGTCGCCCAACTTTCTCTATCGCTCGGAGCTTGGGCAGGCTGTCGACGGGCAATCCGACGTTTACAAGCTGACGCCCTATGAGATGGCGACGGCGTTGTCCTACACCTATCTAGGAACAACGCCAGACGCGCAACTGTTAGCCAAGGCCGAGCGCAACGAGTTGCAAACGCCGCAGCAGATCAGTGCCGAGATTGATCGGATGATGCGCACTGAACGGGGTATCGAGCAGTTCAACCGGTTTATCAGCTACTACATCCGGACCCAGCGCGGCGTCCAGGAAAAACCCGGGCTGGATGAGCAGAAGATCCAACTGATGACGCAGGAACAGGCCCTGTTGACGCGTGAGGTGATGCTTGGCACTGAGCCTACGCTCGATAAGTTGTTCAACCCGGGTTTCACCTATCTCAATCAGGTATTGGCCGAGCACTACGGCATCAATGGGGTGGCGGGGACTGCAATGCGCAAGGTTGCCGTGGACGATAAGCGCGGAGGCCTGCTGCACCTGGGGCTCTTCCAGGCGTCTACCTCCGACTACGCGGTCACCTCACTGGTCAAGCGCGGTATCACGATTCGCGAACAACTGTTCTGCCGTGAGTTCGGGGCGCCAGTGGAAGCTGAGCCGACGGAGCCGACGTTCCCGCCTCGGGCGATCACCACCCGTGAGCGTTGGGACCTGGTCAACGGCGAACAGGCTTCCGGAGGACGTTGCTGGCAGTGCCACCAGTACATGAACGATACCGGTGCCTCGATGGAGCACTACGACGCTACGGGGCGCTATCGCCAATAAGAGCCGGCCTACAACTACGCGCAGTTTCCGCAAATGCTGCCGATCAAGTCGTCCGGCCCATTTGTTGGCGTTGATGGGACGGTGCCCATCGACGATGTGCGGGATATTTCCAAGCTGATCGCCCACAACTCAGCGTCGCTGTTCTGCATGGCGGACAGCTACTTCCGCTTCGCGTCGGGGAACAAATCCGACGAATCCACTTCCGCGACGGTGAAGGCACTGACTGATGGGCTGAAGAACACTGGCTCATTACCGTCGATGTTACGCACGCTGGGCACTTCCAACGCGTTCCAATTCAAGATGCAGAGGGATTGATCATGGATATCTTGAAAAGTCGTCGTCGTTTCCTCGCCGGTCTTGCAGCCGTCGGTATCTATGGTCCGCTCACCCAGTTTGGCTTGGCACGGTTGGCGCTGGCGGGACAAAGCCAGCAGGCGAAGCTCAAAGTCGTGTTTTTCATCGTACCGGACGGCTTGGCCGTCGACTCCTCCAGCGCATACTCGAGTGACGGCCGGGGCCTTTGGCACCCCCAGGCCGCTGCGTTGGATACCTCAGACTTCACGCTCAATGAAGTCAGCCAGGAACTGGCCGCGTACAAGAGCCAGTCCCTGTACCTGCGTGGCACGATCCTTGGGCCGGGTAATGAAGGCCACAATGGATGGACCTGGCTCCTGCGCGATCGCGAGAAGAAAATGGCTTCGATCGATGTGTTGCTGGGGCAGCATATGCCCGGGACGGATCCGACCCTGCGCAGTGTGTTTGCCGGGCCGCATGCGGGCATTGATGGCACTGACTGGTATGTGTCGTGGAATGGTCCGAAGATTCGCAGTGATATTCGCAAGCCTGTACAGGACCCGGAATTACTGGCGCAGTATATCTTTGGGACCGTCAGCAGAGCGGTGCGTGATCGGCAGGTACGAAATCGTCACGTCTTCGACCCGGTGCTGGCCGATATCAATGAGATGCGAGGACGGCTTGCTGGCGCGCAAAAACAGAAGGTCGAGATGCAACTCGATGCTGTCGAGCAGACCCTCAAGGACATGGAAGAGACGCTGCCGCCGATTGGCGAGTGTTCTCCGCTGGAGCTGGAGTCGGTGCCTTTCAAGTCCGCGCAATTTCGCAATCAGATCCAGAACAGCCATCACCAGGTGGTCGCGACGGCGCTGTCGTGCGGCATCACGCGGGTCGCCACGATTCAGGTCGGGCGCTCGGCAGAGTCACTGAATATCCTCGACGTCAGTGACGTCACCAATCCGCATGATTGCGCGCACCGCTATGCGGGGCTGGACGTCTGGAAAAAGTCCCGGCAGTGGTACACCCAACGACTCAAATTGTTTATGGACGAACTGGCGCGTCATGCCGACCCTGATGTGCCGAGTGACAGCCTGCTCAAGCACACGTTGGTGATCTTTACCAGCGAGATGGCCGACGGCGCGCCCGAACACACGCTGGATATGCCGCTGGTATTGATGGGGGGCGCCAGCGGCTTGTTGAAGAGCGGCGCGGGTGCGGGGCGTTATTTCAACATCACGGCCCAGGGTGACCGTCAGCAATATGGCAACCCCGTGATTGGCAATACGTTCGTTGACATGCAGCGGATCTGGGCGACTGTTGCCAGGGCGGCGGGGACCAGCGTGCCCTATAATGGAAATATCGACCCGGTGAGTGGCATATTCACCAACGTTTGAGTCGTTTCGCACTGCATCAAAAAGCCGAAAGGTCCGGAGGGCGGACTTTTCGGCTTTTTGCGTTTGCGCCCAATCGATCTAACGGCGGCGCCTTTGAGCCTGTTAAGCTCAAATTCCAGGAGCGTTCCTACGCACATTTACATAAAGTGGTTCTTCTTTCACGGCATGCGATCGGTTAAACCTGACGACCTCTGTCCCGGTCCATGCCCCTGAGACGCTGCTCTCGGGAACCTGCTCTGCGAGTTTCTAACGTTATGAATAAACGTCCGCTGTATTTCGACTACGCCGCCACTACCCCGGTGGATGAACGGGTCATCCAGGTAATGGTCGAGTGTCTGGGCTTCAATGCCAATTTCGGTAACCCCGCGTCCAGTTCCCACGCGTTCGGCCAGGCGGCCCGGCAAACGGTTGAACAGGCGCGTCGCCAGGTGGCCGAGTTGGTCGGTGCCAACCCTGAACAAATCGTCTGGACGTCCGGCGCCACAGAATCCAACAACCTGGCGATCAAGGGCGTGGCGCAGGCGCGGGGCGTGGCGGGTGGGCA
>NZ_PCQI01000008.1:0-230645 GCF_002980075.1 Pseudomonas sp. MYb13 | reverse complement strand
GGCCAATATTTCGATCAAGAAAGCGGGCTGCACTACAACCGCCATCGCTACTACAATCCGGATGTTGGTCGTTACCTGACGCCGGACCCGGTGAAGTTGGCGGGTGGGATCAATGCTTACCAGTACGTGCCCAATCCTACGGGATGGGTTGATCCGCTGGGCTTAAATGGATGTCCAGATGAAAAGGGATGCAAACCCTCATCTGGTTTTCAAGAACCTTCAGCACAAGCGTCAATTAAAAAATCAGAACCCGACCCTCCGATTTCAAATAGAGATGAGGAATATCTTTTTCGGGGAGACAAAACACCTCCGAACGAGGTATTTAAAAACGGCTTCAAAAGCAAAGGCGATAGTGAGGATCTATATTTACACGCTGTTGACAGTGCTGACCCACCAAGTAACTTTATTAGTACATCGCCTCTCCGCGCAGTGGGAATTACCTTTGCAACTAGCTATGGAGATAAAAAGGGTTACTTGTATACGCTTAAGAGCATTGAGGGTCATGACATAAACCTAGAGCTAGGCAACCAGACGCCATACCCCAAATAAAAAGAATTTGCTATTCACCACAAAGTAAATCCAGAAGATATCATAGGGGCTACACCGGTCAAAGCTGATGGAAGTTATGTAGGCTATTCGATTCCAAATCCAAACAGGAAATAAAATGAAAACGCAAAAAATACCTGCAATTATTGACAATAAAAAAACAGAAGTAACTGTTAAATATGACATCGCAAAATTAATTATGGTATTTTCAGAAGCTGATAACTTTAAAACGATTTACGAAGGTATAGACATGTATGTGTGCCTTGCAAAAATCAGGGCAGACTTCCCCCATATCACCTTCCTATGCAAAGGTGCAAAGCGAAACGTTAAACCTTCAAGAATGGCATCTCAAATGAGTTCAGGCCTTGTAGCATACGAAATGACTCTAGGTAAGCAAGCAACTAACGAAGATATCGTCCACTTGTTCGACTATGAAGAAGAAAACCTTACAAGTAACCCACAAGAACAGGTTGAATTTTTCAAACAATGGTTAGCATCACTGCGTGCTCAAGACTATGAAAAATTCAACTAAGTCTTTTTCATATGACTCCTCCCTGATTTCTCACGCTGTGGCGAGCAGGCTTGCCCTTCGTTGGGCCGCGAAGCGGCCCAACGAAGGGCAGTGAGTTTTTTCAGGTAAAGCAGCATTTATCTGTTTTGGGGCTGCTGTGCAGCCCAAAGCAGGGCAACCCTGCTCACCACAAAAGGGTGTCCATAAGCGAAAAATCACTACTTCGAAAGCTCCATAATCATCCGGCTAAGCAGATAAACCCGCGGGGCCACACTCCACGCGAATCGCTTGGACTAGCTCAATTCAACGGGATGGACCACAGTAAAAATCCGATACTCAAACTGGAATTACCCGGAGCAGGACGAGGCTATCGCCCTAACAAAAAAGACATTGACAGCCCAGCCCTTAATGAAAATCCAAATTGGTTCGAAGTGAAATTTGATAAAAAAGATGGGACCAGACCATTCACTGCTTATCCAGTCGAGAAAAGATAATGTTGAAAAACCCATTCTTAAATGAGCCATTTGACCCTAGCCTAAAATGGTTTATTAGTGTATTTGATGTATATGATCGAGAGCAGGGGCTGGGTCTAGAACTGGAAAAATACGACCCAAACAATAAAGCCGATCGAGCGTTTCTCATAAAAACTCACGCCTTGAATTTAAGCTACCTTTCTTACAGGCACAAATACGCTTTGATTAAGGCCCTGGAAAATAGTCTGAACGATGAGAGTTATGACTTCCAAGGCTTATTCGATATAAATGAAGATGAGGCCACATCATGGCCACGAGAAGAATGGTACAAACTTGAAAACCCTAAAGGCTTCTTAGAGGATGTCCATCAACTCGCTCAGATAAGTTGGAAAGACGACCTCCAAGAGGCCAGCCTAGAAGATCAGTCAACTTGGTAACACCAACACTGCTATCCAAGGCAACACCGCCCCTCCCCTGTGGCGAACAGGCTTGCCCAGCACTGGGCCGCGCAGTGGCCCCAGTCTGACCGATGGGGATTTTCAGGTAATCAGCACTGCCAGTTCTTGGGCTGCTGCACAGGGCAAGCCTACTCGCCACAAAAGCCTGCCCACCACGACAAAACGCTCACTCGGCAGAATGAGGGCTCCCCCAAACGCACTGAATGAGCCCCCCACGCCTATCACCGCTTCGAAAGCTCCATAATCATCCGGCTAAGCAGATGAACCCAACACCTTCCGCCAACTGGCGCTGCTGGAAGGCTTCGACCCAAAGGAAACCAAGGCCTACCACTACCAACTCGACCACCTTGGCACCCCGCAGGAACTCACCGCTCCGGATGGCGAGATCGTCTGGTCCACGCATTACCGCGCGTGCGGTGAAATCAGCCGTCTCGACATAGGAAAAGTCGACAACCCCCTGCGCTTCCAGGGCCAATACTTCGATCAAGAAAGCGGGCTGCACTACAACCGCCATCGCTACTACAATCCGGATGTTGGTCGTTACCTGACGCCGGACCCGGTGAAGTTGGCGGGTGGGATCAATGCTTACCAGTACGTGCCTAATCCGACAGGATGGATAGATCCGTTAGGACTGAGCTGCAAGATTGGAAATTGCCCTGGCAGCGTATTAGACACACATGAAAAAGCAGGTGGACACCTAATTAAAAAGCATGTTGCCCAGACGCGACCACAACTGGCTGCAAGGCTCAATTTGGAACCACATATTCCTGCAGCGTCCACATTCAAAAATCAAGAGGAAGCGGAAGCCCTAGTATCTAAGAGCCTAAACACTCACCGGCATGAAATTTTAAAATTCTTAGAGGGCAAAAAGGACAAATACACAATCTACGATAGCTCTAGCCAAGCCGTTGGCGTGAGTATTATTAGAGGTACTGAAACCCCCATACCTGTCTACAATTTCATTCTTGTTCTGAAAAGAAAACCTAAGATGCCGGATGGCTATCTATTACTCACGGGATACCCAGAAAAATGAACATTCCATTGACAGAGCTGCAACAATTTCTCGGCGCTTACTTTAACCAGGACTGGACAGCGGAATACTCATCCGCTGACGAGGCGATTGATTCGTTCCTACTTGACTCACCAAGAGACATAATAATTACTGTAAGAAAAGAAATTTTAGATTTAATTAAAACCTACACAGATGAGCCTACCTTTCAAAGTAATTTACTTCACGAGCAGCATTGTTATTACTACTACCCAAATCAATGGGATTCAGGACAATCATGGCTGAATCACATTATTGTGAAATTCGATGAGTACTTGGTCAAAGCAGAAAACCCTGTTTAAGAACAACACTGTGGCGAGCAGGTTTGCCCTGCACTGGAGCGCGCAGCGACCCCACTGCAGGCAGTGAGTTTTTTCAGGTAAAGCCGCATTTATCTGTTTTGGGGCTGCTGTGCAGCCCAAAGCAGGGCAACCCTGCTCACCACAAAAGGGTGTCCATCAGCGAAAAATCACCACTTCGAAAGCTCCATAATCATCCGGCTAAGCAGATAAACCCGCGGCGCCACACTCCACGCGAAGCGCTTGGACTAGCTCCATTCAACGGGATGGACCATAGTAAAAATCCGATATTCAAACTGGAATTACCCGGAGCAGGACGAGGCTACAGACCAAACAAAAACGACCCAAACAATCCAACTTTCAACCCTTCAATGAATGGTGCAGAAATGAAGTTTCGTGAGGACGGCACGCCTTTTACTCTATTCCCCATTAAGGAGTGAAAAAATGCTATTTCACCCCTCTTCCGAGCACATACCTTTCGACGCCAGCTTGAGTTATTTCGTAGGCATTTTTGACATTTATGATAGGGAGGAAACCAAGGGAAAAGCGCTTGCCCGTTTCAACCCTAACGAAAATAGAGACAGAGAGTCTCTCATACTTGAATACTGCCTAGACCCCTTCAACAAGCTTTCCTATCGCCACAGATATAAACTAATAGAGAATTTACTTAACGCGCTAAACACTGAGGCGTTTAATTTCCACTCTTACTTTGAAGACGACCCAGAGTCGTATTCAAAAATGGCCTGGGACGAAACAGAAATAACCGACCCCCGAGGCCTCTTCGCCGAGATCTATCGGCTAGCCAACGAGGTCTGGAAAGACGACCTCCAAAAAGCCAGCCTCGAAGACCAGTCAACTTGGTAACACAAACGCTGCTCTCCCAAGCAACCCGCCCCTGTGGATAGCGAGCTTGCTCGCGTTGGGCGGCGCAGCGGCCCCATTCGGGGCAGTGGGTATTTTCAGGTAAATCAGGATTGTCTGTTCCAGGGCTGCTGCGCAGCCCAACGCAGGGCAAGCCTACTCGCCACAAAAACCTGCCCACCACGACAAAACGCTCACTCGACAGAATGAGGGACTCCCCCGAACGCACTGGATGAGCCCCCCACGGCCATCACCGCTTCGAAAGCTCCATAATCATCCGGCTAAGCAGATAAACCCGCGGCGCCACACTCTCCACCTCCGCATACTCCTCCGGGGTGTGAATATTCCCGCCGACAATCCCAAAACCATCCAACGTCGGCGTCCCTACCCCAGCCGACAAACTTGCGTCCGCCGCGCCACCGCTGCCCTCGATCGTCAGCGTCTTGCCCAACTCCCCATAGATGCCCTGGGCGATCGCAACCAACTTGTCCGACTCTGGCGTCTGCGGCATCGGTGGCAACCCACGCTGCAAGCTGGTCTTCACTTCGGTTTCAGGGATCAGCTTGTTCGCTGACACGCGGGCCAGGTCTTTCTCGATGCGGTCAAACTCCTCTGGCAACGCCGCGCGCACGTCCGCCTTGGCCGTGGCCTGGTCGGGGATGACGTTGGTGCGGTCGCCGGCCTTGATGACGGTGAAGTTGATGGTGGTTTTCTTTTCCTCGTCGCCCAGTTTGCCCAATTGCAGGATCTGGTGCGCCGCTTCCATGGCGGCGTTGCGGCCGAGCTCCGGGGCGACGCCGGCGTGGGCCGCCTTGCCTTTGACTTCAACCACGGCGGTGGCGCTGCCTTTGCGCCAGACCACCAGGCCATCGGCTGGGCGGCCGGGTTCGAGGTTGAGGGTGACGTCGTGGGCCTTGGCGGTTTGGCGGACCAGCTCGGAGGCAGCGTCGGAGCCGGTTTCTTCGCTCGCGTCGAGCAGGAAGGTGATCTGCGCGTAGTCCTTGAAACCCTGGTCCTTGAGGACTTTGAGCGCGTAGATGCCGGCGACGATGCCACCCTTGTCATCCATCACGCCAGGACCATAGGCGCGGCCGTCCTTGATATGGAACGGACGCTCGGCGGCCGAGCCTTCCTTGAAGACGGTGTCCATGTGGGCCATCAGCAGGATCTTGGCCTTGCCGGTGCCTTTGAGGGTGGCAACCACGTGACTGTTGTTGGCCGCTTTATCCGGCACCAGCTCAATAGAGAAACCCAGCTGTTTCAGTTCATCCACAGCAATGTCGCGCACTTGCGTCAGGCCCGGCTCATAGCCTGAACCCGAGTCGATGTTCACCAGGCGCTCCAGCAATTTCAGGGCGTCGGCCTTGTACTGCTCGGCGTGTGCCTGGATCTGTTTATGGGGTTCGGCGCTGTAGGCCGGCACGCTGACGGACAAGGCCAGGGTGGCAGCCAGGAGGGTACGGGAGAAGTTGAAGAGCATGAACCGATCCTTGATTGTTGTTGGAGGGTGCCGCCACACCCTACCCCACTAGACCGATCGCAACCAACTCCCCTGTACGGAACTGACGCGGTTTCGCCCGCTGCTCTTGGCTTCGTACAACGCTTGGTCAGCGTCATTCAACCAGCTAGTCGAATCCGCATGGCTCGGCTGATACGGCGCCAGGCCGATACTCAAGCTGACGCGCAGGGTCGGGTCCTGGGCGTAGGCCAGGGCGTTGAAGCGGTTGCGCAACGCATCCATGACTTCGGTGGCACGGTTAAGGTCCATGTCCGGCAGGATCACGCAGAACTCGTCGCCACCGTAACGCCCGGCCAGGTCGGTGGCGCGCAGGTTCTGGCGAAGTACTTTGCCCAGTTGGCGCAGGACAATATCGCCGGTGACATGCCCGTAGGTGTCGTTGATGACCTTGAAGTGATCGATGTCGATCAGCGCGATGGCGGCGCCTGCCGAACCGCGGCGGCAGCGTTGGAATTCGAGCTCCAGGTGGTCTTTCCAGGCACCGTGGTTGAGCAGCCCGGACAGGCTGTCCGTGCGGCTTAGTGCCAATAGCTCGCGTTTGTGGCGTGCCAGGGTTACCGCCTGGCGGTAGCAGATCCAGCCCAAGGCCAACGGATACAGCATCAGGATAGGCAGGCAGGCGTAGAGCTGCACCTGGGTGGTCACCGCAATAAAGGCCGGGGCAAACATCCACAACGACGTGCCGATACCCAGTGCCTGCGCCACCCATCCCGCCAGCATGAAACGGGGACCGCCAATGGCGACGTTGTTCATGGTCATCATCGACAAGGTGGTCACGCTGGGCAGCGGGTTGAGGTGCATGGCGCCAACCCAGAACCCACCGCAGAACGAGTCGAACAACAGGTTGCGCCGTTCGCTGCGCAGGGCGTTGGCGCTGCGCAAGGACAGTTGAAACGCCACGTGCGGCCACACAAACGCGTTGATCAGCATCCACGCCCACACCCACCAGGCGGGGTCCAGAGGGTACATCCCGAACACCACGCAAACAAATCCGAGCGTCAACCCGAGCGTACGGGATTTGTACAGCCGTGAAGCGAGCGGAAGTCCGTTTCCTTCTGCAGCTGACATGGTGGGGTGAGATCCTGAGTGAATGCCTGGAGTCTATCAGGGGACCGGCAATTCGCCACTACCACTCATAAGCTTGAGGCCCTCAGTGAGCAAAGCCTCGCGCCAGCATCAGCGCCACGCCCAGTAGCATCACGGCGGTGATGCGCTGCAGCAATACGCGGCGCTGAGGGTTTTGCAATACCTGCTTGATACGCTGGCCAAAGTAGCAATACAGGCAGCCGCTGGCGAATTGCAGCAACAGAAACGTCAGCCCGAGGATCGCAATATCCACTGTCGAACGGTGCTCCCCGGCCCCGGCAAACTGAGGGAATACCGCGCTGAACATGATGATGGTCTTGGGGTTGGAAAACCCCGTCAGCAACCCCTTGCGAAACAGGCTGCGCGCGGCTTCCACATGACCAATCCGCTCGATCACCACACCGTTGCTGGTCCACTGCTTGTAGGCGAGGTGAAGGATGTAGGCCACGCCGATCACCTGGATTGCCTGGGTGATGGACGGGTTGCCCTTGATCAATTCAGAAAAGCCCACCGCAAAAACCAGGATCGAAATCAGGTACGACACACTGGCCCCGATCTGCGCCGGGATCGAACTGCGCAAGCCGTCGCGCAGGCCCAGGCTCAAGAGCAGCAGGGTCATGGGGCCGGGACTGAAGGTCATGGTGGCGCAAAACAGCAGGAAGTAGAAAAACGAAGAGAGGGTTAACGCGCTTGTCATGGCCGGGGACCTGGAAAAGAGAGCGAGCAGTCTAGGCAGCTGGCATTGCACTGGGCAGGTGAAGTGAGGCTTAATCCGCCCAAACTTCACCGGTAAAATCACCGGCAAAGACAAGGAAGCCGCATGTTCGTCAAGGCCATAGCCTTCGTGGTAGGCACCTCCAAGGTGCAGCAGATCGTCGAGGCTTTCAGCCAGGCGATCGAAAGCGGTGAATGGGCACCGGGCAGCAAGCTACCCTCGGTGCGCGAACTGACCCAGGTCCTGGGCGTAAGCAAGTTCACGCTAAACGAAGCCCTCGACCGCTTGCGCGGGCGCAATCTGCTCACCTCCAGCCAAGGTCGTGGCTATTTCGTGGCCGCGACCAACACCCATGCGGCCTCGACGAACTGGGTTGAGTTGCTGCCTCAAGACCTGCTCAGCGTATTACGGCGCCCCCTCGCGACGGTCTACGGTGACCTGCGCCCCGGCAGCGGCCACTTGCCCGAGGCGTGGCTGGACAGCGACGCCATTCGCCAAACCCTGCGCAGCGTGGTGCGGGCGCCGTCGCTGCGCATCGCCGAGCTGGGCACACCGGCCGGGCTATTGCCGTTACGCCAGGCCCTGCAACAGAAACTCCACGGCGAAGGCATGTCGGTGTCGGTCGAACAGATCATTACCACGCCCAACACTGTACAAGGCCTGGACATGCTGATGCGCCTGCTGGCGCGCCCCGGCGACACCGTGCTGCTCGACGCACCGTGCTACTTCAACTTCCACGCCAACCTCGCGCTGCACGGGGTCAAGGCGGTGACGATCCAGCGCCGGCCCGACGGTTTCGACTTCAGCGCCCTCGAACAACTATTGGCTGAACACCGCCCCAGCCTGTACCTCACCACCAGCGTGCTGCAGAACCCGACCGGCCACTCCTTCAGCCCCAGCCAGGCGTTTCGCCTGCTACAACTGACGCAGCAATACGCTTGCCATATCGTCGAAGATGACCTCTACGGCGACCTGCACCCCAGCCCACCACCGCGCCTGGCCGCCCTCGCCGGCCTGGACCAGGTCACCTACCTGTCGGGTTTCTCCAAGACGCTCAGTGCCAACACCCGCGTCAGCTTCGTGGTTGCGGCGCCGCAACTGGCGGCCAACCTGACCAATATGAAGCTGATGAGCGGCGGCGTGACCTCCGAGCTGTTCGAGCAGATCGTGTACCGCATGCTCAGCGAAGGCAGCTACGCCAAGCACCGCAAGCGCATGGTGCAGCGCTTGATGGAGGCCGGTGGACGGGTCGAGCAATGGCTCAAGCGTTGCGGCTGCGAATTGCCGATGGGCTACGAAGGCGGGATGTTCATCTGGGCGCACCTGCCACCCGGCATCAACGGCGAGCTGCTGGCCCAGGAAGCGTTGAAAAAAGGCATGGTGCTGGCGCCGGGAGTGCTGTTTGGCTATGACCCGGCACACCGCGACTCGATGCGTTTCAATGTGGCCCACAGTGATGAGCCACAAGTACAACAGCTATTCGAGGCGCTGTTGCCCAAGGCGTCACACGCCCCGTGAGCAGGCGGTGATTGATCACCGACGTACGCATCGCGTTGCGGGTGATCCCCCGGCATTTTTGCGTCGTCGTGTATCTCCCTATCGCCAGATACACTGCAATACAAAGGGCACAAGGCAAGGCCCTCGCCAATGGCTAGACTGCGCCCCTATGAGTATTTACGAGGAAGGCAGCATGGATCATGTCGATCACATCCTGATCGTCGATGACGACCGGGAGATCCGCGAACTGGTAGGTAACTACCTGAAGAAAAACGGTATGCGCACCACCGTGGTTGCCGATGGCCGCCAGATGCGCAGCTTCCTCGACACCACTCCGGTGGACCTGATCGTGCTGGATATCATGATGCCCGGCGACGACGGCTTGCAGCTGTGCCGCGAACTGCGGGTAGGCAAGCACAAGGCCACGCCACTGCTGATGCTCACCGCGCGCAATGATGAGACCGACCGTATCATCGGCCTGGAAATGGGCGCCGACGATTATCTGGTGAAACCCTTCGTCGCCCGTGAATTGCTCGCACGTATCAACGCGGTGCTGCGCCGCACGCGGATGTTGCCGCCAAACCTGGTGGTCAGCGAGACCGGACGCCTGATCCGTTTCGGCCGCTGGCGCCTGGACACCACTGCCCGCCACCTGCTCGACGAGGACGATACCCTGGTGGCCCTGAGCGGCGCCGAATACCGCCTGTTGCGGGTATTCCTCGATCACCCCCAGCGCGTGCTCAACCGCGACCAGTTGCTCAACCTGACCCAAGGCCGCGATGCCGACCTGTTCGACCGCTCCATCGACCTGCTGGTGAGCCGCCTGCGCCAACGCCTGCTGGATGACGCCCGCGAGCCGGCCTATATCAAGACCGTGCGCAGTGAGGGCTATGTGTTTTCCTTGCCGGTGGAAATCCTCGGGGCCGATCAATGAAGCTACGGTTTGGCTGGCCACGGCCCCTTGCGTCGCAGTTGTCGCTGATCTTCCTGATCAGCCTGGTGTGCGCCCATGGCCTGTCCTTCAGCGCGCAGTTCTACGAGCGCTATATCAGCGCGCGTACCGCCATGCTGGGCAATCTGGAAAACGATGTGTCCACCTCGGTCGCCATTCTCGACCGCTTGCCCGCCAACGAGCGCCCCCTCTGGCTGCCACGCCTCGACCGGCAGAATTACCGTTACCTGCTCAATGCCGGCGAAACCGGCGAGCCGATGAGCAGAGACGATATGCCCATGGCCGCGACCTCTATTGCGGACGCGCTGGGCGAACACTACACGCTGACCTTCCGTGACATCCCCGGTATGCAGAAGCACTTTCAGGCGCACCTGACCCTGGCCGATGGCAGCCCGATCACCATCGACGTACGCCCCGCCGCCCTGCCCGTCGCCTACTGGCTACCGGTGGTGCTGGTGCTGCAACTGGCGTTGCTGCTCGGCTGCACCTGGTTCGCCGTACGCCTGGCCATCCGCCCGTTGACCCGCCTGGCGCGCGCTGTAGAAACCCTCGACCCCAATGCCCACCCTACCCCACTGGACGAAAAGGGCCCGACCGAAGTCGCGCATGCCGCCGCCGCGTTCAATGAAATGCAAAAACGTATCGCCGAATACCTCAAGGAACGCATGCAAATACTCGCGGCGATTTCCCATGACCTGCAAACCCCGATCACCCGCATGAAACTGCGCGCCGAATTCATGGAGGACTGCACCGACCGCGACAAACTCTGGAGCGACCTCGGCGAGATGGAACACCTGGTGCGCGAAGGCGTCGCCTATGCGCGCAGCGTTCATGGCGCCACCGAAGCCAGCCACCGGATCAACCTGGATGCCTTCCTCGACAGCCTGGTGTTCGACTATCAGGACATGCACAAGCAGGTCAGCCTCAATGGCAAAAGCGCGGTGGTACTCGACACCCGCCCGCACGCCCTGCGCCGGGTGCTGGTTAACCTGGTGGACAACGCATTGAAGTTCGCAGGCAGCGCCGAGCTGGAAGTGGGCTCGACGGCGAACGGGGAACTGTCGATCAAGGTACTGGATCGTGGGCCCGGGATCGCCGAAGACGAACTGGTGCAGGTGATGCAACCGTTCTACCGCGTGGAGAGCTCGCGCAATCGCGGCACCGGTGGCACCGGTCTGGGCTTGGCCATTGCGCAGCAACTGGCGGTGGCAATAGGCGGCTCATTGACCTTGAGCAATCGGCCGGAAGGTGGCTTGTGTGCCGAGATTCGCCTCGGGCTCTAATTTGAAACTGGGTTAACAGGCGCCCCGCAGGCTCCCTTCTTACTGATAACATTTAACCGCTGACGGCGCCGCTAACCCATAGACCTAAGATAGTTATCGCACACTAAAAAATGGCACTAGCATAGGTGCAACATCGTTCAAGTATCGCCACAACACTCCCTCCCCCCTCGCTTCGCACCCTGGAAATAAAGTGGCAAATGTTAAAATTTGTCACGTTTCGGCGGAATCAATTCCAGGAAAGCCACGACAGTTGCTGGAACTGATGGTCGCTGGACCTGGTGACTTACTCAGGCTTTCCATGCGCCGCGTCCAGACGCCAGGAAGGCTCTTGATGCGCTTGATCGGCACCTGACAAGGTGATTGCGACGCGGTTGAGCAGCAACTCGGCGTTGTACTTGGGCACCAGCGCGCAGGCCAGCAAGACCACCAGGCCACCGCCGATAAACGAAGGTGAAACCTTGATGTCGGCGCTTTCAATACGCCAGAGAAACGTAATCGCCGCCACCGCACCCAGCGTTGCACCGGCCAGGGCTTCATTGAGCGGATGGATGTAGGGTGCCACGCAATAAGCACTGAACCACGCGCTGGCCAATAACCCCGCCCCCGCTGCCGGCCAGCGTAATACCGGATTGAACTGGCGCGCCAAAAGGCTCAGTGCCACCGTCAGCATCAGGCACGTATTCATGGCATGGCCACTGAGTACGGCAATATCCAAGGGTTCGAACGATAAGCCCCAGCCTTTGAACAGCAACTTGCTGAGCGCAACGATCGAATACGTCACGCCGACGGTGATGACCCAGGCGCGAAGTGCCCAAGGGTTGGAATACCTCAGCCATACCGCAATGATGAGGGCGGCCGGAATCATGACGGTAATACCGCCATAGTGCGCTAGTTCTGCCCGCATAACTCCCCAAACCTGACGTCCCCGTTTCGGCGCTCATCAGACCTCAGCGCAGGGGAAAACACAACGTTATCTCCGGTCAGCCTTGGGCAACCCGACGCAAACTGGCGGCCGTGACAGTGCTTCCAGGAATAACTGAACACATTCAAAATGCAAATCCCTGATACACCACCAGAATCATGATTCAATATTTTAATAATTAGGTTAGAACCAATCGGCATTTTACAGCCCTCGCCACTGCCCCTACTTTGGACGCGAAGAACCGACCCCCTGCCCGGTGGAGGTGCCCATCCCTCACAAGACTACGCCCAAGAGAAGGACACACCATGAGCATCGAATTCATCGGCTACATTGGCGGCCACCACGCTTCCGAGATCCATCCACGCAGCGGCCCTACCCTGCAACCCGACTACGTCGAGGCCGTGGCCCGCGCCCACGAGGAAGCCGGCTTCGACCGCGCGCTGGTGGCCTTCCACTCCAACAGCCCGGACAGCACGCTGATCGCCTCCCACGCCGCCAGCGTGACCCGCAAACTGCAATTCCTCATCGCCCACCGCCCCGGGTTCGCCCAGCCCACCCTGGCCGCACGTCAATTCGCCACACTCGACGTGTTCAACGGCGGGCGCACGGCCGTGCACATCATCACCGGCGGCGATGACCTCGAACTGCGTGCCGATGGCAGCCACATCGGCAAGGACGAGCGTTACGCCCGTACCGATGAGTACTTGAGCGTGGTGCGCCAGGAATGGACCAGCGAACAACCCTTCGACTTCAAGGGCACCTACTATCAGGTCGAAGGTGCGCACTCCACGGTGAAATCACCGCAACAGCCACACATCCCGCTGTATTTTGGCGGCGCCTCCAACGCTGCGATTGAAGTAGCGGGCAAGCACGCCGACGTTTATGCACTGTGGGGCGAAACCTACGAGCAGGTGCGCGAGATCGTGACTCAGGTACGCGCCGAAGCGGCCAAGCATGGGCGCGAGATTCGCTTCAGCCTGTCATTGCGGCCGATCCTCGCCGAGACCGAAGAACTGGCGTGGGCGCGGGCCGACAAGATCCTTGAGCAGGCCACCGAGCTGGCGGAGAAGAATGGTTTTGTGCGACGTGAACCGCCGAATGAAGGCTCGCGCCGGTTGCTGGCGGCCGCAGCGCGAGGGTCACGGTTGGATAAGCGTTTGTGGACGGGGATTGCGGGCCTGCTCGGTGCGCAGGGCAACTCCACCTCGCTGGTGGGTACAGCCGAGCAAGTCGCGCAAGCGTTGCTGGACTACTACGACCTGGGCATTACCACGTTCCTTATCCGTGGCTTTGACCCCCTGAATGATGCGATCGACTACGGCAAGCGTTTGATCCCTCTCACCCGCCAACTGGTTGCCGAGCGTGAACACGCCAAACAGGTCGCTTAAGCACACCTCAAAACCAATGTGGGAGCTGGCTTGCCAGGGATGGCATCAACGCGGTGTGCCTGATGCACCGAGTGGCCTGCATCGCGGGCAAGCCGGCCTCCACAGTTGGATCGTGGGGTGACAGGCAGATAGCGGTCGGTTGTCAGGCCGCTTTCGCGGGCAAGCCCGCTCCCACATTTTTGGACCGTGGGATTACAGGCAGATAGTAGTTGGCTGTCAGGCCGCCAGCAGGAGCTGGCTCCCCTATGATTAAACCCGTTTGTGTCGACGATCAGTTCTTGTACTCGGTATCACTGCGCTCCAACTGCCGAATCAACGCATTCCAATGCCGCGCCACACCAGGCCCCTCGCCACTGGCAAACACCTTCGCCTGCTGCTCAACTTTCTCCACCACCTCCCTCGGCGGAAAGATCAACTCCGCATTCCCCGCCGCCTGCGCCGCGACCTGGATATTGCACGCACGCTCCAACTGCTGCAGCTGCTGAAACGCATGCTCAACACTCACCCCCGCCGTCAACAACCCATGGTTGCGCAGGATCATTACACTCTTGTCGCCCAAGTCCGCGACCAGCCGCTCACGCTCGTCCAGGTCCAGGGCCACGCCTTCATAACCGTGGTACGCCACGCGCCCGGAGAAACCGATCGAATGCTGGGAGATCGGCAGCAGGCCGTCTTTCTGCGCCGACACCGCAATGCCGTCACGGGTGTGGGTGTGCAGCACCGCTTGCAGGTCGTGGCGCGCGCCGTGGATGGCGCTGTGGATCACGTAGCCGGCGTAGTTGATGCCAAGGCCGGTGGGGTCGTCGACAATGGTGCCGTCGAGGTCGACCTTGACCAGGTTGGAAGCACTGATTTCATCGAACAACAACCCAAAGGCATTGATCAGGAAATGCTCCTCCGGGCCCGGTACGCGGGCAGAGAAGTGGGTGTAGATGTGGTCGGTCCACTTGTAAAGGGCCGCCAGGCGATAAGCGGCGGCCAATTTGACGCGCACTTCCCACTCTTCCGGAGTGACGCGTTGGCGAACGTTGCTGGAAACGCTGGAAATCGAGGTGACGCTGCTCATGGCAAAACTTCCTGGATGGCCTTAAGGACTTCCAGGCAAGCCTATGGGATGCATTTAAATAATAAAAAGCACATTTTAATCTAAGCTAATTATTATTTTTTTTCATAAACACACCCGCCATGACACAGGTGGGATTACGCGGCGTTGCGGATTTTATGCAGGGAATTCGCCACCAGCTTGCCAAAGGCGTCCACCGGCCCTTGCAGGTTGCCCAGGAAGTGCGGGTAGATCAGCCACAGGTCCATCACCGGCTTGAAATCCTTGAGCGGCATCACCGCCAGTTGCTCACGGTGGGCGCTGCGTTCCAGCAACGGCCGTGGTACCAGCCCCAGGCCCAGGCCGTCCGCCACCAGGCCCAATTGCAGCTCGGTGCCGAAGGTTTCCAGGTTCACCCGTAGCGCCAGGCCCTGATCCGACAAGGTCCGCTGCAAACCCGCGCGGAAGCCGCAACCATCCGGGTTGAGAATCCAGCCGTTCTGGTACACGTCCGCCAGCTTGCAGGGTTTCTTCGGCAATTGCGCCTTGGCGCACACCACCACCAGCTCCATCTTGCCGATGGATTCGCCGACGATGTTGTCCGGGAAGATCTTGCCCGCCGGGAATAACGCCGCTGCGGCATCCAGCTCGCCGCGCTCGATCTTGCCGACCAGTTGGCTGCCCCAGCCGGTGGCGACCTGGGCACGCAACTCAGGGTATTCAGTGCGCAGGTGCTTGAGCGCATCCAGCAGCACCACATCGCCGATAGTCTGGGGCACGCCCAGGCGCAACAGGCCGGTGGGCGGCGCGTCGGTAGCCACCAGCTCACGCAGGGCGTCCATCTCGCGCAGGATCAGCCGGCACTGTTCGTAGACACGGGTGCCGATCAGCGTAGGCTTGAGGGGCTTGGTATTGCGGTCGAACAGCTCCACGCCCAGCGCCTGCTCGAAGTTCTGCACGCGGCGGGTGATGGCCGGCTGGGTCAGTTGCAATGACTCGGCGGCATGGCTGATGGACTGGCAACGAATCACTTCGACAAAGGCATCGATATCGTCAATTTTCATTTGGGCCGCACATAGAGAACAGTCATTAAGATGTGTGCGAAGCATAGTTGCAGGAACGCCGCCTGGATAGTCCGCGCTGTGATCGATAACGTCTAACGCTATTCAGGGCGGTTCTAAATTACCTTCGGCTATAAGCTAATCATTAAAAAATAGCATATTAACTATAAACATTATGCTTAGATAAACCCATCACCACCGACCACACGATGGAATTGTCATGACCCAGGCCCGACACCCCGAGAGACTCAGAGCCTTCATAGGCGCCCTGGCGGAATTGATCGACGGCAATCCACGCGAAGGCGACTTGCTGCACCGTGGCGGCAAGCTGTTGGCGCAACTGGTTAGCCATGATGACTGGCTGCCTGATGAATTCGCCCAACCCGACCCCGAGCGCTATCAGCAGTTCTTGCTGCATGCCGATTCGCGCCAGCGCTTCAGCATCGTCAGTTTTGTCTGGGGGCCGGGGCAACGTACGCCGATCCATGACCACCGGGTGTGGGGACTGATCGGGATGCTACGCGGGGCAGAGTTCTCCCAAGGGTTCGAACGCGCCCCCGATGGCAGCCTGGTTGCCGAAGGCAAGCCCATCCAGTTGGTGCCGGGCCAGGTCGAGGCCGTGTCGCCCAAGGTCGGTGACATCCACCAGGTCAGCAATGCCCACAGCGACCAGGTGTCCATCAGCATCCATGTGTACGGCGCCAATATCGGTGCGGTACGCCGAGCGGTGTACCAGCCCGACGGCAGCGAGAAGTTGTTTATCTCCGGTTATTCCAATGCCTTCCTCCCGAATATCTGGGACTTGTCCAAAGAAAAGAGCCCTGCCCTATGACCACCGTATCGACCCGCAGCTTTGCCCAGATTCGCCAGGCCCTGTTGGACCAAGAAGAAGTCGCCCTCATCGACGTGCGCGAAGAAGCGCCGTTCGCCGAATCCCATCCACTGTTTGCCGCGAACATCCCGTTGTCCAAACTGGAACTGGAGGTGTATTCGCGCATTCCACGGCGCGATACCCAGGTCACCGTCTACGATAACGGCGAAGGCCTGGCCAGCCGCGCGGCCGAGCGCCTGATCGCATTGGGCTACACCCGGGTGAGCCTGCTGGAAGGTGGGTTGGAGGGTTGGCGCAAGGCGGGTGGCGAGCTGTTTATCGACGTGAACGTGCCGAGCAAAGCGTTTGGCGAACTGGTCGAGAGCGAGCGGCACACGCCGTCCCTCGCCGCCGAAGAGGTGCAGGCGCTGCTCGACAGCCAGGCCGATGTGGTAGTGCTCGACGCGCGGCGTTTCGACGAATACCAGACCATGAGTATTCCTACCGGCATCAGCGTGCCAGGCGCCGAACTGGTGTTGCGCGTCCGCGAACTGGCGCCAGACCCGGCCACGCGTATCATCGTCAATTGCGCCGGACGCACCCGCAGCATTATCGGCACCCAGTCGCTGATCAATGCCGGTGTGGCCAACCCGGTCTCGGCCTTGCGTAACGGCACCATCGGCTGGACCCTCGCCGGGCAGACACTTGCCCATGGCCAATCGCGGCGCTTTGCACCGACCTCGGAAGAACACCGACAGGTCGCCGCCGTGGATGCGCGCCGCGTCGCCGACAAGGCCCGCGTTGGCCGTGCCACCCTGGCCGACCTGCACGCCTGGCAGCAGGAGCAAACGCGCACCACCTACCTGTTCGATGTGCGCACCCCGGAAGAATTCGAGGCCGGTCACCTGCCTGGCGCTCGCTCCACGCCAGGCGGGCAGTTGGTGCAGGAAACCGACCACGTCGCCAGCGTACGCGGTGCACGGCTGGTGCTGGCGGACGATGACGGCGTGCGTGCGAACATGTCTGCGTCCTGGCTGGCCCAGCTGGGCTGGGAAGTGCATGTGCTGGATGATCTGCAACCGGCGCACTTCAGCGAGCAAGGCGCCTGGGTCGCCCCGGTCCCAGCACCGCCCCAGGCCGAACTGATCAGCCCCCACACCCTGGCCGACTGGCTGGCCCATGGCGACACCGTGGTGCTGGATTTCACCGCCAGCGCCAACTACGTAAAGCGCCATGTCCCCGGGGCCTGGTGGGTGCTGCGTGCGCAACTGCCACACGCCCTGGCCAAGGTGCCCGCCGCCCAACGGTATGTGCTGACTTGCGGCAGCAGCCAACTGGCGCGGCTGGCGGTGGCCGAAGTCGAAGCGATCACCGGCAAGCAGGTGTTCCTCCTGCAGGACGGCACCGCCGGCTGGATCAACGCACAGTTGCCGGTGGAAGAAGGTGAAACCCACCTGGCCTCGCCGCGGATCGACCGCTACCGTCGCCCGTACGAAGGCACCGACAACCCCAAGGAAGCGATGCAAGCCTACCTCGACTGGGAGTTTGGCCTGGTCGACCAACTGGCTCGCGACGGCACCCACGGTTTCCATGTGATCTGATTCACCCAAGCGTCCTGCACCCGCACCGGGTGCAGGCCCTAGACCCGCCCCTCTCCAGGCGTCGGCTGAGCCACCCACGAGAGAACACCCGCACGCCCCTGCACATCACTCGCCTGGAACCTGGCATCGGCGCCGAAATCGCCCGCATCGACCTGCGCCAACCGCTGACCACCGCCTTGCCCGATGAACTGCCCACCGCATGGGCGCATGGATGGCCTTTTCACCTCGGACCGCAGCGCCTCGCCAAATGCAATTAGAGAATAATCAGATCACACATAATCAAATATTTTCATAATTAACATATAACCAAAAAGAACTTCACAGCCAGTTTTTATAGGAATAACGTTAGCCCACTGACCGACCCCTTCTCCAGGCGGAGGTAAACCGAACCTCATTTTGATCTGCCTGGAGACTGCATCCCATGGTCTTTACCTCCCCTTTCAAACGCCTGCTCCTGGGCACCGCCCTAGCCCTCGGCCTGGCCAGTGCAGCTCACGCCGCCGATCTGCAACCGCTGCGGGTGGCCAACCAGAAATCCACGATCAAGGCGCTGCTGGAAGTGTCCGGCGAAACCAAAAACGTGCCCTATGAAATCCAGTGGTCGGAGTTCCCGTCCGCCTCGCCCCTGGGCGAAGCGCTGAATGCCGGCGCCGTGGACATCGGTGCCCTGGGTGATGCGCCCTACGTGTTCGCACTCGGTGCAGGCGCAGCGCTCAAGGTGGTCAGCATCATCCACGCCGAAGGGCGCAACACCACCGCACTGCTGGTGCCCAAGGACTCGCCGATCAAGACCGTCGCCGACCTCAAGGGCAAGAAAATCGTCACCGGCCGCGGCTCTATCGGCCATTACCTGGCAATCAAGGCCCTGGCCACGGCCGGCCTGACCACCAAGGACGTGCAGTTCATTTTCCTGCTGCCGAGCGAGTCGCGCCTGGTACTGGATAACGGCACCGCCGACGCCTGGGCCACCTGGGACCCCTACACCACCGTGGTCACTTCGCAAAGCCAGGCCCGCGTGTTGATCAGTGGTAACCAGTTGCTGAGCAACCACCTGTACCTCGCCGCCACCAGCCAGGCCATCGCCGACAAGCGCCCGCAACTGGACGACTTTGTCGCCCGCGTCGACCGAGCCTACGCCTGGGCCAACACCCACCCCAATGAGTACGCGGCCGCCCAGGCCAAGATCACCAGCCTGCCGCTGGAAGTGCATGTGGAAGTGGCCAAGGACACCCACCTCACACCGGTCGCCATTGACGACACCGTCATCAGCGGCCTGCAAGCGACCGCCGACACCTATCAACAAGAAGGCCTGCTGACCAAGCACATCGACGTGTCACAGGGCTTCGACAAGAGCTTCAACGCCAAGCGTGTCCAACTTTCCCAGCAAGCCTCGCGCTAACAGGAGCAGAACATGAGCAAGCCACATCACGCACAACCACGCCATTTGAAACTCGGCGCCATGGTCCACGGCGTCGGCCACGGCTGGGGCGAATGGCGCCACCCGGACGCCCAACCGAATGCCAGCACCAGCTTCGGTTTCTACAAACAGCAGACTGAACTGGCCGAAACCGCCAAGTTCGACTTCGTGTTCATCGCCGACAGCCTGCACATCCACGCCAAGTCCAGCCCGCACTACCTCAACCGTTTCGAGCCACTGACCATCCTCTCGGCACTGGCGGCGATCACGACGAATATTGGCCTGGTCGCCACCGTGACCGTCAGCTACACCGAGCCCTACCAGGTCGCACGCCAGTTCTCGTCCCTGGACCATATCAGCGGCGGCCGCGCCGGTTGGAACGTGGTCACTTCGTGGCTGAGTGGCACCGCCGACAACTTCAGCAAGGCCGAGCATCCCCCCCACGCCGTGCGTTACCGCATCGCCAAGGAACACGTGAACACCGTCCAAGGCCTGTGGGATTCGTGGGAAGACGACGCCTTTACCTACGACAAACAGACCGGCGAGTTTTTTGCCCCGAACAAGCTGCATGCACTCAACCACAAGGGCGATTTCTTCTCGGTGAAAGGTCCGCTGAACATTGCGCGTTCACGACAGGGCCAACCGGTGATTTTCCAGGCTGGAACCTCGGAGGACGGGCGCAACTTTGCCGCGCAAAACGCCGATGCGATTTTTGTGCACGTGGACAGCATCGAAGAAGGGCTGGCCTACTCACAGGACCTCAAACGCCGCGCCAAAGGTTTTGGCCGTGACCCGCAAAACCTGTCGATCCTGCCGGGCATCCGCCCGATTGTCGGCCGCGACCCGGCCGAAGTGGAAAGCCGCTATCAGCAGGCCGTGGACCTGGTCACCGTGGAAGATGCGATCGTCGCCCTCGGGCGCCCGTTCAACGATCACGACTTCAGCCAATACCCGCTGGACGAGCCCTTCCCGGAACTTGGTGACCTCGGCTCCAACAGCCAAAAAGGCGGCTCCGACCGCATCAAGCAACTGGCCAGGGACGAAGGCCTGACCCTGCGCGAAGTGGCGCTGCATTTCTCGCGGCCAAAACGGGATTTTGTCGGCACCCCGGAGCAAGTTGCCGATGCGATCCAGGCCTGGTTCGAGACCGGCGCCAGCGATGGTTTCATCATCAACTCGGTGCTGCCGGATGGCCTGCAGTATTTTACCGAATGGGTGGTGCCGGTGCTGCAGCAACGCGGTCTGTTCCGCACCGAATACAGCGGCCATACCCTGCGCGACAACCTTGGCCTGGAGGTTCCGGCCAACCGCCACAGCGTCGCCGCCGAGGTTGAAGAAAAACAGGAGGCGCTGGCATGAGTGAGTCCCTCAACCGGCAGTTGGCCGAGCTGCACGCCGAGCGTGTTGCCACCTGGGCGCCGGCAGCGTTGCAGGTCAATATCGATCAGCGCCAGCGCCTGGTGGATGAAGCGCGGCCGGACGACTACGTACAGGTCGGCGACGAACTCGACCCGTTCACCCTGCTGAATGTGGAAGGCGGTGAACTCAACCGCGACCTGCTGCTGGCGGACGGTCCGGCCGTGCTGGTGTTCTTCCGCTTTGCCGGGTGCCCGGCGTGCAACATCGCCCTGCCCTATTACGAACGCCAACTCTACCCACGCCTGCGCGAACTCGGGGTGCCGCTGGTGGCCGTGAGCCCGCAAGTGCCCGAGCGCTTGGTGGAAATCAAGACCCGTCACAACCTGCAACTGTTGGTGGCCAGTGACCCTGACAACAACCTCGGACGACGCCTGGGCATTCTCTACAGCTTCGATGAAGCGTCACGCAATGCCGCGTTGGCGAAGGGCAACCACATCGGTGAAACCACCGGCACCGGCACCTGGGAATTACCGCAACCGACGGTGGTCGTGATTGCCAGGGACGGCACGGTGGCGTTGGTGGAGGTCAGCCCGGATTGGTTGGTGCGCACTGAAGCAGACCCGGTGTTGCGGGCAGTGGAGCAACTGCTGGGCCAACAGCCTGTACGCATTGCTATCTAAATCACGCCAATCCCACATTTTTGACCGAGTGCGTTCCCATGACCCAACCGTCTCTACGCTCCGTGGACGTCGCCAACTTCGAAGCCCTGCTCGAACGCCTCAGCGCCGAGCTGGCCAGCACCGCGCACGTCTATGACGAGAGCGGCGCCTTCCCCCACGCCAACTTCAAGTTGCTGCACGCACACGGCCTGGTTGCCCTCACCGTGCCCAAGGCCCTGGGCGGTGGCGGCGCCAGCCTGCCCCTGGCGCGCAAGGCCATCAGCGCGATAGCCAAGGGCGAGCCTTCCACCGCGCTGATCCTGGTGATGCAGTACCTGCAACACACCCGCCTGCAAGACAGCAAGACCTGGCCGGCGCACCTGCGCACGCAAGTGGCCCAGGATGCCGTGCGCGACGGCGCGCTGATCAACGCCCTGCGCGTCGAACCCGACCTGGGTACGCCGGCCCGTGGCGGGCTGCCGGCGACCACCGCCGTGCGCACGGCCGAAGGCTGGCGCATCAGCGGGCGCAAGGTCTATTCCACTGGCAGCCACGGCCTGAGCTGGTTCAGCGTGTGGGCCCGCAGTGATGACGCCGACCCCTTGGTGGGTGCCTGGCTGGTGCCCAAAGGCAGCCCCGGCGTGACCATCATCGACACCTGGGATCACCTGGGCATGCGCGCCACCTGCAGCCACGAAGTGGTGTTCGACAACGTGCTGGTACCCCTCGACCATGCTGTCAGTGTCAGCCCGTGGAGCGCGCCGTCGCCGGAGCTGGATGGCGAAGGGTTCCTGTGGATGTCGGTGTTGCTGTCCTCGGTGTATGACGCCGTGGCCCAGGCCGCGCGGGACTGGCTGGTGAACTGGCTGGAAGAGCGCAAGCCGTCCAACCTCGGTGCAGCGTTGTCGACGCTGCCGCGCTTCCAGGAAACCGTCGGCCATATCGACACCCTGCTGTTTGCCAACCGCAGCCTGCTCGACGCTGCCGCCCAAGGCCATACCCCGCCAGCCAATGCCGCGCAACTGAAGTACCTGGTAACCCATAACGCCATCCGCGCCGTGGAGCTGGCCATCGAGGCCTCGGGTAACCCGGGCCTGTCGCGCCATAGCCCGTTGCAACGCCACTACCGCGACGTACTCTGCAGTCGCGTGCATACCCCGCAGAACGACGCCGTGTTGCAAGGCGTCGGCAAGACGGTCTTCGCCCAACGCCAGAAGGAACGCCCATGAGTCAGGTGATTATTGCCAGCCAGCTGGACGAAGATTACAACGACGTGATCCGCCAGCGCCTCGCCTCGATCCACCCCGCCGCCCAGGTGATCGGTGTGCCCGCGGGTGTACCCAGCGACCTGCCGCCCCAGGCCAATATCCTCTTGCTGCGCCCGATCAACGTGCGTGGCTACACCGCCCCGGACACGCCACCGCCGGGCTGGCCCTACGGCGCACAGTGGGTGCACCTGGTGTCGTCGGGCATCGACTTCTACCCCAGTTGGCTGTTCGACGGCCCACCGGTCACTACCTCGCGCGGCAGTGCGGCCGACAACCTGGCCGAGTTTGCCCTGGCGGCAATCTTTGCCGCCTCCAAGCAGTTGCCGGATATCTGGGTGAAGGATGCCCAGTGGCATTTCACCGCGTTGAGCCCGCTCAAGGGCACGACGCTGGGCCTCCTGGGATTTGGTGCAATCGGCGAAAGCCTGGCGCAAAAGGCCCTGGCGCTGGGGATCAAGGTGGTGGCGCTGCGCCAAAGCAAGGCGCCGTTCAACACGGGCGTGGAAGCCGCCAAGGATATCCACGACCTGTTCGCCCGCGCCGACCACCTGGTGGTGGCTGCACCACTGACCGAGTCCACGCGGCATATCATCAACCGTGATGTGCTGGGCAGCGCCAAACCAGGGCTGCACCTGATCAACCTTGCACGCGGTGGGTTGCTGGATCAGGAGGCGCTGTTGGAAGCCCTGGACAATGGGCAGGTCGGGCTGGCATCGCTGGACGTGACCGAGCCGGAGCCATTGCCGGATGGGCATCCGCTGTATACCCATCCGAAGGTGAGGTTGTCGCCGCACACGTCGGCGATTTCCACGAATAGCCGCAATGAGATTGCCGATACGTTTTTGGCGAACCTGGAAAAGTACGTCGCGGGCTCCAAGCTCGCCAACGTGGCCAACGCCTGACGCCGTTCAAAAAGGTAGCAGCGGGCGTGCATCGGCTGGCAAATCTCATTTGATGCGGAAGTGGAAGGTGTTACGCACCGCCGGTACAGCGACAGCCTTACCCTCTACGATCCTCGGCTGGTAGCGAAAGGTGTTGGCCGCCGCCAGTGAAGGTCGCATGAACAACGGGTGACAACCGTCCAATACCCTGGGGTTCTCCACGCGTCCCTGGGTGTTGACGGTGTATTCCACCGAACAATCGCCTTCGATGTTCTTGTCCAGGGCACGCTCGGGATAGTCGGGTGCTTCCTTGCTCAAGGGCTGGTATTGGCGGCTGTCGAAGGCTGGCGCGGGCGCCGGTGCGGCGGGACGTGGGCGTTCAGCGGCAAGGCGTTCCTGGGCCAAACGTTGTTGTTGCGCACGTTGTTGCTCAAGCTCACGGTTGCGCTGTTCAGTGGCCAAGCGCTGTTGTTGCTCGACGTTCTTTTCTTCGATGCGCTTGCGTGCCAAGGCGGCTTTCTCGAGCTTCTGCGCCTGAATCTGCGGATCGACTGTGGGCTTGACCGGCAGGGGAATAGCGACCGGCTCCGGAGGCGGCAGGGCCACCGGCTCAGGCTCAGGTGCCGGAGCTGGGACCGGAACTGGCGCAGCCGGCATCATCACCAACTGGGTATGCATCACCCTGGGCACCTCCACCGGCGTTTGTCCCGTCGACCAGCCGAGCATCAGCGCAGCCAGCACGCCTACATGCAGCGCCACGGCCAGGCTCGCCGCAAGGCTGTTTCTCCAGAACCCGGACGGCGCCTGGGGCGCCATCGTCAATGTTGGACTGTGCATGATCATCGCCGTCATTGCGGGGCCTCGGTCACCAGCCCCAGGTTGCTCACACCCCCTTCTGCAACACCGCCATGGCCGCTACCACACGGCCATAGCCGGCGTTGTCGTCGGCGCGGATGTACACCTGGGTATCACTGCGCGCCGCCACCACCTGCATGACCTTGGCGCCCATTTCATCGAGGGACACGGCGCTGTCGGTCTGGTGCCGGGTGTCGAGTTCGCCGCCAAGGTTCCAGTAGTAACCACCGTCGGCCTTCACCGACAGCGTGAGGATCTGCTGGCGGGTGTCGGTGGCCAGTGCCTCGGCGGCGACCTTGGGCAGTTCGATCTTTACGCCCTGGGTCAGCATCGGCGCGGTGACCATGAAGATCACCAGCAGCACCAGCATCACGTCGATGTAGGGCACCACGTTCATCTCCGCCTTGGGCCCATGCTTGCGTTGCGGCCTGGTCAACATCGGTGTGCTCCTTGTTCAGGCGGCTACGGCCAGGTTGATCGGGGTGCCGCGCAAGGTGCGATGCAGGCGCACCTGCAATTCGTTGCCGAAGGCGTAGTAGCGGGTGAGCAACGTCTGGCCGCGCGCCGCGAAACGGTTGTAGGCGATCACTGCCGGGATGGCGGCAAACAGGCCGATGGCCGTGGCGATCAATGCTTCAGCAATGCCCGGCGCCACCGTGGACAAAGTCGCTTGCTGTACCTGGGACAAGCCGATAAAGGAATTCATGATTCCCCACACCGTGCCGAACAAGCCGATGTAGGGGCTCACCGACCCCACGGTGGCGAGGAATTGCAGGCCCTTTTCCAACTCGATCTCCTGTTCGGTGATCGCCACCTGCAATGCGCGCTCGACACCCTCCAGCACAGCCGGATCATGGTGGTGCAGGTGCTGGTATTCCTGCACGCCGGCGATAAAGATCGGCGCAATCCCACCCTCGCCTGCCTGCACGGTTTCGCGGTACAGCGGCTGCAAGTCGGTAGCAGCACGGAAGCGCTGCACAAAGCCGTTCAACTGTCGCTCCAGGCGCCGCAGCACACTGCCGCGCAGGATGATCAGGTACCAACTGAGCAAGGATGCCAGCAGCAAAGTGACCATCACCGCCTTGACCAACAGGCTGGCATCGCTGATCAACCCCCAGATCGTCATATGTTCCATCGTCGCGTGCATGGTTAAGCTCCTATTCGATTAAAAAGTGATGACCGGGTGATGACGGCTCACGGCAACTTCAGCGCGCGGGTGACGTCCGCCCACGGCACGAACTTGAAGTTCTGGGTTTGCTCGGGCATGCGCTTGCGCCCGTCCTGCACCACCAGCATGCCTTGGCTCCAGGGGCCGCCGAGGTGAATGGCGGTGACTTCCAGGCCATCGGTTTCCGAAGCTCCGTCGATACCGGCGGCCGCATTAAGGCCAACGCGGAACGCCCCGCGCGTCGCAAAGGGTGGCTCGGCATCCACCACCAGGTAGCTGTCATTGCCCTGGCTGGAAATCACCAGGTAATCGCGCGCGTTGCTCTGGTACAACGCCAGGCCCTCGACATCCGCGTGCAACTGCGGCCCCACCTTGATCACACTGGTGAGCGTGGCCGGTTGGTCAGCACGCGCATCCACCGCCCAGACGCCGACGTCCTCCTCGCCAATGAACAAGCGCTGGCGTTGGTCGTCGGCCACGCAGCCTTCGGGTTGGCTGTCGACGTTGAACTGGCGCACCAGCTCGCCCTGTACACGGCCATCTGCTGCGCTCAGGCGGTATTGCAGGAAGGTGCCGTCCTTGTCGTTGGCAACCGCATAGATCTCGCCGCTGGCTGGCTGGAACAGGCAAATACCATAGATGTCCTTGAGCGGCGTAGGCACTTCGCCCGCTTCGCGCAGTTCACCGCTCTGACGGTCGATGCTGAACAGGCTCAGGCTGTTGTGATCGCGATTGCTCGCCACGGCGAGGTCGACGGTGCGCGCGCCGAGCTTGAAATTGGGGCGTACATCGACGTTGTTGAGGCGGCCGACCGCCAGCTCCTGTAACAGCTTGCCGTCGAGGTCATAGGCCAGCAGGCCTTGCTTCTTGTTCGTACCGAGGACGCGGCTTTTTTCCGGCTGCGTGGGGTGAATCCAGATGGCCGGGTCGTCCGCCGCATCGCCCTGGCGGCCGACCGGGTCGGTCTGGCGCACAGCGGCGACTTCCGGCAGCACCGGCTCGGCTGGCACCGGCTTGGCTTGCCAGTTGAGTGTGCCTTGGTACAACTTGCCGGTGTCGTCATCACGTACCAGCAGTTGCTGGCCATTGACGCTGAGTTGTTCCGGTTCCTTGAGTCCTGGCAGCGTCAGGCTCGGTTGCTCAACCCAGCGTTTGCCGGTGTGCTGGAACAGGTGCAGCTGGGCGGTCTTTGGATCAAGCGCCACCACTGCGCCCGGCACCAGCGCCATGGCCCCGGCTTCGCGCTTGGGGTCGTCGAACAGCGCCACAGGCGTGCGTTTGACCTCAGCCTCCGGATGCGCCGGGTAAGCCCACCAGCCGACGTTTTCTTCGTTCACCACCAGTTGCTGGGTGGCATCATCCACCTGGCAGAACTGTGCCGACGGTGGCAGCGGCAGGCCGCGTACGCGCTGGGGTTCGCGGAGCAGGCTCGAGGCGTTGCCCACCAACCATTGCTCGCCCTTGCCCTCTTCGCCCACCAGGAACACAAACAGGTTGGCTGCCCCGTCGCGGTACAGGCACAGGCCGGTCACCGGGTAGTCGCGGGTAGGCAGGTACAGCGGTTGGCCCCAGGTTTTGCTGGCGGTATCCAGGTTGATCAGCAGCGCCTGCTGACGCTCGTTGTCGAGGCTGGCGACCAGCACTTGGGCACCGGTGACACGGGTGTCCAGGCTGCTGAAGTTGCCATTGAAACGCGCCAGCCCGACGCCTTTGTTGTCGAGCAGTTGCAGGCCATCGCGGGTGCTGGCAACCAGGCGGTGGGTGCCGTTGGGCAGCAGGTTGATGGCTTGGGCATTCACACTGGAGCCCCAGGCAGTCAGGGCCAGGTCGGCGGCCATTACCGGTGAACCCACGGCCAGCGCGATCAGCAGGTACAGCTTGGAAATTCTCATGAACGAACACATCCTTCGACAGCAATAGAGATCTACTGTGGGAGCTGGCTTGCCGGCTCCCACATCGGAAATGAGGGGGTGCTTAGAAATGGGTGAAGGTCAGGCCCAGCTTGTAGGTCGGGCCGTACTCCTCGTACTGGCCGTTGTAGCTACGATGGCCGGTGTAGACGAAGTACGACTCATCGGTGAGGTTCTGGGCCTCGAAGCTGACTTGCAGGTTCTTGGTGAGCGAGTAGCGTGCGCTGAAGTCGACGAAGGTCTGTGCATCGACGTGCAGGTCATGGGCCTTGTCATTGATCGAGGCCAACTCGTAGAGGTAGGCCGATTTGTAGTTGGCCGACAGGCGCAGGCTGAGCTTGTCGTCTTCCCAACCGAGCATCAGGTTGCCGACGGTATCGGACTGGTTGGGCAGGCTGATAGTGCGCTTGCGGTTCGTCCCGCTGGCGCTGTCGAAACCTTCGATATCAGCACTGGAACGGCTGAACGTGGTGTTGGCACCGATCAGCAGACCGTTCCATGGCGCCGGCAGCCAGTCGAACTTCTGTGAGTACGCCAGTTCCAGGCCGTAGAGCTTGGCACTGTCGCCGTTCGCATAGGTGTGGGCCTCGGCAAAGTTGGTCCAGGCGCCAGTACCGGCCAGGTCGGTGTTGTAGACGAAGTTCTTGATGTCCTTGTAGAACACGAACGCCGAGACGGTGCCGGCACGGCCCATGAAGTGCTCGATGCCCAGGTCGAGGTTGCTCGACGCCAGAGGCTTGAGGTCCGGGTTGCCGAAGGTGGCTTCGTCGTCGTCGATCACGAAGCCCGGTGCCAACTGACCGAACGTTGGGCGCACCACGGATTTGGTCCAGGCGGCGCGCACCTGGGTGTTCTTGTCGATCTGGTAGCGCGCATGCAGGCCCGGCAGCCAGTGGTGATAGCGGCGCTTGGTCTCGGTCGGCGTGAACACCCCATCGGTGGCGCCGGTGCCCTTGGCTTCGAACTCGGTGCCTTCGTAGCGCAAGCCGGCGATAAAACGCCAGTCGTCGATGTCGATGGTGTTCATCAAGTAGCCGGCGTTGATGTCTTCGCGGATAGTGAAGTCGTTGACCCGGGATTCAGTCTCGTCATAGAAGTCCGCCGGGTTGAGGCTGCCGATCAGTTGCTTGATGGCGCTGGGGCTGATGCCCGGGCCGTAGTTGCCGAGGCGATAGTCGACACTGCCCTTCTGGAATTGGCTGAGGTTGAGCTGGTCGGCACTGAAGCCGAGGGTGTCGAAGTCTTCGTAGACCCAGGCTTCCAAGTCGTTGTCTTTGTTGCGACGGCTGACCTTGCCGCCGAACTTCACCTGGGAGGCATAGCCGCTCAGGTCATAGTCGCGGGCCAGGTCCAGGCGCAGGTTTTTCTCGGTGTCCTTGGTGTTCTGTTTTTCCCAGTCGACTTTATCGAGGCTGAAATTGCGCGCGTCGTAGAAGCCACTGCCGATGATCGGGCGTGGCTTGTCCTTGTCATAGAAGCCACTGTCGGCAAAGTCGCCGCCATCGAAAGTGGCGCCGGCGATGTGCGCCGGGCTGTCTTCGCTCGATTGGCTGTAGCCGGCCTGGCCGCTCAAGGTCCACAGGCCGAGCATGCGTTCACCGCCGAACACGTAGGACTGGATTTCCTGGGTTTCCTCGCGGTTTTTCAGCTTGCGCTTGGCTTCGGCATCCCCCAACTCGCCGGCGGCCAGCGGGTCGGCAAACTCGATGCTGGCGGCGTTGCGGGTCTCGGTGTCTTTGTAGCGGCTGTAGAGCGTGCGCAGGTAGTAGCTGCTGAAGTCGTCCGGCTTGTAGTCGAAGTTCAGGCCGCCACCGGCACGTTCGCGGCTGATGTCGTAGTCACGCTGTTCAAATTCGTTGAGCTTGGCACCGTTGGTGAAGTCCCAGGCACCGCCGGTCTCGACGTTGTCCGAGCCGAAATCGCGCTTCTGCCAGCTCAGCGCCGCGGCGACGCCGAAATTGTCGATGCCATCGCCGAGGCTGAATCGGTTGCTGGTCGCGCCAGAGAACTTCGGGCTGGTCTGGCGGGTATTCTTGTCGTAGCTGGCTTCGGTGCTACCGTTGTAGAACAGGCCCTTGTGGTCGAAGGCCGACAGGCTTTGCACGTCGACCGTGCCGCCGAGGGAGTTGGCGTCCATGTCGGGGGTCAGGGTCTTGATCACCGACAGCGACTGCACCAGCTCCGACGGCAGCACATCCAGCGCTACGGCACGCCGCGCGCTCTCCGGGGCGGGCACCAGGGTGCCGTTGATGGTCACGCTGTTGAGGTCCGGACCCAGGCCACGCACGCTGACAAAACGCCCTTCGCCCTGGTCGCGCTCCACGCTGATACCCGGCAGGCGCTGCACCGCTTCGGCGACGTTCTCATCCGGCAACTGGGCCACGCCATCGGCATGCACCACGCTCTTGATGCTGTCGGACGAGCGCTGCTCCTTCAACGCCTGGTCGATGGCAGCAGCCTGCCCGACCACTTCGACGTGCTCGGTGTTGGCCACTTCGGCCGCATTGAGCCGCTCACTGGCTATCGCCAGGGCCAAGGCAGTAAGCGTGAAGCTGACGAGCCCGGTGCGCTTGTACATGCAATCCTCCCCAAGAATCCGTTGGCGCCAGGCAAGAGACCCGGCAACTGGGAGGGCACGCTAGGGGCGAGGGATGACGGTTCTGTGACAGGGATCGGCGCGAAGGCCCGTAAACCCTGGTCTAGAGCCGTGTGAAGCGAACAAATGAGCTGAATTGACCCCAATCCGAAGTGGGCGTTGAGTTGCCTGCAACAGCGGTCTGTCTGCTAGCGCTGGATTAGCTGGCGCAGCGCTTTCACCGGCAAGCCAGCTGCCACATTGGCGCTGTGTTTGGCGAAAAAATGTATCTATGCCATGAGCTGATTCGACCCCTCCCGACCGTCACGCGAATGTCACATCCATCTGCTGTGCTGGCGCCCATCGCTTATTTGCCCAAGGACTCGCGGCCATGTTTTCCGTGCTCAAGCTTCACCGCTGGAAACTCTCCCTGTTGCTGATCGCCGCCAACCTCGGGCTGATCCTGCACCTGGCCTGCGGCGAATTGAAAAGCTTCAGCGAGTGGGTGTGGCTGGATATCTTTGGCGAAGGCGGTTCCGCCCTCCTCGCCCTGGTCTGGCTGGGCCTGGTGCTGAAAAGCCGCCCCGCCGGACGCGTCACCCAATACCTGGCGCTGGGCCTGTCGTGCATCTTCTTCTCCTGGTGGATCGACAGCCTCGACGAATTTATCCGCCTGCCCGACAGCATCACCTGGGACCACTGGCTGGAGTCAGGGCCGATGCCGGTGGGCATGATCCTGCTGACGATCGGCATCTACCACTGGCACCGCGAACAACTGGCGATCAGCGCGCAGATGGAAAAACGCGAACGCTTGTTCCGCGAGCATCGGTTGTTCGACAAACTCACGCCATTGGCCGGCGCCGATTACCTCAAGCGCCAGTTGGCCGACAGCCTGCAAGACAGCCACGACCAGCAGCAACCGCTGTCATTGCTGGCCCTGGACCTGGACAACTTCGCCGCCATCAATCGGGCCTACGGGCATGCCGAAGGCGACGCGGTCTTGCAGGCCCTCAGCCATTTGTTGCTGCTCAACTTGCGCCGCCAGGACCTGCTGTGTCGCCTGGCGGGTGACCGTTTTGTGGTGCTGTTGCCCAACACCGGCGAGCGCCAGGCCAAGGAACTCGCGCTGGAGTTGCAACACGCGGTAGGCGGCCTCGCGCACAAAACCCGGCTGCACGGTGAACGCTTGCAACTGGCGGCGACGACTGCTGTGGTCATGGCCCTGGACGAGCCACCCCATGACTTGCTCAAGCGCCTCAACCTGGCCCTGGCCAGGGCCAAGCAACCCTTGGCGAAAAGTGCCTGAGATGGCCGTCAAGACCCGTTGGTATGAAGCCGACAGCCGCTTCATACCGGGGCACTACCAACCGGCCACGCTGATCGACCTGGCCTTGTCCCGGGATATCGACAGCCATCGCCTGCTGCGCGGCACCGGGCTGTTCCACGAGGATATCCTCGCCGGTACGGCACGCCTCAGCCCGCAGCAGTTCCTCGGATTGATCGGCAACAGCCGTAAATGGCTCGACGCCGACGACAGCAGTTTTCTCTTTGGTCAGCGACTGTTGCCGGGCTATTACGGCGCAGCCAGCCATGCCCTGGGCCATGCGCAGAACCTGCACCAGGCGCTGGAGATCCTGATCCAGCAACAAGTGTTGCTCAGCCCGTTGGTCACGCTGCAACTGGAGCTGGATGACCACCACGCCTACCTGTACTGGTTAGACAGTTGCGGCGCCGGTGAGCATTGGCGCTTTTTGCTCGAGGCCAGCATGACCTCGCTGGTTGCCATGAGCCAATGGCTCGGTGGGGAGCGGCTGCCATGGGTGTGCAGTTTCAGCCATGCCGAACCGCGTTACGTCGAGCAATACTGGGTGCACCTCGGCGAAGAGACGCGCTTCGAGCGGCCGCTGGACATGATGAGTATCTCGCGTGAACACCTCACCCGCGCCTGGCCGGGTGCCTCCGCCACCGCCGGCCAGGTGGCGCGCCAGCAGGCCCGCGAGCAGATCGAACAGCTGGGCTTTGCGGGCAGTTTCCTCGACTGCCTCTACGACTATCTACGCGAGCACGTGCGCCAACCGCCAAGCCTGGAACAGGCCGCGCACGCCTTCGCCATGAGCCCGGCAACCCTCAAGCGCAAACTGCACAAGCACAACACCGGCTTTCAGCAACAGGTCGACCGTGTGCGCAAGCAGGTGGCGTTGCACCTGTATCAGGTCAAGGGCTACAGCAATGATGAAGTGGCGGCCTACCTCAACTTCAACGACGCGGCGAACTTCCGTCGCTCGTTCAAGCGCTGGACCGGCAGCACACCCAACCTGATCCGCCAGCTGTTCAACAGCCGCTAGCCAGGCGTTCGCGCAAAAACTCCACCAGCGCCTGGACCGGCCGCGAGCCTTGCCGGTGCTGCGGGTACACCGCCGACAGCGTCAGGGCCTCGGGGGCGAAGTCATCCAGGACACTCACCAGGCGTCCCTCCTTCAAGGCGTCGCCGATGATAAAGGTCGGCAGGTACGTCACGCCCAAGCCGGCAATAGCGGTGTCGCGCAGCAGGTCGCCGTTGTTCACGCGCATGCGCCCAGTAACATTCAGCGCCTGCACCTTGCCCTTGAAGCGCCACTGCACCTGGCGGCCATGGCCGTAGGGCAGGCAATCGTGCTCGGCAAGGTCATCGGGCTTTTGCGGCGTACCGCGCCGGGCCAGGTAGTCGGGGCTGGCGCAATACACCCGCGGGATGCTGGCGATACGGCGGGCAATCAGGGTGGAATCTTCCAGGGTGCCAATGCGCAGCACCAGGTCATAGCCTTCGCCGATCAGATCCACGGGACGGTCGCTCAAGTCGACCTCCACCGACACTTGGGGATGGCGCTGCAAGAACAGCGGCAACAGGCAGCCCAGGTGCGCCATGGCAAACGACAACGGCGCACTGAGGCGAATGGTGCCGCGAGGCTCGCTGTTCTGGCCGGCGATGCCCTGCTCCACTTGCTCGACTTCACCGAGCAGGCGCAAGGCGGATTCGTAGTAGCTCTGGCCGAGTGGCGTGACATCCAGTCGGCGCGTGGAACGGTTGAGCAGGCGAACGCCCAGGCGGTCTTCCAGTTGGATCAGGCGGCGGCTGACGAACTGCTTGGACAGGCCCAACTGTTCGGCGGCGGCGGTGAAACTGCCGGATTCCATGACCTGGCAAAACAGGCGCATGTCTTCGAAGGGGTTCATTGTCGCTTCTCAGTAGACATTTGGCTGGTTTATAGCCTGTCAGTGGCCACACCACAAACCAAAATGTGAGAGCGGGCTTGCCCGCGAATGCGGTGGATCAGTCCATTAATCTGTCGACTGGTACTCCGTATTCGCGAGCAAGCCCGCTCCCACACGTGAGCAGCGGCGTTATGCAGAACGGGTTACTTGGCCGTGAACGCCGAGTAGCTGTTCATCAGGTTGCGGTAGTTGGGGATGCGTGGCGACAGCAGGTTGGCCAGGCCTTCCATGTCGTTGCGCCAGTCCACTTGCAGCTCACAGGCTACGGCGAACCAGTTCACCAGTTGCGCACCGGCGGCGGTCATGCGCGCCCAGGCAGCTTGTTGCACGGTTTCGTTGAAAGTGCCGGAGGCGTCGGTGACCACGAACACTTCAAAGCCCTCATCGAGGGCGCACAGGGTCGGGAAGGCAACGCACACATCGGTCACCACGCCGGCAATGATGATCTGCTTGCGGCCGGTCGCCTTGACCGCCTTGACGAAATCCTCGTTATCCCAGGCGTTGATCTGGCCAGGGCGGGCGATGTAGGGCGCATCCGGGAACAACGCTTTGAGCTCTGGGACCAGGGGGCCATTAGGACCGCCTTCAAAACTGGTGGTCAGGATCGTCGGCAGGTTGAAGAACTTGGCAACGTCCGCCAGGGCCAGCACGTTGTTCTTGAATTCGTTCGGGGAGAAGTCCTGGACCAGCGAGATCAGGCCGGTCTGGTGATCGACCAACAGGACAACGGCATCATCTTTGTTCAAGCGCGAGTAAGTCATGGGGTAACTCCTTTGGGGGTTTGATTAGAAGGCAAAGCACGAGCAGCCAAACGCACCCCAGAAACCCTGGAAGTCGCTGACCGGCACGCTGGAAAGACGCGCTTTTTCATGGCTGTGGGCGTGCACGCCGCAGGGGCCACTGCACTGGTGCGCGTGAGCCTGCAACGGCGAACCCGGGCGCCAGTGCCCCGGTACCTTGACCACTGGCGACCAGTCCGGCAGCACCGGAACCCGTGGCGGCGCGTACTCGTCGAAATCGCCGGCGCCATAGACCACCTTGCCGCCGACCACGGTCAGTACCGATTCAATCCACTTGATCGCTTCTTCATCGACACTGAAGAAGTCCGCCGACAGTGCCGCCACGTCCGCCAACTGCCCGACCTTGATCTGGCCTTTCTTGCCCTGCTCGGACGAGAACCAGGCGCTGCCATGGGTAAACAGTTCCAGCGCCGTGAGGCGTGGCAGGCCTTCGGCGTGCAGCTCCAGGCCACCCACGGTACGGCCACTGACCATCCAGTACAGCGAGGTCCACGGGTTATAACTCGACACCCGCGTGGCGTCCGTGCCCGCGCCGACGGGCACGCCTTCAGCGAGCATGCGCTTGATCGGCGGCGTGGCTTCGGCGGCCTTGGCGCCGTAACGCTCGACGAAGTACTCGCCCTGGAACGCCATGCGGTCCTGGATCGCAATACCGCCACCGAGGGCGCGTACACGCTCGATATTGTTCGGCGTGATGGTCTCGGCGTGGTCGAAGAACCACGGCAAGCCGTTGAACGGGATGTCGCGGTTGACCTTCTCGAACACATCGAGCATGCGCGAAATGGACTCGTCATAGGTGGCGTGCAGGCGGAAAGGCCAGCGCTGCTCGACCAGATGACGCACCACCGGCTCCAGCTCCTGCTCCATGGTCAGCGGCAGGTCTGGACGTGGCTCAAGGAAATCCTCGAAGTCGGCCGCCGAGAACACCAGCATCTCGCCGGCGCCGTTGTGGCGCAGGTAATCATCGCCCTGGTGCAAGGTGACGCTGCCGGTCCAATTCTTGAAGTCGCTGAGCTCTTCCTTGGGCTTCTGGGTGAACAGGTTGTAGGCGATGCGCACCGTCAGTTGCTCATCCTTGGCCAGTTGCTCGATCACTGCGTAGTCATCGGGGTAGTTCTGGAAACCGCCGCCGGCATCGATGGCGCTGGTGAGCCCCAGGCGGTTGAGCTCACGCATGAACTGGCGGGTCGAGTTGACCTGGTATTCCAACGGCAGTTTCGGGCCTTTGGCGAGGGTCGAATACAGGATCATCGCGTTGGGCCGTGCCACCAGCATGCCGGTGGGGTTGCCATTGCCGTCACGCACGATCTCGCCACCCTGTGGGTTCGGCGTGTCCTTGGTGTAGCCGGCCACGCGCAGCGCAGCGCGGTTGAGCAAGGCGCGGTCGTACAGGTGCAGCACGAACACCGGGGTGTCTGGCGCGGCCTGGTTCAACTCTTCCAGGGTCGGCATGCGTTTTTCGGCGAACTGGAATTCGTTCCAGCCCCCCACCACACGCACCCACTGCGGGGTTGGCGTGCGGTCGGCCTGGTCCTTGAGCATGCGCAGGGCGTCGGCCAGGGACGGCACGCCTTCCCAGCGCAGTTCGAGGTTGTAGTTCAGGCCACCACGGATCAGGTGCAGGTGCGAGTCATTGAGGCCGGGGATCACAGTGCGGCCTTTGAGGTCGATGACCTGGGTGCCGCTGCCTCGCAAGGCCATGGCTTCACCGTCGGTGCCCACGGCGACAAAACGCCCTTCGCGGATAGCAACGGCAGTGGCGCGCGGGTTTTCACGGTCCACGGTGTGGAATTGGCCATTGAACAGAATCAGATCGGCGTTCATAGGGTTTCCTTTACAGAGGCTTCAAGCCAGGGAGCGAACAGGCGGGTGGCCGCCGGCATCAGCAGGTAGACCACCAGCAACACGATGGTCAGGGTCACCAGGAACGTGGCGACCACGTAGTTGGAGAGAAACGGGTGCAGGCGCAGCACCGGGCCCCACACGATAGGCACCAGCAACGTCAGCGGCAGGATCACAAACAGGGTGACCACCGCCTGCTTCCAGCGCGGCGGCTTGGCGGCGCTTGGGGTTTCGGGGTTGAACCAGAATTCGTTGACCGCGCCGATTTCGGTGTTGTCGCCGTCGGCGAGCATGGGGGTGGCTTCGGCGATCAGGGCTTTGCGCTCGGGGGAGTCGAGCCAGGTTTCCAGGTCGTCGGTGGAGCGGTAGCGCAACACACAGGTGAACAGCGCCAGTTTGCCGTGCTTGCCACGCACCACATCGACGCCGAGGTGGCCAGGGCGTGCGCCGGCGATACGCACGATGCGGCGTAGCCAGGCCTCGTAGTCGGCCTCCAGGCCGGGTTTGACGAGGTGTTTGACCACTAGGGTGACGACTTCGTCGGGGCCTGGTTTTGCTGCTGGGTCCATGGGGTGTCCCTCTGCCTTGAAGATTCAGCGATGAGGGAGTGTGCGGGGGGATGGGGTGGGGAAAATTGGATGTACGTGCTGTTTGGAGGTGCGTGCGCCGCAGAATGGTTTTCTGTGGGAGCTGGCTTGCCTGCGATGCGGGCAACTTGGTACATCAGGTACACCCGGTTGATGCTTTCGCAGGCAAGCCAGCTCCCACCTTTGACCGAGTTCGACAGTCATAAACCGGTCGGCTCTTGGGGCCCTGCGCTTGGCTGAGTAGGTCAATCACCTACCTGCTTTTGTGTGGGAGCTGGCTTGCCTGCGATGCAGGCAACTCGGTACATCAGGCACACCGAGCCTGGGCGAGGTGCCGAGTATTTGGGCGAAGCGTTTTTGGTTACGTTTGGCGCTCTTCCAACGGTGAGCCGCTGTAGGAGCAGAACCAAATAGCCGCCGTGCCCTAAAAACGGGTATTCACCCCATCAAAAAACTATCAGACCACCCGAGCCATATGCTCCCCAATCCGCGCCCGCAACCACCGCTCCGCCGGGTCATTGTCATGCACCCCGCTCCACACCATCGACAACTCCGCCGCATCAATCGCAAACGGCGGATCCTCCGCACGCAAAGCAGTGCCCTCGGTCAAGGCACACGCCGCATAATCCGGCACCGTCGCAATGATCTGCGTCCCCGCCAGAAGCGCCCTTAGCCCGCTGAACTGCGGCACCGCCAATACCACCCTGCGCGAGCGGCCGATGCGCGCCAGGTCCAGGTCGATGTTGCCGCTCAAATCCCCGGAAAACGACACCATCGCATGCGGCCGCTCGCAGTAGTCATCCAGGGTCAGGGGTTCGGAACCGGTGTCCCCACGCAGCACCTTGCACGGAATATCCCGCAGCTTCTTGCGCTTGGCATTCGCCGGCAATTCCGTGGTGTAGCTGACGCCCACGGTGATTTCACCACTGGCCAGCAATGACGACATCAGCAGGTAATTGGCCCGGCGCACCACCACGATGATCCCCGGCGCTTCTTCACGCAGTTGGCTGAGCAACGGCGGGAACAAGCCGAACTCGGCATCGTCGGAGAGGCCGATACGGAACACCGCACAGCTGGTGGAAGGGTCGAAATCCTTGGCACGGCTGACCGCGCCGGAAATGGTGTCCATGGCCGGTTGCAACTCCTTGAGAATCGCCAAGGCGCGTGGCGTGGGCTCCATGCCCCGGCCGTTGCGCAGCAGTAATGGGTCGTCGAACAAGTCGCGCAATCGCCCCAGGGCCGCGCTGACCGCCGGTTGGCCCATGAAGAGTTTTTCGGCGACCCGGGTCAGGTTCTTTTCGAACATCAGCGCTTCGAAAATCACCAGCAGGTTCATGTCGACGCGGCGCAGGTCGTTGCGGTTCATGGTGGTACCCAAACGGTTGGCAAGCTCACAGATAAGCACGCAACCCGTTATCCGGATTGCATGCCTGTGCTGTCTTTTCCAAGCCTGCACCTGACGAAATTAACAACGATTAACTCGTCAGCCAAACGGTCCGGCAACAAGATTAGCCCGGTCTACACTGCATCCATCCACCGGGAACGCTCCCATCGACTGCGGAAAATTGTCATGGCCCGACTCGAGCAATATACCCCTCGCTTGTCCGCCACCGGTGGCTTGTGCCCCCGGCGCGAGCGTATCGCCAAGCAACTGATTCTGGCCAACCTCGGCGAAAGCCTGGCCATTGCCGACCTCGCCCAGGCGTGCGCATTGTCGCGCAGTCATTTTTCCAGGGCGTTCAAGTGCACCACCGGTTTGTCGCCGCAGGAATGGATCCGCGAGCAGCGCATCCAGCGGGCCAAGGAATTGATCACCGGTTCGAGCCTGAGCCTGACCCAAATCAGCCTCGAATGCGGGTTTTGCGACCAGGCGCACTTCTGTCATATGTTCACTCGCAGCGAAGGCGTCAACCCAATGACCTGGCGAAATCACCAATTGCGCCACAAGCCCCAAGTGATTGCGGCCTAGTGGTGTGTAGCTGGCTGGAATATGCTGGCCGCTCCCCCATTCCCAAGCATGGCCCCCATGAGTGACCTCAGCGACCAGGCTGTGCAATTCGGCCCCTACCGCATCCACCCGCGTCAACGCGTGGTGCTGGAAGCTGGCCGCCCGCTGCGCCTGGGGCGACGCGCGGTGGATATCCTGCTGATCCTGCTGGAGCAGGCCGGCAATGTGGTGAGCAAGCAGGAATTGATCGCCCGTGTGTGGCCCAAGAGCGTGGTGGAAGACGGCAACCTGCGGGTGCACATGGCGGCGTTGCGCAAGGCCTTGGGCGATGGCCAGGCCGGTCAGCGCTATATCGTCACGGTGGCCCAGCGTGGCTACAGTTTTGTCGCACCACTGAGCATCGAGCCGATGACGCTACCCGCCGAGGGTGCCCCACAGCGCCCGTGCCACAATTTGCCCTTGCGCCGAACCCGCATGATCGGTCGCCAGGCCTTGATCGACAGCCTGGTGCAGCGACTGCCTGAACAACGTTTCATCACCCTGACCGGTACTGGTGGCATTGGCAAGACCACCGTCGCCTTGCGTGTCGCGGAGTTGCTGATCGGGCATTACCGCGACGGTATCCGCCTGCTTGACCTGGCGCCCCTCAGCACGCCATCGATGATCCTGCCCAACCTCGCCGCCCTCCTGGACCTCACCCACGCCGGGCAAGAACCCCTGGTCGCGTTTGCGCGCAGCCTGCAGGATCGCCAGTTGCTGCTGGTGATCGACAACTGTGAGCACCTGCTGGACGACATCGCCCTGATCAGCGAAACCCTGCTGCGCCACGCGCCCAGGTTGCACATCCTGGCGACCAGCCGCGAGGCATTGCGCGCCGAAGGCGAGTACGTGCAGCGCCTGGACCCCCTGGCCTGCCCGCCTGCCACCGGCAATCGTGCCCAGGCACTGGGCTACCCGGCCCTGCAGTTGTTGATCGAGCGGGCCATGTCCCATCAGGACAACTTTGAGTTGAGCGAGGCCGAACTGCCGCTGGCGATTGATATCTGCCAGCGCCTGGACGGCATTCCCCTGGCCATCGAGCTGGTGGCGGCGCAGATCGAACACGTTGGCCTGCCCGGATTGCTGGTGCAGATGGAGGATAACTTCCGCCTGCTCACGCGCGGTCGGCGCAGCGCCCTGCCCCGTCATCAAACCCTGCGCGCCACGCTGGACTGGAGCTTCGAGCGGCTGACGGCCTGCGAGCAGATCTGCCTGCGGCGCCTGGCGGTGTTCCGGGGCGGGTTCAGCCTGGCCAGCGCGGCGGCGGTGATCGCCGGGGAGCAGGTCGCACCCACCGAGGTGCTGGGTTCGATCACGCAGTTGGTCGCCAAGTCCTTGCTCAATGTGGAGGCCGGTGATGACGAAATGGTCTATCGCCTGCTGGACATCACCCGCACCTATGCCTTGGAACAGCTCAGCGTCGCCAATGAGCTGGACGCCACCCGCGAGCGCCATGCCGGGCGCTGCCTGGCACTGATGGAGCAGGCGCGCGACGATTGGGAGCTGATTGCAACCCAAGCCTGGATCGACCGCTACGCCCCCCTGCGCGAAGACGTGCGTGCCGCCCTCGACTGGGGGCTGGCGGACGCGGGTGAACACCTGCTGGCGATCCGTCTGACAGTCAGCGCAATGCCGCTGTGGCAAGAGTTGTCGTTGCTCAGGGAGCACCGGTTGTATGTGGACAAGGCACTGGCGCTGATGGGCAAGGCCCGCTCGCCGTGCCCGCGGTTGACCATGCAACTGCAACTGGCGCTGGGCAGCCTGTCGTATCACGCCATGGGCGGTGCCCCGCAGACCATTGCCGCGTTTGCCAGTGCCCGGTGCCTGGCCGAGGAGCGCCAGGACGTAGCGGGACAACTGCGCGCGGTCTCGGGGCATATGGCGGTGAACCTGTGTGCGGGCCTGTATCGCCAGGCGCTGGCACAGAGCGTGCAGTTCGATCGACTCGACCCGCGCACCGACCCGCAACTGGACATCAGCGCCCAACGCCTACGCGTTCTGGCCCAGCATTACAACGGCAACCAGGCCCTCGCCCGGCACAACGCCGAGCAGGTGATCCAGCGCATGGCGCACAGCGGCCACCTCAACCGGTTTGCCCACGGTATCGGTGTGCAATACGACCAGAGCGTGGCGTCACTGACGGTGTTGGCGCGGATCCTGTGGCTGCAAGGTTTTCCCGAGCAAGCCTGGCGCACCGCCAGCCAGGCGTTGACGCTGGCGCAGCAAATCAATCATGGCACCTCCATCTGCTACACCCTGGCCCTGGCGACCGTGGTCATCGCCCGCTACAACGGGGACGTACACACCGCCCAATCCTTGCAGGCATTGCTGCTGGAGCATGCCCACAAGCATTCGGTGCAGTTGTTCCAGACCTGGTCGGGGCACTACGCCGGCACCCTCGGTCACAAGGACCTGCAAGGCCTGGGGCTGGTCCAGGACATCCTGGTCACCCTGGGTTCCCACGCAGTGGACGACTCGTGCGTCGAACGCGCCCGCACGGGCGACGCGGGCTGGTGCGCCCCGGAGATCTTGCGGGTCCGCGCCGACAGCATGACCGACGCCCGCGCAGCAGAGACACTGCTGTTGGAGGCCCTGGGCCTGGCCCACCAGCAAGGCGCGCTGGCCTGGGAGCTGCGTTGCGCAACGTCATTGGCGCGACGGTGGCAGGCCCAAGGTCGTGTGCAGGCCGCCAGCGATCTGCTGAACTCGATCTACGGGCGTTTCACCGAGGGCTTTGCCACCCCGGATCTAGTGCGCGTACGCCGCCTGCTCGACGAGTTGCAAGACAAACGGCCGGCCTGAATACGGTCCCAGGTAATGCCCATACCCCTGCTGCAAACGCGCCACCTGCACCGGGTCGCGCAAGTGCGCCAGTGCATAGCTGCGCACGCAATTGAGCAAGCGGTAGCGCGCATGGCCGGGGCCGGGTTCAAGGGTCAGCAGTGACGCGTCCACCAGCCGCCCCAGCAGGTAGGACAGGTCGGCGTGTTCCAGCTCGGTGCCGGCCACCAGTTCACTCAGGGTTGGCAGCGTCACCGCCATCTTGAACAACCCCAATTGCAGGAACAGCCAGCGCTCCGGCAGGCTCAGACGCTGGAAGGTCCAGTCCAGCGCCGCCGCCAGGGACTGATGACGTTCCACCGCCGTGCGCCGGCCCCGGGTCAGCACTTGCAGGCCCTTGCTCAACTGCTCCTGCAAGCCGCGCACGCCAAGGGCGTCGACTTGGGCGGCGGCCAGTTCCAAGGCCAAGGGGATGCCATCGAGGCGCCGGCAGATATCGCGCAGTGGCGCCAGGTCCTGGGGCCGCAACACAAACCCCTGCTGACCGGCACGAACGCGTGCCACGAACAGTTGCACCGCCGGGTAACTCATCGCCTGTTCGACGCTGCCCAGCGCCGCTGGTGCAGGCACCGCCAACCGAGGCACGCGTTGCACCCATTCGCCGGGAACGTGCAGGGCTTCTCGGCTGGTGACCAGCACGCTGACCAGAGGGGCTGTTTCCCGTAGTACGCGCACCAGGTGCCGGCAGGCGCCGAGCAGCAGGTCGGCGCCATCAAGCACCAGTAGGAGCTGGCGCGAAGCCAATTGGCGGCCCAGTTCGACAGCACTGGCACTGGGCTCAAGGTGCAGCACCGCGGCCAGGTGGCGCAGCAGGGTCACCGGCGCTTGGACGGTGGCCAGGTCGACCCACCACACGCCGTCGCGGTAGCGCGGCAACACACGTTCGGCCAACGCCAGGGCCAGGGTGCTTTTGCCAACGCCGGCGCAGCCGGTAAGGGTCATCAGGTTTTGCCCCGACAGGCGTCGCACCAGCACACCCAACAATGCCTCGCAGCCCATCACCGCGCTGAGTCGTGCCACCAGATTGTGCCGGGGCAGTGTGGCTAGCAGGCCACCTTGCACCTTGGCTGCGAAACAATAGCCCCGCTGGGGGTCGTTGAGGATATAGCGCTGTCCGTCAAGGGCGCGGCGCAAAGCCGCGATGTGCACGCGCAGGTTGTTCTCTTCCACCACGCTGTGCGGCCAGACCCGCTCGATCAGTGTCGCCTTGCTGAAAAATTGCCCAGGCGCTTCGAGCAGTACCGCGAGGATATCCAGCGCGCGTCCGCCCAACGGCACCGGCCAGCCAGCCTTGCTGACCAACCGTTGTTGCCGGTGAAAGACATAATCGCCGAAGCGAACCGTGCCATCCGCGTCAATCGCCTGGGGATTGTTCATCTGTGTCATAGCGCTGAAACACCCGGCCTTGGGCATCTGCGCATCCTTTTCCATGGGCTTGACGCTATCTTGCCAGTTGGCGTTGACAGGACAATGCTGGCACGGGGAGCGACACGGACAATCGGGTGCGCTAAACGGACATTCTGTCGTTAACTGAACTGCTGTCGGTATTGGGTCGGGTTGAGACCCAGTTTCTCGCTGAACAGAGAGCGCATATGCCGCACGCTGCCGAAACCTGCATGGAAAGCCACGGTCTTGAGCGGCAGGTCGGTGGTCTCCAGCAACTGCCGGGCACGGTCGATGCGCGCGCCTTGCAGGAAGGCCATGGGGGTCATCTGCACATCCTTGGCGAACAGCCGCGCAAAGTGGCGCGCGCTCATGCCGGCCATCGCGGCCATGGACTCGATGGTGAAAGGTTGGTCCAGATGCTCCAGCACATGGTTTTGCACGCGAGTAATCGCGGTTTCCTGGGGCGCTACCGCCGCCGTCATCGGGCTGAACTGGGCCTGCCCACCCTGGCGTTTCATCACCACCAGCAGCACCTTGGCCACTTCCACCGCAACCTGCTTGCCATGGTCCTGAGCCACCACCGACAGCGCCAGGTCGATACCCGCGGTGACCCCACCCGACGTGATCAGCCGCCCGTCCTGCAGATAGATACGATCAGTTTCGACCCTCGCCTGGGGGAATGCCTTGATCAGCCGTTCGGTGTAGTGCCAGTGGGTGGTCACGCGATGACCGTCCAGCAGGCCGGCATGCCCCAGTACAAAGGCCCCGGTGCAGATAGAACCAAAGCGCCGCGCCCTTGGGGTGGCCACCTGGAGCCAGGACAACAAGGCAGGGTGGCATTCGTTATAGGCACCGGGACCACCGGGTACCAGCAGCAAGTCGTAGCTGTCCTGAGCCTGGTCCAGCAACAGGTCGGCCTGCACCACCACGCCATTGGAGGCGCGCAACGGCCCGGGCTCGGTACCGATGGTGAGGATCTGGTAGTGCTGCGCCACCGGCAGGTAGCGATTGGCGATGGAGAACACTTCGAGCGGCCCGGCCATGTCGAGCAGCAGGAAGTCCGGAAACAGCGCCATGGCCACGGTTTTCATATCAGGTCAGGTCCATCGGAAAGGAAGGCGGCGGGCATTATGCCACGCTTGCAACTGTCAACTTAAAGGAGACAGTTATTCAATTTTTAGCCTCTTAATGAATTTCACAGTAACCATTAACCTTCTTCTCAACGCCGGAGCCCTGCATATCGCAGCCCGCTCCCACTTGAGGACAAGACCATGCTGACCCTTCGCAAAGCTTCCGAACGCGGCGCCGCCAATCACGGTTGGTTGAAGTCGTTCCACACCTTCTCGTTCGCCAACTACTGGAACCCGAATGAACAGGGTTTTTCCGACCTGCTGGTGATCAACGATGACCGCGTGGCGGCCGGCAAAGGCTTCGGCCAGCACCCGCACCGCGACATGGAGATCTTCTCCTATGTGCTGGAAGGCGCCCTGGAACACAAGGACACCCTGGGCACCGGTTCGGTGATCCGCCCTGGCGATGTGCAACTGATGAGCGCCGGCAGCGGCGTGGCCCACAGCGAGTTCAACCACAGCCAGGCCCGTGGCGTGCACTTCCTGCAGATCTGGATCGTGCCCGCCGTGGCGGGTGCCGAGCCACGTTATCAGCAGGAGCACTTCAGCGACGCGCAGAAACGTGGGCGCTTGCAGTTGATCATTTCGCCAGACGGCAACGACGGCTCCCTCAGCGTGCGTCAGGACGCACGAGTGTATGCTGGGCTCTTCGACGGTGACGAGGCCGCGACCCTGGACCTGCCACCGGAGCGCCATGTGTACATCCATGTGGCCCGGGGCAGTGTTGAAGTCAATGGCCAGCGCTTGCAGGAAGGCGACGGCGCCCGGGTCCGTGAGGAGCGGCAGATCCGCTTGAGCCACGGCGACGACGCCGAGGTGCTGGTGTTCGACCTGCGCCCGCAGGAACTGCCGCAGATGCCATGACCGGCCCTGTGATGGCTCGCCAGGACGAGCCATCGCTGGCGTCGATAGTCACCATCATTCCAATGAAGTTCTCTTAAAAAATGCAACGCGTAACATCAAACCCATACCCGGCAACACCCAACTAAAACACTCGGAGCACACTCTCATGAAACGCCAAATCTTGCTTAGCCTCGCTTTCTCGGTACTCGCTGCAAACGCATTCGCTCATCCTGTCGTGGCTGAAGGCGGTTCGGATCGCCTGATCGAAAGTCGTGTTGCCGAGGGCGGTTCCGACCGGCTGCAAGGTAACCGTGTTGCCGAAAACGGCTCGGACCGCCTGCTGGAACGTCGTGTAGCCGAAGGCGGTGCCGATCGTTTGCAAGAACGCGGCCTGGCTGAGGGCGGTGCTGATCGCCTGCAAGAACGCGGCCTGGCTGAAGGCGGTGCTGATCGCCTGCAAGAACGTGGCCTGGCTGAAGGTGGTGCTGATCGCCTGCAAGAACGTGGCCTGGCTGAAGGCGGTGCTGATCGCCTGCAAGGCAACAACGCATAATCCCGCGCTGCTGGCGGGAACCCCAAACCGGCCTGATCAGCCGGTTTTTTTTCGCCTGTGGTTTGGGGTTAATGCAGGTCGCGGTCCGCCCCTAGCACCGCCTTGCTGATCTGTTGCCGGTGACATCGCTGGATCAGGCCGGACGGACAAGGAATTTCTTGCGATACGCCGCCGGCAACAGGCCCACCCGTTGCTGGAACAGCCGGCGAAACGAGTTGCTGTCTTCATAGCCGACCGCGTAGGTGATGCTTTCCAGGGTCATGCGGGTCGACTCCAGCATTTGCTTGGCCCGCTCCAGGCGCAGGGTTTGCAGGTAAGCAATCGGTGTGTAACCAGTGGCCTCCTTGAAGCGCCGCTTGAAATTGCGCACGCCGAAACCGAAACGTCGAGCCACGTCGTCGATGACCAACGGCTCAGCAAAGTGCTGCTCCAGCCAGTACTGCACGCGCAAGATCTCGCTGTCACCATGGCTTTTGGGCAGCGACCACATGGCATACACCGATTGCTCGCTGCGCACATTATCGATCAGCAGGTATTTACCGCAGGTGTGGGCCAGCTCCGGCGAGCCGAAACGGCGGATCAGGTGCAGCATCAGGTCCATCGCTGCACTGGCGCCGCCGCTGGTGATCACGCGGTTCTCTTCGCAGAGGATCTGCGTGTCATCCAGGTTCACGTCCGCGTAGCGTCGACGAAACAGCTCCGCCAGTGCCCAGTGGGTCGTGGCGCGCAGGCCCAGCAACACACCCGATTCAGCCAACAGAAAGGCCGCCGTGCACATCGACGCCAATACCGCACCGCTTGCGTGTTGGTCGCGCAACCAGGCGGCATAGGCCGGAAACGTCGGCAGCGCTTCCTTCAAGGTGAACAGAAACCCTGGAACCAGTACCAGGTCGGTACGCGCGATCTGCGCTATCGAGCAGTCCACCTGCAAACGCTGGCCGCCCCAGGCATCCACGGCCTGGCCATCCAGGGAGGCAACCGCTACGTCGAAGGGCGAGCTGTCGGCAAACAGGTTGGCGGCGCTGAGCATCTCCAGGGCCATGGTGGCACTGGCGGCGGAGCAGCGATCGGCCAGGAGCAAAGTGATGTGCATGACGGGAATCCGGTTGCGCTTTTCGCATGTAATAAGTCATTTGTGCACCTACCTTAGCCGATTCCACGCCTCTACAGTGCTGCCACTGATCAACTGTCTGGCGTCTTTATGAATCTCTGGTTTCGCTTGCTCTTCATGCTGTCCCGACGCCCCTGGCGCAAACCCGTGCACGGCCTGGCCACCACCGTGGTGCGCATGCGCGTCTGGCCGCTGGACCTGGATATCAACCGGCATGTTACCAATGGCCGCTATTTTTCCCTGGCGGACGTTGCACGCATGGATTTTGTGTTGCGCACCGGCGCCTTTCGCGTGGCACTGCGCAACAAGGCGCTGCCGATCGTGGGCGACACCTGGGGCAAGTTCCGCCGGGAGTTGAAGCTGTTTGAAGTCTTCGAGGTGCACACCCGCATGCTCGGCTGGGACCCTAAGTGGAGCCTGATGGAGCACCGCTTTTTCAGCAACGGCCGGGTGGTCGGCGTGGTGGTGATGCGCGGACTGTTCCGCTCGGCCAAGGGCACCCTGCCGCCGAGCGATTTTGTGCGCGAGCTGGGCCTGGATGAAACATCGCCACCGCTGCCGCAGTGGCTCAGCGATTGGGCGCACAGCTGTGATGAAATGAGTGTTCAGTTACGCGGGGAGCAGCAGGCTTGAGTGCGTTTAGATCGCCTTCGCAGGCAAGCCGGTGCCCACATCGAGCGCGTTCAGCCCAAGAGTTCGGACAGGCCCAGGTGCTCGCGCAGCGTCGACCCTTCGTACGCCCTGCGGAACAACCCCTTGCGCTGCAAATGCGGAATCACGCTCTCGACAAACTCCGTGAATGAGCCCGGCAAGTACCCCGGAGAAATCACAAACCCATCGCAACCACCCTGTTCGAACAGCTCGGCCAACTGGTCGGCCACCTGCGCCCCGGTACCGACCAATTGCGGCACTCGCACGCTGCTGGCGAAGATCCGCCCGAGTGCTTCCAGGGTGGTTTCGGGGCCCTGCATCAAGAGCTTTTCAGCTGCAGCCGGGTGGATCAATGGGGACTGGGCGATCTCGGCCAATGTCGCGCTTAGCGGGAATGGCGACAGGTCCACATTCAACTGCGAGGCCAATGTCACCAGCCCCAACTCTGGGCGTGCCAGCGCGTTGTGCTGATCGCGCTTGGCCCGGGCCTCGGCTTCGCTGCCGCCAATGAACGGCATCACCGCCGTCAGCACTTTGCAGCTATCGGCCTCGCGACCTTGCTGCACCACCTGGGCGCGCACGTCGTCACGGAACGCGCGCATGGCCGCCAAATGCGGGTGAATGGTGAAGATCGCCTCGGCCCAACGCGCGCCAAAGCGCCGGCCACGTCCGGAAGATCCGGCCTGGATCAGCACCGGCCGGCCCTGGGGCGTGCGCGGAATATTCAACGGGCCTTCAACCTTGAACCACTCACCCTGATGCTGCACCGAACGGATCAGCTCGGGGTCCGCCAGCACACCGCTTTGCCGATCCAGCTTCAGCGCGTCCTTGCCCCAGCTGTTCCAGAGCTTCAACGCGACTTCGACAAACTCATCGGCGCGGTCGTAGCGCAGATCGTGTTCCAGGTGCTTGTCCTTGCCAAACAGACGCCCTTCGCTGTCGTTCATCGAGGTGACGATATTCCACGCCGCGCGGCCCTTGGACAGGTGATCGAGGGTGGCGAATTCACGGGCGATGTGCGCCGGTTCGTAGTAGGTGGTGGAACGTGTCGCGCCCAGGCCCAGCTTGCTGGTTTTACCGACCAGGTAAGACAGGATCGGCAACGGGTCCAGGCGCGTAGCGTCCTGAGCGCCGTAGCGCAAGGCGAACTCGCGGGAGCCGCCCATTTGATCGCCCACGGCCAGGCGGTCGGCGAAGAACAGGAAGTCGAACAACCCCTCCTCCACCACCTTGGCCACGCGTGCGTAGTACTCGGGGTCGAGGTAGTTGCCGACGGTTTCCGGGTGGCGCCACACCGCATGGCTGTGCACCACTGGCCCACTCAACAAGAACGCGGATAAATGGATTTGGCGGCTCATGGCTTGGGTGTCCATACGGTGATGTCGTTGATCTTCAACGCCTTGGGGATCAGCTTGGCGGCGTGGTAGGTGTCGGCGATGCGCTGTTGCTCGGCGAGGTTTTCCAGCTTGACCGGGATGATGTCGTAGCTGCGGCGGCTATTGGCGCGCTCCACCGTGGCCGGGGCAATATTGCCCCACAGCGGGCCGAGGATGTCGGCGGCCTCCTTGGGATGGGCCTTCACCCAATGACCGGTTTCGCGCAGGGTGTCAAAGGTCACCTGCAACACGTCTGGGTGGGCCTTGGCGAACTTCGTCGTTGCCAGGTAGAAACGGTTGTAGTCGGCCAGGCCGTCCTTGCCGTCGGCGATCACCCGTACGTGGTGATCCAGTTCTTGGCTGGCGAGGAACGGGTCCCAGATCACCCAGGCATCGACACTGCCATTGGCGAAGGCCGCACCGCCGTCCGGTGCTTCCAGGTAACGCGGGGTGATATCCGCCAGGGTCAACCCAGCCTTTTTCAGCGCGCGGATCAGCAGGTAGTTGCTGCCCGAGCCCTTGGACACGGCGACGGTCTTGCCCTTGAGGTCGGCGATGCTGTGGATCGGTGATGGGTCCTGGACGATGATTGCCTGGGCGCCCGGCGATGAGTTTTCCTGGGCGTAATAGGTCAACGGTGCATCGGCGGCCTGGGTGAACAGCGCGAACGCGTCCGCCACATCCGCATGCAGGTCGACGCTACCGGCGTTCAACGAGCTGAGCAGGCCGGTGCTGAATTCGTGCCAGTTCACTGTGAAACCGAGGGGCTTGAGGCGCTGCTCCAACTGGCCATTTTGCTTGAGCAGGATCCAAAGGGTCGAAGAACGCTGATAGCTGATATCCAGGGTTTGCTCGGCATGGGCCGCCGCTGCGGCGAACAATAGACTGGCGGCGACGATAAGTGTCTTGAACGTCATGAAGGGCCTTGGCGTGGGTGTGGGAAAGACGGCTGCCTATGCCAAAAAACCGCGTAAGGCCGCTCAGCAGCGTCAACTCGATTATATTAATGACGGCAAAATATGAAAGAACCCTATAATTCTATCGTTATGCCCAATTCATCGGATCCGCGAAAAAGCGCCCTAAGCTAAGACCGAAAGAGTATTTAACGAATATTTTTTTGAACTTTAAGCTCGGGATTATTTCGTTAGATATCGAGCACGCCATGTCCATTCGTCGTCCCCTCGCCGCCGTACTCGGGTTGCTGGCCTTTTCTGTCGCCGTCAGCGCCGACGCCCAAGAAACCGTGCGCATCGGTTACCAGAAATCCTCGACCCTGATCACCCTGCTGAAAACCCAGGGCACCCTGGAAAAAGCCCTCAAGGCCGACAACATCGACGTGAGCTGGCACGAGTTCCCCAGCGGCCTGCCGCTGCTGGAGGCGTTGAACGTGGGCAACGTCGACATCAGCGCCGACGTGGCCGACACCGTGCCGATCTTCGCCCAGGCGGCCCAGGCCAAACTCACCTACTTCGCCCAGGAGGCGCCCTCGCCTTCAGCCCAGGCCATCGTGGTGCGCAAGGACTCGCCGATCCAGCAATTGGCGGACCTCAAGGGCAAGAAGATCGCAGTCACCAAGGCGGCCGGCACGCACTACTTGCTGATTGCCGCACTGGCCAAGGCGGGCCTGGCCTTTTCGGATATCGAGCCCGCCTACCTGTCGCCCGCCGATGGCCGCGCAGCGTTCGAGAACAACAAGGTGGATGCTTGGGTCACCTGGGAACCCTTCCTCACCAGGGTGCAACGCCAACTGCCCACGCGCACCCTGGCGGATGGCGCCGGGCTGGCCAGCTACAAGCGCTACTACCTCACCGGCACGCCCTACGCCAAGGCGCACCCGGAGGTGTTGAAGGTGGTGTATGAACAGTTGGAAAAGGCCGGCCGATGGGTAAAAACCCACCCACAGGACGCAGCAAGCGTGCTCGGCCCGCTGTGGGGCAACCTCGATGTGGCGACCGTTGAAGCGGCCAATGCGCACCGCAGTTATCAGGTGCAGCCGGTAACGATCGATCAATTGGGCGAACAGCAAAAGATTGCCGATGCCTTCTTCAAGGCAGGGTTGTTACCCAAGGCCGTGGACGCCCAGGATGTGCAGACCTGGAAGCCTTGAGGACACAACAGGAACCACTCGCCACCTGCGAAAGGTGGCATACAGGCCCCTCCCCCCACCCACGATGCGAAGCGAGCCGCTCTTGATCTTGCCTTTGATCGTGCTTCTGATCTGAGCCGCCCCATCAAACACGCTGGCCGGAATTCGACAGGGATTTGGGGGGTAAACCGGCAGGGATGCCGGTTTAGCCGCCCCGCGCCATGGAGGGCGCGTGGCGGCGGCCCCCCAAATCCCTGTCGGATTACGGGCACACCGAGCGTGAGCGAGGTGCCGAGTGTTGGGGCAAGAGCGTTTTGCTTACTTTTGCGCTGTTCAAAAGTGAGCCGCTGTAAGAGCGGAACCCAGGGTGGCCGTTACCTAAATAACGGATATGTACCCGGTCTGATCCAACATCCAGGTCGGCTGTCAGGCCGCCTTCGCGGGCAAGCCCGCTCCCACAGTTGGATCGTGGGGTGACAGTTAGATGGTGGTTGGCTGTCGGGCCGTCTTCGCGAGCAAGCCCGCTCCCACAGTTGGGTCGTGGGGTGACAGGCAGATAGTGGTTGGCTGTCGGGCCGCTTTCGCGGGCAAGCCCGCTCCCACATGTTTGGATCGCGGGGGATCCGTTACATCTCGCCACAAGCCCAGCGCCGTACCAGCACCTGTGCATCCCGTTCACAACAGTGCCCGGGCCAAAGCCTTTTTCCACGCCGAATATCGCCCAGCCATCGCAGGGTCATCCTGCGGCTCGAACCGCTCCCGCTGACGCTCCAACTGCCCCAGCGCGTCATCACTGGACCACACCCCCAACGCCCGCCCCGCAAGGTGCGCCGCGCCCAGCGCCGAGACTTCGGGCGACAGGCTGCGCACCACCGGGCGTTGCAGCAGGTTGGCCAGGAACTGCATCAGCCAACGGTTGCGCGTCGCGCCGCCGTCCACCCATAGCTCTTTTAATGGGCTGCCGATGTCCTGCTGCATGGCTTCGAATACATCCCGGATCTGATAACCGATGGACTCCAGCGAGGCCCGCAGGATATGGGCGCCGGAGGTGGCTTCGGTCAGCCCGCAGATCAAGCCACGTGCATCGGCCTGCCAGTGCGGCGCGCCCAGCCCGGACAGCGCGGGCACAAAATATACGCCGCCGTTGTCCGGCAGTTGCGCGGCTTGCTCGGTGAGGGCATCCAGGGATTCACCCGCCACCAGGCGCGAGGCCCACTGTACGGCGGCGCCGGTGTGGACGATATTGCCTTCCATACCGAAAGTGGGTTGACCGCCGTCATGCCAGGCCAGTGTGGTGGACAGCCCGTGGGTCGACGCAATCGGCCCGCTCATGGGCGTCATCAAGGACGAACCGGTGCCAAGCGTCGCCTTCACCAGCCCCGGCGCAAACCCGCCCTGCCCATACAGCGCAGCGTGGGAGTCGCCGATCATCGACATCACCGGGATACCCGCGGGCAAACCACCCACCGCGACGGTTTCAGCAAAAAAGCCGGCGCTCGGCTGGATCGGGGCCAATGCGACCAACGGAATCTTGAACAGCGCCAACAGCGCTGGGTCCCAGGCACAGGTGTGCAGGTTGAACAGTTGAGTACGCGCCGCGTTGGAGAAGTCAGTGGCGAACACTTGGCCGCCGCTGAGTTTCCACAGCAGCCAGCTGTCCACCGTGCCCAGGCAGATATCGCCGGCGGCAGCCCGCGCGTGGCCGTCCTCAAGGTGGTCGAGAATCCAGCGAAACTTGCCTGCCGAAAACATCGGGTCCAACGCCAACCCGGTCTTTTCCAGAATCAATGCCTCATGACCCTGCTCATGCAATTGGGCACATAGCGCGGTGGAGCGCCGGCATTGCCAACTGATGCACGGCGACAGGGCTTCGCCGGTACGACGGTCCCAGGCCACCACCGATTCACGCTGGTTGCTGATAGCCAGGGCGGTGACAGGCCGATCGACCTGGGCCAGGCACTCCTCAATGGCGGCCAGGGTGCTGTGCCAGATCAGCAGCGGGTCCTGTTCGGAAAACCCAGGCTGCGGATGATGGATGCTCAGCGCCCGCGAGCCCCGGGCAATCACCTGCCCGCGTTCGTTGACCAGCACCGCCTTGGCGTTGCTGGTGCCTTCATCTATCGCCAGTATCAGCGGAGTGTCGTTGGTCATCGCATTCACCGCAACCGAGTGGCAGCCGCCACAATCCCAGCCGCGTCGATGTTATGCAAGGCGCGGGTCGGTTCGCGGGCGCCGGCGGCGGCATATTCGCCATCGCCGATACCCAGGCGGACCAAGGCAATCCCCAGCCCGGCTTCGGCGAGTACTTCGGCCACCAGGCTACCGACGCCCCCATTGATGTTGTGCTCCTCCACGGTGATGACCGCGCGCGTGCCACTCAGGGCGCTGAGCAACGCGTCACGCTGTAACGGCCGGATTGACGACAGGTTGATCACCTGTGCCTGGATCCCCTGTTCCGCCAGCACCCGTGCCGCGTCCACCGCTTCGTGCACCACCGAGCCCAGGGCGACGATACTCACATCCGCGCCCTGGCGCAGGATATCCACCTGCCCCGGTACGAATTGGTAGTCGCCCGCGTGCACATCCGGCAACGCCTTGCCGTCGAGACGGATGTACACCGGGCCCTGGTAGCGCAGCGCGTAATCAACGATCTGCCGGCACTCGATCGCGTCGGCCGGGGCAAAAATCTGCACGTTGCCAAAACCGCGCATCACCGAAATATCGTCAAGGCTGTGGTGCGTGCTGGCCAACGGTCCATAACTGGTGCCCGCATTCAGGCCGAACATTTTGACGTTGGCCTGGTTGTAGCAAACGTCGACTTTGATCTGCTCATTGGCCCGCGAAATCAGGAACGGTGCCGCGTTGCAGGTCGCAGCGATCTTACCGCCGAGGGCCAGGCCCGCCGCGACGCTGACCAGCGACTGTTCGGCAATGCCGACATTGATAAGCCGCTCGGGAAAGCGCTGCACAAACGGCCCGATCTTGGCCGTGGAAGTGGAGTCACTGACCACCGGCACCACGTCCAGGCCGGCATCGACTGCGGCAATAAAGGCCTCCACCATGACGCTCGCCAGATGTTCACTCGCCATGACTCAACTCCTCCAGTGCCGCGTTGATTTCATCACCCTTGGGCACGCGGTGGTGCCATTCGGGACGGGCTTCGATAAACGACACGCCCTTGCCTTTGATGGTGTGGGCGATCAGCACTTGGGGCGCGCCGGTCTTGGCCTGCATGCTTTCCAATGCTTCGATCAACTGGCCCGCGTCGTTGCCGTCGCACTCGCTGACGCGAAAGCCGAAAGCCGCCCATTTTTCGTCCAGCGGGTCTAGCGGCATGATCTCGGCCGTCAACCCCGCCAGCTGCAGCTTGTTCTTGTCGACGATCACAAACAGGTTATCCAGGCCGTACTTGGCGGCAGCCATGGCCGCTTCCCAGTTGGAACCTTCAGCCAGTTCACCGTCGCCGGTCAGCACGTAGATGCGTTTTTTGCTGCCGGACATCTTCGCCGCCAGCGCCAGCCCCACCGCCACCGGCAAGCCGTGGCCGAGGGCGCCGGTGTTCAGTTCGATGCCGGGAGTTTTCTGCCGCACCGGGTGGCCCGGCAAGTGAGAGTTGAAGTGCTGATAGGTGGGCAGCCAGTCGAGGGGAATGTAGCCCGCCTGCGCCAAGCAGCAATACAAGCCGCCGACACCGTGGCCCTTGCTCTGGATATAGATATCGCGTTCAGGGTCTTCGGTGCGTTCCGGCCCGGTATCGAGAATGCGGAAATACAGGGTCGCGAGAATATCGGTTTCCGAGAGATCGGCCCCCGTGTGGCCGCCGGCCGGTGAGTCGGCATTCAGGCGGATGACGTGGCGTCGGATCAGGCGGGCCTGTTCTTTGATCTGGTGGGCGTCGTACTGGAAGGCATTCATGCAGCGGCTCCTTTGAGGCTGACCACGCGGGGTAAAAGTGTGCAAAGCTGTATTTGAATATTTATTCAGCAGTGACAATATATTTCTATTTAGACGCCGAACGCTCGACAGGTCAAGGGAGTGACCGACGGAAAAGTGAAATAAAACCTGGAAACACCCCTCGGACAAACGGCCGAAATCTTACTCGCGCCTATCTATTCCGAGGCTTCTCGACGAGCGAACGCGGTGACCTGGAGGCATACTGGAAAAATTAAGCGCTTGACTTTGCCACGGTGCCACTGGAATCTGAATTAACAGTCAAGCACGCATAAATATTCAAAGCGCTTGAAGGCACTCCAAAAAAAATAAATCAGGAGAACACTGTGGACGCCAAAGCTATTGTCCAGCACCCGGCCGAACTCAAGCCGCCCCACCGCCCGCGGTTAGTAAAACTGCTCCCCAGCAACATCGGCGGCCCGCTGATTGGCCTGGTGCTGCTGGTGCTGGTCTTCTCCTTCAGTTCCGAATTCTTCTTCTCGTTGCGCAATGGCCTGAACATTCTTGATCAGGTCACGGTGCTGGGCATCCTGGCGATTGGCATGACAGCGGTGATCGTGATCGGCGGCATCGACCTGTCGGTGGGGTCGGTACTGGCCTTCTCGATGATGATGCTCGGCTGGCTTTACCAGGACCAGGCGGTGCCACTGGGCTTGGCGATTCCGATCTCGATTGCCAGCGGCATGCTTGCCGGGCTGGTGTCGGGCGGGTTGATCACCTATGCCAAGCTACCGCCCTTCATTGCCACGCTGACCATGATGTCGGTGGCCCGTGGCCTCGCGAACATCCTCACCGAAGGCCGGCAGATCGTCGGTTACCCGGACTGGTTCACCAGCCTGGCCACGGTGCGTCACTTCGGCTTCCTCTCGGCAACGGTCGGGCTGTTCCTGGTGATGCTCGTGGTGGCCTGGGTGTTCCTGCGCTTTCGGGCCGGCGGCCGTAACCTGTATGCCATGGGCGGCAGCCCCGAAGTGGCGCGCCTGTCCGGCATCAAGGTGCGCGCAATCACGCTGTGGGTGTACGCCATCAGTGGTGCGCTGGCCGGTATTGCCGCCGTGACCCTGGCGGCACGCCTGGACTCTTCCCAACCCAGCGCCGGTCTGAGCCTGGAACTGGACGCCATCGCCGCCGTGGTGATTGGCGGCGCCAGCCTCAGCGGCGGCGTCGGCAGCATCGGCGGCACCCTGGTGGGGGTGCTGATCATTGGCGTACTGCGCAATGGCCTGAACCTGCTGGGTGTTTCGCCCTTCATTCAACAAGTGGTGATCGGCGTGGTCATCGCCCTCGCCGTGACCATCGACACCCTGCGACGCCGTTCCAGCACTGCCCGTTAAACCTGTTCGACAGTTGACACCCTCCAACAATAAAACCAGGAGTCACCGACATGTTCAGCCCCAAGAAACTGCTATTGGCCACCGCCCTCGCGGCCGCCACCCTTACCGCTGCCGGCACCACCTGGGCCAAGGATTTGACCATCGGCCTGGCCGTGGCCAACCTGCAGGCCGACTTCTTCAACCAGATCAAGCAATCGGTGGAAGCCGAGGGCAAGGCCAAGGGCATCAAGGTGATCACCGTGGATGCGCAGGGCAACTCCTCCACCCAGGTCAGCCAGATTGAAGACCTGATTACCCGCCAGATCGATGTGCTGATCTACATCCCGGCCGGTGCCACCGCAGCCGGGGTGCCGGTCAAGGCAGCGAAAGCCGCCGGTATCCCGGTGATCGCCGTCGACCGCAACGCACCCGACGCGCCGGGCGATACCTTTATCGCCAGCGACAGCGTGGCCGGGGCCAAGACCCTCGCCGAGTACGTGGGCAAGCTCACCGACGGCAAGGGCCGCATCGCGATCCTGCAAGGCCAGCTCGGCACCACCCCCGAAAATGATCGCGCCAAGGGGTTCGAGGAAGGCTTGAAAGCCTTCCCGGACCTTAAGGTCGTCGCCCAGCAACCCGCCGAATGGGCCCAGGACAAAGGCTTCGCCGTAGCCCAGGACCTGCTCCAGCGTGACCCGAACATCACCGTGTTCTTCGGCCGTGCCGATGCCATGGCCTTGGGGGCCGCCCAGGCGGTGAAGGTCGGCAACCTCGATCACAAAGTCGTAGTGGTGGGTTTTGACGGTGACGTCGCCGGGCTCAAGGCCGTGGAAAGTGGCGTGTTGAATGCGACCATGACCCAGCAGACCCAAAAGATGGGCCGCCTGGCCGTGGCGTCGGCCATCGACCTGAAAGCCGGCAAGGCCGTGCCCAAGGAGCAACTGTTGCCCACCGTGCTGACCACCAAAGAAAACGTCGCGCCGTTCCTGCAGCAGCACCCGTAAACCTTGGAGGTCGTCATGCAAGCAGCAGCCCTGGACACCGCCCCAGCCGACGCGGTGCTGTGCCTGCGCAATATCAGCAAGGCCTATGGGCCGGTGCAGGTACTGTCGCAGGTCAACGTGGATATTCGCCCTGGTGAAGTGCTGGCCCTGCTCGGCGAGAACGGTGCGGGCAAGTCGACCCTGTCGTCGATCATCGCCGGGCTGGTGCAACCTGAAGCCGGGGGCAGCATGACCTGGCTCGGCGCGCCTTACGCACCGGCTTCACCCGGTGCTGCGCTGGGCGCCGGGATCGGCCTGATCCACCAGGAAATCCGCCTGCTGCCGCAATTGTCGATCGCCGAGAATATCTTCGTCGGCCGCCTGCCCATGCGTCACGGGCGGGTGGACCGCGAGTACATGGAGGCCCAGGCGCAGATCCAGTTGGAACGCCTGGGGCTCAAGGTGCCGGCGTCGCGCAAGGTCGAAGGCCTGAGCGTGGCGGCCCAGCAACTGGTTGAAATCGCCAAGGCGCTGACCCTCAAGGCCAGCCTGTTGATCCTCGACGAACCCACCGCTGCATTGGGCGGGGAAGAAACCGAACTGCTATTCAAGCAGGTCGAACGACTCAAGGCCGAAGGCGTGTCGTTTATCTACATCAGCCATCGCCTGGAGGAAATCGCGCGCATCGCCGACCGCGTGCTGGTATTGCGCGATGGACGCCAGATCGCCCTGCACGCCACCGCCCAGGTGCCAGTGCGCGAACTGGTGGAGCAGATGGTCGGGCGCAGCCTGGAGCGGATTTTCCCCACCCTGCAAGCGCCACAAGACCGCGTGATGTTGCAGGTCAAGGACCTGGCCTGCCGCGAGTTTGCCTTGCACGGCATCGACTTCAGCGTACGCGCCGGCGAGGTGTTCGGCATTGCGGGTGTGGTCGGTGCCGGGCGGACCGAGTTGGTACGCACCATTGCCGGTGCGGCGCGTGACATTCAAGGCCATATGGTGCTGGACGGTGAAGTTCGCCACCTGCGCTCGCCCTTCGAGGCGATCCAGGCCGGGGTGGTGCTGGTGCCAGAGGACCGCAAGCAGCAAGGCGTGGTGGTGGAACACCGTATCGAAGACAACCTGATCTACGGCAACACCGACCTGTTGGATCAGCGCGGGTGGGTGTTCCCTGCCGCACTGCGCGAATTCGCGCGCACGGCGGTGGCGCGGCTGGGCGTGAAGGGTGCGCCGCAGTCACGGATTTCGAGTCTGTCTGGCGGTAACCAGCAGAAAGTGATCATTGCCAAATGGCTGGCGCGCAATCCCAAGGTGTTCATTCTGGACGAGCCCACGCGCGGCATCGACGTGGGTGCGCGGGCGGCGATTTACGAAGTGATCGCCGACCTGGCGGCCAAAGGCATGGCGGTGATCGTAGTGAGTTCGGACCTGGATGAAGTGCTCGGGCTGTCCCATCGGGTGATGGTGATGAGTCGCGGGCGGCAGATGGGGATTCTGGAGCGCGGCGAAGCCACACCGGTTTCGGTGATGGAAATGGCCACCGCTTAACTCACAAACAATACAGATCAAATGTAGGCGCTGGCTTGCCTGCGCCCACAGGGGATCGACCGTGATTTCAAGAAGGGAGAAATTCATGCAGCTTTTTAGTCTTCAGGGCCAAGTAGCCTTTGTCACCGGCGCCGGCAGCGGCATCGGCCAGGCCATCGCCGTCGGGCTCGCCGAAGCCGGCGCGGATGTAGCGTGTTTTGACCTGCCCGGCAGCCCGGGTATCAGCAGCACTGTAGAACGCATCCAGGCCCTGGGCCGTCGCGCCCTGGCCTTGAGCGGCACCGTCACCGAACGCGGCGCCCTCGACGCCGCCGTTGCGCGTACCGAAGCGGAACTCGGCGAATTGAGCGTCGCCGTCAACTGCGCCGGCATCGCCAATGCCCAGGCGGCCGAGGACCTGGAACTGCAACGCTGGCAGACCACCCTGGACATCAACCTCACGGGCATCTTCCTCAGTTGCCAGGCCCAGGCGGCAGTGATGTTGCCCCGGGGCAAAGGCGCCATCGTCAATATCGCCTCGATGTCCGGCAGCATCGTCAACCGTGGCTTGCTTCAAGCGCACTACAACACCTCCAAGGCCGGTGTGATACACCTGAGCAAAAGCCTGGCGATGGAATGGGCCGACAAGGGCTTGCGGGTCAATTGCATCAGCCCCGGCTACACCGCCACGCCGATGAATTCGCGCCCGGAAGTCGCCGACCAGGTGAAAATCTTTGAACAGACCACGCCCATGGGCCGTATGGCCAGCGTGGAAGAAATGGTCGGCCCGGCGATTTTCCTGGTCAGCCAGGCCTCGTCCTTCTGCACCGGTGTCGACCTGCTGGTCGATGGCGGCTTTGTCTGCTGGTAATCATGGGAACCCTTGTCATGTCGCAACGATTCGGCGGTAAAACTGTAGTGATCACCGGCGCCTGCCGTGGTATCGGCGCCGGCATTGCCGAGCGCTTCGCCCAGGAAGGCGCCAACCTGGTCCTGGCGTCCAATGACCTTGAACGCGTGACCTTCACCGCCGACCAACTGGCCCAGGAATACAGCGTCGACGCCCTAGCCCTGGCCATTGACGTCACCCGTGAAGACGACATCGAAAAGCTCTACCGCGAGGGCCACGCGCGCTTTGGCAGTATCGACGTGTCGGTGCAGAACGCCGGCATCATCACCATCGACCACTACGACAAGATGCCCCGCGCCGATTTCGACAAGGTGCTGCAGGTCAACACCACCGGCGTGTGGCTCGGCTGCCGGGAGGCGGCCAAGTACATGGTCAAGCAAGGCAGCGGGCGGCTGATCAACACGTCCTCCGGCCAGGGCCGCCAAGGCTTTATCTACACGCCGCACTACGCCGCGAGCAAAATGGGCGTGATCGGCATTACCCAGAGCCTGGCGCTGGAGTTGGCTCGGCATAACATCACGGTGAATGCGTTTTGCCCGGGCATCATCGAAAGCGAGATGTGGGACTACAACGACCGGGTCTGGGGCGAGATCCTCAGCACCGACGAGAAACGCTACGGCAAGGGTGAGTTGATGGCCGAATGGGTCAAGAACATCCCCCTGCGGCGTGCCGGCAAACCCTCGGATGTCGCGGGCCTGGTGGCCTTTCTGGCCTCGGACGATGCGGCCTACCTGACCGGCCAGGCGATCAATATCGACGGCGGCCTGATCATGTCGTAAGGGTTTGGTATCCTCACGGCCATTGTGTCAACAACTGAGGCTTTCATGAGCCAGATCGAAGAACAGCGCCTGATCACCAAGATCGCGAGCCTCTATTACGAAGAAGGGCTCAAGCAGTCCGAGATTTCCGCGCAACTGGACCTGTCCCAGTCCTTTATCAGCCGCGCCCTGCGCCGGGCGCTGCAGGAAGGCGTGGTGAAGATCACGGTGATGCGCCTGCAGGGCCTGCACCTGGAACTGGAAAACCAGCTGCAACGTCGCTACGGCGTGCGCCGGGTGATCGTGGTGGAATCCACCGAGCCGGGCAATGACGAAAGCATCAAGCAGGCCATCGGTTCGGCCGCCGCCCATTACCTGGAAACCAGCCTGTCGCCCCAGGACCATATCGGGATTTCATCGTGGAGCAGCACCATCCGCGCCATGGTTGGCCATTTGCATGCGCAACCCGGCAAGCAGGCGGCCCAGGAAGTGGTACAACTGTTGGGCGGCGTCGGTCACAAGGGTGCGTTTGAAGCCACCTTGCTGACCCAGCGCCTGGCGACCCTGCTCAATTGCCCGGCGTTTCTGCTGCCGTCGCAAAGCATCGAGCAATCGGTGGAGAGCAAGCAACGCATCGTGCAGATGGAAGAGGTCAAGGAGGTGCTGCAGCGCTTTGACAGCATCACCTTGGCGATTGTCGGCATCGGCGACCTTGAGCCTTCGCAACTGCTGCGCAACAGCGGTAACTACTACACCGAAGACATGTTGCGCCTGCTGGCCGAACGCGGCGCGGTGGGCGATATCTGCCTGCGTTACTTCGATGCCCAGGGCAAGCCGGTGCTCGAGGAGGATGAAGAATTCGTCGTGTCGGTGGCGCTGCCCAAGCTGCGCGCCATCCACCGTGTGCTCGGCCTGGCCGGTGGGTTGAACAAGGTCCAGGCCATTCGTGGCGCGCTGAAGGGCGGCTACCTGGACATCCTGATCACCGATCTGGATACCGCACAGGCCCTCAACCGATAACCTTTTTCTGGAGACCGCCGCTCATGACGTCCAAGCTCGAACAACTCAAGCAATTCACCACCGTGGTCTGCGACACCGGCGACCTGGAAGCCATCAGCCGGTTGCGCCCGGTGGATGCCACCACCAACCCTTCCCTGCTGCTCAAGGCCGCTGCCATCCCGGAGTATGCCGAGTTGCTGCGCGGTGCGGTGAGCCTGTCCAAGGGCGATGTGGACCTGGCCTGTGATCGCTTTGCGGTGTCAGTGGGCTGCGGCATTCTCAAGGCGATTCCGGGGCGCATTTCCACCGAAGTCGATGCGCGCCTGTCTTTCGACGAAGAGGCGCTGTGGGCCAAGGCCAACCAGTTGATCGCCTTGTATGACCAGGCCGGCGTCGGCCGCGACCGCGTGCTGATCAAACTGGCCTCCACCTGGGAAGGCATCCGCACCGCCGAGCGCTTGGAAAAGGCCGGGATCCAGACCAACCTGACCCTGCTGTTTTCGTTCGTCCAGGCCGCCGCCTGCGCCGATGCCGGGGTGTTCCTGATTTCGCCGTTCGTAGGCCGCATCTATGACTGGTACCGCAAGAACACCGGCCTGGACTACACCGGTGGGGATGACCCGGGCGTGCAGTCCGTGACGCGGATCTACAACTACTACAAGGCCAACGCCATCAAGACCGTGGTCATGGGTGCCAGCTTCCGCACCCTCAGCCAGATCGAACAACTGGCGGGCTGCGATCGCCTGACCATCAGCCCGGAGTTGCTGCAAAAGCTTGATGAAGACCAGGGCGTGCTGGAGCGCAAATTGAATCCGGGGGCTGCCGGCGAGTCGCGCCAGACCCTCAACGAAGCGCAGTTTCGCTGGGGCTCCAACGAGGACGCGATGGCCACCGAGAAACTGGCCGAAGGCATTCGCCAGTTTGCCCGCGACCAGGAAAAACTCGAGGCAGTCCTCGCTGCGCTATAGCCCTGCCCAGCCGTTCAGCCAGCCGTGCGCCCTGGTGTACCCACCAAGGCCATGGCTGAACGTGGCGTGCCGGGCTACGTGAGGCACGCACCACTCACCAGCACGCAACAACGGATGACGCTGTTGCCCGTCAGTAAACAGCGATCGATCGCAGCTCAGTCACGCGCGACGCCCTGCCCAAATTTGCGAATCGCCAGGCAATACCCGATCAACGCCACCGCCGCCAATAACCCGCCCGCCGCGCCGATCCAGGCGAAGCCGAACTGGCTGCCGACCCAACTACCCATCAACGCACCGCCGCCGATGCCGATGTTGTAGATGCCGGAGAACATCGCCATCGCCACGTCGGTGGCATCCGGTGCCAACACCAGCACCTTGGATTGCATCGCCAGGCCGAAGCCCATGATCGCCATGCCCCAGAAGATGCTCAGTCCCACCAGGTAGGATTCGGCGCCGCTCAACGGCAACAGCAAGGCCAGGCACGCGGCCAGCATGAACACCGCGCCGACCACGAACAGGTGCGGATTGAAACGGTGCACCACGCTGAACAGCAGTGAGCCGATGATGCCCGCGCCGCCGAACACCAGCAGGATCAGGGTCACCGCGCTGCCGCTCATGCCGGCGACGCCTTCGACGAAGGGTTCGATGTAGCTGTAGGCGGTGAACTGCGCCGTCACGGTCATGGCGGTGAGCACATACAGCGCCACCAGCGCCGGGCGCTTGAACAGCAGTGGCAGGCTGCGCAGCGAGCCGGAGTTCTGGCTCGGCAGCAAGGGCAAGGTCCGCGCGAGCCAGAACACCAGCGCGGCGGCGAAGGCGCCGATGACCAGGAAGGTGGTGCGCCACCCCATGGCTTCGCCGAGCAGGCGGCCCAAGGGGATGCCCAGGACCATCGCCAGGGAGGTACCGGTGGCCAGCAGGCCGAGGGCTTGCACCTGTTTGCCGGCCGGCGCCAGCCGCACGGCAAGGGAGGCAGTAATCGACCAGAACAGCGCGTGGGACAAGGCAATGCCGATGCGACTGAGCATCAGGATGCCAAAACTGGTGGCGACGCTGGACAGGATATGGCTGACGATAAACATGCAGAACAACACGATCAGCAGCTTGCGCCGTTCGATGTTGCGGGTCAGCAGCATCACTGGCAACGAAGTCAGGGACACGATCCAGGCATAGATGGTGAGCATCAGCCCGACGCTGGACACCGGCATGTCGAAGCTGGCACCGATGGCGCTGAGCAGGCCGACGGGCACGAATTCGGTGGTGTTGAACACAAAGGCGGCCAACGCGAGGGCGATGACCGGTTGCCAATTGGCTTGGGGCGTTGCGGCTGAAATACTCATTGAACGGCGCGGTACTCTGACGGTGATCGAGCGGCCACCCGGGACAAGCGCCGCCGCCGAGCATTCTATAGGTTTCTGGCCCCGCTGTTGATGCGGATCGTCGCCCCAGGGTTCACGGCGCCGTCAGGGTGATCACGTAGTTACCCGACCGAATCCGCTTGCCGGCGCTGTCCACCAGCACATACTGCTGGTCGTAGTAACGTCCGCTGCCGCTGTCTGCCACCAGTTGCACATGGGCGGCGTTGGCACTGGCCTGCGGCGCCATGCTGCGTACATCCAGGCGGCTGCCGCGGTTGGCCTGGGCGCAGCCTTTGAGTTCCATGACCGAGCCACTGCGCGCATTTGTCGCACACCCCGGCTCGACGATGCTGCCCCTGAACTCGATCGTGCCCTGCCCGACGGTTTGCGCCGCACTGCACGCCCCCGCCCATAGGCACAGCAGGCTGGTAAACACCGAAATACCTTTAATGCTCATGGCGACACTCCTTACTGGGCTCTTACCCACTAAGTCGTCCCGCCGGGCGTTTACTTGAGGCTATTCGGCAAAGGCTGTGACGTAGATCAAGGATCCACCTGCCCCATCATCTGGGCAATGCTTTCGGGCCGCTTGGCATAGCGCTGTGCCAATGCCGCACACACCATCAACTGGATCTGGTGAAACAGCATCAGCGGCAGGATCAGCACGCCCATGCTTGCGCCTGCGAACAGCACCTGGGCCATCGGTACACCGGTCGCCAGGCTCTTCTTCGAGCCGCAGAACAGAATGGTGATACGGTCTTCCTGGTTAAAACCAAACGCCTTGCCCAGCACCGTGGACGCGACCAGCACCAGCGCAAGCAATACGCAGCAGGCCACCACCAGCCCGCCGAGTTCCCACACTGGGATCTGGTGCCAGATGCCTTCGTTGACCGCTTCGCTGAATGCGCCGTAGACCACCAGCAGGATCGAGCCCTGGTCGACGAATTTCAGCCAGGATTTATTGCGCCCCACCCACTCGCCGATCCAACGACGGGCGATCTGCCCGGCGATGAACGGCAGCAGCAGTTGCACGCTGATTTTCAGGATCGCGTCGACGGTCGAGCCGACCTCGCCGTGCACGTTGAGCAGCAAGGTCACCAGCAGTGGCGTGAGGAAGATGCCGAACAGGCTGGACGCCGCCGCACTGCAAATCGCCGCCGGGATATTGCCCCGCGCCAGGGAGGTGAAGGCAATCGCCGATTGCACCGTGGCCGGCAAGGCGCAGAGATACAGCATGCCCATGTACAGGTCTTTGCCGATCAGCGGCGACAGCACCGGCTTGAGCGCCAGGCCCAGCAATGGGAACAGCACAAAGGTCAGGCTGAACACCAACAGGTGCAGGCGCCAGTGGCCGGCGCCGGCGACGATGGCCTGGCGCGACAGCTTGGCACCGTGCAGGAAAAACAGCAGCGCGATGGCCAGGTTGGTGACCCAGCCGAAGGCCACGGCGGTCTGGCCGCTGGCAGGCAGCAGGGAGGCAAGGATCACCGTGGCGATCAGCGTCAGGGTGAAGTTGTCAGGCAGAAAGCGGGGGCGAGTCATAAGCAGGATCTTCCGGGGGTTGCCAAGAGCGTCGTGGCGACTCTAACGTAACGGCTTGTTACCGACTAACGCCAATGAGCCAGTAAATGCCGCCTAAAGGACATGACAAGACGGTCCGCCGCAGTGTGCCGGGGCTTTCCAGCCTGCCACGGCCGGTGTACGGGCGCACTGAATCGCTGCCCAACCGCGCGCTGACCCGCCGGCACAGCCACCCGTGGGTGCAATTGTCCTATGCGATTTCCGGGGTGCTGGAGATCCAGACCAGCGTTGGCCGCTTCGTGGCGCCGCCCCAGCGTGCGGTGTGGATTCCGGCGGGTGTGCCGCACCGGGTCTACAGCTCGCCGCACACCGAAATGCGCAGCCTGTACCTGGACTGCAGCGTCACCACATGGGCGGCCGGGCACTGTCATGTGCTGGAAGTGAGCAGTTTGCTGCGCGAGCTGATCCGCAGCTTCAGCGAGCTGCCAGTGGAATATGCCGAGGATGGGCCGGATGGCCGGCTGGCCCAGGTGGTGCTGGACCAGTTGGCGGCGGCGCCGCAGGTGGACCTGATGCTACCGTTGCCGCTGGACCCGCGCTTGCGGCAGATCTATCGCAGCCTGAACCTGCACCCGGAGCAACAGACAACCCTGGGGCAGTGGAGCCAGAAGCTGGGGGTGAGCGAGAAGACACTCAGTCGGTTGTTCTTGAGCGATACCGGGCTGACGTTTCGAGCCTGGCGCCAGCGTTTGCGACTGTTGACCGCCCTGCCCGCCCTGGAACGAGGCGAGCGGGTGACGGATGTGGCGCTGGGGTGTGGGTATGAGTCGACGTCGGCGTTTATCAATGCGTTTCGGCAGCAGTTCGATGCCACCCCGGGCGAGTTCTTCCGCTGATTGTCCTGACGACGCTGGCTGGTCTGCGATGACGGCGTATCAGCAGCATTTTTTGGGCTGGCAGACCGCTATCGCAGGCAAGCCAGCTCCCACCTTTTGACTGATGTACATCCACCAGTCGGTGACTAGGCCAGAATCGCCTGCAGGCAAGCCTGCTCCAACCTTTTGAGCCGTGTTCGATTTCAGCTACCGTTGCCGCCGTGGGCCTCTTCGAAGAAGTAGTCCTTCCAGCTCGCGGCCTTGTTTTTGAGCACGCCCAGCGCCTGCAATTTCTCGGCGTAGATATAGGTACGCTGGGGCACGATGGTGAAGTCGATCTCCGGGTCCTGGACGATCTTCTCTACCAGGTCCAATGGCAACTTCGACTGCTCTACGCGGATGTAGGCCTTGGCTGCGGCCGGCTTGTCGGCCTTGATGATCTTCTCGGCTTCGGCCAGCGCGTCATAGAACGCCTTATAGGTCCTGGGGTTCTCGTCATGAAACTTCTGCGTGGTGTACAGCACGTTGAACGTCGCCTGGCCACCGAGGATGTCGTAGGAGCTCAACACTTTGTGCACATTCGGATTGAGCAATTCCTGGTACTGGAATGGCGGGCTGGAGAAGTGCGCATTGATCTCCGAACCACCGGCAATCAATGCCGCCGTTGCGTCCGGGTGGGCCAGGCTGATGGAGATGTCGTCGAACTTCTTGTAGTTGGCATCACCGAACTGCTTGGCGGTCTCGATCTGCAAGGTGCGCGACTGGAAACCCACACCGGCGGCAGGCACCGCGATACGGTCTTTCTCGGTGAAGTCCTTGAGGGTTTTCACATTGGGGTTGTTGGTCAGCAGGTAGTTGGGCATCGACCCCAGGGAGGCGATGGCCTTGACGTTCTGCTTGCCTTTCGTGCGGTCCCACAGCGTCAGCATCGGCGGCACACCCGCGGAGACCACGTCGAGGGCGCCGGCCAGCAACGATTCGTTCATGGCCGTGGCGCCGGAAATGCTGTTCCACTCTACCTTGATATCCAGGCCCTGTTCCTTGCCGTGCTTTTCGATCAGGTTCTGGTCGCGCACAACATCGAGAATCAGGTAGCCGATACCGAATTGCTGGGCGATGCTGATCTTGCCTTCGGCCTGGGCACCCGGGCTGAGCAAGGCACTTGCGACAGCCAGGGAAGCCGCCAGGAGAGTCAGGGACGAACGCTTGAGGGTCATGGGGGTCTGCCGCGCTTTTGAGAAGGTGAGCGAGGGTAGCCACGATTTTTAAGACGGGAAAAGAATATCGGGTTCTATTGTTATGCAAATTACCCACAAATAGGCGCCTGGCTGTTATTGTGCCGCGCTTTGAAAAGCTATCGAACACTGCGAGGAAATGGACGTTGAACACTGACGAAAAAATGACTGGGGACCTGTTCGAGGTCGATAAGCGCCTGTCACTCAAACCCGTGGTGGACTTCAACGCCTATCTGCGCAGTGCGTTCGGTGACGGCGCCTGCACCTGCGTGCGCTGCGCCGCCGGCCATGGCGATGAAACCGGGTATGCGTTCCAGCACACGTTCACCTTCGACGGCCGCCCCACCCACCGCCGATTCGCCTCCACGGCGGGCAGTGACGTGCTGGCGATGCTGAAGAAAGCCTGGCTGTCGTATTCCAAGACCGAGTTGCCGCTCAGCGGCGTGCTGGCCCTCGACACGGTGAAGGACTTTGTCGAGCCGCAGTTGCACAAGCGCCTGGTGCCGTTGTTCGTGGCCAGTGAGTTGGTCAAGGACGTGGACGGCGCACTGCACTTGCAGCCACAAGCCGCCTGATCGCGTCAGACGTAAACGGGCACGCCCAGACGCCGGGTGTGCAGGTCGGTGATGAAATATGCCTCCTCGATCCCGAAGGTGAGCATCGCCGTCAGCGCAATCGGGTGACGGTGAGTGCGACCACGGCAATCCGTTCCACACGTTCATAGCCGGGCTTGGCCAACTCTTCACCAAACACATCGGGGTCGAGTTCACGGTAGGTCCAGCCGTAGGCATCGCTGCCGAGCAATGGCCTGACCGCCGCCAGGAACGGGTCCTGGCCCGCGACAATCGCCACGCCGGTGTACAGCACCAGGCTACCGCCCAGGGCCAGGCGCCCCAGGGATTCGCTGGCGATTCGCACCGACAACTGCTCCCCCAATGTCCCGCCGCCATGGCGATAGGCACGTTGGCGGTCATCATTCATGTACGGCGGGTTGGCGACGATCAGGTCAAACTCGCCCTCCACGTTCGCCAGCACGTCGCTGTGGTAGGCGCTGACGTTGCCCAGCCCGGCCAGTTCGGCATTCACTGCCGTCATGCGCAAGGCGCGCGGGTTGATATCCACCGCCAGGACCTGCGCGTCATGCCGCGCACGGGCAATCACCAATGCGCCCACACCGGCGCCGCAGCCAATGTCCACGGCGCGCTTGATCGGTTCAAAACGCTGTTGCAGATGGGCTTCGATCACCTGGGCGAAGCGGTAGCTGTCCGGCCCGAAAAACACCGCGTCGGCTTGCGTGGTGGGGTAAGCGGAATGCGCAAACAGCAGGTCGTCCAGGCTCGACCAACGCACCGCGCTGCGCCACAGCGCGTCGTGCTTTTCGACGACATCGGCCTGCTGCAATTCTTCACGAAAGGCTTCGGGCAGCAGGTCGTTGCCAAAGGGTATCGACCAGCCGAACACGTCGCGCAGGTCCGTCGCCAATGGCGTTGCCAGGCGTTGAAACACCCGTTCATGGGTCAGGGGCGTCGGGGTGATGAAACGGTAGCCGCTCTCCTTCAACCCCCGCCCCAGGTTCAGCAGGGCGCGGTCGGCGAGTTGTTGTGCAGACATAGGCGAATTCCTTAGCGCAAGCGCGCGCGCAGTTGGATAAAGCGGCGGGTTGCGTACAACCCGGCGGGCGTGCAATGGCGTCGCGCTGACAGCCACGGGATCAGTGCATGAAGCTGCTGATGATCGGGCAGGTTCGACAACGACTCGACCAGCGCCTGGGTGTCCGGGTCTGCAGGACGATGCTGCTCGCGGGAGAACCGGCTGCCGCGTCCGGGCCGCACGGGCGGCACGCGCTGGCCGTTGATCCAGTCACCGGCGATCCAGTCGTGCAACACCTGTTTTTCGTAGCCACTGAATACACCGAACATTGCCGCGCCCGCGCCCTCGATCAGTTGCCAGAAACGGCTGTCGGCCGGGTCCTGGTGACGCTTGATCCAGCCCTTGTCTTGCAGGGCCTGGAGAAAGGCACCGATCTGCCCCGGCTGCGCCAGCCATTGGTTGACGGTCTTGCCTTCGAAGCGGCAGTAGTCCGAGTGCAGGTGCTGGCCAAATGTTCGCTTGCGCTCAAGCATCGCCACCACCTCGTCCTGCAGGTGAAAACCATTGATCACAGCGGTGGTGCCCGGGCCAAGGTCGTTGAGGCGATACCCCTCGGCCACGCGACGGTAGAAGTCTGCCCTGCCCTCGCCCAGCGGCAACAGGTTGAGCACCGACTGCGCCGCCTTGCACGCATGGCCGCTGCTGGCGTTGTCGATGGTCACGTGCAAGGTGAAGTAATACGGGTCGATACCCAACTCGCTCAACTCGTACGACGTGATCAGCAGGTGCAGGGGCAACTGCTCATAGCCGAGGTTGTAGCCGATGATTTCCGGCAGGAATTCCTCGGCGCACACGCCCAGGGCCATCTGCAGCGCGCCTTGCAAGTAGTGCGCGTCTTCGAGGCCGGCGTCGCTGTCGGCATCGTATTCGTTGAGCAATTTGCGGTAGATCACCACATGGTTCTGCGCAGCTTCACCGTCACCCAATTCTTCGAGGTAGGTGGTGAGCAGGCCGTCGAAACGCGGGTCCTGCCAATAGCGCAGCAGACCGTTGAGCCAGGCGCCGTCGACCTGTTTGGTCGGGGCCACGCGCTGCAGGAAATACAGCGCATGGGCCTTGTTCTGGAAGTAGCGACGTGGCCGCCCTTGCTGGCGTTGCTCCAGGTAATCGGCGTAGGCCTGGGCCACCTCGGCGCAACGCTGTTCGATCCAGGCCGGCAGTTGCTCGGGGCTCTGCGGCAGTTCGCTGGGCGCGTCCTGCACCTGCGCCAACTGCGCCCGCAGAAAGTCCCGCGCCGCCTGTTCCGCGCCCTGGACTTCGGCATAGAGCTGTTGATACAGCCCATGGTACTGGCCGGGCGCCGAGTGGGTGATAGAGGCCGGCTGGCCTGACAGCGCTGCAAGAAGCGTCATGATGGCAGTTTCCGCAAAGTCCGATACAACCAGGCCTCCCGAAGAAGAGGCCCCGCAAGAGCGCTGAGAACCACACGCTTCTAGAATGAAGAGCATCGGGGTGCGGGGAAAATTCAATCAGGGTTGGAAAGCTGCGGATCGGCGGTCGCGACGCTCGGACTTTCGCCAGCGCGGATATGGCGGGAGAACCCATGTGGCGAGCCGGGTTGCCCCGCTCGCCACAATGAGCAATGACGGGGGTGTTTACTTGCGCGCCGCCTCCCACTGCTTGAGCAGATCGTTGTAGTTCACGGTTTCGCCTTTTGGCTTCTCGTTCGCCAGTTTCGGTTTTGGCGCGCCCGGCTGGTCGAACCAGTACTGCGCGTCACGCTCGGGGTTCATTTTCGGACCGCATACCGGTTGCACCTTGGAGCGTTCCAGGCGCGTCATGATCGCGTCCTGCTCCTTGGCCAGGTTGTCGAGAGCCTGTTGCGGGGTTTTCTCGCCGCTGGCAGCGGCGGCGATGTTGCTCCACCACAGTTGCGCCAGGCGTGGGTAGTCCGGCACGTTGGTGCCGGTCGGCGACCACTCGGTCCGGGCCGGGCTGCGGTAGAACTCCACCAGGCCACCCAGTTTTGGCGCCATGTCGGTCATGGCCTGGGAATTGATGTCGGACTCACGAATCGGCGTCAGGCCAACGATGGTTTTCTTCAGCGACACGGTTTTCGAGGTCACGAACTGCGCATAGAGCCAGGCTGCGAGTTTCTGTTTCTCGGGCGTGGACTTGAGGAAGGTCCAGGAACCTACGTCCTGATAGCCCTTCTTCATGCCTTTCTCCCAGTAAGGTCCGACAGGCGACGGCGCCATGCGCCATTTCGGCGTGCCGTCGGCATTCACCACCGGCAGGCCCGGCTTGACCATGTCTGCGGTAAACGCGGTGTACCAGAAGATCTGCTGGGCGATGTTGCCCTGGGACGGCACCGGGCCGGACTCGGAGAAGGTCATGCCCGCCGCCTCGGGTGGCGCATAGGCTTTCATCCAATCCACGTATTTTTGCGTAGCGAATACCGCGGCCGGGCCGTTGGTGTCGCCGCCCCGGGTCACGCTGGAACCCACCGGATGGCAGTCCTCCACGCGAATGCCCCACTCGTCCACAGGCAAGCCGTTGGGCAAGCCCTTGTCGCCGCCACCGGCCATGGAGAACCAGGCATCGGTGAAGCGCCAGCCCAGGGACGGGTCTTTTTTACCGTAGTCCATGTGGCCATAGATGCGCTTGCCGTCGATCTCCTTGACGTCCTCGCTGAAGAACTTGGCGATGTCTTCATAGGCCGACCAGTTCACCGGCACGCCGAGCTCGTAGCCGTATTTTTCCTTGAACTTGGCTTTCAGCTCCGGGCGCTCGAACCAGTCGGCGCGGAACCAATACAGGTTGGCGAACTGCTGGTCGGGCAACTGGTAGATCTTGCCGTCCGGCGCGGTGGTGAAGGAGATGCCGATGAAGTCCTTGATGTCCAGGGTCGGCGAGGTGAAATCCTTGCCTTCATTGGCCATCAGGTCGGTGATGGACTCGGTCTTGCCATAGCGAAAGTGCGTACCGATCAGGTCCGAGTCGTTGACCCAGCCGTCATAGATGTTCTTGTCGGACTGCATCTGGGTTTGCAGCTTCTCCACCACGTCGCCTTCCTGCAGCAGGTCGTGGGTCAGCTTGATCCCGGTGATTTCACTGAAGGCCTTGGCCAGCACCTTGGACTCGTACTCGTGGGTGGTGAGGGTTTCCGACACCACATTGATCTTCATCCCACGGAACGGTTCGGCAGCCTTGATAAACCACTTCAGTTCCGCGAGCTGCTGGTCAGCCGTGAGGGTGGACGGTTTGAACTCGCTGCCGATCCATTTTTTCGCGGCATCTTCGTACGCATCGGCCCAGGCCGAGGCGCTCAAACCGCTCAGGGCCAGTACGGCGGCCAATGAAATGCTATGTCGCAGCTTATTGTTCTTATTCAACATAGAGACCTCCTGGTTGTTTATTCATAAGGGCACTAGCCCCAACGCATCACACTCAACAGCCATACCAGGGAGAGCGCGGACGCCACCCAGATGCTCCAGTCGGTAACGCCGATAACCAGCAAATGCAGGTAGGCGCTGCCGAGAAGACCGATAAACAAGCGATCACCACGGGTGGTGCTGATCGGTAAAAAACCACGCCGGGGGATGCTCGGCGAGCGCAGTTCCCAAGTGGTCATGCCCGCGAGGATCAGGGCTATGGCACCGAAGAACAGCGCGGTAGGGGTGGTCCAGGCCATCCATTCCATCATCGACTCCTCAGACCCGGCCCAGGGCAAAGCCCTTGGCCACGTGGTTGCGAACAAACCAGATCACCAGCATGCCGGGAAGGATAGTCAACACCCCCGCCGCCGCCAGCACGCCCCAATCGATACCCGACGCCGAGACCGTGCGCGTCATCACCGCCGCGATGGGCTTGGCATTGACCGAGGTCAGGGTGCGCGCCAGCAGCAGTTCGACCCAGGAAAACATGAAGCAGAAAAACGCGGTCACACCAATGCCGGAGCCGATCAACGGGATGAAAATCTTCACGAAGAACTTGGGAAACGAGTAGCCATCAATGTAGGCGGTTTCGTCGATTTCCTTGGGCACCCCGGACATGAAACCTTCCAGGATCCACACCGCCAACGGCACGTTGAACAGGCAATGGGCCAGGGCCACGGCGATGTGCGTGTCAAACAGGCCGATGGACGAATACAGCTGGAAGAACGGCAGCAGGAACACCGCCGGTGGCGCCATGCGGTTGGTCAGCAGCCAGAAGAACAGGTGCTTGTCGCCCAGGAAACGGTAGCGCGAAAACGCATAGGCGGCCGGCAGCGCCACGCTCAGGGAGATCACCGTGTTCAGGCTCACGTAGTACAGCGAGTTGAGGTAACCGGTGTACCAGCTAGGGTCGGTGAAGATCACCTTGTAGTTGGCCAGGGTGAAATCCTGCGGAAACAACGTCAGACCACCGAGGATTTCGGTATTGCTCTTGAAGGACATGTTCAACAGCCAGTAGATCGGCACCAGCAGGAACAGGATGTAGATCAGCAGCGGTATCAGCTTTCTCTTGCTCATGTTGGCGGCCTCAGCGGTTGGCGTCGGAGTGGGTCATGGCGGTGTAGAACAGCCAGGACACCAACAGGATGATCAGGAAATACACCAGGGAAAACGCCGCAGCCGGGCCGAGGTCGAACTGGCCTACCGCCATCTGGGTCAGGGTCTGGCTCAAGAAGGTGGTGGCGTTACCCGGTCCACCGCCCGTGAGGACGAAGGGTTCGGTGTAGATCATGAAGCTGTCCATGAACCGCAGCATCACCGCAATCAGCAGTACGCTTTTCATCTTCGGCAACTGGATATGGCGGAACACCGCCCACGCCGAGGCACGATCAATCCGCGCGGCCTGGTAGTACACATCCGGAATCGCCCGTAGGCCGGAGTAGCACAGCAGCGCTACCAGCGACGTCCAGTGCCACACGTCCATCACCAGCACGGTGACCCAGGCGTCCATCGTGTTGGCCGCGTAGTTGTAGCTGATGCCCATGGCGTTCAGCGTCGATCCCAGCAAGCCGATGTCGGCACGCCCGAAAATCTGCCAGATGGTGCCTACCACGTTCCATGGGATCAGCAGCGGAATAGCGAGGATGATCAGCACCAGCGACGACCAGCGGCCCTTGGTTGGCATGGTCAGGGCGATGGCGATACCCAGCGGGATTTCGATCAGCAGCACGCAGGCCGAGTAGATGAACTGGCGCAGCAGCGAGTCATGCAGGCGCGGGTCGAGCAGCACCTGCTTGTACCAGTCGGCGCCCACGAAGTAGCGGCTGGACTGGTCGAAGATGTCCTGCACCGAGTAATTGACCACCGTCATCATCGGGATCACCGCACTGAACGCCACCAGCAGGAACACCGGCAGTACCAGCCACCAGGCCTTGTTGTTCTGCACCTTGTTCATGGCAGCACCTCCAGCAGGTAGTCGTCGGCGTACACCATCAGCCATTGCGCGGGGAAGCTGATGGAAGCCTTGCCTTCGGGCACGGGTTTGTCTTCGGCCAGGCGCACCTTGAGCAACGCACCGTCGAGGTTGAGGGTGATGATCTTGTAGGTGCCGAGGTCTTCGAGGTGAGTGACATCGGCCTGCAGGGCATCAGGGTTGTACTCGTCCCACACGTGGATGAATTCCGGGCGGATGCCGACCTGTAACTTCTTGTACTCGGTGCTGGCAATGCGTTGCTGCAGGGCCTCGGACAATGGCAGATGGGTGCCGGCAAACCGCACCCCGCCCGCCTCGGCCTGCACTTCGATCAGATTCATCCCAGGGCTGCCGATGAAATAGCCGACAAAGGTGTGGCTGGGCCGTTCGAACAGATCGCGGGGCGTGCCGAACTGCACGATCTGGCCGCCGTACATCACTGCAATCTTGTCGGCGAAGGTCGAGGCCTCCAACTGGTCGTGCGTGACGTAGACCATGGTGATGTTGAACTGCTCATGGATCTGCTTGAGCTTGCGCCGCAGTTTCCACTTGAGGTGCGGGTCGATCACCGTCAGCGGTTCATCGAACAGGATCGCCGACACGTCGTCACGCACGAGGCCACGGCCCATGGAGACTTTCTGTTTTTCGTCGGCGGTGAGGTTGCGGGCTTTCTTGGTCAGCAGGTTTTGCAGGTCGAGCACTTCGGCAATTTCCTGCACCTTGCTGTGAATTTTCGCCTCGGCCATGCCTTGGTTGCGCAGTGGGAACGCCAGGTTGTCGAACACCGTCATGGTGTCGTACACCACCGGGAACTGGAACACCTGGGCGATGTTACGTTTTTCCGGGGTGAGGTCGTTGACCACTTTGGTGTCAAACAGCACCTGGCCTTCGGACGGGCTGAGCAGGCCGGAAATGATATTGAGCAAGGTCGACTTGCCGCAGCCCGACGGCCCGAGCAAGGCGTAGGCGCCACCCTGCTCCCAGACGTGGTTCATTTCCCGAATGGCGTAGTCCTCAGGACCGCTGGGCGTGGGGCTGTAGCTATGCGCCAGGTTCTGCAAATGGATCTCGGCCATCAGGCAACCCTCGCGACACGGCGCCCGGGGGCCTGGACCAAACGGCCCTGGCCATCGAACACAAACAGTTTATGGGTGGGGATGTACACGCGGATCGGCGCGTCGACGTCGTACTCATGCACCCCCGGCAGGTGCAACACCAACAGGAAGTGTTCACTGCGCACATGCAGGAAGGTTTCCGAACCGCTGATCTCCGCGACCTCCACGGTGACGGCCAGCTCCAGGTCGTCATCGTTGCTCGGCACCAGGCTGATGTGGCTGGGGCGTACGCCGAACCGGAACTCGCCTTCGCCGATGGGGCGCAGGTCGACGTTCAGCGGGAAGTGCACGAAATTGGCGAAGCTGACTTCATTGCCGCTGATACGCCCCGGCATCAGGTTGATGGGCGGCTCGGAAAACAGCTCGGCGGCCAGCACGGTCTGCGGCTGGTGATAAACCTCCGCCGCCTTGCCACTCTGGATCACCCGGCCTTCGTGCAGGATGGTGGTGGTGCCACCCAGGGCCAAGGCTTCGTTGGGCTCGGTGGTAGCGTAGATGGCGATGGTATGGCGCGCGGCGAACAACTCGCGCATTTCCTGGCGCAGTTCTTCGCGCAATTTGTAGTCCAGGTTTACCAGCGGTTCATCGAACAGGATCAGTTCGGCATCCTTGACCAGCGCGCGGGCCATGGCCGTGCGTTGCTGCTGGCCGCCCGAGAGTTCCAGCGGATGACGCTGCAGGAACTTCTCGATGCGCAGCATCTTCGCGGTTTCCAGCACCTTGCTCTGGATCAGCTCGTTGGATACACCGGCCTGGCGCAAGGGCGAGGCGATGTTCTCGAACACGGTCATGGTCGGGTAGTTGATGAACTGCTGATACACCATCGACACGTTGCGCAGGCGCACCGGTTTTTGCGTGACATCCACACCGTTCATCAGGATGCGGCCGCTGTCGGGCTTGTCCAGCCCGGCCATCAGGCGCATCAGGCTGGTCTTGCCGGACAGGGTGCGGCCGAGCAGGACGTTGAAGGAGCCGGCTTCGAAACGCAGGTTGGCGTCGTCGATCCAGGTCTGGCCTTCGACAACGCGGGAGACATGTTCCAGGGTCAATGACATGACACGACCTTTTTATTATTGGAATGAATCTGGCCAGGTGTCAGAGCGAGTTTCGTGCCAAAACGGCAAGTGTTTGATGTGCAAGGAAATGCGGTAAAAGCGATGTTCGGGATTGAACAATCTGACTGAACAACTGAACAGATCAGGGGTTGACAATGAACAGTTCTGAACAACACTCTCATGAACAACACAGGGCAAATGTGGGCGCGGGCTGGCCCGCGAATGCGGTGGACCAGTCGACCGAGTACCGACTGGCCTGGCGCATTCGCGAGCCAGCCCGCTCCCGCATTTTGCACCGGTGTTTTCAGGTAGATTGTGCACGCCCAATAACAATAAAAACGCAGGTCACCCCATGGCCGAACCACTGGCTCACGACACCCTTATCCAGGAATCCTGGCGCCGTTGCCGCGCCTTCGGCCTGGACCACCAGAGCACGCCCAGCTTCGACCAGCTCCCCGCCGAGGGCATCAGCCAATTGCTGGAGAGCCAGCACTCGCTGGTGCAGACCACTCACCAGGAAGTGCTGCCCTACTACGAAAACATCCTCAGCAACTCCAATTGCCTGATCATGCTGGCCGACAACCAGGGCCAGGTGCTGACCAGTTGGGGGACCCAGCGCTTTATCGAACCCAAGCTGGCCAGGGGCTTCAACCCCGGTGCCAGCTGGATGGAGCGCTCCAGCGGCACCAATGCGATTGGCACCGCGCTGGCGTGTGCCCAAGCGGTGCACATTGAACACGATGAACACTTTCTCAAGGCCAACCGTTTCATGACCGGCTCGGCGGCGCCGATCTTTGATGCCCAGCGCGAGATCATCGCGGTGCTGGACGTGTCCAGCGACAGCTACCTGCCGCCCTCCCACACCCTGGGCATGGTCAAGATGATGAGCCAGACCGTGGAGAACCGGCTGATCCTCAACCTGTTTCGTGGCGAGCACTTCCAACTGACCTTCAACACGGGCCTGAGTAACCTGGATAGCCAGTGGGCCGGCCTGCTGATCTTTGATGAAAGCGGCCAGGTGCTGTCGGCCAATCGGCGTGCCGACAACCTGCTGGGCATCAGCTTGTCGCGGGTGATGATCGACAGCCTGTTCAAGGTGTCGCTTCTGGAGTTGTTGAACCAGCCGGAAGGGCTGCCCTTCTCCCTCCAGGCGGCGGGACGCAATCGGTTCCAGTGTCTGTTGAAGCGGCCCAGGCAGATGCCGGTGCAGGCGCGGGTGTTCACTGAGCCGACGCCACCGACGCCTGCCTCAATTGGCCTCAAGACCTTGCACTTCGGCGATGTGCGTGTGGAGAAAGCCGTGCGCCAGGCCGAGCGCTTGCTGGAAAAGGACATCCCGCTGCTGATCCACGGTGAAACCGGCGTGGGCAAGGAAGTGTTCGTCAAAGCCCTGCACCAGGCCAGTTCGCGCAGCCAGAAGGCGTTCATCGCGGTGAACTGCGCGGCGATTCCCGCCGAATTGGTGGAGTCGGAGCTGTTCGGCTACGAAAAAGGCGCCTTCACTGGCGCCAATCAAAAAGGCAGCATCGGCCTGATCCGAAAGGCCGACAAGGGCACGCTGTTTCTCGACGAGATCGGTGACATGCCGCTGCCCACCCAGGCCCGCTTGCTCCGGGTGTTGCAGGAGCGTTGCGTGCAGCCGGTGGGCAGCAGCGAGTTGTTCCCGGTGGATTTGCGCATCATCTCGGCCACCAACCGCGCGTTGCGCGAGCTGGTGCTGGCCGGGCGTTTTCGTGAGGATTTGTACTACCGCATCGGCGGCCTGACCCTGGAACTGCCGCCGTTGCGTGAGCGCACCGACAAGCAGGCGTTGTTCAAGCAACTGTGGCAGCAACACCGTGAACCGACGCAATGGGCGGGCCTGAGCGCTGAAGTGTTGGCGCTATTCGAACAGCACCCATGGCCGGGGAATTTACGCCAGGTAAGCAGCGTGCTGCAGGTGGCACTGGCCATGGCCGAGGAACAACCGATCCGCCCGGAGCACCTGCCGGACGATTTCTTTGTGGATCTGAAAGTGGCGCCACCGCCGCCTGCCAGTGAGTACCTGGATGACAGCATTGACCTGAACCAGCGCTTGAAGGCCGCCGGTGGCAACATCTCCCACCTGGCGCGGGAACTGGGCGTGAGCCGCAATACCTTGTACAAGCGTCTGCGCCAACACTAGCGCGGCTTGACCACCACCAGCAGGTCGGTGAAGTACTCCACCTGGATCGGCAGGTTGTCCGCCAGTGACGACAGTGCCGCCGCGGTGTCGTCAAGCTTGAACACACCGGACACCCGCAGGTTCTGCAGGGCCTGGGGGTCAAAGCGCAACATACCGTGGCGGTAGCTGGCGAGGGTTTGCAGTACCTCGCTCAGGGGTTGGTCGTTGACCTTGAGCAGGCCACGGGTCCAGGCGTCGGGGTCGCTGCTGCCGATGGCTTGCGGCGGTTGGGCGCGACCATGGTCGAGGACCGAACGCTGGCCAGCCGCTACCTTGACCCCCTCGCGGGTGTCGCCTTTGACCGCCACCGTGGACTCGATCACTGTGACCACCGTGGTGCCGTCTGCCGCACGCTTGACCAGATAACGCGTGCCCAGCGCAGTGGCCGTACCCTGGTCGGTGCGGACCACGAAAGGCCGTTGCGCATCCTTGGCCACGTCTACCCAGAGCTCGCCTTGCAGCAGTTCGATCACCCGTTGATGGCCATCGAACTTCACGTCCACCGCGGAGTTGCTGTTGAGTTGCAACTGGCTGCCGTCCTCGAGGGCGATCTGCCGGCGCTCGCCGACGCCGGTGCGCTGGTCGGCCATCCAGATCGGCAAGTGTTGCAGACCCAGCCAGCCGCACACGACCACGCCAAGCAAACCCACCACCTGCGCGCCACGCGGACGTCGCGGGGTGAATGCACGGTTGAGGGCAATGCGCGCGGGCTTGGCCGGTAACGCATCGAGGCTGCCCCACACCGCACTCATGCGCTCAATGGCCACCGCGTGGCGCGGATCGGCCTGGCGCCAGGCGTTGAATGCCTGGCGGTCGGCGTCGGTGACGGCTTCGTCGTGCAGGCGCGTGAGCCACTGTGCCGCCTGCTGGATGATCTGTTCGGAACTCATGCCAGCGGGTCTGCCGGGTGCAGGCTGTGGTAGCAATGCACCAGGGCGCTGGAGATGTAGTTTTTGACGGTGCTGGAAGACACGTCCAGGCACGTGGCGATTTCGCTGTAGGTCAGGCCATCGAGGCGACTCAACAGGAATGCTTCGCGGGCCTTGGCAGGCAGCCCGGCGAGCATCTCGGCGATGCGTTCGAGGGCTTGCAGTGCCACGTGAATCGCGGCCGGGTCGGGCATGCCGGCGTCTTCACACTGGATCGCGAGGGCTTCCATATAGGCTTTTTCGATACGGCGGCGTCGGGCGCCGTCGATCAACAGCCGACCTGCAGTGGTGGCCAGGAAAGCGCGAGGCTCCTTGATCGCCTGCGGCTCGGCCAGCATCAATACACGGATGAACGCGTCATGGGCCAGGTCGGCAGCATGTTGGGAGCAGCCGAGTTTCTTGCGCAGCCAGCCGTGCAACCAGCCGTGGTGCTCGCTGTACATCGCCGTGAGGGTCTGCTGCCGGACGGAGTCGCCCAGCGCGGCCGGAATGTCATGCATGCGCAAAAAGATCTCAAATGGGAAATGTTACCAATTGCGCAAACAATGCCAGTAAAACGGTGCAGGAGCAAGGGCCTACCCCTGCGCTGAAAACACCGCGAATCGAATAGGCGAGCTGGCCTGCCTGCGATGCGGTGTGTCAATTAAAGCCGCATCGACTCAATGACCACCTCGCAGGCAAGCCCGCGCGCACATCAGCGCCAGCTCCACGACACGCCGGTGTAGATGCCACGGCCATCCGCCGGTGTGGACCGCGCGACATCCAACCCTTTGTCGTCGTAGCCCGGCGTAACGGTATTGGCGTAACGACGGTTGGTCAGGTTGCGCAGGTCGACCCAGGCTTGCCAGTCTTGCTTGGGCGCGTCGTAGCCGAAGGTGGCGCCAAGCAGGGTGTAGGACGCGGCGTAGTAGGAATTGGCGTAGTCCACCGCCACCCTTGATGAATGCTCGGTGTTCAGGCTGGTGTAGAAGCCGGTCGGATGGCTGTAGCGCAGCTGCGCCTGGTAGTAATGCTTGGGAATGCCCGGCAAGGTGTTGTCGCCGAAGCGGTCATCGTCACGGTAGTGGAAGTCGCTGAAGGTATAGGCTTGGCGCAGGGCGACCTGGCCATTGCGGCCACCGTCCCACAACGGGCTGAGCAGGCCCAGCTCCACACCTTGGTGCACCGTGGGGCTGGCGTTGGACTCGGCGACGATGGCATTGCTGGTGGAGGTCTGGGCCTGGGTTTCCACGGTGAGCAGTTCGTGGCGCACTTCGGAGCGATACAGTGCCAGGTCCCATTGGCCGAGCCAGGCTTCGCCACGCCCGCCGATTTCGAGGGTGGTGGCGGTCTGGTTTTTCAGGCTCACGCCTTCGCGCTGTAAGCCGGTGGCCGCTCCGCTGCCTGCGGGGAAGTATTTGTTGGACCCCCAGATCATCGACCAGGCGTGCGGCGGCTCCACCGAGCGACTCAGGTTGCCGTACACCTGCAATTGCGGGGTGAAGTCATAGCGCAGGCCGAGGCGCGGCGCGTAGTCCCAGTCGTGCTGGCTAAGCGGCGCCTGGCCTTCGGGATAGGTGACCTGGGTTTCACGGCGGGTGTAGATCGCGGCCAGGCCAGTGGTTAGCCACAGGTCCGGGACCAGCTCGAGGTCGTTGCCGATATGCAGCACGGTATCGGAGCCCAGGTAGCTGTAGTCGCGGGTCTTGGTGCCGGGGGCGTAAGGGGCGGTGTTGCCAGCGGGCGTACGCACATACTCCGAGGCGCCGTTGTTAGGCATCGCCTGGGTGGTGCGCAGACCGAGTGTGGTTTTGCTGTCGTGGCCGAACAGCGTGTCCTGGCGGATGTAGTTGAGGGTGCTGCTGATATCGGTGTAGGCGACTTTCAGGCGGTTGGTGCCTTCGCGCAGGTCCATCGGGTAGTCGTGGTAGGCCAGTCCGACCTCGACACGGGCATTGTCGTCCAACTGCAGGGTGGTCTTGTTGGCGATCCAGGTGGAGCCCGGCTGCAGGCGCTTGGAATCGCGGGCAGCGTTGAGGCTGTTGGCCGCGCGCGGGTCATGGCTGATCTGGTTACGCGTGAGCTTGCCCGGGGTGTCGTTGGTGGTTTCGCGGTAGCGGAAATAGAAGCGGGTTTCCAGGTCCGGGTTGAAACGGTAGCCGAAGTTGGCGGCCACACCCTTGCCGGTGGCCGCGCTCTGGCGCTGGTAGCCGTCGGACTCGGAGTCCGTGAGGCTGATGTAGTAGTCGGCATCTCCCAGCACCTGGCCCGAACTGATCTCACGCTGTGCATAGCCTTTGCTGCCCGCTTCGTAGCGCAGTTGCAGCTTGGGTGCGTCATAGCCCGTGCGCGTGACGTAGTTGACCGCGCCGCCGAGGGCGAGTGCGCCCTGGTCAAAACCGTTGGCGCCGCGCAGCACTTCGACACGGCTTTGCCACAAGGGGTCTTTCAACTCGTAGGGGGTGCCGCCGGGGCCAGTCAGCGGCAGGCCGTCGAACATTTCATATAAACCGGAGGCATGGGAGCCGGGGCTGCGGTTCAGGCCCGAACCACGAATCGAGAGTTTCACCCCTTCGTTATTCGCCGCCTTGGCGTACACCCCAGGCTGGTATTTGAACACGTCTTCGTTGGTGCTCACCCGCCCCTGCTGCACGCTGTTCATATCGATGTAGTTGGTAGCGCCCGGCACGCTCTGGAGCTGCGCCTGGGCCACTTCGCCGGCGCTGGCTTCGCTGCTGGTGACTTCGACCGGGGCCAATTGCAGGTCTTCGGCGTGCACCAGTGAGCTTAACGTCAGGGCGGCAAACAGGAGCGGAGGTTGGCGCAACAGCATGGGGGCAAGTCCTTGGAATTCGGGGGGCACGTGGTGGGAAGACAGGGACGCCCGCCAGGTCACTCCTTGTTAACGGACCAGACCTTTCCCACAACAGCATCGGACGCGGAATTTTCGCTAAGTCCGAAATCGAATTAAGACATGCAAACTCAGTATTTAAGGAAATAACCGTCACGCATTACTGTGGAGCCACTGAGTTACCCATGTACCACGAGACCGCCCTCATGCAGACATCCGCCACCGTCATCGACTTCTCGCTCCACCGTAAACGCCGCCAGGCGCGTGCAGCCGCTGAGTTGATGTGGGCGATGTACGCGGCGCGTGCCGGGCTGGCGGTGTTTACCGCCCAGGCTACCTCGCCCAGCGACACTCGCCGGGCGTAAGGCCGATGAATTTCCTGCACGTGCTCCCCGAACCCCCTGCCCCCCTGCCCAAGCCCAGCCCTGACGACGATGTGATCAGCCTGTGCGTCGCCCATAACCTGCAACGCCTGCGTAGCAAACGCCACTTGTCCCTGGATGGCTTGGCGCGCGCCTGCGGCGTGAGCCGGGCGATGCTGGCGCAGATCGAATCCGGGCGCAGCGTGCCGTCGATCAAGGTGCTGTGCAAGATTGCCAAGGGCTTGAAGGTGTCAGTCGCCGCGTTCCTGGAAGACCGCGCCTTCGAGGGAGTGGAAGTGCTGCCGGCGCAACAGAGCAAGCGCCTGGTGAGTGCCGATGGCGCGTTTATCAGCCGTGCCTTGTTCCCCTACGATACTGCTCGGCAATCCGAGTTCTACGAGATTCGCCTGCGAGCGCTGGGCGAGGAAGTTTCCGAAGGCCATGGCCCTGGCATCCAGGAAAACCTGGTGGTGGCCCAAGGCGTTTTGGAAGTGAGCGTCAACGACGAGCGCTACCTCCTTTCCACCGGGGACTCGATCTTGTTCTACGCCGACCAGCCCCACCGCTACCGTAACCCGGCGGACAGCGAAGCAGTGGCGTTTCTGGTGATTACCTATCCAGAACGCCTGGATTGACCTGGATGAAAATGCACAACGCCCCGACTAATCGGGGCGTTTTTTTTAGCGCGAGACCTATCAGCAGGTGCAGCACATCATCGGCATGCCGTTGCAGCTCATCATCATTGGCATGGCGCAGTCGTTCATCATTTTGTTCATGAGCATGCAGCAGTTTTCCATCATGGCCATGCTCATGCCCGGCATTGGCATCATCTTGCAGATCATGCTGTCGCCCATCAGGGTGCACTCCATCACGCAGTTCATCATCGGCATCGGCATCGGCATCGGCATGCCCATCATTGGCATCATGTTCATGCCTGTCATCATGGCCATAGCGTCAGCCGACATGCCCATCATGGACATGTTGGCGCACTGCATCATCATCGGCATGCCACAGTTCATCATCATCGCCATCATTTCGGCGTTGGTCTTGAACTGAGCCATGTCCATCCCGGCAGCCGGCTTCATGGTGCACATCATGGCGTCCGCGGCCATTTCGCACTGCATGGTTGCCATCATCATCGGCATGCCCATCATCGGCATCATAGGCATGGACGTGTTCATTGGCATCTGCATGGCGTTCATCATCTTCGAAACTCCGTAATCGACAGGAAATGAGTCAGTTCTGGGGCCGATTCTAGAGGTGCCAGACGGCGACGCAAGACGCCGACGGAGCAGCAGGAATGGATGTTAGGAAGCAGGCTTGGCGCAAGAAACAGTGGTGCAGGATGTGATGTTCGTCATTGCGTCGCTATTGCATCCGGACTGACTGCTAAGCGTGCCAGATCGACGCCATGGATATTCGATCCTGGAATCTCGTCCAACCTTATGGAAATAAACGATATAACACGCGGTGCCCCACCTCAGTATTTGCCCAGCGCTTGCATCAGTTCCTCTGCTTCCGACCCTGGCGGCAGCCGGAAACCTTTCATTTCATCCGGAGCCAGGATCTCGTCCAACGCCTCGAGCAACTGCGCCTCGGTCGGCGCGTCACGCAGCAGCTTGTGTGCTGGCAGCAACAGTTCCGAGGCAACACCCTGGACACTTGCCGCATCGATCACGGCAAAAAGGATAAAGCGCAAACGTATTTCGCGATCACCAGGCCAAACCGTTTTTCGCTTACCCATGCTGGAGGCCTCTACTTTTCGGAAAAATCCGAGGCTATTGATGACCGCAGGGTGTTTCAAGCAGAGGGAGACAAGATAGGCAACTTCCTACAGAAGAAAGAGAAACCCCGTACCCACCCTTCAAGAGGGCCAAGTGTTCATGGGTCTGGCTGACAGGTCTCGCGCCACCGTCAAACAATCATTGCACCGGTAGGAAATTCATCAGCAACAAGCTCTGCGCATAGTTGAGACCGATGCGCCGGTAGCGCTCATCGAGCATCTGGGTCAGCAAGTCAAGGCGTGCCACGATCTTGCCGAACTCCACCGCGAAACTGAGGTTGCTGCCCTCCTCCGATATTTCGTTGGAAAACAGCAGCAGCACGCCATTCGCATCCTGGCGCTGGCTCAGCAGCCAGGTGGCCTTCTCGATATTACGCGCGGCATTGCTGACGAACTGCGGGTTGATCGAATCGGTGATGTAGAACTCGGTGCGTCCACCGTGAGCCGTCACGATCATGCTGCCAATCGCATAGATAAACGCGCCTACCCGGTCGCCCTTGAACTCGGGGCTCAAGGAATAACTCAGCGCCACCAGATCACGACGCTCCCCCAGGGCTGGTAGCGTGCGACGTTGCTCGATGGCCTGGCGAATCTCCCGCGCAGCCGTGACGGCATCCGGATAACCCGACTGGCGCCACTGGCTGGGATTACGCAGATAGAGCTTGTTCATCAGCAGATACAAGCTTTGCAGGTTGTCGCGCATACCCAGCGTGGCCATGCGATCGACACTGGTCTGGAAGAACTCATCGGGCTTGCCATTGCTGAACTGCTTGGCGATATCCCGCCCCTGTTGCTGGCTGCAACCGCTGGCACAGAGCATCAGCACGGCGGCCAGCAACAAGGGCTGGCGCATCCGTCGACGGTTGAAATTAGGAAACGTGCGATCCATCGGCACCCGATCTGGTTCATCTGCCCACGCGGGAATCGGCGGGGCTGCGACAGAGATAGAGCGGAGAAATCAAAAAAAGTGCAGTGAAGGGGGGAGATAGTTGTAGACCGATACCGCCTGGCGGGTGAATGGGCTCCAGCGTGAAGAATTCATTTCAGGCTCTATACTGAGCGCAACAGCTGCGTGTGTTGTTGGCGATCCAGGGTGGTATCTCAACCTTTGAACGGCCTGGCGGTTTTGTCTACATCGCCCACGGCATGCTCACCAGCAGTTGTACATGAGGTGACGGCAATGAAACATCCCATTCGAGCTCAGATGGTTGTTCAGATGATTTGCCTGCTGTCGGTGGCTCAGCTTTTTTGTTGAGCGGCGTTCTACCGCCTTGATCTTCGCGCCGGCGTTGCGGCACGGGAAGGTATTGCCTGCTATTAACAGGTGAGCTGTCCCGGCGACCCCGTGCCGGGACAGACTCTGCACCTACAGCAACACCGTGGCCAGCATGCCTAGGGCGCCCAGGCAAAACCCGATCAATGCGCCTCGCCCGGGGACTTCATGGAACAGCGCCCAGATCACCACAGGCTCCAGCAGCAATAACGAGGTGATCGATACCACCGTGACCACCCAGATGTCACCGACCGCCCGATACCCCAGCCAATACGCCCCCAATAGACACAGCCCGGCAAAGCACATCACCACCACCGGCATGATGAACCCCTGCCATGACCCGTCGCCTGCGTGGGCCAGCTTGGCAGTTACCACCTCGCTGTAGATTGCACAAAACTCACCGACGACCATCAACCCTAGAGCAGAAACTCCGAGTAATTCTTTGGACATATCAAAAACTCCTTCGTATTCAACGCACTATTTTTCAACTCCCAGCTGGCGATGCCGCTGCCGAGGGTTTCGTTGCAGAGATACGAAGCAGCCTTGAACAGGCCTGAGTTACCGAAGTGCTTTTGCATGCTCATGTCCTTTATAGGGGGTGAGGCTTGGCGACCCTGTAGGTCGGCCCTCCCGATCATACGTTCCGTCAGCGGTTTTGAACAATCAGGGCTCGGCGGGCCTGAAAAGCATTAAAAATGTGCAGGCTCCTTCGCCGCCTCCCTTCATGATCGGGCTATGATCGGCACCTATGAACCGGACGCCCGATGCCCCATGCCTGTCGACCTGCAAGCCCTCTACCCCAAACTGATCCACTTGATGCTGGATACGGTCTTCGTCGTCGACGGCGACAACGTCATTGTCTTCGTGAGCGATGCCTGTGAGGCACTGCTCGGCTACCCAGCCGAAGCGTTGACGGGCACCCTGATCACCCACTACATGCACCCGGAAGACCTGGCGCGCACCCGCGCCTCCATTGTCCGGGTCATGAATGGCCAACCCCATGTCGACTTTCGCAATCGCTACATCCGCAAGGATGGCAGCGTCGTGCACATCCTCTGGGCGGCCTTCTGGTCCAAGGAAGTCGGGGCGCGGATCGGCGTCGCGCGGGACGTCACCGCGCTCACCCAGGCCGAGGAGGAGCTACGCTTCCTCGCCCACCATGACCCGCTGACGGCTCTCACCAACCGCTCGCTGTTCAATGACCGGCTGGACCACGCCTTGCAAGCCGCACGGACTCACAACCACACCCTGGCGTTGCTGTTTCTGGACATCAATGACTTCAAGGCCATCAACGACGTGCACGGCCATGCCATGGGCGACCGCGTGCTCTGCGCAATTGCACGGCGACTGGAGCGTTGCGTGCGCGAGGGCGACCTGGTGGCCCGGATGGGCGGCGATGAGTTCACGGTGCTGATCACGGATATCCAGTCGCCGGATGCGGTTGACGCAAGGGTGGCGCAGATACTCGCGGTCATGGCTGAGCCGCTGGGGCCGGAGTTTGGCGGGGTGAAGATGCCATCCTGCAGCGTAGGCGTGGCGTTCTACCCTGGGGATGGGGAAGATGCGGATACGCTGTTGAGCCATGCCGATGGGGAAATGTATCGGGTGAAAAGGTTGCGGGTGGTGAGCGAGTGAAATGGATGCGCACCGGCTTCAACCACCCACCGGCGCATGCTCGGACATCAATTCCATTACCCAGTCGATAAATACCCGCACTTTGGGGCTGACATGGCGATTCGGCGGGAAGGCCAGATACATCGGCATTGGCGCCATGTGCCAGTCCTCGAACAGCGGCAGCAACTCGCCGCTGACCACGTGCGGCTTGGCCATGTAGTGCGGGAGCCATAGCATGCCCAGCCCAGCCAGGCCGGCAGCGAGGTACGCATTGCCGTCGTCGACCGTCAATTGCGGGCGGCCTTGGGCGTTGATGCGCTCCTCCCCCCTCTGCATCGCATAGGGCAAGGTTTTGCCCGTACGAAACCAGAGGAAGCCGACGGTACTGTGACTGCCCTCCTCCAGCTCACGGGGGTGCGCCGGCGTACCGAAGCGCTGCAGATAGCCGGGTGTGGCATAGATGCCGAGTTTCAAATCACCCACGTGCCTTGCCACCAGGAACTGATCGGTGATCTCACCACCACGCAACACGCAGTCAACGTTTTCGCCAATGATGTCGACGATGCGATCGCTCGCGCCCACCGTCAGCTGGATTTCCGGGTAGCGTGCGAAAAAGCCCGGCAAGGCGGGTATCAGCAGCATTCGCGCCAGGGGGCTGGGTACATCCACACGCAGCCGCCCGCGCGGGGTCATCGATGCGCTGGACAGGCTGGTCTCGGCATCGTCGATATCGACCAGCAGCCGCACGACGCGCTCGTAGTAGGCCGCGCCGTCGGCGGTGACGTTGACCTTGCGCGTGGTGCGGTTGAGCAGGCGCACACGCAGCCTCGCTTCCAGTTGCTGAACGAGCTGCGTCACGGTGGTCTTGCTCATGTGCAGGGTGGCTGCCGCCTTGGTGAAGCTGCCGGTTTCCACCACACGGGCAAAGGCCTGCATTGCATCGAAACGGTCCATTTCACGCCTCACTCGGGTTTAGATAGTTTGGATTCTACAAACAGTCATGACCAGAGTTGCCCGTTTATTCAGGTCGTCCTTCTTTCTACAGTGGAGACCTCGTAAACAGCGGGCCGCAACGGCCCCGAAGGAGCCATGCAATGACCAGCACACGCGATGCCATTTTCCCGGCTGACCGCCATGAACTGTACGAACGCCACCGCTACTCGCCGGCGATTCGCGCCAACGGCTTTCTGTTCGTATCCGGCCAGGTCGGCAGCCGCAAGGACGGCTCGGCCGAGCCGGACCTCGCAGCACAGGTTCGCCTGGCCTTCACCAATCTCAACGCGATCCTGGCCGAGGCCGGCAGCAGTTTCGAGGATGTGGTCGACACGACGATCTTCATCATAGACCCCGACTCCAAATTCGAAACCATCTGGGAAGTCGCGGCCGAGTACTGGGGCGAGGCGCCCTACCCCACGGCGACCGTTATCGGCGTGACCTGGTTGTCCGGCTTTGACTTCGAGATCAAGGTGATCGCCAAGCTACCCCAGTAGAACCGGCAAGCCGCCTCTACCGATCGCCGGCGCGAACAGTCTTGTTGTTCCTGGCGCGCGCCCTTCACTCTCGGTCGGTTCCTGCCTGATGTGACCGTCCGCTTCTGGCCGTTTTCTGCTGATCTTGACCGGTAGGAAGCGGCCCGTGGCGGCCTTTGTGAAGGCTCATTTCGCGTATTAGCCCGTTGCCCCCACCAGCGCTGCATCCTTCGCTACCGCACGTTTATAAGCGTCGCGGCCCATTAATTTCTCGGCGTAAGCAAGAAACGCGGCGCTGTGCGGCAAGGTGCCCAACCCTAACCCCCAGCCGATGTGAGAGCCAACATAAACGTCAGCGGCGGTGAAACGCGCTCCGGCAATGAACGGCTGAGCCGACACTGCGCGTTCGAGTTGATCCACGGTGCGCTCGTAGCTCCCATAGCCAAAGAAGAACTCCTGGTCCGGCGTGGGGTTGAAGCCGGCGCGGTGGTTGGTTACCGCCTGCTCCAAGGGGCCCGCGGCGAAAAACATCCAACGGTAGTAGGACGCCCGCTCCGCTGCAACGGGGGCCAAGTTTGCTTCGGGGAACGCATCAGCCAGATACGCACAGATCGCGGCGGTTTCTGTTATGGTTTGCCCGTTATGCACGAGTGCGGGGATCTTCCCCATCGGGTTCACGTCGCGAAAAAAAATAACGCTGGGATCATCTGGGTCGGCTGCCGCCGGCGCTGCCAGCGCAGCACCGCCCCAGCGATCATCCTGGCTGGTCGGCTGGTAATCCAGAATGATCGTTTCATAGGTGCAGCCGATTTCTTCGAGCATCCAGCGCACCATGCGCCCGCGAGAGTTGGGATTGGTATAGAACGTCATTGTCATCGTGAGCGCCTCTTGGCCCGGTTTAGTGACGACAATGTTAAGAGCGAAGCTGCATAACCCCTTGGGCGGTTTACGCCAGAATACTTGCGGAACGCGCCATTAGCGGGCGTTTCGCTACGCACTGCCGCTCACCTGCGGTTCGGAGCATAGACATGTCGCACCTTCAGACCGGCGCCGAGCGGTGTAAATTGCCCAGAGTATTCTGGCAGTCGATAGAGCAATTGGGACTCGATCCCGCGTTGATTCAACATCAGGCTCAACTGCCCCATGACATTCACCTGAACGAAGCCGCTGTTATCAGCACGCGCCAGCTCTTTGCGGTTTGGAATGCTATCGAGGCGCTTTCTGCAGACCCCGCCTTCGCGATAAAAATGGTTCGCGACACGCCCAGTGCGAAACACAAAATGGCATTCCTCGCCGCGTTATATGGCGCCGACTTGCGCGACGCAATTGCGAGGTATTCCCGCTTCAAACGCCTATGCAGTCCCGACCAGATTTGCATCGAAGAGCGTCAGGGCAATGTGTCATTCACCATTCAGTGGCCTTCTGGCACGGGGCCGGCGCCTTTCGCCTCAGTGGACGCTGGATTTGCTCTGTTACTGGAACTAGGTCGACGAGGCACCGGCAAACACTTGGTACCCGTCCAATTGAGTTTAAGACGGCCAACGCCGACCCCGGAAACCCATTCGATTTATTTCGGTTGCCCCATTCGCTACGGCGCGGACCGTGACGAGTTGACCGTGAGCGCCGCCGACCTCGATTTACCGTTTCTTGAACACAATCCGGACGTGTTGCACATGATGACCCCCGGTCTTACTGCCGCAATGCGAGAAATTGAGGCTCCCGCAGGATTCTGTGAGCAGGTCATTGAAGTGCTGAAAAGAGCCCTGGCGGCGGGGCGGCCAAGTTTGCAGAATCTCGCCCAAGAACTCTTGCAGAGCGAGCGAACGTTACAACGACGATTAGCGTCGGAGGGTACGACGTTCAGCGCACTGCTCAACGAGGCTCGGCGCCAAGTCGGATTTCATTTGCTTGCTGATACGACCCTTGAACTGAAAGAGGTGGCTTATCTGCTCGGTTACGAGGACGTCAACTCTTATTACCGGGCGTTTCGGCAATGGGAGAAGGTTTCACCCAGTCAGTGGCGACTGTCCAATACATGAAGTGTGACGCTGGCGGTGTGTGGGCGGGGATGTTCGCTTTTGGCCGCAAGCGGACGTTCATCGCCGCATGACTCAGGAAAATGCAGCCTGTACAAATGCCTCTAACGCCTTGTCTTCCAGGATTTCGATGGAGAAGTGCCCAAAGCGCTTAGGCAACCAGATAATGCGTGTCCCGGACGGTGACTGCAGGTTCGCGCGGACCAAGGGCTTTCCGTTTTCGTCTTCTGGCTGAACACCGGCGAACATCAGGTCGTCGTAGGCCTTCTCGATATCCGGCGTCGAATAGCAGTGGCGATAAATCATCCCTTCTCCCGAGGAGTCTAATAGCTCCCTCAGGTTCCCCGCCAATGGCTGTACCAACATGAAACGCTCTTGACCGATCAGCGCTATCGCGTAGCGCACATGCAGGCCACCTCGTTCCCAAACGAGCGTTTTGGATATCCTGGCATTAAGTATCTGTGCGTAGTAAGCACAGGCTTCTTCGAGATTATTGACCAGTACATCGACGTGACTGAACTTCAGATCCATTGCCGCCTTCCTGTTGAGTCGGCGTCAATGTTAAGCCGCAGACGCTCAGAATTCCATGGACCTCATGAATCTATATTGTTGGTGTAGAAGTGCGCCAATTCGGCGATAAACCAGCGTTCAAACTGAGATAAGCGAGGACCGGTCCATCGTTTGATGGCGAACAACAGTGACTGCCCGCTCCTGGCCGACAGCTGCCGCCCCTCAAAGCCTTTGTCGTGTACGCTGTCACATCGCTGTACGGCTGCTACAAACCGCTTACCCCACTGGCTAGAAGGCACAGGAGTTGTCACAGAACGAAGCAGCGAGGAGTAAGCCTGCCGGGGTATTTTCCGCGCGGGAATCGCTCACATTACGTACGGCTCGAACAGGCGTCGCACGTCCACCCTCGCCTTCAGCTTCGCAGCCAACATGTACAAACCACCCACCTTGCGATGCAGAAACAGGACAGCTACCGGTGGCGTGTGCCAGAAGTCGCGATCGGCACCCAGTTGCCACCCTGCATCGCGCAAGCGTCCTGCGAGGTCGGATATTGCAAAGTCATAGGCGCCTTGATGCCGCAGTGGCTCACAGGCCTGGCAGATGAGGTCCGTCAGCAATAACCGATGCTTGGCCAGGGTTTCATGCTGAAAGTAGCCAACTTCCAGCGCTGCCTCGGTGATGGCGGCGCGGTCGTCACGCCAGCCTGCAACCAGCAGCCTCCGAAATGCCTCGGTGCTGTCACGGCTATAAAGGCGCGTGGCGCCGAAGTCGAGCAACACTATCTGCCCGGTTTCTTGCTGATAACGGTAATTGGCAAAGTTGGGGTCGGTCTGGACGCACTGAAACTCAAACACCTCGCGCAGAAGCAGGCCGAACAGCAATGTGATGACCCGGTCACGCTCTGCCTGTGGCGCATGTTCAAGGCTCTCCAATGGGCCGCCGTCGGCGAAGGACATCACCAGAATGTTCGGCGTACTGAACTCGGCATACCCACGCGGAACCAGAATGTCCGGACTGTCGGCTAACAGTTGATGAAAGCGCCGCAAGTGCGTGGCTTCTTTCAGGTAATCCGCTTCATCTTGCAATTGACGCTTGGCCTCGTGGAGCAGCGGTACGACGTCCATGCCGGGAGGCAGCAGCCCGGACATGCGCAGCAAAGTAGCGACGTTATCCACATCGCTGGAAATACTCTCGCGCACACCTGGATATTGCACTTTGATCGCCAGGCGTTGGCCGTCTTTGCCTTGCGCGGCATGAACCTGGCCGATGGATGCCGCCGCCAATGGTGTAAAGGAAAACCGATCGAAACGCCCTTCCCAGCCCTTACCCCAGCTCTCTTCAAGGACCGCTACCAACTGGCTCATGGGCATCGGATGCGCGTCGGAACGCAGGCGGGCAAGAATGTCGCTAAGCTCGCTCGGTAATAAATCACCCGCATCCATTGACAACAACTGTCCGATCTTCATGGCCGCGCCACGCAATTGCGACAATTGCTCGGCCACGCGCTGCGCATTACCCGGCGTCAACAGCAGGTCACTGAACACCGGACGTTTACCTTGAGACAACTGCCGTGCACCTTCGGCCAGCATGCCGCCCACCACGCCCGAGGCCAAACTGCCAAAACGCATCAGCCGCGACAAGCGACTGCCCGGCACTGCAGACGACCCGGGCAGGCGCGGTTTCACGAATGAATGACTACAGCGATTGCGCCAACAAGCAGGCAAACGCAAGCCACAGTGGTCAGGCGCAACCGCATGGGCAGGTACCAGGCGGGCAGGCTCACAACCCGAACCAACTGTCGGTCCTGCCAGAAGTGGACGACAAATCCGACGATCAACAGCGAGCACCCCAACGGCACTGGCAGTAACGTGCTGAGCCAAGCGATAAGAGCCGGGATGACGCTCCATATAAACCGGTCGCGGCGCAATTGGGCACTCATGCTTTGCACTGACATGGCAAAGCCCCAGTGCAAGGCGCCGATGAAGCTCAAGATGACAGCGCCATAATTGACCAGCGCCACAGCGCAAAACGGCCGATATTCTCGAGAAGTGAGGACGAGTAGCGCGAGACCAATAAACGGTAGCAAACCGCCATATCCCAGCAGGACGATATTCCTTGGCGGCGAGATCGAAGACGACACGTTCATTTCAATTTCTTCCAGTGCCCGATAGACAAGACTGTAGACCCAAAAGCTATGACCTGATGCCATTGCTTTGCAAATGGACAGTCCTGTCCTTGATTGATCGGTCGTTTTGGACCGCAAGCTGCCCCTCACTCTTGCACTTTCTGCTCGCTGGCGGATTCACTTTGAGCATGAAATTGCTTGATATCGGAGAGCCGGATTTCCTCCGGCAAAGGACGGTGATGCTTGCTGTGGCCGACGCGCTGGGCGTGATAGATCCCGGTATGTCCGGATACGAGGTAACTGGCGATACAGGCAATGGCTGCAAGCGGAGCAATTTCGGGCCCGAAGAGTTCCATGGCCATCACAATGGTTGCCAGCGGCGTATTAGCCGCGCCCGCGAAGACGGCGACAAAACCGATACCGGCCAGCATGGCGAAGGGAAGATGCAGCAGGGGCGCTAGCGCATTGCCCAATGTGGCGCCAATGTAAAACAGCGGAGTGACTTCGCCGCCCTTGAATCCACTGCCCAGGGAGACAACGGTGAACACCATCTTTCCAAACCAGTCCCAAGGAGCCATTGGCATTTGAAAGGATTGGACGATGCTCGGAATGCCCAGTCCGATATACGTATAGACGTCGACGTAATGGTTACGACCGAGCGCCCACACTGCGACTGCGATCAGCAGGCCGCCAGCGAAGGGTCTTAAGGGTGAATAGGTGATGAGCCGCTTAACCAACGCCCCGAGCGTGTGAGTCGCTGTCGCGAATAACAGGCCCGCAAGGCCGAAGACAATCCCAGCGGCGACCACAGCCATGACACTCCAGAGCTGTACCGGAACCACTTCGCCAATGACGTAATGCGTATGAACCACGCCCCAGGCTTGCCCCACCTGGTCAGCAACGATTGCCGCAACCACGCAAGGGAAAAGCGCGTCGTAACGCATACGTCCAATGGCCAATACTTCAAGTCCGAATAAAGCCCCGGCAAGAGGGGTGCCGAAGACGGACGCAAAGCCAGCGCTGATGCCGGCCATAAGAATCACCCGGCGATCCTCGCGACGCAGCCGGAAGACATGCGTCAGTTGATCGGCAAGGGCCCCGCCCATTTGCACCGCCGTACCCTCACGCCCAACAGATGCGCCAAAGAGGTGGGAAACCACCGTTCCGATAAGCACCATCGGGACCATGCGCAAGGGGACAACCTTTTTAGGATCGTGGATCTCATCGATGATCAGGTTGTTTCCAGCATCAACGGGCTTGCCTATCAAGTGATACGCAAGTCCCACGGCAAAGCCAGCAACGGGCAGGAGCCAGATGACCCAGGGATGGGTCTCTCGCCACTGGGTGGCATGATCCAGGGAAAGCAGGAATAACGCAGAAGCAGAACCTGCCAAAAGCGCTATAAGACCTGCAAGCGCAAGCCATTTCGCTAGGTAGGGCAGTAAGTCGAGTTGTTCAGGTCGTCGAAATTTAGACATTTGGCCAGCCACAAAAAAGTAAGTGGGCCTGACCAAAAACGGATGCTGGGCGCGAACGCCTACAGACCTGGTTTGATCAGGTTTCTGTAGGCATCATCAGCTGCTACGGGCGCAGCGGTTGGTTAATGGAGGAATGCCATCTCCAATGGGCCGATCTTAGCCAGCCCTGGCGGAAATGTAAAATCTTGTTACAAAGCTAGCCAGTATGAGAAGGATGTCTAGCTCAGTGGCTTTTTTGCCGACGAAGCCCATCTTGAGGGGGGCGTCATGCAAACGGTTCATCGACGTGCCGGGCAGATCGTGAAGCCGATTCGCTGACCGCCATGTGCGGAGCGTGGCCCAAACCGCCTGAAATGGTGCGCAAACGATCAAAGGTGCGAGTGATGGCTGAACCAACCCGCAGAAACGCAAAAGCCCCGCAAAGGCGGGGCTTTCGTTTGAATCTTGGCGGTAGACCGGGGATTCGGACCCTGGAGACGCTTTTAACGTCCTCCGGCTTTCAAGGCCACTATGCAACTGCCCGTAGGCCGTGGCCTTGAATGCTCATCGATTCGCGTGAGGCGAGTATTTCACCAGAGAGGGAAGTCTTTTTCAGTGTTTCCCTCACGGGCAAAAGACTCACCCTAACGTGGAATCATTACTTGGCTTGGCGAAGCACGAGCTCCGACAAACGGGTCTTAACGCGGAAGCAGAACTCGCGAATCTGAAATTGATAAGCGGGCATGACCATATAGTTTAAATCAGGACCTAATGAGTCTTTGATTTCCATGTATTTAGCCGTCTTGGCTGCAATGGCTTGGTATTCCGCCTCGTATTTGTTGTACGACACTTTGTTGTAAACCTTCAGGACATCCAGCTCTTTACGGCATTGCTCAGCGCGGTTCTGGTTCAGGCTTGTCTCTGATTCTGACTGAACGGATTCCGGAGCGGCAGGGACGTGGGAGTCAGCGCTGGCGTTCGCAGGGGCGGCCTCGTAGCGAACAGTCCAATTTTCTGGTGCCGGATGTGCGACTTCAGGGGGGGCTTCCTGGACAACGGCAGGAGGTGGAGCCACGTTAGGTTTTTCTGGAGTTTTCGTCGCGCATCCCGAGAGGGCCAGTCCTACCACTACAACGATGCCACACATTTTATCCATCGGTTCCACCAAGAGGTCATTACGGTTGGCTGAGTCGTTAGGTTCTGGGTAAAAGTAATAACTCACTCTGATCGAGTGTAAATTTTCTACCAGACTCAAGGCGCTCAACCTCTCTTCCTTGAGTACGCAGATGGACGATAATAGTAAAAAAACAAAAAGATGACGAGTAAAAGCTCGCCCTAAAAGCCACAAATCTAATCGGATAATCAGTGGGGGACTACGCTGCGCCTGCACCCCAAGGGTGGCGCGTGTAAATTGCAGAGACGATGGGGATGGGTGCCGATGTGGACCAAGCGCAAGCGCCTTGAACCGATTGCCGTATAGGGACGGTCACCAAATACGTTGACCGAAGGATTGGTGAGGACGCCAAGCCCTTCGAACCCGTCAAGGTTTCGGTGCCCCATGAGAAACCGTCTTAGGCCATCAAACCCCAGAAACGCAAAAGCCCCGCTACTGCAGGGCTTTCGTTCGAGTCTTGGCGGGAAACCAGGGATTCGAACCCTGGAGACGCTATTAACGTCCGCCGGTTTTCAAGACTGCCGACTTAACAATACACATCGACAACAGCTTAGGTATTCATCGTTTCCGCACCAGAGCATTTTTTGATGCCCTAGCAAGCCGCATAGACCAAGGGGGCGCATCAGGTTGCGGAAACGACTTCCCCCCTCCCCCGGCGTCCTGCCGACCGTACACAAACCACCAATAGCAGGGCGTCCTGCGCCTCACCGGGGGCCATTTCTGGCAGCAACGCGGCTCGCGATGAAACGGCAACAGACCCTAGAGCTGAAAGCGCGAGATGTTCTCTCGCAAAGTCACGCTGGTGCGTGCCAGTCCTTCGCTTTCCTGCTGAGCGCTGCGGAAGGCTGCAGCGGATTGCTCGGCGCTTTCGCTGACGGTCACGATGCCCCGGCTGATCTGCTCGGCAACGGTACTCTGCTGCTCGGCGGCAGCGGCGATTTGGTGGTTCATGCCGTTGATCCGCTCGATCATGGTTACGATCGTGCTCACCGCGTCACCGGCCTCGGAAACGCCGGACACCGACTGCGCACTGGAACGCTTGCAGCGTTCCATATGCTGCGAGGTCTCGTCGGCAATTTTCTGCAGACTGGCGATCAGCCCTTCAATCTCTGAGGTGGCCTTCTGGGTACGTTGTGCCAGGCTGCGCACCTCGTCGGCTACAACCGCGAAGCCGCGTCCGGCCTCGCCAGCACGGGCAGCTTCGATGGCTGCGTTGAGGGCCAGCAGGTTGGTCTGGTCGGCCACCGATTTGATGACTTCAAGCACGCCGCCGATATTGCCGGTTTCATGCTTCAGCCGGCCCATGGCCATGTTGGACTGTTCGATTGTCTCGGCCAGATCGCCGATCATGTTAACGGCATCTTTGGCCTTCTGCTGGCTGTACAGGGCCGCGCTATCGGCCTCGCTGGCAGCACTGGCGGCGGATTCGGCATTGCGCGCGACATCCTGCACGGTGGCGGCCATTTGGTGAACGGCGGTGACGATCTGCTCGACCTCGCACTGTGCCATGGCCACGCTTTCGGCGTTTCTGAGGCTCGATTGGCTAAGCTCCTGGCTGGATTCGGCCACGGTCTGTGAGGACAGGTTTATGCCCTTGGTCATGTCCCGCAGGTTCTCCTGCATGCTCAGGAGGGCAGCCATGATGCTGGCTTGTGGTGGCTCAATCGTGCGCTCGCTAGCGCGCAAATCGCCCTTGGCAACCCGTTGGGCGAGCTGGTTGAGTTCACTCGGTTCGGCACCCAGCGCGCGCAGCAGGTTGCGGCTGATGACGTAGCCCAATACCGCTGCTAGTAAGACGGCCAGCGCCGTAATGGCGAGCAGCAGGTTGCGTTGTGACAGATAGTGTGCGTCATTTTCGCTGACCTGCAGTTCTGCCTTCTGGTTGCTGTAGCGCAGGTATTCGCCAATTGCCTGGGTGAGCTCGGCCAGTAGTGGTGTGCACTGCTCGCTGACCATGCGCAGGGCCTCGTCGTCTTCACCCTTGAACAGGTGCTCGGCAATGGTGTGCGCTACCGGTTTGTAGCGGCTCTCGACCTGCTCGATGGTTGAGAACAGTTCACGTGCCTTGGGCGACACATCATCATGGTTATCGATTGCCTGGCGTAGCGCGGCGAGGCTGCTGGCCACCATTTGTTCGTTGACGGCAATCGCGCCCCGCTGCTGTCCTCTTGCGGTGACATTGCTGTTCAAGGCGATGTTACGCAGGGCAATCGCGCGCTGGGCGGCGGCGTCGTTCAGTGCGTTGACCAGGCGCGTGCGTGCATCAACGCCATTAACGTAGAGAAAAAAGTCTTTATTGCTGCTGGCCAGCGCGTACAGCGAGATAGCGGCGATCAGCAACATAAACGCGAGCAGGCTGGCATAGCCGGCATAGAGACTGGTACGTGTAGAGAGCCGGGGAGTGTGCGATGGCATGATGTACCTGCGTAATGAGAGGAGCAATTTAGGGACACCTGCAAGCGTATGTATCCGCCCTTGGTCCGCATCCTGCGCAGGTATTCTTTTGTTCGACGGCAACGAGTAGCGGCGTTATTTTTTGGCTAGCCGAAACCTGTACAAGTTTTATTTCTTGTACAACTCTTGTACAGCTATCTTGCCGTGATGTCGTAATGACATCACTCAATCCCGATGAACGGACAGCAACCTTCGATTTCTGGCAGGCGGGGGAAATAGAGGTTTGGCTATCGAGCTGACGACTGTTTGGCGGCGATACAGCCGAAGGCCATCGTGGGGCCGATAGAACCCTGCGAGCGCTGTAAAAATGTGTGGAGTTATTTCTGTACAGGTACGCGCTAATTGTGAGCCTGCGCTGCGCTAGGGGCTGTTGCGTTTTAATCGCGAGCCGCGCGCTGCGAGAACTCGATGGGATTGATTGCGCCACTTGCGGGACATTGATGCCGGCTGGTCGAGCATGAGACGGACTAGCGGATTTATCGACATGAACGTCCGATTGGTCGATTTTGCCAGCTTGTCAGACGCCAGTTATCTCCGTCCTGAATGACCGCTTCTGGCCGATAGTGGTCGGTCGCTCACAAACCCCCCAGTCACGCGAGATACCTGGATCTGACCACATAGTGTCGCCGCCATCAGCTCTGTTCTTGGGACGGAGCACCTCAAGCGCCGTTTGCCCTTACCGACGGCAGTCTAGCCTTGTTAGGCTAAACAGATGCCAAGGTCAGTAAGGTGCGAAAATTGCTCGTTCACATTTCCATCAATGAGGTCCGGCTGTTGGGGGGCGCATCCGAATTCAACGCGATCTCTCGGGCGATTCGCAAATGCCAAGTCGGAGCCGTGATCCGTTTACCACTTGAGATACAGCGATGTAACTACGGAGCATTCGAAGTCAGATGCACCACCGGATTTGCAGGTGTGGGCGTTCAAGGAGATACAGTCTTCATCGCATACCCTGAAAGCCTGAGGCGAACTCTGCCGCCATATTTTTCGATGCCCCTCGAAACCCAATCTGGCTCACAGTTCTTCCTGAGTGCATGGCAAATGGATGATTTGCGTGTTCTGTTGGGTGATTCGCTGACGATGGTCCTGGACGTGGGGGAGCAACGTTAGCCAGTGTCCGCATAGGGTCGATTGCCGCCTGTCTTGAGGAGCAGGGCGTCACTGCTTGGAAGTAGTGTTGGTACGAAAGTGGTACGCAGCTTTCAGGTCGGCTCTGTAGAGCAAGGAATACGTGGCCTACAGGATTAATAACTCCAATCCATCACCGAAAAGGCAGATGTTTTTCGCTCGTGAATGGCAGCAGTCGGCCAAAAGCTGACCTTCGAACAATATTCAAGGGCACCATAAATCAGAAAAAAGAGTAGCGGACATGAAAAAGGAATTTACCCTTCGGACTGCACTGCCAGGAGATGGCCTAGCTATTTTCCATGTCACTCGGCAGTCAATAACCGAGCTGTCGAACGGACTCTATACCCCAGAGCAACTCAATGGCTGGATGGGCGAAAGAACCCCAGAGTTTTATGAGCAACTGATAAAGCAAGGGCAAATGGTCGTGGCGCTGCAGCTGGGAAGGATAGTTGGATTTGTGGATTCAGAGCCAGGAGAAGTGACACGGCTTTTTCTTCTTCTCGAGGCCTCCAGTAAGGGGCTCGGTGCTCATTTGCTCAAGACAGGTATTGATAATGCGCGTGGGCCTGGCATCCGCGTCATAAAGGTAGAGTCGACTTTGAATGCTGAAGGCTTCTATAAAAAACATGGCTTTGTGACACAAAAGCACGGTTTTTTCAGCCATGGTGTGGGTGGGCAACCCATAGAAATCATTCACATGGAACTTGAGTTGGAGTGATTTATTCTGCATACCTCCACGGGCGCTTGGAGGTATTTGATTCACTGACGAAAGTCAGCTTTGGGTCGGTTTCAGCCCTTGTAAGTGTCATGTGTGAGCACCTGCAGATCGACAGTCGCGATCTTTTGAATCAACTGGCGATATCAGTAGCAAGACTGTTTATTACGGGCGCCCGCGATTTTCATTACTGTGATGAGGTGATGAATATTGTCATCAGCGATATCGTCGGCTTGTCCATGCACACGGAGATGCCCCAGCCGCCATTCTCTAACCGACCGATCCTTGGAGTTTGTGAGCAGCGACCACTTACCACGGCGCTGGGCCTCAGATTCGCGGGTGCAGCCGATGGCGCTGATCTCAAGCGGATTGTCGCCATAGCGCCGCTGGAGCTTGGCGTCCGCCACGGCGGTGACAACAGTATCGAAGTTGTTCCCCGGGTTGTCGTAGCTGATCAGAGCACGGGTGTAGCTCATCCCGAAGAACTGCTGGCTGAAAATATCGAAAGGTGGCAGCCGCTGACCGCCGCCGGCGCACTCAATGAGCTGGGCACTCTGGTGGAGAGGCTGATCGAGCAGAGACGCTTGCGCGGTGTCAGAAACCCTTACCTCATAGTCACCGAGGACGACAGGCAGGTTACAAAGCACATGCTCCGTCTCCGCTTCGACGATGCTCGCGACAAGGCGATCACCATCGCCAGAGAAAACGGCGATGGCGTGTTGGCAGCCCGCATTCGAAAGTTCCAGTTCCGCGACATCCGCCCCAAGGCTGCAAGCGAGATCCTCGGCCTAGGAGATGCAAGCCGGCCCTTGGGCCACACAGACAAGCGGATAACCGAGACCCTTTATCGACGCATCGTGGAGATCGTAAAGCCGACTCGCTGACCGCAATTCGCAACGAGTTGCGGAAACCGCCTGAAATGATGCGGAAACGCTCGGTCTGTAAGCTGATAGCTTTGTCGAAGCGCAGAAACACAAAAGCCCCGCTAGTGCGGGGCTTTTGTTTGAATCTTGGCGGGAAACCAGGGATTCGAACCCTGGAGACGCTATTAACGTCCGCCGGTTTTCAAGACCGGTGCATTCAACCACTCTGCCAATTTCCCTTGTGCATCACAGGATTATAGTAGCCCATCCCGTCTCAGCGGGCGCCATAATACCCGAATGAAACACACTGTCAAACTCTCGGCATCGCTTGTTACAGAGCGTCTGTTATGATCTTTGCGACTGAACGTTTCAAAACCGAAGGAGTGTCGCCATGCGCGAACAGAATTACGCAGTGAATGGCAACGCGCAGGCTGAGCAGCTTGAAGTCAGCCGCGTGTTGCGCAACACCTATGGCTTGCTCGCCCTTACCCTCGCATTCAGCGGCGTGATGGCGTTCGTGGCCCAACAGATGCGCGTCGGCTACCCGAATATCTTTGTCGTGCTGATCGGCTTCTATGGTCTGTTCTTCCTGACCAACAAGCTGCGTGACTCGGCCTGGGGCCTGGTGTCGGCATTTGCCTTGACCGGTTTCATGGGCTTTATCCTCGGCCCGATCCTCAACCGTTACCTCGGCATGGCCGGTGGTGCGGAAGTGGTGAGCTCGGCGTTTGCCATGACGGCCCTGGTGTTTGGTGGTCTGTCGGCCTACGTGCTGATCACCCGCAAGGACATGAGCTTCCTGGGCGGCTTCATCACCGCAGGTTTCTTCGTGCTGCTGGCAGCCGTGGTTGCAGGCATGTTCTTCCAGATCAGCGGCCTGCAACTGGCGATCAGCGCAGGTTTTGTGCTGTTTTCCTCGGTGTGCATCCTGTTCCAGACCAGCGCGATCATCCACGGTGGTGAGCGTAACTACATCATGGCGACCGTCAGCCTGTATGTGTCGATTTACAACCTGTTCATCAGCCTGTTGCAGATCTTCGGCATCATGAGCCGCGACGACTGATCACCAGCGCAATAAAAAATGCCCCGTATCGAAAGATACGGGGCATTTTTATTGTCTACCCTAACAGGCAGGACCAGCCGATCAGTACTGGTTGGGTTCCATTTCCAGCTCTACCTTGAAGCGCTCTGCAATGTCCTGCTGGATGCGCCGGGCCAGGTTGGCGATATCGTGCCCCGAGGCACCGCCATAGTTGACCAGCACCAGCGCCTGTAGCTTGTGAACGCCGGCATCACCGTCACGAAAGCCCTTCCAGCCGGCCTTGTCGATCAGCCAGCCGGCCGCGAGCTTCATCTGCCCATCGGCCTGCGGATACGCCACCAGGTCCGGGTACAGCGCCTGCAGCTCAGCCGCCAGCACGTGGGACACCAAGGGGTTCTTGAAGAAGCTCCCGGCATTGCCAAGCTCTGCCGGGTCCGGCAGTTTTTCCCGGCGAATGCTGCAGATTGCACGGCTGACGTCGCTCGGCGTCGCCTCGGTGATCCCCTGCCCCGCCAGGCGCTGCTGCACCGGGCCGTAGTCGAGCTTGAGGTGGCTGGCGCGGCTCAGGGCGAAACGCACGCGCAGGATCAACCAACGCCCGGTCTCGTGCTTGAACAGGCTGTCGCGGTAGGCGAAGTTGCATTCTTCCAGGCTGAAGTCGCGCAGTTCGCCGGTATGGCGATCCAGGGCGGTGAGGCCGGCGAATACATCCTTGATCTCCACACCGTAGGCGCCGATATTCTGCATGGGCGCTGCGCCCACGGTGCCAGGGATGAGGCTGAGGTTTTCCAGGCCGAAGAAACCCTGCTCCAGGGTCCACAACACAAAAGGATGCCAGGCTTCGCCCGCTTCGGCCTCGACTACCACCTGCAGGCCGTCATCATGCAGCACACGGATGCCTTGAGTGGCCATGCGCAGGACCAGCGCCTGGACATCCTGGGTCAGCAGCAGGTTGCTGCCACCACCGATGACCAGCAGCGGCACCTTGTGCGCGGTGGCGTAAGTCAGGGCCTCCCGTACATCGCTGTCGCTGTGGGCCTCGGCGAACAGCTGGGCACGGACATCAATGCCAAAACTGTTGAATGGCTTGAGCGATACCTGCGCAAGCACCTGCAAGGTCATAACCGCCCCTTCAATTCGATCACCAATAAATCACAGGCACGTTCGATCAAGTCCAGGACCCGCTCGAAGCCTTGTTCACCTTCGTAGTACGGGTCGGGCACTTCGTCCACCTCGGCCTCGTAACGGCGCAGGAACAGGTCCAGCTCCGCCTTGCCCTGGCTTGGCTGCATGGCCTTGAGGTTGCGCAGGTTGCTGTGGTCCATGGCCAGGATCAGGTCATAGCGCGCAAAGTCGGCGCGGGAGACCTGCTGGGCACGCTGGGCCGACAGGTCGTAACCGCGCACCAACGCCGCGCGCTGGCTGCGTTGGTCCGGCGGGTTGCCGATATGCCATTCACCCGTGCCGGCGGACGCTACATCCACCTGCCCTGCCAGCCCGGCTTCGCGCAATTTATGGCGCAGTACACCCTCTGCGGTGGGCGAGCGACAGATATTTCCCAGGCAGACAAACAGAACCTCCATCAGGCCCCCAGCAGGCGACGGACGCGCTCAAGGTCTTCGAAGGTATCGACACCGGCCGGCGGTGCTTCCAGCGCATCGCCCACGTGGATGCGCACGCCATGCCACAGCGCCCGCAGTTGCTCCAGGGACTCGGTGTTTTCCAGCCAGCACGGGCCCCAGCTGACGAAGTCATGCAGGAAGCCGGCGCGGTAGGCGTAAATGCCAATATGGCGACGATATGGCACGCCCTCTGGCAACACGTCGGGACTCTTGGCGAACGCGTCCCGCGCCCAAGGCAGGACCGAACGACTGAACGTCAACGCCAGGCCATTGATATCGGTGACCACTTTGACCACGCCCCGGTTGAGCAGCGTATCAATGTCCTCGATCGGTTCGGACAGGGTCGCCATGCGCGCTTCGCCATGGGTGGCCAGGTTGGCGGCCACCTGGTCGATCACACTCGGCGGGATCAACGGCTCGTCACCTTGCACGTTGACCACGATGGCATCAGGCGCCAGCCCGAGTTTGGTCGCCACTTCAGCAAGGCGGTCGGTGCCAGAGTTGTGGTCTTCGCGCGTCAGCACTGCGTCGGCACCAAAGCCTTTGCAGGCTTCGATGATGCGCGGATCATCAGTGGCGACGACCACGCGCTCGGCGCTGCTTTTGCAGGCCTGTTCCCACACCAGCTGGATCATCGGCTTGTCGCCGATCAATTGCAGCGGCTTGCCCGGCAGGCGGGTCGACGCATAGCGGGAGGGAATGACAACGGTAAAGGCTGTGGTCATTTATCCAGGCGCTCATCGGTAGTCAGGGTGCGGGCTTCGCTTTCCAGCATCACCGGGATGCCGTCACGGATCGGGTAAGCCAGGCCGGCGCCTTTGCTGATCAGCTCGGTTTTGTCGGCGCTGAGCTTGAGCGGGCCTTTGCAGATCGGGCAAGCGAGGATGTCGAGCAGTTTGGTGTCCATGAGTGTTTCCTGGATAGAAGCGGTTTAAGGCAAGAGACGGGCAGGCAGCAGTCGCATCAGCTGCGTGTCGAACCAGGCGACGAACGCCGGCGACGGCAGCGCATCCACCGCAAGGTACCACCAGTCTGGCTGGGCAAAGGCGCGGCACTTCACCGCGTCCTTCTCGGTCATGACCAACGGCAATGACGGCGTAAAATTCAAGACCTCGGCGCTGTAAGGCGCATGGTCGGCAAACGCATGGGCTATCGGCCGCCAGTGTAGCGTTTCAAGGGTGTTGAAGAAACGCTGCGGGTTGCCGATGCCGGCAACCGCATGCACCTGCTGGCCCGGCGCGAAGTGATCCACCGGCTGGCGTTCGCCGGTCTGTAGGTTGACCAGTGCGGTAGGCTGCAGGCGAAAGGCAAAGCCGTCGTCCCGGTCACTGGCGGCGCCGTTATACAGCAGCGCATCGACGCTCTGCAGTCGATCCGCAGGTTCGCGCAACGGCCCTGCCGGCAGGCAACGGCGGTTGCCCAGGCCACGGGCGGCGTCGATCAGCACCAGTTCCAGGTCACGGGCCAGGCGGTAATGCTGCAGGCCGTCGTCGGAGAGGATCAGGTCCAGGGTTTCGCTGGCCAGCAGCGCCCGGACCGCACGGCTGCGATCAGGGTCGATCATCAGCGGTACGCCGCAGCGCTGCACGATCAGCAAAGGCTCGTCGCCCGCCATGTCAGCGCTGTGGCTGGCTTCGACGCGCCATGGCAACTGCGGTGGCTTGGCGCCATAACCCCGGCTGACCACGCCTACGCGCAACCCGCTGCGTCGGCAGTGTTCGATCAACCAGAGGATCAACGGCGTCTTGCCAGTGCCACCCACGGTGATATTCCCGACCACCACCACCGGCACCGGCGATTGGTAGATCTCGCCCTCACCCGCCAGGAAGCGGGCGCGCTTGCGCTGCACAACCCGGCGATACAACGACTCCAGCGGCCGCAACAGCGTGAGCGCCGGATGGCCCTCGTACCAGGCCTTGAGCAAACGATCGGACATGGCCATCAGGGTTGGCTCGCCGCCTCGACCGTGGTCATGCGCAGATGGCTGAAGCCGAGCTTGCCGGCCGCATCCATCGCGGTGATCACGGCCTGGTGCTGGGTCTTGCCGTCGGCGCTGATGGACAGCGGCAGCTTGTTGTCACCGCCAGACTCTTTTTGCAAGGCGTCCATGAGGCTGGCGAGGTCGTTTTTCTCGAGCAACTGGTTATTCACCGAAAACACCCCGTCGGCGCTGATGGCGATGTCCAGTTGCTTGACTTCCTGGTCTTCGGCCGGCGAACCGCTCACGGCTTCCGGCAGGTCGACGCGCAGCTCGGTTTGCCGGGTGAAGGTGGTGGTGACGACAAAAAACAGCAGCAGGATAAACACCACGTCGATCAGCGACGCGAGGTTGATATCGACATTTTCCCGTTGCTTGCGGCGAAATTTCACGCTTTGCCCCCAACCAGGTCCACATCACGGTCGCCCTGTACCACTTCCACCAGCTTGATGGCTTCCTGTTCCATGCCCACCACCAGTTCATCAATGCGACGCTGCAGGAAACGGTGGAAGAACACCGAAGGAATACCCACCATCAGGCCCGCCGCCGTGGTGATCAGCGCCTTGGAGATCCCCCCGGCCAACACCGCCGCGTTGGTGGTCATGCCCGAGCCCATGAACGAGCTGAAAATATCGATCATGCCCAGCACCGTGCCCAGCAAGCCGAGCAATGGCGCCATGGCGGCGATGGTGCCGAGGGCGTTGATGTAGCGCTCCAGTTCATGGATGACGCGGGCGGCGGCTTCTTCGATGCACTCCTTCATGATCTCGCGACCATGCTTGGAGTTGGCCAGGCCCGCAGCAAGGATTTCACCCAACGGGGAGTTGGCGCGCAGCTCCTTGAGTTTGTCCTTGTCCAGTTGCTTGTTCTTGATCCAGCTCCAGACCTGCCCCAGCAGATGCTCGGGGGTGACGCGACTGGCGCGCAGGGTCCACAGGCGTTCGGCGACGATGCCGAGTGCGGCGATAGAGCTCATGATGATCGGCAACATCATCCAGCCGCCGGATTTGACCAATTCCCACACAGTGAATGTCCCCTCGAAAAAGTGCGCCACTTTACCATATAGGTTCGGCGGCGGGGTTCGTCGACCACCGCCTCCATCGGCCATGACCACTCGTCCCTACGGTAACCGCTCGCGCCAGAACCTGCGTTGACTGCGCGCAACAACCGGCGGCGCGAAAGCCCCGAGTTGCAGGCGCACGGCCCCGTGCTCGGCACTGTCATACACCTGGCTGCCCAACCGCTGGTAACGCGCCATCACCTGCGGATGGGGATGGCCGAACGCATTGCCCCGCCCCCGTGAAATAAGCACGGACTGCGGGGCAAGGCGCTCCAGGAACGCCCAGGATGAAGAACTGCGACTGCCATGGTGTGGCGCCTGCAACCAATGAGTGGGCACCGCCAGCGGTGAACCGAGCATGGCCTGTTCGGCGGCGCGGTCAATGTCACCGGTCAGCAACAGGCGCTCGCCATTGGCCTGCACCTGCAACACGCAGGACTTCGGGTTACCGGTGATAGCACCAGGCCATTGCCAGAGTTCGAACGTGACACCGTCCCAGGTCCAGCGCTCGCCACTGATACACGGCTGGGTGCCGAGCAGCGCCGGCAGACCCTCGGTTTCCCCGCCCACCACGCGCTTGATCGGCAGGCCCTTGGCTATCGCCGTCGCGCCGCCGGCATGATCGGCGTCGGCATGGCTGAGCAGCATCAGGTCCAAGGCCCCTACCCCAAGTTTTCGCAGCGACGGCAGCACCACGCGCGCGCCCAGGTCAAAGGTTCCGGAGCGCGGGCCGGCGTCATACAGCAAGGCATGGTGACGGGTACGCAAGATCAACGCCTGCCCCTGCCCTACATCCAATTGCACCACGTCTACCTGGCCATGGGGAACCAGTTCGCGTGGCGCAAACACGGCCAGCATCAGCATCGGCCAGCCCAGCAAGCGAAACGGCACGCCCTTGGGCAGCAGGAGCAACACGGCACCGAACAGGCTCACCAACCAATAGCCCATCGGCACTTCGGCCGGGATCCAGGCCGGCACCTGCGCGGCCAGCCACGCCAAGCCCTCGAACAAACCCTCCAGCGCACCGCCCGCCAGCCAGAGCAATCCTTCCCCCACAAACGGCAACGGCAGCAACGCCGTCCCCAGCAACGCCAGTGGCAACACCACCAGGCTGATCCACGGCACCGCCACAAGGTTAGCGAACGGCGCGCTCAGGCTGATAGGCAGCCCCAGCACCAGCAACACCGGAAACAACCCAATGGCAATCAACCACTGCGGCCGGGTCCACGCCTGCCACAGGCTCCATGGCCCCAGTCGTCCACCGAACGCCAGGATCAATACCGCTACCGCCGCAAACGACAGCCAGAAGCCCGGCTGCAGGCTGGCCAAGGGTTCCAGGACCAGCACCCCATTGAGTGCCAGCAGCAGCGGCCACCAGAGCCCCAGATGCCGGAAGCGCAACCGCCACAACAACACCAGGCCGACCATCACGCAGGCACGCTGCACCGGCACGCCAAACCCTGCCAGCAAGCCGTAGCCCAGCGCGGCGCTGAATGCCAGGCCACACGCCCATGGCAGCCACGGCCAGGTTCGGGGCCAGCAGCCGTAGCGCGCCAGCCCGGCGATCAACCCATAGATCAAGCCCGCCAACAAACCGATGTGTTGGCCGGAGATGACCAGCAGATGCACGGTGCCCGTGTCCTGCAACACCTGCCAATCGGCAGCGGCCAACCCGGAGCCATCCCCCAGCACCAGGGCAGTCAGGCCGGCTTCCCGGCCCTGGGCATCCACCGCCATCAGGCGCTGGCGCACACTGTCGCGCCAGGCGTTGTGGGCCGGTGCCAGGCGCTCGCCGTCCTTCACCGAGCCGGTGGCGCCGATGCGCTGGGCCAGCAGCCAGGCTTCCTGGTCAAATCCGTGAAAATTCAACAGCCCGGCCGGTTGCTTGAGGGTGATTGCCAGGCGCCAGCGCTCACCACTGCGGACCGGTGGCCCGCCTCGCCAGGACACCCGAATGCGTTTGGGCAACCGGGCATTGCGCGACCGGTTGTCGGTCAGGACAAAACGCACGCCCTCACCCGTCTGTTGCGGCAGCCCGGTGACCCGCCCTTCCACCCAACGTGTCTGGCCATCCAGTGCCGGCCTCAGGCGATCATCCAACGCCCACTGCGCGCTGACGCAGGCCCAACTCAGCCCCAGCAGGAAAAACGCCAACGGGTAAGTGCGAAACGGCAACAGCATCAATGCCAGCACCAATAAGGCGATCAGCCAGCCGGTAGCCGGCAATGCCGGTAAAAAGCGCAGGCTCAGCAACCCCAGCGCCAGCGCGACCATCCCTGTCCTCATGAATCATCCTTTTCAAGTGATCCACTCAGTCTTAGCCGGCTGCCCAGCAGTGCCTATGATGTTTTGTCACAAAGTCTGAATTTTCTGTTTATAGAATGCGGGCATACTTGCCCCTCGAACTGACCTGGACCCCTTATGCCCCGGCGCCTATTCAAACGGTACATGCCCGACCCCAGCAGTATCCGGGAACACAAGTCATTACAGTTTCTCGGTACGTTGCTGCATGACCCGAACCTCTGGCACCTCAACCGGCACTCGGTCGCACGCGCCATGGCCGTGGGGTTGTTCGCGGCTTTTATTCCGATTCCGTTGCAGATGCTGCTGGCGGCGGTCCTGGCGATCACAGTGCGCGGCAACATGCCCATCGCGGTCAGCCTGGTGTGGCTGACCAACCCGATTACCATGCCGGTGGTCTTCATCTGTACCTACATGACCGGCGCCTGGCTGATGAATGTGCCACCTCGCAGCCTGCCCGATGATCTGACCTGGGAATGGATCAGCGGCCAACTCAGCACGGTATGGCAGCCATTCCTGCTGGGGTCGGTGGTGTTGGGGCTGGTGCTGGGCGCACTCGCCTACTGCCTGACCATGGGCTATTGGCGCTGGTGGGTGGCCCACCAGTGGAAAAAACGCAAACAGCGGCGCGCTTAGCAGGCCCGCAAGCGCAGGTGCACGCGCAAACCTTGCCCGGTATTTTCCGCCCACAGGCTGCCGTCCTGGCGTTGCACCGCATTGCGGGCGATGCTCAGGCCCAGGCCGAAGCCGCCATCGCCGGGGCGTGAACCGTCCAGGCGGGTGAAGGGCGCGAAGATCCGCTCCAGGTCGCCCTCATCGATCCCGCCGCCCTGGTCCTCCAGCCACACATGCCAATAGTCCCCCTCGCGACGCCCATCCAGGCTGACCACGCCGCCCGCCGGCGAATGGCGGATGGCGTTGCGCAGGATGTTTTCCAGGGCCTGGGCCAACGCATTCAGGTTGCCGCGCACCCAGCACTCTGCGCCCAGCAGGCAGGGCAAGCGCGAGGACGGCCAATCGCTTTCGAAGCATGCGTTTTCGCGCAGCATGTCCCATAACGCCTGCAGCTGGATGTTTTCCTGGGGCAACGGCGCCCGCTCAGTGTCCAGCCAGGCCAGTTGCAGGCTGTCTTCCACCAGGCGCTGCATGGCGTCGATCTCACGGCCCAGCCGCTCGCGCAACTGCGCCAGGTCTTGCTCGCTGTCACAGGCCACTCGCAAGCGGCTCAGCGGTGTGCGCAGTTCATGGGACATGTCCCGCAGCAGTTGCTGCTGCAATACCACGGTGCCCTGCAGACGCTCAGACATATGGTCGAACGCCCGGCCCAGCTCGCCCAGTTCATCCTGGCGACTGGTGGCGTCGTGGGACAGGCGTGTATTCAACTGGTCGGCGCGCCAGGCATTGGCCTGCTCGCGCAATTGATTGAGGGGCATGATCAGCAACCGATACAAGCCGATGCACAGCAGCAGGGTAAACAGGCCGGGGATCACCCCATTGGTCACCACCCGCCAGAACAGTTGATAGCGTCCCGGCATGAAGCGCTGCGGCAACTCGATCACCAGCGAACCCGCATCGGGGTCAGCAGGAAACGGGATCTTCAGCCACGGCAGGCCTTTGCCATGCCGGCTCACCGGCCAGTCCAGGCCACGCAGAAAGGTCAGGCGCTGGCTTTCCTTGTCGGTCAGCGGGTAGCTGCTCAACGACTGCAGGTCGTTGCCGATCACGCCTATCCAGGTGGTTTCACGCTTGCCCATCGCCTCCAACCACGCCTCGACGCCTGCGCTACCGCCGCGGTTCCAGGCCTGTTCGGCGCCAACCGCGTACCCCCTCAAGGTGTTACGCGCCTCGTCGGACAAGTAGGCGTTCTGCTGCTCCATGTACCGGCCCCACGACCAACTGAGCCAGATCATCAGCAGACAGAAGGCGATCAGCAGACATGCCAGCTTCCAGAATAACGAGTGCTTGCCCGGCAGCCGTTTCAGGGGGCGCTCAAAGGCTGTCATCGAGACCGCTCAGCACATAGCCTTTGCCCCACACTGTGCGGACTTCGCGCTCGGTGTAGCCGATGGCCTTGAGCTTGCGGCGGATCTGGCTGATGTGCATGTCGAGGCTGCGGTCATGGGGGGCATAACCGCGTTGCAATACATGCTGGTAAAGAAAGGCTTTGCTGAGGACTTCTTCGCTGTTGCGATGCAGGGTTTCCAACAGGCGGTATTCGCTGCGGGTCAGCCCGGCCCAGTGCCCCAGGTGGAAAACATCGCACAGTTCATCGTCGAAGCGCAGGGTGCGGGCGTCGTCGCGCACCGGTGCCAGGGTCGGCACCGGGCGCCGGTCGAGGGCCACCCGGCGCAGGATGGCTTCAATGCGCACACGCAATTCGATCATGCTGAACGGTTTGGGCAGGTAGTCATCGGCGCCCAGGCGAAAACCACTGATGCGATCGGCCTCGGCGCCGAGCGCGGACATCAGGATCACCGGGATCGAATGGCTCTGGCGCAGATGAGTGAGGATCGACAGGCCATCCATCCCCGGCAGCAAAATATCCATCAGCACAACGTCGAACGCTTGGTCGCGCGCCATCTGCAGGCCTTGCTGGCCGTTCTGGCACCAGGTGACATGGAAACCACAGCGGCCCAGGTGCTCATGGACATAGGCGCCCAGCACGGGGTCATCTTCGATGGTCAGGATACTGGGTAGGCCGATTGCTGCGGGATTCATTAGTATCTGCAAGTCATTCTCAATGGCTGATTATTCAAGATTACCCCGCCGCAGGCAATCGCCACCGGGCGCCAAAGGGCGCGAAGATTGCCGTGTGTCATTAATTTGCAAGATTCCATGCCGCGCAAATGGCTACACTGCGCAGGTGCGCGGGCCGGATGCCCGGGCAATTCCGTAGATATCAATGTGGTAGCAGGAGAGTGGCGTGCTGACAAGAATGGGGATAAAAGGCCGCGTACTGTTGCTGACCTTATTACCGACCAGCCTGATGGCCTCGTTGCTGGGCGGCTACTTCACCTGGATGCAGCTCTCCGAACTGCAGTCCCAATTGCTGCAACGTGGTGAGATGATCGCCGAACAGTTGGCGCCGCTGGTGGCTCCCGCCCTGAGCGCGCGCAACACCGACCTGCTGGAGCGCATTGCCACCCAGTCCCTGGAACAGCCGGACGTTCGCGCCGTGTCGTTCCTCAGCCCGGACCGTGCATCCCTCGCCCACGCCGGCCCGACCATGCTCAACCAGCCGCCCATCGGCAACAGCTCGCACCTGCTGCAGCGCACCGGCAACGACGCCACCCGTTACCTGCTGCCAGTGTTTGGCCGCCATCGCAACCTCGCCGGCGACCTGATCCCGGATGAAGCCGACCGCTTGCTGGGCTGGGTCGAGGTGGAACTGTCCCACAACGGCATGTTGCTGCGCGGCTACCGCAGCCTGTTCGCCAGCCTCTTGCTGATTGCCATCGGCCTGATCTGCACCGCGGCCCTGGCGTTACGTATCAGCCGCACGATCAATTCGCCGATCGGCCAGATCAAGCAAGCCGTGGCCCAACTCAAGGACGGCAATCTGGAAACCCGCCTTCCGCCCCTGGGCAGCCAGGAACTGGACCAGCTCGCCTCTGGCATCAACCGCATGGCCGAGACCTTGCAGAACGCCCAGGAAGAACTGCAGCACAGCATCGACCAGGCCACCGAAGACGTGCGCCAGAACCTGGAAACCATCGAGATCCAGAACATCGAGCTGGACCTGGCGCGCAAGGAGGCCCTGGAGGCCAGCCGCATCAAGTCCGAATTCCTGGCCAACATGAGCCACGAAATCCGCACGCCACTCAACGGTATCCTCGGCTTTACCCATTTGCTGCAAAAGAGCGAGCTGACCCCGCGTCAACTCGACTACCTGGGCACCATCGAAAAATCCGCCGACAACCTGCTGGGCATCATCAACGAGATCCTCGACTTCTCGAAAATCGAAGCCGGCAAGTTGGTGCTCGACAGCATCCCGTTCAACCTGCGGGACTTGCTGCAAGACACCCTGACCATCCTCGCTCCTGCCGCGCATGCCAAGCAGTTGGAACTGGTAAGCCTGGTCTACCGTGACACGCCGCTGGCACTGGTGGGTGACCCGCTGCGCCTCAAGCAGATCCTCACCAACCTGATCAGCAACGCGATCAAGTTCACCCGCGAAGGCACCATCGTGGCCCGGGCAATGATCGAGGACGAGCAGGAAGACAGCGTGCAATTGCGCATCAGCGTGCAGGACACCGGCATCGGCCTGTCCAGCCAGGATGTGCGCGCCCTGTTCCAGGCCTTCAGCCAGGCCGACAACTCACTGTCGCGCCAACCCGGGGGCACAGGGTTGGGACTGGTGATCTCCAAGCGTTTGATCGAGCAGATGGGCGGTGAAATCGGTGTCGAAAGTACGCCGGGCGAAGGCTCGGAGTTCTGGATCAGCCTGAACCTGCCCAAGACCCGTGACGATGTCGAAGACCTGCCCTCCGCGCCCCTGTTGGGCCATCGCGTGGCCGTGCTGGAAAACCACGAGCTGGCCCGCCAGGCGTTGCAACATCAACTGGAAGACTGCGGCCTGGAAGTCACGCCGTTCACCAGCCTGGAAAGCTTGACCAATGGCATCACCAGTGCCCACCAGACCGATCAGGCCATAGACCTCGCGGTCCTCGGCGTGACCGCCAATGACATCCCGCCCGAGCGCCTCAACCAGCACCTGTGGGACCTTGAGCACTTGGGCTGCAAGGTGCTGGTGCTATGCCCCACCACCGAACAGATGCTGTTCAACCAGTCGGTCCCCAACCCCAACAGCCAGTTGCAGGCCAAGCCGGCGTGCACGCGCAAACTGCGCCGGGCGCTGTCAGACCTGATCAGCCCGCGCCCGTCGCGCAGCGAACCGGGCGAGCCATTGTCCAGCCGGGCACCGCGCGTGCTGTGCGTGGACGACAACCCGGCAAACCTGCTGCTGGTACAAACCCTGCTGGAAGACATGGGCGCACGGGTGCGCGCCGTGGAAAGCGGTTATGCGGCCGTCGACGCGGTAAAACAGGACACTTTCGACCTGGTGCTGATGGACGTGCAGATGCCCGGCATGGACGGCCGCCAGAGCACCGAGGCGATCCGCCAGTGGGAGAGCGAACGCAGCGGTACGCCACTGCCGGTAGTCGCCCTCACCGCCCACGCCATGGCGAACGAAAAACGCGCCTTGCTGCAAAGCGGCATGGACGACTACCTGACCAAACCCATCAGCGAACGGCAACTGGCCCAGGTGGTGCTGAAGTGGACCGGCCTGGCCCTGCGCAACCAAGGCCCGGAACGCGCCACCGACGGCCTCGGCCCGGGCGTGCAGCTTCCGGTGCTCGACCACGAGGAGGGGCTGCGCCTGGCGGCCGGCAAGGCAGACCTGGCAGCGGATATGCTGGCGATGCTACTGGCTTCCCTGGAGGCCGATCGCCTGGCCATCACCCTCGCCCGTGATGCCAAAGACAACAACGCCCTGATCGAACGCGTGCACCGCCTGCATGGTGCGACCCGTTACTGCGGCGTGCCGCAATTGCGGGCCGCCTGCCACCGCGCCGAAACCCTGCTCAAGCAGGACGACGCCAAGGCGGTGCAGGCGCTGGACGAACTGGACATGGCCATTGCCCGACTCGCCAGTGAAGCGCGGGTCAACGCCTAATTTTGCACAGGAACAGGCTCCTGCGGTGAGCCGGCGTGTCAGGTCACCGCATCGCGCGCCAAGCACGCCCGCTCATCACAAGCGCCTGTTCCTTCATGAGTAATTGCAGGGAGCCTTTCAATGCGCGTCATTCTTTTCAGCAGCCAGGCCTACGACCGCGACAGCTTTCTCGGCGAGCCGCTACCGCCGGGCCTGGCGCTGCAATTCCAGCCCGCCCGCCTCAACCTCGACACCGTCGCCCTGGCGGAACATCACGAGGTGGTCTGTGCCTTCATCAACGACGACCTCAGTGCCCCGGTGCTGGAACAGTTGGCCAAGGGCGGTACGCGGCTGATCGCCCTGCGCTCGGCGGGCTACAACCACGTCGACCTGGTCGCCGCCAAGCGCCTGGACTTGACCATTGTGCGCGTGCCGGCCTATTCGCCCCACGCGGTGGCCGAACATGCGGTGGCGCTGATTCTCGCCCTCAACCGTCGCCTGCACCGCGCCTACAACCGCACCCGTGACGGCGATTTCAGCCTGCATGGCCTCACCGGTTTCGACTTGGTAGGCAAGACCGTCGGCGTGGTCGGTACCGGACAAATCGGCGCCACGTTCGCCAAGATCATGGCCGGCTTCGGTTGCCAGTTGCTCGCTTACGACCCCTTCCCCAACCCGCAGGTGCAGGCATTGGGCGCGCATTACGTGAGCCTGCCCGAATTGCTGGCCCAGGCGCAGATCATCAGCCTGCACTGCCCGCTGACCGCCGACAGCAAGCATTTGATCAACGCCCGCTCCCTGGCGCAGATGCAGCCCGGGGCGATGCTGATCAACACGGGGCGCGGAGGGCTGGTCGACACTCCGGCGCTGATAGAGGCACTCAAGGACGGCCAGCTCGGCTACCTGGGGCTGGATGTGTATGAGGAAGAAGCGCAGCTGTTTTTCGAGGACCGCTCCGACTTGCCCCTGCAGGATGACGTCCTCGCGCGCCTGCTGACCTTCCCCAATGTGATCATCACCGCCCACCAGGCGTTCCTGACGCGCGAAGCACTGGCGGCCATCGCTGGCACCACCCTGGCCAACATTGCCGCCTGGGCCGAAGGCCGGGCGCAGAACCTTGTCGAAGGATGATCAGCGGTCACATACCAGGCTCATGATGAGCCAGCACCCGTGATAGGATGCCGCGCCTATTTGGAGGATCCATGGCCGAACACGATTTCCGCTTCAGTTTGCTGAGCCCGCAACACACCCTGATCGAATGCCGCGCCCTGGTGCCGGGCCGTTACCAGGTCACTGGCAACGGTGGTTCGATCAAGCATGGCGACGTGCTGATCGTCACCCTGCGCGGCAGTAAAACCCTGTCGATGCGCCTCACCGTCGAAGGTGACGCGCGCTACTCCATCCGTCCGGCAGGCCAGTGGGTCGCCATGGCCCAGGGGCCGAAATTCGGCGAGTTGGAGATTCACACCTGGAAGGTCAATTGCGACAGCTGCGACAGCGTGCTGGAGTTTGAATTCGCGGTGGAAACCAAGCTGACCAAAGCGCCGCTGCAACCCGCGGCCAACGCGCGAATCGCCGAGCTGGGCTGGGCCAGCGAGGGCGACAAGCATCGCTGCCCGAAATGCCAGAAGGCCGCGCAATGAGAGGCCTGCTTCTGCTCGCCGCCATCGGTGCGGCCGTGACGGGCTGCGCCGACAATTCGGTCAAGCTCAAGCAGGATCACAGCTACGTGGTGGAATGGATTGGCGAACGGCCGCTGATGGATTACGCCCACCTCACCGTGACCCTCGGTGCCGATGGCCGCGCCTACGGCAATGGCGGTTGCAACCATTGGTTTGCGCCGTACACCGTCGACGGCGACACGCTCAGCTTCGGCAAGATTGGCAGCACCCGCAAGCTGTGCGCCGAGGCACTGATGGAGCAGGAACATCGCTTCTTCCAGGCCCTGCAAGGCGTGCAGCGCTGGGACATCTCGCCAATCGAACAGACGCGGTTCTGGCCGGCCGAGGGCAAGCCGATTCGTTTGTGGCTGGAAGAAGGCTAACCCTAGCCTCTCGCGATCCAACGGTGGGAGCAAGCTTGCTCCCACTGTTGTTTTGAGCGGTTGCTTTAGCCGCGCAGGGCCTTGAGCTTCGCCAACACGCCTTCGGCGGTCTGCTCACCCAGCAACTGTTCGCGCACCTTGCCCTTGTCATCGATGATGTAGGTCACCGGCAACGCTTCGCTGCGCGGAATATCGAAGATCTCTTCCGGGTTCTGCGCCAAGACGGTGAACTTGATCCCCAGCTTCTCACTGGCGGCCTTCAGTTCCTCACCTTGCACATTGTCGAAATTGACCCCGAACACGCCGACGTTCTGCGCCTTCAACTGCTCGGCCAAGGCATTGAGCTCAGGAATTTCCGTGCGGCACGGGCCACACCATTCAGCCCAGTAATTGACCACCAGCCACTGCTTGTCCAAGCGTTCGGCCGCCACTTTCTGGCCATATTGGTCAACGCCGTAATCGTTACCGCAGCCGCTGAGCAGCAGGGTTGTGATGATCGCCACTGCACCGATCAGTCGCCTTGTCATGGGGTAATCCTTCGCAAAAATGAACGTTGGCTGCGACCTATCGCCTCTTACGGTTTAAGGACAGGTCGCTGCGCAGGTAGAATAACCGCCACCTTACGCAAGATGCGACCCGCACATGACCGATCTGACGCTTTATCACAACCCGCGCTGCTCGAAATCCCGCGGTGCGCTGGAACTGCTGGAAGCCCGCGGCCTTGCGCCTACCGTGGTGCGCTACCTGGAAACCCCGCTCGACGCCGCGCAATTGAAGGCGTTGCTGGGCAAGCTGGGCATCAGTGCCCGCCAACTGTTGCGCAGCGGTGAAGACGAATACAAGGCGCTCAACCTGGCCGATGCCAGCCTCAGCGAAGCCCAGTTGATCGCTGCCATCGCTGCGCACCCGAAGCTGATGGAGCGCCCGATCCTGGAAACCGCAGACAAAGCCATCATTGGCCGTCCGCCGGAAAACATAGTGGAGATCCTGCCGTGACGTCGCCGTATGTACTGGTGTTGTACTACAGCCGTAACGGCTCGGTCAGCGAGATGGCTCGGCAGATTGCCCGAGGCATCGAGCAAGGCGGGATGGAAGCCCGGTTGCGCACCGTGCCGGCGATCTCCACCGAGTGCGAAGCCGTGGCGCCGAGCATTCCGGAGGAAGGCGCGCTGTACGCCAGCCTCGATGACCTGAAAAACTGCTCAGGCCTGGCCCTGGGCAGCCCGACACGCTTCGGCAACATGGCCGCGCCGCTCAAGTACTTCCTCGACGGCACCAGCAACCTGTGGCTCACCGGCGCCCTCGTCGGCAAGCCGGCCGGCGTCTTCACCTCCACCGCCAGCCTGCACGGCGGCCAGGAGACCACGCTGATGTCGATGCTGCTGCCGCTGCTGCACCACGGCATGCTCATCACCGGCCTGCCCTACAGCGAACAGGCGTTGCTCGATACCCAGGGCGGCGGCACGCCGTATGGCCCCAGCCACCATGCCGGGCCTGACGGCAAGCGCCTACTTGATCAACACGAAACTGCCCTGTGTCGCGCCCTCGGCCTGCGCCTGGCCAACACCGCCACGCTGCTGGAGAACGGCCGTGGCCAGAAAACCTAAGGTCCTGCCGCCCCAGGCGTGGCTGGAGCCGCGGGTCAAGGTGGCACGTGCACTGAGCTTGCTGGCGTTTTTTGCCCTGGTGGGGTTGCTGTGCGTGTACTACCTGTTCGTCGCCGACCTGCACGGCGCACGGCCATGGGTGATCCTGCTGATCGAACTGGTGCCACTACTGGTGCTGGCGCCGGGCATGCTGCTAGGCAGCGCGCGCGGGCATTCGTGGATGTGCTTTGTGGTGAACCTGTACTTCATCAAGGGCGCGCTGGCGGCGTATGACCCGAACCGGCAGTGGTTCGGGGTGCTGGAAATGCTCGCGAGCCTCGCGGTGTTTTGCACGGCATTGTTGTATGTGCGTTGGCGGCATCAGCTGAATCGGCGGCTGGCTGCCGCCTGCTAGCGAGTGGGCGCCTGTTAGTCCTCGCGGGTAAGCCCGCTCCCACATTTGGACTGCATTCCCCTGTGGGAGCGGGCTTGCCCGCGAAACCATCAACGCGGTCTCAATGATTCACCGTATACGCCAGCATCATCGACAACTGGCACATCGGCCGGCCACTCTCGGCATGCCATTGGTTGAACGCGCCCTGCACCGTCGCCAGGTCGCGAAGGCTGGTCGGTGCCTTGTCGACGATCTTCTGTGCGTTCAGCGCGGCCACCACGTCATCGCTCGGCACAAACGTATCCTTGCCGACCATGCGCAAGAAGCGCGGCGCGGACAACCCGCCGAGTTGATGGCCGTGCTTGCTCAGGTACTTCCACAGCCCGACGATATCGGTCACCGGCCAATCGGCGACAAACGCGCCGAAGCTGCCTTTTTCCTGCTCGATGTCGAGGATCATCTGCGCATTGCGCGGCACGCTCTTGAGCTTGCCCAGGTGGCGGATGATCCGCGTGTCCTGCATCAGCCGCTCCAGGTGCTCAGCCCCCATCAGCACGACCTTTTCCGGGTCGAAGCCAAAAAAAACCTGCTCGAACGCCGGCCACTTGGCGTCCACGACACTGTGCTTCAAGCCCGCACGAAACACGCGCAGCGCCAGGGTCGACAGGTAGCGATCATCGCTGATCTTGCGCAACTGCGCCGGGGTCTTGGGAACCGGTAGATGGGCTTCCAGCTTGGCCGCCGAACCGAAGCGGTTCAGACAATATTCGTGCAGCCACTTGTAATCGCGCATGCCCTCTCCTGGCAGTTGAATTGAAAACGGCGCCCGCGAGCGCCGTGTGTCAGAGCGATGAATGGGCTCAGAGGTTCACAACATTGACGAAGCGCGAGGCAGCGGTCTCGTCAATCTTGAGGCTGGTGAAGTCGAACAGGTTGCGGTCAGCCAGCTGCGAGGGGATCACGTTTTGCAGGCTGCGGAAGATGCTTTCGGTACGGCCCGGGGTCTTGCGCTCCCAGTCCACCAGCATCTCCTTGACCACCTGGCGCTGCAGGTTTTCCTGGGAGCCGCACAGGTTGCACGGGATGATCGGGAACTGCTTGAAGTCGGAGTAGGCCTGGATGTCCTTCTCGTTGCAATACGCCAAGGGGCGAATCACCACGTTGCGCCCGTCATCGGCACGCAGCTTGGGCGGCATGGCCTTGAGCGAGCCGTTGAAGAACATATTGAGGAAGAAGGTCTCGACGATGTCGTCGCGGTGATGACCGAGGGCCATCTTGGTCGCGCCGATCTCATCGGCAAAGGTGTACAACGTGCCACGGCGCAGTCGCGAGCACAGCGAGCAGGTGGTCTTGCCCTCCGGGATCAGTTCCTTGACCACCGAATAAGTGTCTTTTTCGACGATGTGGTACTCGACGCCCAGCTCTTTGAGGTAGGCCGGCAGCACGTGCTCGGGGAAACCCGGTTGTTTCTGGTCCATGTTGACGGCCACGATCTCGAACTTGATCGGCGCGACCTTTTGCAGGTGCAGCAGCACGTCGAGCATGGTGTAGCTGTCTTTACCGCCAGAGAGGCAGACCATGACCTTGTCGCCGTCCTCGATCATGTTGAAATCGGCGACCGCTTCACCGGCCAGGCGACGCAGGCGTTTTTGCAGTTTGTTCTGGTTAACCGTAAGAGTGCCCATGGCGCTTGGATCCGCTAGAGGTGTGTGACGAAAAGCCGGGTATTTTAGCGTCATGAGCGACCGAGTTCCAATGTGGGGGCGAGCACGCCCGCTCCCACACCCGAGCGCATCACCCTTTACAGACCCTGCCGCGATTAGGGCCAACGTTTACAGCGCAATTTGCTCTAAAGGCCCTACAGTTATTCAGGTCATCCCTTCCTATACTGCGACTAGAGGTCGCACAGCTATCCAGGACCTTTGAGGCCATTTGGCCCGTGGGCGCTCCGATGGGGGGCGATGGCAATAACGACAGGAGTGAATGGCATGATCCATCACGTCGTGGGGCTTTTTACCCATCCCGACCAGGAATGGCGGGAAATTCGTGGCGATAAAGAAGAAAGCATCGGCCACATGTACCTCACCCATACCTTGATTCTCGCGGCGATCCCCGCCGTATCCGCCTTTATCGGTACTACCCAGGTCGGCTGGGTCATCGGCAACCGCGCGCCGGTGATGCTGACCCAGGAAAGCGCACTGTGGATGACCCTAATGTCCTACGCCGCCATGCTCGGCGGCGTGGCGGTGATGGGCGCGTTCATTCACTGGATGGCGCGCACCTACGATGCCAACCCCAGCATGGCGCGCTGCGTGGCGTTTGCCACCTACACCGCCACACCGCTGTTCATCGGCGGGCTGGCCGCGCTCTACCCACATATGTGGCTGGGCATGATCGTGGGCACGGCGGCAATCTGCTACACGGTTTACCTGCTGTATGTGGGGCTGCCCACGTTCATGAGTATCGACCCGGATGAGGGCTTCCTGTTTTCCAGCTCGGTACTGGCCGTGGGCCTGGTGGTACTGGTGGCGATCATGGCGTTTACCGTAATCGTCTGGGGCCTGGGCGTTGGCCCGATCTACACTAACTGACCGTTTAAAACCGTAGGCAAGGCCACCGCAAGGTGGCCTTGTGCGTTATGCATGACCATTCGGCGCCTGACAGATTCGGAAACACGCAGCTTTGCGGCATACTGGACGTCTCTGGAGATATGTACAGCATGCCCGAGCAACTCAATACCCGCGTCGAAGATTGTTTCCTGCAAGCCGAATCCTTTTTCAAACGAAGCTTCAAACGCCCCCAGGTCAGCCTCAAGCTGCGGGGCCAGAAGGCCGGTGTCGCGCATTTGCACGAGAACCTGCTGCGCTTTAACCCACAGTTGTACCGTGAAAACAGCCAACACTTCCTGAAACAGACCGTGGCCCATGAAGTAGCGCATTTGATTGCCCACCAATTGTTTGGCGAACGCATCCAGCCCCATGGCGAGGAATGGCAATTGATCATGCGCGGGGTCTACGAACTGCCGCCAGACCGTTGCCACACCTATGAGGTCAAGCGCCGCCAGGTGACCCGCTACATCTACCGCTGCCCATGTGCCGACAGCGACTTTCCGTTCTCGCCACAGCGCCATGGCATGGTGGCTCAGGGACGGCGCTATTTGTGTCGGCGGTGTCGGCAGACGTTGGTGTTCACCGGGGAAACCCGCGTGGAGTAAGGGGCGCGGCGCGTTCAACCTGTGGGCGCTGGCTTGCCTGCGAGAAGGCCGCCCAGCCCCTACCCAACTATCTTGGCCTTGCGCAAATCCGCGATGTGCTGAGAGCTGAACCCCAACGCCACCAACACCTCATCGGTGTGTGCCCCCACCGCCACACCGATGTGCCTGGGCGCCGGCAACCCGTCGGAGAACTTCAGTGGGCAAGCCAGTTGCGCCTGGGTCGAACCATCCCCCCTCGGCACCTGGCTGACCAGTTCCCGCGCCTTCAACTGCGGATGCTCGACTGCTTCGCTGAGGCTCAATACCGGTTCCACACAGGCGTCCACCTCGGCGAACAATGCACACAGCTCATCGAAGCTGCGCTTCTCAAATTCGACTTGCAGCGCCTGCTTCAGGGCTTTTTGCTGGTCCGGATTGGGCGACAAGCCCTGCGCTGCCAGTTCCGGGCGCCCCAACGCTGTGCAAAGTGACTGCATGAACCCAGGCTCCAGGCTGCCGACTGACAGCCAGCGCCCGTCCCGCGAGCGGTAATAGTCGTAGAAACTGCCACCATTGAGCACATGGTTCTCCCACTCCGGCTCTACCCCGCATGCCAGGTACCCCGCGCCGGCCATGGCGTTCAGGCTGAACGAGCAATCGGTCATGCTCACGTCCAGGTATTGGCCAACCCCGCTGTGCTGCCGGGCGACAACCGCCGCGAGCAGCCCCACCACCGCATGCAGCGAGCCCCCGCCCACGTCCGCCAGCTGCACGCCGAGGGGCAGCGGGCCGCTGCCCTGGCGCCCGGTGTAACTGGCCACCCCGGCTAGGGCCAGGTAATTGATGTCGTGCCCGGCGCGATCCTTGTAGGGCCCGGTCTGGCCGTAACCGGTGATCGACACATAAATCAGCCGGGGGTTGATCGACTTCAATGCCTCATACCCCAGGCCCAGGCGCTCCATGACCCCGGGCCGGAACTGTTCGAGCACTATGTCGTACTCCTTCACCAGCGCCCGCACGATCTCCAGCGCCTCGGCCTGCTTGAGGTCCAGCGCCAGGCTGCGCTTGTTGCGGTTTAGGTAGGCGTGGCTGGCCGACGTGCCCTGGTCGAGAGGTGGCAGTACGCGCAACAGGTCCATGCGCGTGGGCGATTCGATGCGCAATACCTCGGCGCCCATGTCCGCCAGCATCAACGAGGCGAAAGGGCCAGGCAGCAAGGTAGAGAAATCCAGCACTTTGAGGGACGCCAAGGGACCTGACATGAGCACTCCGTTTCCGTTTTCGATGCCCACAGACTAGGCAGCCTTGCGCCTGCCGGCAATCGCCGGAACGGTCACCGACAGTGACTGTTTTGATCACGGCGGGCTTTTTCGTGGCGGCGGCTTTATCATTGCCCCACGTTTGCTTGCAGAGTGTTCCATGAAGTTCGCGATTGCACTGTTTTGCGCCGCCCACGCGCCCTCCTCGCGCCGTGCCCTGCTGTTCGCCCAGGCGGCACTGGCCGGCGGGCATGAGATTGTGCGGCTGTTTTTCTATCAGGACGGCGTCTACAGCGCCTCCAATGCCATCGTTGCGCCTCAGGATGAGCAGGACATCGCCCGCCAATGGCGTGAGTTTGTCAGCGCGCACCAGCTCGATAGCGTGGTATGCATCGCCGCCGCGTTGCGCCGGGGTGTGCTCAACCAGGATGAAGCCACGCGCTATCAACGCAGCGCGGTCAACCTCGAGGCGCCGTGGGAGCTGTCGGGCCTGGGGCAATTGCACGATGCCGCCCAGGCCGCCGACCGCCTGATCTGTTTTGGAGGGCCGTGATATGTCCAAGTCCCTATTGGTTATTAGCCGCCAGGCACCTTGGTCTGGCCCGAGCGCGCGCGAAGCGCTGGACATCGTGCTGGCCGGCGGCGCGTTCGATCTGCCGATCGGCTTGCTGTTCCTCGATGACGGCGTGTTCCAGCTGGCGCCGCACCAGGACGCCAAGGCCGTGCAGCAAAAGGACCTGAGCGCCAACCTGCAGGCGCTGGGCCTGTTCGGTATCGATGATGTGTTCGCCTGCCGCCACAGCCTGGCCGAGCGCGGCCTCACGACGCCTGCGAGTGCGCAGCCGCTGGACAGTGCCGCGATCTGCGCGCTGATTGACCGTTACGACCAAGTGATTACCCTCTGATGTCGACTCTCCATGTGATATCCCACTCCCCGTTTACCGACAGCCGCCTCGACAGCTGCCTGCGTATCTGCGGCGCCGAAGATGCCATCCTGCTCTGTGGCGATGGCGCCTACGGGCTGCACAACCCGGCCCTGCACACCAAGGGCGTGAAGGTCTTTGTGCTGGCCGAAGACATGCAGGCGCGCAACTTGCCGCTTCCAGACTGGGCCGACAGCGTCGATTACCCAGGTTTTGTGCAATTGTCGATTGACTACGACAAGGTCAACAGCTGGCTATGAACACCCTGACCGTAGGCGCACGCACCCTGGAACTGGACAAAGACGGCTACCTCGTAGACCTCAATGAATGGTCCGATGAGGTGGCCAACGCCCTGGCCGCCGCCGAGCCCCTGGCGTTGACCGCGGACCACTGGGAAATCCTCACCCTGCTGCGCCAGTTCTATGCCGAATTCCAGCTGTCCCCCGCTACACGCCCATTGATCAAGTACACCGCCTTGAAGCTGGGTCCGGAAAAGGGCAACAGCCTGCACCTCAACAAATTGTTCAACGGCACTCCCGCCAAACTCGCCGCCAAGCTGGCGGGCCTGCCCAGGCCAACGAACTGCTTATGACCGACTTTGCCCCGCTGACCCTTGAAACCCCCGCCGAGCATCCGTTTGCGCAGTTCGTGCGCATCCTGGGCAAAGGCAAGCGCGGTGCGCGCAACCTCACCCGCGAAGAGGCCCGCGAAGCCATGGGCATGCTGCTCGACGAAAAAGTCGAGGACACCCAACTCGGCGCCTTCCTGATGCTGTTGCGCCACAAGGAAGAAAGCCCGGAAGAACTCGCCGGTTTCACCGAAGCGGTGCGCGAGCGCCTGGATGGCCCGGCGCTGAACGTGGACATCGACTGGCCAACCTACGCCGGCAAGAAGCGTCACCTGCCCTGGTACCTGCTGGCGGCCAAGTGCCTGGCGCAGAACGGCGTGCGCATCCTGATGCACGGCGGTGGCGCGCACACGGCAGGTCGGCTGTACACCGAGCAATTGCTGGAAGGTTTGCAGATTCCGCTGTGCCGTAACTGGCAGCAAGTCGAGGCCGCGTATGAACAAGGCGACCTCGCGTTTATCCCATTGGGTGATTGGGCGCCGCAACTGCAGCGCATGATCGACCTGCGCAACACGCTGGGACTGCGCTCGCCGATCCACTCCCTGGCGCGCCTGCTCAACCCACTGAATGCACGTCTTGGCCTGCAAAGCATTTTCCATCCGGGTTACCAGGGCGTGCACCGCGACGCCAGCGGCCTGCTCGGCGACAATGTGATCGTGGTAAAGGGTGACGGTGGCGAGGTCGAGATCAACCCCGACACCCTCAGCCATCTGTACGGCACCACCGCTGGCGAAAGCTGGGACGAAGAATGGCCCGCCCTCTCCGCCCAGCGCCACGTCAAGCCGGCCGCACTCGACCCCGAACACCTGAAGGCGGTGTGGCGCGGCGATGTCGAAGACAGCTACCCGCAACTGGCGCTGATCGCCACCATGGCCCTGGCGTTGCGCGGCCTGGGCCACCCACGGGAACAGGCCTTTGAATTGGCCCAGCAATACTGGACCGCACGAGACAAATCGATTTAATCGATCATTCACGCCCGGTCTTTGCGCTTTTAGTTCGAACTCATCCCTTTAGACTGGGCTCCAACGCTTATTAGCCAAGGAGCCAGTCATGGGTTTGCTGATCGAAGGACACTGGAAAGACCAGTGGTACGAAAGTAGCGCAGATGGCGCGTTCCAGCGCGAACAGGCGCAACGCCGCAATTGGGTAACCGCTGACGGCTCGCCTGGCCCAAGTGGCCAAGGCGGCTTCAAGGCCGAGGCCGGTCGCTACCACCTCTATGTGTCCCTCGCCTGCCCGTGGGCCCATCGCACGCTGATCCTGCGCAAGCTCAAGGGCCTGGAAAGTTTGATTGAGGTGTCCGTGGTCAGTTGGCTGATGCTGGAAAACGGCTGGACCTTCGACAAGTCCCACGGTTCTACCGGCGACCAGCTCGACGACTTTGCCTTCATGCACCAGCGATACACCGCCGACACTGCCGATTACACCGGGCGCGTCACCGTACCGGTGCTGTGGGACAAAAAGCTGCAGCGCATCGTCAGCAATGAATCGGCGGAAATCATCCGCATGTTCAACAGCGCCTTCAATGAACTGACCAGCAACACGCTGGACTTCTACCCCGAGCCACTGCGCGTGACCATCGATGCGCTGAACGATCGGATCTACCCGGCCGTGAACAACGGCGTGTATCGCGCAGGCTTCGCCACCTCACAGCAGGCGTATGAACGTGCGTTTGATGATGTGTTTGCCGAGCTGGACTACCTGGAACAGCACTTGAGCGACCATCGCTACCTGGCGGGCGAGTTCCTCACCGAAGCGGATGTACGGTTGTTCACCACACTGATTCGCTTTGATGCGGTGTATTACAGTCACTTCAAATGCAACCTGCGCAGGATCGCGGACTATCCGAACCTGTCGAATTGGTTGAGGGAAATGTATCAGTGGCCGGGCGTGGCCGAGACGGTGGATTTTGCCCACATCAAGGGGCACTACTATGCCAGTCACCGCACGATCAACCCGACGGGCATTGTGCCGAAAGGCCCCTCGCAACGGTTTGATGGCCAGCATGATCGGCAGCGGTTGATTGCCAAGGGCGTGTGGGACTGATCCAAAGCATTGACTGGCTTTTAGCGCCTCATCGCGGGCAAGCCCGCTCCCACAGGGGATTGTATTCCCATGTGGGAGCGGGCTTGCCCGAGATGCTCCCAAGGCTTACACCTGGGATTGCGCGCCTTCAAACCACTTCAGCTTCTCTCGCAACACCACCACCTCACCGACGATCACCAGTGTCGGCGCATGCACTTCATGCTCCGCCACCATGCGTGGCAAATCCGCCAGCGTGCCGGTAAACACCCGCTGGTTGGACGTGGTGCCTTGCTGGATCAACGCCGCCGGGGTATCCGCCGCCCGCCCATGCTTGATCAGTTGCTCGCAGATGATCGGCAAGCCAATCAAGCCCATGTAGAAGACCAGGGTTTGCGAAGGCGCCACGAGATCACTCCAGGGCAGGTCCGAAGTCCCGTTCTTTAAGTGCCCAGTGATGAAGCGTACAGACTGCGCATAGTCGCGGTGGGTCAGCGGAATCCCGGCATAGGCCGCGCAACCGCTGGCCGCCGTGATCCCCGGTACCACCTGGAATGGGATGCCATGGGCCGCCAGTTCCTCGATCTCTTCGCCACCGCGGCCAAAAATGAACGGATCGCCACCCTTGAGCCGCAGCACGCGCTTGCCCTGCTTGGCCAGGTCCACCAATTGCTGGTTGATCTGCTCCTGAGGCACCGCGTGGTCGGCGCGTCGCTTGCCGACGTAGACACGCTCGGCATCGCGGCGGCACAGTTCGAGAATCGCCGGCGCGACCAGGCGGTCGTACAGCACCACGTCGGCTTGCTGCATCAGGCGCAGGGCGCGGAAGGTCACCAGGTCAGGATCACCCGGACCTGCGCCCACCAGGTAAACTTCGCCCGGTGCGTTAGGGGGCGCGCCATTGACCTTCTCGATCAACAGCCGCTCGGCTTCATCGCCCTGCCCGGCCAACTGGCGGTCGGCAATCGGCCCCTGGAAAACCTCTTCCCAGAACGCACGACGCTGTTGCACGTTCGGGTACAAGCCTTTGACCTGGGCACGAAAACGCGCGGCCAGGCCGGCCAGTTGACCGTAAGTGGACGGAATCCAGGTTTCCAGCTTGGCGCGGATCAAGCGCGCCAGCACGGGTGCATCACCGCCGCTGGAGACGGCGATCACCAACGGTGAACGATCGACAATCGCCGGGAAGATCACACTGCACAAGGCCGGCGCATCCACCACATTGACCGGTACGCAACGGCGCTTGGCGTCGCTGGACACTTGCGCGTTCAGCGGCTCGTCGTCGGTTGCCGCGATAATCAGGGTGCAACCATCGAGGTCGGCCTCCTGGTAACCGCGCAACACCAGTTCCCCGCCACTGCCCAGCACCAGTTCACGCAACTGGTCTTCGATCTGGGGAGCAACCACCCGCAGCAACGCACCGGCATCGGCCAGCAGGCGGGATTTGCGCAAGGCAATCTCCCCGCCACCGACGACCAACACACGACTGCCGCGCAGGTTATGAAACAGCGGCAGAAATTCCATTTAGCGGATGACCTCGACGCCCGCCATGTACGGCTTGAGCACTTCAGGTACGCGGATCGAACCGTCAGCCTGCTGGTAGTTTTCCAGCACGGCCACCAGGGTGCGACCTACAGCCAGGCCCGAACCGTTGAGGGTATGGACCAGTTCCGGCTTGCCGGTTTCCGGGTTGCGGAAACGCGCCTGCATGCGACGGGCCTGGAAATCACCACAGTTGGAGCACGAGGAGATCTCGCGGTATTTGTCCTGGCTCGGCACCCACACTTCAAGGTCGTAGGTCTTGACGGCGCTGAACCCCATGTCGCCAGTGCACAGTGCCAGCACGCGGTACGGCAGTTCCAGCAGTTGCAGCACGCGTTCGGCGTTGGCGGTCAGGCCTTCGAGGGCTTCCATGGAGGTCGACGGCTCGACCACCTGCACCATCTCGACCTTGTCGAACTGGTGCTGGCGGATCATGCCGCGGGTATCGCGACCCGACGCGCCGGCTTCGCTGCGAAAGCACGGGCTGTGCGCCACGAACTTGATCGGCAGTTGCTTGGCATCGAGGATCTCGCCGGCCACGATGTTGGTCAGCGACACTTCGGCAGTCGGGATCAGGTACAGGTCGGCTTCGCCGTCGCGGCTGATCTTGAACAGGTCTTCTTCGAACTTCGGCAACTGGCTGGTGCCCATCAGTGCCGGTGCCTGCACCAGGTAAGGGGTGTAGGCTTCTTCGTAACCGTGCTCGCCGGTGTGCAGGTTGATCATGAACTGCGCCAGGGCACGGTGCATGCGCGCGATCGGGCCGCGCAGCAAGGCAAAGCGCGCACCCGACATTTTGGCGGCGGTCTCGAAATCCAGGCCACCGGTCAACTCGCCCAGGGCGACGTGGTCCTTGATCTCGAAATCAAACGCCTTCGGCGTGCCCCAGCGGCGGACTTCGACGTTGCCGTCTTCGTCTTCGCCAATCGGCACGGATTCGTGCGGGATGTTGGGGATGCCCAGCAGGATCGAATCCAGCTCGGACTGGATCTTTTCCAGCTCGACCTTGCCGTCGGACAGCTCGGTGCCCATGCGCTCGACATCCGCCATCAACGGCGCGATGTCTTCACCGCGCTGCTTGGCCTGACCGATGGATTTGGAACGCGCATTCCGCTCAGCCTGCAGTGCTTCGGTGCGGGTCTGGACGGTCTTGCGCTGTTCTTCCAGCGCTTCGATGCGCGCAACATCCAAGGCAAAGCCACGGGATGCCAGGCGGTCCGCTACGTCCTGAAGGTTGCTACGTAACAGTTTGGAATCGAGCATGTCGGTCTCTCGTTTATCAAAGTTTGGTCAAGGACAGGCCAGCCCAGGTGGCGAGCAGCCCGCCGAACACGCTGATGCCCAGGTACCCGAAGGCTACCAGGGCCTGCCCGCTTTCCAGCAGGCGCAGCGTATCCAGTGAGAAGGATGAAAAGGTCGTCAGACCGCCTACAAAGCCGACAATCAAGCCAGCACGTATTTCAATCGGTACTTCCGGGCGCAACAGGAACCAACCGTACAACAGCCCGATGATCAGGCAACCCACCAGATTGACCGCCAGGGTCGCTGCATAAAAGTGCTTCGGCCAGTTAGCGCTCACCCAAGTACCGGTGGCGAAACGCAATAATGTACCAGCGATGCCGGCTGCGGACACGGCAAGAATCGTCTTGAGCACTACTTTCTCCGCTGTCTGGGGCTGAGTCGATCGAGTTGCGCGAGGTGATTGAGCTTTTCGCCGATCTTCAGCTCCAGTCCACGGGGCACCGGCTGGTAGAGCGGCAGCGGCTCAAGCTCATCGGGAAAATAGTCCTCACCGGCCGCATAGGCATCCGGCTCATCGTGGGCATAACGGTATTCATCACCGTAACCCAGCTGCTTCATCAACTTGGTTGGCGCGTTGCGCAAGTGCATCGGCACTTCGAGGGAGCCATATTCGGCGGCGGCGCGCAGTGCGGACTTGAAGCCCATGTACACCGCATTGCTCTTAGGCGCACACGCCAGGTAAGTGATGGCCTGGGCCACAGCCAACTCGCCTTCCGGGCTGCCGAGTCGCTCCTGCACGTCCCAGGCCGCAAGGCACAGGCTCAGTGCCCGGGGGTCGGCGTTGCCGATGTCTTCGCTGGCCATGCGCACCACCCGGCGCGCGAGATAAAGCGGGTCGCAACCGCCGTCGATCATGCGTGCGAACCAGTAGAGCGCGCCGTCCGGGTTGGAGCCGCGCACAGATTTGTGCAGCGCCGAGATCTGGTCGTAGAAGGCCTCGCCGCCCTTGTCAAAGCGCCGGCGTGTATCGCCGAGCAGGCTTTGCAGCAGGTCGACGCCAATCTCACCGCCGTCTTCAGCCAGGTCGGAGGCGTTCTCCAGCAGGTTGAGGAAGCGGCGGCCGTCGCCGTCGGCGGCGGTCAGCAGGATCTTGAAACCCTCTTCGCTCACGCTGAGTTGCCGCTTGCCCAACCCCTTGTCTTCGTTCAAGGCGCGGTGCAGCAGCTTCTGCATGGCAGCCTCGTCCAGGCTTTTGAGCACATAGACCCGTGCTCGCGACAGCAAGGCGTTGTTCAATTCAAACGAAGGGTTTTCGGTGGTGGCACCGATAAAGATCAGCGTGCCGTCCTCGACATAGGGCAGGAACGCATCCTGCTGCGACTTGTTGAAGCGATGCACTTCGTCGACGAACAGGATGGTGCGCTTACCGTATTGCCCGGCCTGTTGCTTGGCGACCTCCACTGCCTGACGGATCTCCTTGACCCCGGCCAGCACCGCCGAGACCGTTTCGAAGTGCGCATCCGAGACCTTCGCCAAGAGCCGCGCCAGGGTGGTCTTGCCCACCCCAGGCGGCCCCCAGAAGATCATCGAGTGCAGCGCACCCTGCTCCAGCGCTTCACGCAAAGGCTTGCCGCGAGCGAGCAGGTGTTCCTGACCGACGTACTCGTCCAGGTTGGTCGAACGCAAGCGCGCGGCCAGTGGCTGGGCAATCGGGTCACTTCGAAACAGATCCATGGGCAGCGTTTGAAACCTCTAGATTATTCCTGGATCACGTCGGCACCCTTGGGGATGTCGAACTTGAACTTGGACGCGGGAACCGGCTGGTTAGCCTTGACCCCGGAGAACAGGATATCGGTGCGTTGGCCGACGCTGTCGACCAGGCGCATGTTGTTGATCACGCCGTTGCCAAACGACAGGGACAGTGTGTCAAACAGCGTGTCCTTGGATTTCGGCTTGAGGGTGAACTCGATCACGTTGCTGGTCTGCTTGGACGTGATATCGAAGCTGTCGTTGATTTTCGACACATCACCCGACAACAGCAGCGCCGGAGTCTGGTTCAGGCGCGGGTCAAGCTTCTTGATGGTCGCCTGCTCCAGGTCCGGGTCCCACAGGGTGACCTTCTGGCCATCGGAAACGATGGTCTGCTCAGCCTTGCCCTCGGTGTGCCAGTAGAACAAGCCAGGGCGCTGCACGGCCATTTCGCCTGCAGTTTCCTGCAGTTGGGTGCCGCCGGCATCCAGGGTCAGCTGGGAAAAGCGCGCGGTCAGGGTCTGGGATTTGTCCAGCAGGTTTTTCAGGCTGGCGACGGAGGCCGGGTCAGCGTGGGCCGAAACAGCGGTCAGGGCCAGTGCCGGCAACAACAGCATGCGGATTAGACGCATGGGAGTCCTCATTGAGTAGTCAGGGCGTGCCGCGTGCTGCCACGCGGCGCGGGATCAGTCGCGCATCTGCCCGGGGGCAATGACTTCGCGCGAGCCGTTGGTGTTCATTGCGGTAACGACGCCGGCCATTTCCATGGCTTCGATCATGCGGGCGGCGCGGTTGTAGCCGATTTTCAGCTTGCGCTGCACAGCAGAGATCGAGGCGCGACGGCTTTCCAGTACGAAGGCCACGGCTTCGTCATACAGCGCGTCGGTCTCGGCGTCATCGTCACCACCGCTGCTGCCGCCGTCGAAGCCACTGCCGGCCTCTTCCACACCGGCGAGGATATCGTCGTTGTATTCCGGTGCGCCACGCAGTTTCCAGGCCTCTACCACGCGGTGGACTTCATCGTCGGAAACAAAGGCGCCATGCACCCGGATCGGCAGGCTGGTGCCCGGCGGCATGTAGAGCATGTCACCGTGACCGAGCAGTTGTTCGGCGCCGCCTTGGTCGATGATGGTCCGCGAGTCGATCTTGCTCGACACCTGGAACGCCATACGGGTCGGGATGTTGGCCTTGATCAGGCCCGTGATCACGTCAACCGACGGCCGCTGGGTCGCGAGGATCAAGTGAATACCGGCCGCACGGGCCTTCTGGGCGATACGTGCAATCAGCTCTTCAACCTTCTTGCCGACGATCATCATCATGTCGGCGAATTCGTCGACCACCACCACGATGGTCGGCAGCTTGCTCAGCAGTGGCGCTTCGTCGTGGATGCTTTCGCGCTTGTACAGCGGGTCGGTGAGCGGCGTCCCGGCCTCCTGGGCTTCCTTGACCTTGGCGTTGAAGCCAGAGAGGTTACGCACGCCCATCTTCGCCATCAGCTTGTAGCGGCGTTCCATCTCGGCAACGCTCCAGCGTAGGGCGTTGGCGGCGTCCTTCATGTCAGTAACCACCGGACACAGCAGGTGCGGGATGCCTTCGTAGATCGACAACTCCAGCATCTTCGGGTCGATCATGATCAGCTTGGCGTCTTCCGGGCCGGACTTGAACAGGATCGACAGGATCATCGCGTTCACACCCACCGACTTACCGGAGCCGGTGGTACCGGCCACCAGCAGGTGAGGCATCTTCGCCAGGTCAGTGATGACCGGCTTGCCACCGATATCGTGGCCCAGGGCCAGGGTAACCGGCGATTTGAAGTTGTCGTACTCGGGGGTCGACAGCACTTCGGAGAAGCGCACAATCTGTCGGTCTTCGTTGGGAATCTCGATACCCACGGTGGTCTTGCCAGGGATGACTTCCACCACGCGCACACTGGTCACGGCCAGGGAACGGGCCAGGTCTTTCGCCAGGTTGGCGATACGGCTGACCTTCACGCCGGCAGCCGGCTGGATTTCGTAACGGGTGATCACCGGGCCGGGGTGGATGGAGTCCACCGACACTTCGACGCCGAACTCCTTGAGCTTGATTTCCAGCAAGTGGCCGACGGCCGCCAGGGATTCCGGTGAATAGTTGAGTTGTTTCTTTTCGGCCGGATCGAGGATCGAGATCGGCGGCAAGGTGCCCTCGACCGCGCTGTCGACGAACAGCGGTGCCTGTTTCTCTTTCTGCACACGATGGCTCGGTTCCGCCGGCTTCGGCGGCGCTGGGGCAATCACGGGCGGCACCTGCTTCTCGCGGTCCGACATGTGTTTGCTCAGGGCCTGCTCGCGCTCGATCAAGCGCTCCTTGACCTTGGCCTGCTCGCGCCGGTCCGGCGTGCTCGGGGCCACGACTTCATTGACGCGGGTGTCCACCTCACGCAATTGGGCCACCATGCGCTTGCGGTCGACGCGCGCCGCCCACCAGCGGTTCGCGGCACCCTGGAACAGTTCCAGCAGGTCGAGGGTGATCTTGCCGGTCACGTCCATCACCTTGAACCACGACAGGTCGGTGAACACAGTAAGGCCGAACAGGAACAGCGCAATGAACATCAGGGTGCTGCCCTGGATGTTCAGGGACTTGCGCGCCAGGTCGCCGAGGCTTTCGCCCAGCGCACCGCCCGCGCCCGCCGGCAGGCCAGTGGGTGCATGGAAGTGGATATGGGCCAGGGCCGCGCCGGACAGCACCAGGAACACCAGCCCGATCAGGCGCCAGGAGAACAGCCAACCGCTCCACTGCCATGGCTCGTGACGCTGGCGGAAGATCTGCCAGGTCTTGATCGCCAGCAGCAGCGGGAAGATATAGGCGAAGTAACCCAGCACCATGAACAGGATATCGGCGCTGTAGGAACCGGCAGGCCCACCGAAGTTCTGCACGTCTTCGATCTTGCTGTTGTGGCTCCAGCCCGGATCGTCCTTGCCATAGGTCAGCAAGGCCATCATCAGGAACAGGCACAGGGCGCCGATAGCGATCAGCGCGCCTTCCTTGAGGCGATAATGCAGGTGCTGGCGCCAGGCTGGCACCACGGCTGCTTTAGGTGTTGCGGCGGATTTCTTCAAAACGGGTCTATTCCTGCGCCTTTAGCGCGTCCATCTGTTGAATGACTGCAAATACTGCCCAATCCGAGCAGCTGAAAAAATGAACGAGCGTCGTTGAATCTACTTTTAACACTGGGCGATTGCTGGATGAAATGGCGATAACGCCACAATCGCCGCATTGTACGGGTTTGTGCCCCTGATGCCACGCCACTTGGCGATCTTCAAGCAGCATAGCCAATTGCGTGTCACAAGATGTTCAATTTGAGCATGCATTGTCTTTGCTGACAAAGGCTTATGGGCTGTTTTTACTAATCCAGGCAAGCTTGGCAAAAGGCCTGCACGGGCCAGACCCGATTACGACCACGGCTTGCGCAGGGAGTTGCAGAAACACCCGCTCACGCTAATGCACGCCAATAGCCGATTCGGGCTGGCCCCAGAGCGCTGTGTCGACAATAATCACCTCTTCGGGGCACGCGCCGTACCTGCCCACTCCCCTCCCCTTCCGCAAGCCTGGATGCCATGCTGACCTGGTTACAACGCGACACCCTGACGTTCCCACCGCTGGCCAAAGCCATGCGCGAACCCAATGGCCTGCTCGCTGCCGGCGGCGACTTGTCCGCCGAGCGACTGATCAAGGCCTACCGCCACGGCTGCTTCCCGTGGTTCTCGGAAGGCCAACCGATCCTCTGGTGGTCGCCCGACCCACGCACCGTGATATTCCCCGACGAGCTGCACGTCTCGCGCAGCCTGGGCAAACTGTTGCGCCAGCAGCGCTACACCGTGACCTTCGACCAGGACTTCGCCGCAGTCATCCAGGCCTGTGCCGCACCGCGCGCCTATGCGGAGGGTACGTGGATCACCGAGAGCATCCAGAGCGCCTACCTGGAGTTGCACCAGCGCGGTTATGCCCACTCGGTGGAGGTCTGGGACAACGGTGAACTGGTCGGCGGCCTGTATGGCCTGGCGATGGGCCAGCTATTTTTTGGCGAGTCCATGTTCAGCCGCGCCGACAACGCCTCGAAATTCGGCTTCGCCACGCTGACCCGTCAACTGCAGGCTTGGGGTTTTGTGCTGATCGACTGCCAGATGCCCAACGATCACCTGCACAGCCTGGGCGCCCGCGCCATATCCCGCAGCGACTTCGCAGGTTTCCTGCGCGATCATCTGGACCAACCCAGCTCTGGACCGTGGGTTTCCTAGGCGACTTTCGCACTCCTGGCTTACACTTATTTCAAAGCTTATCCGAGGGTTGATCATGACCGAGTTGGCGCGCTTGAAGTTTTATGCCACTCAACCCCACTCTTGCAGCTATCTGCCCGACGAGCAGGCCACCACACTGTTCCTCGACCCCAGCCAGCCTATGGACGTGCATGTGTATGCCGACCTGTCGGAGATGGGCTTTCGGCGCAGTGGCGATCATCTCTACCGGCCGCACTGCCAGAATTGCAATGCCTGTGTACCGGCGCGCATCCCCGTGGCCCAGTTCCTGCCGGACCGTAACCAGAAACGCATCCTCAAGCGCAACGCCGACCTGACGGTGACGGCGACCAAGCCACGTTTCACCGAAGAGTACTTTGACCTTTACCAGCGCTATATCGAGGAACGGCACGCTGATGGCGATATGTTCCCGCCCAGTCGCGACCAGTTTTCCACGTTCCTGGTACGTGACCTGCCCTTCTCGCGCTTCTACGAGTTTCGTGCAGACGGCCGACTGGTGGCGGTTGCCGTGACCGATCTGTTGCCCAATGGCCTGTCAGCGGTCTACACCTTCTATGAACCTGCCGAAGAACGTCGCAGCCTGGGACGCTTCGCGATCCTCTGGCAGATCGGTGAAGCACTGCGCCAGGAACTGGAGGCGGTGTACCTCGGATACTGGATCAAGAACTGCAAAAAGATGAACTACAAGACCCAATATCGGCCCATAGAACTGCTGATTAATCAAAGATGGGTCACGCTTAACTAGAACCCCTTGGCTTGAACACCCTTTTTCGGGCACAATGCACGCCGCTTTTGCCTGGCGCAGTTGCACCGGGCCATTCACTGGATACCGAGGGCTTTACTGCATGTCGAAAGAAGACAGCTTCGAAATGGAAGGCACTGTCGTCGACACCCTGCCCAACACCATGTTTCGTGTGGAGTTGGAAAATGGGCACGTCGTAACCGCGCATATCTCCGGCAAGATGCGCAAGAACTACATTCGTATTCTTACCGGTGACAAAGTGCGCGTCGAGCTGACGCCCTATGACTTGAGCAAAGGGCGCATCACTTACCGCGCTCGTTAAGCAAGTCAATACAGGACGCCCGGTTATGCCGGGCGTTTTTGTGTGTGCGCTATTTAACTATCGCCACTTGATCCCATAGCTGACACGCAGGCAGCAAAAAGGCGCCTTAGGGCGCCTTTTTGTTGTGTCGCGACCGCTATCAGGCCATTTCAGCCGTGGTCTCGAACTCGAAGGTCAGCTCGCCGTCCTTCAGGTCGATATGCACCACGCCACCATGGTCGGAGAGTTCGCCAAACAGGATCTCTTCGGCCAATGGCCGCTTGATCTTGTCCTGGATCAGACGCGCCATTGGGCGAGCGCCCATTGATGCATCATAACCACCCTCCGCCAGCCAGTTGCGCGCCGCATCCGTCACATCCAGCTGCACGCGCTTGTCTTCCAGCTGCGCCTGGAGCTCGGTGAGGAACTTGTCCACCACGCTCTTGATAACCTCATGGCTGAGGCGACCAAACTGGATAATGGTGTCCAGGCGGTTGCGGAACTCCGGCGTGAAGCTCTTCTTGATCACTTCCATCGCATCGGAGGAGTGATCCTGATGCGTGAAGCCGATCGAAGCCCGCGCGGCCGTTTCAGCGCCGGCGTTGGTGGTCATGATCACGATCACGTTGCGGAAGTCCGCCTTGCGGCCGTTGTTGTCGGTCAGGGTCCCGTGGTCCATCACTTGCAGCAGCAAGTTGAAGACTTCGGGGTGGGCCTTCTCGATTTCATCGAGCAGCAATACGCAATGCGGCTGCTTGGTGATCGCTTCGGTCAACAGACCACCCTGGTCGAAGCCGACATAGCCCGGAGGCGCACCGATCAGGCGCGAGACAGTGTGGCGCTCCATGTACTCGGACATGTCGAACCGCACCAGCTCAATACCCATGGCCTTGGCCAACTGCCGTGCCGCTTCGGTCTTGCCGACGCCGGTCGGGCCAGCAAACAGGAACGAGCCCACCGGCTTGTCAGGCGACTTGAGGCCCGCACGCGACAGCTTGATCGCCGTTGAGAGCGCGTCGATGGCTGCATCCTGGCCGAACACGGTGAGCTTGAGGTCACGCTCCAGGTTACGCAGCAGCTCCTTGTCAGAACTGTTGACGTGCTTAGGCGGAATCCGCGCGATCTTCGCCACGATGTCCTCGACCTGAGGCACGTCGATGCGTTTGACACGCTTCTCGACCGGCTGCAGGCGCTGGTAGGCACCCGCCTCGTCGATCACGTCGATGGCCTTGTCGGGCATATGCCGGTCATTGATATAGCGCGACGCCAGCTCAGCCGCCGAGCGCAGCGCTTCATCGGTGTACTCGATGCCGTGGTGCGCTTCGAAGCGCCCCTTGAGCCCGCGCAGGATGCCGATAGTGTCTTCAACCGAAGGCTCGGACACGTCGACCTTCTGGAAGCGACGCGCCAAGGCACGGTCTTTCTCGAAGATGCCGCGGAATTCCTGGAACGTGGTCGAACCGATGCAGCGGATATCACCCGACGACAGCAGCGGCTTGAGGAGGTTGGAGGCATCCATCACCCCACCGGATGCAGCGCCCGCACCAATGATGGTGTGGATTTCATCGATGAACAGGATCGCCTGTGGACGTTTTTTCAGCTCACCGAGCAACGCCTTGAAGCGCTTCTCGAAATCGCCACGGTACTTGGTCCCGGCGAGTAGCGCGCCCAGGTCAAGGGAGTAGACGACACTGTTCGCCAGCAGGTCCGGCACCTGGTTGTCCACGATGCGCTTGGCCAGGCCTTCGGCAATCGCGGTTTTACCCACGCCAGCCTCACCCACCAGCAACGGGTTGTTCTTGCGCCGACGCGCCAGGATCTGCGCGACGCGCTCAACCTCGAGCTCACGACCCACCAGCGGATCGATCCGCCCCTGGCGCGCCAGTTCGTTGAGGTTGCTGGCATAGGCATCCAGTGGATTGCCCGAAGAGGAAGACTCACCGCCCTCATCGTCCTGCATATCCTGCTCACCCTCGGAATGATCGCCGTGCCCAGGCACCTTGGAGATACCGTGGGCGATGTAGTTGACGACATCGATACGGGCAACGCTCTGCTGTTTCAGCAGGAACACTGCCTGGCTTTCCTGTTCGCTGAAAATCGCCACCAGCACATTGGCGCCTGTGACTTCACGCTTACCGGAGCTCTGAACGTGGAAAACAGCACGCTGCAATACCCGCTGGAAGCCCAGGGTTGGCTGGGTCTCACGGTCCTCGTCGTGTACGGGGATCAGTGGCGTGGTGGAGTCGATAAACTCCTGCAGGTCGTGCTTGAGTTTGTCGAGGTTGGCGCCGCACGCACGCAGAACGGTGGCGGCAGCTTCGTTATCCAAAAGTGCCAGCAGCAGGTGCTCGACGGTCATGAATTCATGACGCTTCGAACGGGCCTCCTTGAAGGCAAGATTGAGGGTGACTTCGAGCTCGCGGTTTAACATAGCTTCACCTCATACCCAAGTGGTCGGCGTTAACCGTCCTTCTCGATTTCACAGAGTAGCGGATGCTGGCTTTCCCTGGCGTACTGGTTGACCTGCATGGCCTTTGTCTCGGCGATGTCGCGGGTAAACACTCCACATACTGCCCGTCCTTCTGTGTGAACGGCCAGCATTACCTTGGTCGCCAACTCGCGGTTCAGGTTAAAAAACACCTCGAGCACTTCGACCACGAAATCCATCGGTGTGTAGTCATCATTGAACAAAACCACCTTGTACATCGGCGGCGCCTGTAGAGCAGGCTTGGCCTCCTGAACAGCAATGCCTGCAGAACCGTCGTCATCATGTTCCTGATCCGGTCGATCCTGATTGAATGTTAGTCGAATCTGGCTGTTTGCATGCATGGAAAGAAAGGTTCGTCAGTGGTTCAAATACAGTGGTGGGGGCGACCTGTCAGAATTTCAACTGCTGACCGGCCGGTCGCCTTGACTATCGGCGAAACGGTGTTACAACCAATAGAACCCACAGTGGGTAAAAAAGGTCCGCGCAGTCAACCTTATTTATTCGGGTTAGGACGGATAAACTGGATGATACTCCAGTGATGGAGTCTGGTGCAGAGGGATATGGGTATGTCTGGCGTCAAGATCAATGGCAAGGTCAAGTGGTTCAACAATGCCAAGGGATATGGCTTTATCAATGAGGAAGGGAAAACAGAGGACCTTTTTGCGCACTATTCAGCGATCATCATGGACGGGTACAAGACGCTGAAAGCGGGACAAGCAGTCACCTTTGAGATCATTCAAGGCCCAAAAGGGCTACACGCCGTGAATATCGACACAGCCAAGGCAGACGTTCTTGCCAGCCCCGCAGCACACGCGAGCGAAACAGAAAAGAAACAAACGGCTTGATCCGCCGCCGAGCGCGCAGCGCGCGATAAAAAAACGGCCAACCCATCAATCTGGAATGGCCGTTTTTTATGCCCGCCTGCTTTACATGTGCGAGATCAACGCATCACCAAACCCAGACGACGACACCAGCTTCGCACCTTCCATCAGGCGCTCGAAGTCATAGGTCACGGTCTTGGCCGAAATCGCACCATTGGTGCCCTTGATGATCAAGTCGGCCGCCTCGGTCCAGCCCATGTGCCGTAGCATCATTTCCGCCGACAGAATCAAGGAACCCGGGTTGACCTGGTCCTTGCCCGCGTATTTGGGCGCGGTGCCGTGGGTCGCCTCGAACATCGCCACGGTATCCGACAGGTTTGCACCGGGCGCAATACCAATGCCCCCCACTTCCGCTGCCAGGGCATCGGAGAGGTAGTCGCCGTTCAGGTTGAGGGTGGCGATCACATCATACTCGGCCGGGCGCAGCAGGATCTGCTGGAGCATGGCGTCGGCAATGGCGTCCTTGACCACCACGTTCTTGCCGGTCTTCGGGTTCTTGAACTGCATCCACGGGCCGCCGTCGAGCAGCGTGGCACCGAACTCTTCGGCGGCCACTTCATACGCCCACTCCTTGAAGGCACCTTCGGTGAACTTCATGATGTTGCCTTTGTGCACGATGGTCAGCGAGTCGCGGTCGTTATCCACTACATATTGCAGGGCTTTACGCGCCAGACGCTGAGTCCCCTCCTTCGAGACCGGCTTCACGCCAATCCCGCAATCCTGATCAAAACGGATCTTGGTGACGCCCATTTCCTCCTTGAGGAATTTGATCACCTTGATCGCCTCCGGCGAACCCGCCTTCCACTCGATCCCGGCGTAAATATCTTCGGAGTTTTCACGGAAGATGGTCATGTCCACGTCGCCAGGCTTCTTCACCGGGCTGGGCACACCTTCGAACCAGCGCACCGGGCGCAGGCATACATAAAGGTCGAGTTGCTGACGCAGCGCCACGTTCAACGAACGGATACCCCCCCCGACCGGCGTGGTCAGCGGGCCCTTGATGGACACCACGTAATCCTTGACCGCATCCAGGGTTTCCTGGGGCAGCCAGGTGTCCTGGTCGTAGACTTGAGTTGCTTTCTCACCGGCGTAAACCTCCATCCACGAGATTTTTCGCTTGCCGCCGTAGGCCTTTTCAACAGCTGCGTCGACCACCTTGATCATCACCGGGCTGATGTCGACGCCGATACCGTCACCTTCGATGTAAGGGATGATCGGTTGGTCAGGAACATTGAGAGAATGGTCTGCATTGACGGTGATTTTGTCGCCGACTGCCGGAACCTGAATCTTCTTGTATCCCATGCTGAACTCCATCTATGGATTGAACATCTGGCTGCGTTCGAGCCTACTCCAGATAAATGGCGACTGAAACCTCACGCCATGCTCATTTGCATCGAAAACAGCATAATTTGTCGCCTACAAGCCTGAAAGCAAAGGGAAAAGCGCCAATCTTGAGCACATCGTGCGACTTTGGTAGCACCCTGCACCCTGCGACCTTTAGACCAATGGACGACACACCTTTTGTATGAAGGCTCGGCGTAAGCATAGCGACCTATGTATAATGCCGCCGCTGACCAAAGAGTCACGACGGCGGACCGCTCTAGAACACTGCCTTCCGCTACAAAGCAGGACTAATACAATAGTCCACCCGCTTGACGCTCGACTGATGCAACCCAACATCACCGCGAAGAAACCTCGACATTTCGCTCATGGATGACTTTGAACGAACGCGCTCCACCCGGCGCATCTCGAGTTTCTGCGCACGCTTTCAGCAAAGAAGAGAGTTAATCCGAATATGCCCACCCGCTCGAAGATCATCTACACCTTCACCGACGAAGCCCCAGCCCTCGCCACCTATTCACTGCTGCCTATCGTAGAGGCCTTCACCGCTTCCGCTGATATTGCCGTGGAAACCCGCGACATCTCCCTCGCAGGGCGCATCCTCGCAAGCTTCCCCGAGCAACTGGGTACCAAGGCCATCCCGGACCACCTCGCCGAACTGGGCGACCTGGCCGTTACGCCTGAAGCCAACATCATCAAGCTGCCTAACATCAGCGCCTCGACTCCGCAGCTGCAAGCCGCGATCAAGGAGCTGCAGGCCCAGGGCTACGCCCTGCCGGACTACCCGGAAACCGTAACCACCGACGCGGAAAAAGAAACCCGTGCACGTTACGACAAGGTCAAGGGCAGCGCCGTGAACCCGGTACTGCGCGAAGGCAACTCCGACCGCCGCGCACCGCTGTCGGTCAAGAACTATGCACGCAAGCACCCGCACAAGATGGGCGCCTGGGCTGCCGACTCCAAGTCGCACATTGCCCACATGAGCAATGGTGACTTCTACGGCAGCGAAAAAGCCGTCCAAATCGAAGCCGCTGACGCTGTCAAAATCGAGCTGATCGCGCAAGACGGCACTGCGACCGTGCTGAAGGAAAAGACTTCGGTACAGGCCGGCGAAATCATCGACACCGCCGTGCTGAGCAAGAAAGCCCTGCGCGCATTCATCGCAGCTGAAATCGAAGACGCCAAGCAGCAAGGCGTGCTGCTGTCGGTTCACCTGAAAGCCACCATGATGAAGGTCTCCGACCCGATCATGTTCGGCCAGATCGTTGCCGAGTTCTATAAAGATGCCCTGGCCAAGCACGCCACCGTGCTGGAGCAGATCGGCTTCAACCTGAACAACGGTATCGGCGACCTGTACGCTCGCATCAAGGCCCTGCCGGCCGAGCAACAAGCGCAGATCGAAGCAGACATCCAGGCGGTCTACGCCGCTCGCCCTTCCCTGGCGATGGTCAACTCCGACAAAGGCATCACCAACCTGCACGTGCCGAGCGACGTGATCGTCGACGCCTCGATGCCCGCCATGATCCGTGACTCCGGCAAGATGTGGGGCACCGACGGCCAGTTGCACGACACCAAGGCCGTGATCCCGGATCGCTGCTACGCCACCATCTACCAGGCGGTCATCGAAGACTGCAAGGCCAATGGCGCCTTCGACCCAACCACCATGGGCAGCGTGCCAAACGTTGGCCTGATGGCGAAGAAAGCCGAAGAGTACGGCTCCCACGACAAGACCTTCCAGATCAAGGCTGACGGCGTTGTCCGCGTCACCGACAGCAAGGGCAACCTGCTGATGGAACAGAAAGTCGAGGCCGGCGACATCTTCCGCATGTGCCAGACCAAAGACGCGCCGATCCAGGACTGGGTCAAACTGGCCGTCAACCGTGCCCGCGCCAGCAACACCCCAGCCATTTTCTGGCTGGACCCTCAGCGCGCGCACGATGGCGTAGTGGTCGAGAAAGTTCAGGCTTACCTGAAAGACCACAACACCGAAGGCCTGGACATCCGCATCATGTCGCCTGTCGACGCGATGAAGTTCACCCTGGAGCGCACTCGCAAGGGCCTGGACACCATTTCGGTGACCGGCAACGTACTGCGCGACTACCTGACCGACCTGTTCCCGATCATGGAACTGGGCACCAGCGCCAAGATGCTGTCGATCGTGCCGCTGATGAACGGCGGTGGCCTGTTCGAAACCGGCGCCGGCGGCTCGGCTCCAAAGCACGTGCAACAGCTGCTGGAAGAAAACTTCCTGCGCTGGGATTCCCTGGGCGAGTTCCTGGCCCTGGCCGCTTCCCTTGAGCACCTGGGCGTGACGTACAACAACCCGAAAGCCTTGGTACTGTCCAAGACCCTGGACCAGGCCACTGGCCAGTTCCTCGACAACAACAAGTCGCCATCGCGCAAAGTCGGCAACATCGACAACCGCGGTAGCCACTTCTACCTGGCGCTGTACTGGGCTCAAGCCCTGGCCGCCCAGACCGAAGACACTGCACTGCAAGCGCAGTTTGGCGAACTGGCCAAGACACTGACCGCGAACGAAGCAACCATCGTTGCCGAGCTCAACGCCGTACAGGGCAAGCCAGTGGACATCGGTGGCTACTACGCACCGAACCCGGAGCTGACCAGCAAGGCCATGCGCCCAAGCAACACCCTCAATGCGGCGATTGCTGCACTGAAGTAAGTTGTAAGGCAATATCGCAAACCCCGGCCAAGTGCCGGGGTTTGTGTTTTCAAGCCCCAAGCAAGCGCAACAATTGCGAAAGAATCTAATGAACTGTCAGTTCTGACAGGTGACTTGCCCCGCCCCTGAACACCATCATTCTCCCGTAACGACTGAGCCAAAACGGGAGGACTTACAATGTCGCGCACCAACTGCCTATTAGCCCTGGGCGCTTTCCTCCTGACGTTGCCGCCCTTGGCGAACGCCGGCCAAAACGCTCAGATGACGTATTTCCTCAGCGCAAGTTTTACCTGCCTGAACGGCAACACAACGCCTGGGTACAGCGTTTATGTAGTCGGCTCACACCGTGAGATCGGGGAATGGAAAACGGAAAACGCGGTGTTACTCACCACCACACGCGCGGATTATCCGAAATGGACTGGGCAGGTGCGATTTTCGGGCGTCCAACTCGATGAGAAGGTGCAATGGAAGTGCATTGTCCGCAACGAAGCCCCCCCATACGATGTCAAGGAATGGCAGCCCGACCCAAACAGCGAGGTGATATTGAAATTCTCCCCGCAAGCGCAGGCCACCGCTTCGTTCTGAGCAACACAGGCGCCCGGGGGGTATCATGCAGATTGCCTGAACAACGACCTGCATTCGAGAGCCACATATGACCTGGCAACCCCACATTACCGTCGCCACCATCGTCGAAGACAACGGCCGCTTCCTGATGGTCGAAGAACTCAAGGGCGGCCGCGCCGTACTCAACCAGCCTGCCGGCCACCTCGACCCGCACGAAACCCTTACCCAAGCCGCCGTACGCGAGACCCTCGAGGAGACCGGCTGGGACGTCGAGGCCACCGGCATAGTCGGCATCTACCTGTACACCGCCCCGAGCAACGGCGTGACCTACCAGCGTGTGTGCTTCATCGCCAAGGCCCTGAAACACCATCCCGACTATCAGCTCGACGAAGGCATCGTGCGCGCCCGCTGGCTCACTCGCGACGAACTGATGGACCTGCGCGAGGACTGGCGCAGCGAGCTGATCATTCGCTGTCTCGATGATTATCTGGCCGGCCACTGCCACAGTCTCGAATTGATCCGCCCTTCTCTTTAGCCTTGAAGGCTTGAGCCTGATAGAATCGCGTCCTTTTTCAAGACACCCGTTGAAACCCTATGCGTGATCCAGCCCCTTCTGACACACAAAAGAAGCGCGTCATCGTCGGCATGTCCGGCGGCGTGGACTCTTCCGTTTCCGCCGTTCTGCTCATGGAGCAGGGTTATGAGGTGGAAGGCCTGTTCATGAAGAACTGGGAAGAAGACGATGGAACGGAATATTGCACCGCCATGGACGACCTGGCAGACGCCCAGGCCGTGTGTGACAAAATTGGCATCAAGCTGCACACCGCCAACTTCGCCGCCGAGTACTGGGACAACGTGTTCGAACACTTCCTGGCCGAATACAAGGCCGGCCGCACGCCGAACCCGGACATCCTGTGCAACCGCGAGATCAAGTTCAAGGCGTTCCTCGACTACGCCATGATGCTCGGCGCCGACCTGATCGCCACTGGCCATTACGTGCGTCGCCGCGATATCGACGGCCGCACCGAACTGCTCAAGGGCCTGGACCCGAACAAGGACCAGAGTTACTTCCTGCACGCCGTCGGCGGCGAACAGATCGCCAAGACCCTGTTCCCGGTGGGCGAGCTGGAAAAACCCGAAGTGCGCAAGATCGCCGAGAAGCACGGCCTGGCCACCGCCAAGAAGAAGGATTCCACCGGAATCTGCTTTATTGGCGAGCGCCGCTTCAGCGACTTCCTCAAGCAGTACCTGCCGGCGCAACCGGGTGAAATCAAGACCACTGACGGTGAAGTGATCGGCCGCCACCATGGCCTGATGTACCACACCATCGGCCAGCGCCAGGGCCTGGGCATTGGCGGCTTGAAAGACGCCGGCGAAGAGCCGTGGTACGTGCTGGTCAAGGACCTGGAGCACAACGTGTTGATCGTTGGCCAGGGCAACGAACACCCGCTGCTGTTCTCCGGCGCCCTGCTCGCCTCCGAGATCTATTGGGTCAACCCGATCGACTTGAGCACGCCACGCCGCCTGACCGCCAAAGTGCGCTATCGCCAGAGCGACCAGCCGTGCACCCTGGAAAAAACCGCCACCGGCTACCGCGCCACCTTCGATGACCCGCAACGCGCGGTCACCCCAGGCCAGTCCGTGGTGTTCTATGACGGCGAAATTTGCCTGGGCGGCGGCGTGATTGAAGTCGCAGAAGCCTGGAGCAACCCGGCATGAGCCCGACCCAGGAGCAATTGACGGCACTCGGCGGGGTTTTCCTCGCCGCGGTGCTGGTCGACAAGATAGCCAAGACCGGCCAAGTCACAGAGGCAGGCCTGACCTGCATGCTCGGCAGCCTGCTGATCCGCGATCCCAAGGACACCCTGGAAGTCTACGGCGGCGATGACCTGGCGCTGCGCGAAGGCTATCGCGCCCTGATCGGCGCGCTGGAACGCGACCCCAGCACCCTGCAGCGCGAGCCGCTGCGCTATGCCTTGTCGATGCTTGGCCTTGAGCGTCAACTGGCCAAGCGCGATGACCTGCTGGAGACCATCGGCAAGCGCCTGCCGCAGATCCAGTCGCAGGTGGAACACTTTGGCCCGGCCCATGAAAACGTGATCGCGGCCTGTGGCGCGCTGTACCAGGACACCTTGAGCACCTTGCGCCAGCGGATCCAGGTTCACGGCGACATGCGCAACCTGCAGCAACCGAACAACGCCTCGAAAATCCGCGCCCTGCTCCTGGCCGGTATTCGTTCGGCACGGTTGTGGCGCCAGTTGGGCGGTCATCGTTGGCAGTTGGTGATCAGCCGGCGCAAATTGCTCAAAGAGCTTTACCCGTTGATGCGCAACGAATAAGTCGCAGCAGCAGGCCTTTTTCAAGCCGTTACGCGTAATACGCCGGTCAGTTGGCAACGGACCGGCGGATTTTTTCATGTATGATACGCGCCCCATTTCGTTGCCCGACTGTCCGAGAACACCCCATGCAGCTCTCTTCGCTCACTGCGGTTTCCCCTGTAGACGGCCGCTACGCCGGCAAAACCCAGGCCCTGCGCCCTATTTTCAGCGAATACGGCCTGATCCGTGCTCGTGTTCTGGTTGAAGTGCGCTGGCTCCAGCGCCTGGCCGCTCACCCTGCCATCAGCGAAGTGCCGGCGTTCTCCGCCGAAGCCAACGCCGTGCTCAACACCCTGGCGGAAAACTTCTCCCTGGAGCACGCCGAGCGTGTGAAAGAGATCGAGCGCACCACCAACCACGACGTCAAAGCCATCGAATACCTGCTCAAGGAGCAAGCGGCCAAGCTGCCGGAACTGGCCCAGGTCAGCGAGTTCATACACTTTGCCTGCACCAGCGAGGACATCAACAACCTGTCCCACGCCCTGATGCTGCGCGAAGGCCGTGATGACGTGATGCTGCCGCTGATGCGCCAGACCGCCAACGCCATCCGCGAACTGGCCATCCGTTTCGCTGACGTGCCAATGCTGTCGCGCACCCACGGCCAGCCGGCGTCGCCGACCACCCTGGGCAAAGAACTGGCCAACGTGGTGTATCGACTGGAACGCCAGATCGCTCAAGTTGCCGCTGTCCCGCTGCTGGGCAAGATCAACGGCGCCGTCGGCAACTACAACGCCCACCTGTCGGCCTACCCTGAGATCGACTGGGAAGCCAACGCCCGCGCCTTCATCGAAGACGAACTGGGCCTGGGTTTCAACCCGTACACCACGCAGATCGAACCGCACGACTACATCGCCGAACTGTTCGACGCCATTGCGCGCTTCAATACCATCCTGATCGACTTCGATCGCGATATCTGGGGCTACATCTCCCTGGGCTACTTCAAGCAGCGGACCATCGCCGGTGAAATCGGTTCGTCGACCATGCCGCACAAGGTCAACCCGATCGACTTCGAAAACTCCGAAGGCAACCTCGGTATCGCCAACGCGCTGTTCCAGCACCTGGCCAGCAAGTTGCCGATCTCCCGCTGGCAGCGCGACCTGACCGACTCCACCGTACTGCGCAACCTCGGCGTGGGCTTTGCCCACAGCGTGATCGCGTACGAAGCCAGCCTCAAAGGCATCAGCAAGCTTGAGCTCAATGAGCAAAAGATTGCCGCTGACCTGGACGCTTGCTGGGAAGTATTGGCTGAGCCGATCCAGACCGTGATGCGCCGCTACAACATCGAAAACCCGTACGAGAAGCTCAAAGAGTTGACGCGCGGCAAGGGCATCAGCCCTGAAGCGCTGCAAACTTTCATCGACGGCCTGGACATGCCAGCCGCCGCCAAGGCCGAGCTGAAACTGCTCACCCCGGCCAACTACATCGGCAACGCTGTAGAGCAAGCCAAGCGCATCTGATCCAAGCAAGACCCTTTGAGACGCCCGGCCGCGCCGGGCGTTTTTATTCCAGTCTGAAAAGTGCTTTTTTTCAATAGGTTACACATGAATCCTGATATCCCTCTTCAACTTTTGGGCGGCATCACAGCCCGGGAATTCCTGCGCGACTACTGGCAGAAAAAACCGTTGCTGATCCGCCAGGCCATCCCTGATTTCGAAAGCCCGATCGATGCCGACGAACTGGCCGGCCTGGCACTGGAAGAAGAAGTCGAGTCGCGCCTGGTGATCGAGCACGGCGAGCGTCCGTGGGAGCTGCGTCGCGGCCCGTTCGCTGAAGACGCGTTCAGCACGCTGCCCGAGCGCGAGTGGACCCTGCTGGTGCAGGCGGTCGACCAGTTCGTGCCGGAAGTCGCCGAGCTGCTGGAGCACTTTCGCTTCCTGCCAAGCTGGCGCATCGACGATGTGATGATCAGCTTTGCTGCCCCGGGTGGCAGCGTCGGCCCGCACTTCGATAACTATGATGTGTTCCTGCTGCAGGCCCAAGGCAAGCGCAACTGGAAAATCGGCCAGATGTGCAACTCCGAAAGCCCGCTGTTGCAGCACGCCGACCTGCGCATCCTCGCCGAATTCGAAGAAAGCGCCGAATGGGTGCTGGAACCGGGCGACATGCTGTACCTGCCGCCGCGCCTGGCGCACTTCGGCATCGCCGAAGATGACTGCATGACCTACTCCGTAGGTTTCCGTGCACCGAGCGCCGCCGAAGTGCTGACCCACTTTACCGACTTCCTCAGCCAGTACCTGACTGACGAAGAGCGCTACACCGATGCCGACGCCCAGCCGGCCAGCGACCCGCACCAGATCCAAGGCGACGCGCTGGACCGACTCAAGAGCCTGCTGGCCGAGCACATGAGCGACGAGCGCATGCTGCTGACCTGGTTCGGCCAGTTCATGACCGAGCCGCGCTACCCCGAGCTGGTGGCCGGTGAAGAACTGGGCGAAGAAGATTTCATCAGCAGCCTGCAAGACGGCGCAATCCTGGTGCGCAACCCAAGCGCGCGCCTGGCCTGGTCGGAAGTGGACGACGACGTCCTGCTGTTCGCCAGCGGCCAGAGCCGCTACCTGCCGGGCAAGCTGCGCGAGCTGTTGAAGCTGGTGTGCTCGGCCGATGCACTGCACAGCGAGAACCTGGGCGAGTGGCTGGCGGACGAAGACGGCCGCGACTTGCTGTGCGAATTGGTCAAGCAAGGAAGCCTGGGATTTGCCGATGAATAAGATTCACGTAAGTGTCGCGGACTGGCGAAAGGATATCGACGAGATTCGGCGCATTCGTGAAACGGTATTTGTCGCCGAACAGTCGGTTCCACCCGAACTGGAGTGGGACGCGGACGACGCCGGCGCAGTGCATTTCCTTGCCTTCGAAGGCGACTTCCCAATCGGTACCGCGCGCCTGCTGCCCAGCGGCGAGATCGGGCGCGTGTCGGTCCTCAAGGACTGGCGCGGGCTCAAAGTCGGCGACAAGCTGATGGAAGCAGTGATTGGCGTGGCCGAACAACGCGGCCAGACCAGGCAGTTCCTGAGTGCACAGGTGTATGCGGCGCCCTTCTATGAGCGGCTGGGCTTCAAGATCGTCAGCGACGAGTTCCTTGAGGTCGGGATTCCGCACGTGGATATGGTGCGCGAGGGCTGATCCAAGACCGAGGCGCTCCAATCGCAGGCAAGCCAGCTCCTACACGTGGAATGTATGCTCCCGGGGGAGCTGGGTTGCCTGCGATAGCCGTATCAGCGATACCAAAAAGGCCCTGTCATCCACCGATGCCAGGGCCTTTTGCCGTCTACGATTCAACTTGCGACCCGACGGGCCGACAAACTGGCACTATCACGCCTTTGACTCGCAGAGATAACGGACATGTCCCTACGCACCCTGCTCACCGCTCTTCTCCTGACCGCCAGCCTCTCGGCCGTGGCCGACACCGAAGTCGTCAACCTGAGCAACCGCACCAGCGCCGACCTGCTCCCCGTGGCGCAGAACTTTCTCGGCAAGGACGGCACCGTCAGCGCCTACGGCAACCAGTTGATCGTGAATGCCGACCCGGCCAAAATCCAGGACCTGCGCGCCCTGCTCTCCCAGCTGGACACACCCGCCAAACGCTTGCTGATCACTGTCGACACCAACGAAAACAACCAGCAGAACAGCGGTGACAGCCAGACCCGCATCATCAGCTACGGCACCACCAGCCGCGATGGCGGGGTCCAGCAGATCCAGGCCAGCGAAGGCGTGCCCGCGCTGATCCAGGTCGGCCAGAGCGTGCCTTTGACCACCACCCAGCAGGACAGCTACGGCCGACTGCAGAACCAGACCCAGTATCGCAACGTGACCCAGGGTTTCTACGTGACCGCCAGCGTCACCGGCGAGACCGTGCACCTGGCGATCAGTACCAACCGTGACCGCATGAGCCAGGAGCGTCCGGATGTAGTGAACGTGCAAAGCACCGACACAACCGTCAGCGGGCGCCTGGGCGAATGGATCACCCTGGCCGGCATCAACCGCGAGACCCAGGCCGACAAATCCTCTACAACCCGCAGCTACTCTACTCAGGGCCGCGATGACCTGACGGTGCGGGTCAAGGTCGATACCCTGAACTGAAGCACCAAAAACTGACTGGCGAGTCGTATTAGACTAAAGATGTAGTGCTTTAAAAAAAGCACTACAAACCATTTGACGATCCAAAAAAGCATGGGCATGATGGCCTCGCTCCCGCTAATCAGGGGCCCTGGCAAGGGCCTTCGGATCGTCGCTCTAAGCTACCCACCTGAGCCGATTCGTGTCTGTACTGCCCACAAGGCGTGTTTGACGAGGTTGCGACTGGAACGAAGTTGTCCCGAGGGACGGAAGCTAACCAGGTAACCCGGCTACACGCTGTTGAACATCCGAGGGCCCACGACGCCTGAAGACCGTTCTCGGTCCGCCTGTACCTACTCCACCCTCTCGCCAATCGTTCATCCCGTCGCATTCCCCGCCATACCCGACATGACCGCCTAAGCTTCTGGTCAGCGAGCAGCCCTGCCCACGCATCTGAATGCAGGGCTGGCAAATGGATTTTTCCACCACAAGAAGACGCGACGAGGTTTACTTCCATGGCACTGACACGCGAACAGCAAATTGCAGCCCTTGAAAAAGACTGGGCTGAAAACCCACGCTGGAAAGGCGTGACCCGCGCTTACTCCGCTGCTGACGTCGTCCGCCTGCGTGGCTCGGTTCAACCTGAGCACACCTTTGCAAAACTCGGCGCCGAGAAGCTGTGGAACCTGGTGACCCAAGGTGCCAAGCCTTCCTTCCGCCCCGACAAAGATTTCGTCAACTGCATGGGCGCCCTTACTGGCGGCCAGGCAGTCCAGCAGGTGAAAGCCGGTATCCAGGCGATCTACCTGTCCGGCTGGCAAGTGGCGGCGGACAACAACTCCGCTGAATCCATGTACCCCGACCAATCGCTGTACCCGGTGGACTCGGTTCCAACCGTCGTCAAGCGCATCAACAACGCGTTCCGCCGTGCCGACCAGATCCAGTGGAAAGCCGGTAAAGGCCCTGGCGACGAAGGCTACATCGACTACTTCGCGCCGATCGTGGCTGACGCCGAAGCCGGTTTCGGCGGCGTTCTGAACGCCTACGAGCTGATGAAGAGCATGATCGAGGCAGGCGCCGCCGGCGTGCACTTCGAAGACCAACTGGCTTCCGTGAAGAAATGTGGCCACATGGGCGGCAAGGTACTGGTGCCCACCCAGGAAGCCGTACAGAAGCTGACCGCGGCTCGCTTGGCTGCTGACGTTGCCGGCACGCCGACCATCATCCTGGCGCGTACCGATGCCAACGCCGCCGACCTGCTGACCTCGGACTGCGACCCGTACGACCAACCGTTCGTGACAGGCGAACGTACCCAGGAAGGTTTCTACAAGGTGCGCGCCGGCCTCGACCAGGCCATCGCCCGCGGCCTGGCCTACGCGCCCTACGCCGACCTGATCTGGTGCGAAACCGCCAAGCCAGACCTGGACGAAGCGCGTCGTTTCGCCGAAGCGATCAAGAAGGAATACCCGGACCAACTGCTGTCCTACAACTGCTCGCCTTCCTTCAACTGGAAGAAGAACCTGGACGACGCAACCATCGCCAAGTTCCAGCGCGAACTGTCCGCCATGGGCTACAAGCACCAGTTCATCACCCTGGCTGGCATTCACAACATGTGGCACAGCATGTTCAACCTGGCGCACGACTACGCCCGCAACGACATGACCGCCTACGTGAAGCTGCAAGAGCAGGAATTCGCTGACGCCGCCAAGGGCTACACCTTCGTGGCTCACCAGCAGGAAGTGGGCACCGGCTACTTCGACGACATGACCACCGTGATTCAGGGCGGCACCTCGTCCGTGACCGCGCTGACCGGCTCGACCGAAGAAGAGCAGTTCCACTAAGCACTGCGTACACGGCCACTGCGGCCCCAAGGAAGACCTAACCGCAGTGCCGCACAACAATCACGCCCCGACTGGTTCGGGGCGTTTTTTTGCCCCCACATAAATCCCCTGCCCCAACACAACCCAAACTGTGGGAGCGGGCTTGCCCGCAAAAGCGTCGGCCCCGCCAGAACACCTTCGGCTGACACACCGCCATCGCGGGCAAGCCCGCTCCCACAGGAAAATGCCGCAAGCCTGGAGACCTCGCACAGCACATTGCCCCAAACCGGCATTGGCCCGCTCCAGCACAAATCCCCTGCCCCAACACAGCCCAAACTGTGGGAGCGGGCTTGCCCGCGAAAGCGTCGGCCCGGCTGGAACACCTTTGGCTGACACACCGCCATCGCGGGCAAGCCCGCTCCCACAGGAAAATGCCGCAAGCCTGGAGACCTCGCACAGCACATTGCCCCAAACCGGCATTGGCCCGCTCCAGCACAAATCCCCCTGCCCCAACACAGCCCAAACTGCGGGAGCGGGCTTGCCCGCTTCAACAGGAAAATGCCGCAAGCCTGGAGATTTTGCGCAAAACATTGACCCAGAGCGGTATTGGCACGATTCAAATCGGTTAAAAGATCTGTTCCAGCAACTAGCGGTAATCAAAGCAAGTAACGGCAACTTCCCCCGCCACACGAGAAACATTCGCTTAAACCCCACGCAAACAATATTCATTATCATTTAGCGCATGAAAACTTCGTTACCGGTTAAACAAAACAGATTTGATCAAATGCCCGCTAATGCCCACCCTGCAAGGGCTGCAGCCCCACAAAGGTGCACTATGTGCTTATTCCATCGAATAATTTCGCTATAGGAATTTTACTTGCCCGGTGTTTAGCCATAAAATCACCGCGATTGATTGCAGTGCGACATATCGTCACTGCATCGTTACTTTTTCGAGCTCAGAGACCTTTGCTCTCTGTTAAGGATTTCCAGCATGACCGAAGCGACAGGACTCATGGCCCACAACTGGGGCTTTGCCATTTTCCTCCTCGGTGTTGTCGGCCTCTGCGCCTTCATGCTCGGTGTTTCCAGCCTCCTCGGGTCAAAAGCCTGGGGCCGCAGCAAAAATGAACCGTTCGAGTCCGGCATGCTGCCTACAGGTGGCGCCCGCTTGCGGCTCTCAGCCAAATTCTATCTGGTCGCGATGCTGTTCGTGATCTTCGATATCGAAGCCCTCTTTCTCTTTGCCTGGTCTGTGTCCGTCCGCGAAAGCGGCTGGACCGGATTCGTCGAAGCCCTCGTTTTCATAGCAATTCTGTTGGCAGGCCTTGTCTACCTATTCCGAGTGGGCGCCCTTGACTGGGCTCCGGAAGCTCGTCGTAAGCGGCAAGCGAAGCTGAAACAATGAGGCTTTGGCGATGCAATACAATCTCACCAGGATCGACCCGGATGCTCCTAACGAGCAGTACCCCATCGGCGAACGGGAAACCGTTTCCGACCCGTTAGAAGACCAAGTCCACAAAAACATCTACATGGGCAAGCTGGAAGACGTGCTGAGTGGCGCGGTCAACTGGGGACGTAAGAACTCCCTGTGGCCGTACAACTTCGGCCTGTCCTGCTGCTACGTGGAAATGACCACCGCCTTCACGGCGCCCCACGACATCGCGCGCTTTGGCGCCGAAGTTATCCGGGCATCGCCGCGCCAGGCGGATTTCATGGTTATCGCCGGAACCTGCTTTATCAAGATGGCGCCGATCATTCAGCGTCTCTACGAGCAAATGCTCGAGCCAAAGTGGGTTATCTCCATGGGTTCGTGCGCCAACTCCGGTGGCATGTACGACATCTACTCCGTGGTTCAGGGAGTGGACAAGTTCCTGCCCGTGGACGTCTACGTGCCTGGCTGCCCGCCCCGACCTGAAGCATTCCTGCAAGGCTTGATGCTGTTGCAGGAGTCGATTGGCAAGGAGCGTCGCCCGCTTTCCTGGGTCGTCGGCGATCAAGGCGTGTACCGCGCCGAGATGCCGTCGCAAAAGGAACAGCGCCGCGAACAGCGAATCGCAGTCACCAACCTGCGCAGCCCCGACGAAGTCTGATCCAGCACCGCTTCTTTTATAGAACGAAAACCTGGCTTCATTCTTTACGTTGACCGAAAGCGATAAAAAACCATGACTACAGGCAGTGCTCTGTACATCCCGCCTTATAAGGCAGACGACCAGGATGTGGTCGTCGAACTCAATAACCGTTTTGGCCCTGACGCCTTCACCGCCCAGGCCACACGCACCGGTATGCCGGTGCTGTGGGTGGCGCGCGCCAAGCTTGTCGAAGTCCTGACCTTCCTGCGCAACCTGCCCAAGCCGTACGTCATGCTCTATGACCTGCATGGCGTGGACGAGCGTCTGCGCACCAAGCGCCAAGGGCTGCCGAGCGGTGCCGATTTCACCGTGTTCTATCACCTGCTGTCGATCGAACGTAACAGCGACGTGATGATCAAGGTCGCGCTGTCCGAAAGCGACCTGAGCGTGCCGACCGTGACCGGTATCTGGCCGAACGCCAGCTGGTACGAGCGCGAAGTCTGGGACATGTTCGGGATCGACTTCCCGGGCCACCCACACCTGACGCGCATCATGATGCCGCCGACCTGGGAAGGTCACCCGCTGCGCAAGGACTTCCCTGCCCGCGCCACCGAATTCGACCCGTTCAGCCTCAACCTCGCCAAGCAACAGCTTGAAGAAGAGGCCGCACGCTTCCGTCCGGAAGACTGGGGCATGAAGCGCTCCGGCACCAACGAGGACTACATGTTCCTCAACCTGGGCCCGAACCACCCTTCGGCTCACGGCGCCTTCCGTATCATCCTGCAGCTGGACGGCGAAGAAATCGTCGACTGCGTACCGGACATCGGCTACCACCACCGTGGTGCCGAGAAAATGGCCGAGCGTCAGTCGTGGCACAGCTTCATCCCGTACACCGACCGTATCGACTACCTCGGCGGCGTGATGAACAACCTGCCGTACGTACTCTCGGTCGAGAAGCTGGCTGGCATCAAGGTGCCGGACCGGGTCGACACCATCCGCATCATGATGGCCGAGTTCTTCCGGATCACCAGCCACCTGCTGTTCCTGGGTACCTATATCCAGGACGTTGGCGCCATGACCCCGGTGTTCTTCACCTTCACCGACCGTCAGCGCGCCTACAAGGTCATCGAAGCCATCACCGGCTTCCGCCTGCACCCGGCCTGGTACCGCATCGGTGGCGTAGCCCACGACCTGCCCAATGGCTGGGAGCGCCTGGTCAAGGAGTTCATCGACTGGATGCCCAAGCGTCTGGACGAGTACCAAAAAGCCGCCCTGGACAACAGCATCCTCAAGGGCCGGACCATCGGCGTCGCGCAGTACAACACCAAGGAAGCCCTGGAATGGGGTGTCACCGGTGCCGGCCTGCGTTCCACCGGTTGCGATTTCGACCTGCGCAAGGCGCGCCCGTACTCCGGCTACGAGAACTTCGAGTTCGAAGTGCCGCTGGCCGCCAATGGCGATGCCTACGACCGTTGCATCGTGCGCGTCGAAGAAATGCGCCAGAGCCTGAAGATCATCGAGCAGTGCATGCGCAACATGCCAGCCGGCCCGTACAAGGCGGATCACCCGCTGACCACGCCGCCGCCGAAAGAGCGCACGCTGCAGCACATCGAAACCCTGATCACGCACTTCCTGCAGGTTTCGTGGGGCCCGGTCATGCCGGCCAACGAGTCCTTCCAGATGATCGAAGCGACCAAGGGTATCAACAGTTATTACCTGACGAGCGATGGCGGCACCATGAGCTACCGCACCCGGATCCGTACCCCCAGCTTCGCCCACTTGCAGCAGATCCCTTCGGTGATCAAAGGCGAGATGGTCGCGGACTTGATTGCGTACCTGGGTAGTATCGATTTCGTTATGGCCGACGTGGACCGCTAAGCATGAACAGCACGCTTATCCAGACAGACCGTTTCACCCTGAGTGAAACCGAGCGCTCGGCCATCGAGCACGAGCTGCATCACTACGAAGATCCGCGCGCGGCGTCGATCGAAGCCTTGAAGATCGTCCAGAAGGAACGTGGCTGGGTGCCGGACGGCGCCCTCTACGCCATCGGCGAGATCCTCGGCATCCCTGCCAGCGACGTTGAAGGCGTGGCCACGTTCTACAGCCAGATCTTCCGCCAGCCGGTCGGCCGTCACATCATTCGCGTGTGCGACAGCATGGTCTGCTACATCGGAGGCCACGAGTCGGTGGTCAGCGAAATCCAGAACAAGCTGGGCATCGGCCTCGGCCAGACCACCCCGGACGGCCGCTTCACGCTGCTGCCGGTGTGCTGCCTGGGCAACTGCGACAAGGCGCCGGCGTTGATGATCGACGACGACACATTCGGTGACGTGCACCCCGCTGGCGTGACCCAATTGCTCGAGGGCTACCCATGACCCTGACCTCTTTCGGCCCGGCGAACCTGATCAAGCGTTCGCCTGAAACCCATCCGCTGACCTGGCGCCTGCGGGACGATGCCGAACCCGTTTGGTTCGACGAATACCAGGCCAAGAACGGTTACGCCGCTGCGCGCAAAGCCTTCGCCGACATGGCCCAGGACGACATCGTCCAGACCGTGAAAGACGCCGGCCTCAAAGGTCGCGGTGGTGCAGGCTTCCCCACTGGCGTGAAGTGGGGCCTGATGCCCAAGGACGAATCCATCAACATCCGCTACCTGCTGTGCAACGCGGATGAAATGGAACCTAACACCTGGAAAGACCGCATGCTGATGGAGCAACTGCCCCATCTGCTGATCGAAGGCATGCTGATCAGCGCCCGCGCGCTGAAAACCTACCGTGGCTACATCTTCCTGCGTGGCGAGTACACCACCGCCGCCAAGCACCTCAATCGTGCCGTGGAAGAAGCCAAGGCCGCAGGCCTGTTGGGCAAGAACATCCTCGGTTCCGGTTTCGACTTCGAACTGTTCGTGCACACTGGCGCCGGGCGTTACATCTGCGGTGAAGAAACCGCACTGATCAACTCCCTCGAAGGTCGCCGTGCCAACCCGCGCTCCAAGCCGCCCTTCCCTGCCGCCGTTGGCGTGTGGGGCAAGCCGACTTGCGTGAACAACGTCGAGACCCTGTGCAACGTGCCGGCGATCATTGCCGACGGCGTTGACTGGTACAAATCGTTGGCCCGCGAAGGCAGCGAAGACATGGGCACCAAGCTCATGGGCTTCTCCGGCAAGGTCAAGAACCCTGGTCTGTGGGAGCTGCCGTTCGGCGTGACCGCACGCGAGTTGTTCGAGGACTACGCCGGCGGCATGCGCGACGGTTACACCCTCAAGGCCTGGCAGCCAGGCGGCGCCGGTACTGGCTTCCTGCTGCCCGAGCACCTCGACGCACAAATGTATGCCGGCGGCATCGGCAAGGTGGGCACCCGGATGGGTACCGGCCTGGCCATGGCGGTCGACAACACCGTGAACATGGTGTCCTTGCTGCGCAACATGGAGCAGTTCTTTGCCCGCGAATCCTGCGGCTTCTGCACCCCATGCCGCGACGGCCTGCCTTGGAGCGTCAAGCTGCTGATGGCCCTGGAAAACGGCGAAGGCCGTGAGGGTGACATCGAGACCCTGCTGGGTCTGGTCGGTTTCCTTGGCCCGGGCAAGACCTTCTGTGCTCACGCACCGGGCGCCGTGGAGCCATTGGGCAGCGCAATCAAATACTTCCGCTCGGAGTTCGAAGCCGGCATCGCGCCTACCAGCGCCGCCGTCCCGCCTCTGGCAAGGCCGATCGTAGTCGGCGCGTAACGCTTTAAAAGGCGAAGGGTCCGTGCCTTTCGCCTTCTCATGGGGTGACGCCGTAAAGGCTGTGTTAAGGCCCATGAATAACAAGATTCCATTAGCCACGCCCGCTGACAACGGGCCAACGAAGAACTTTGAACCATGGCCACTATCCACGTAGACGGCAAAGCGCTCGAAGTCGATGGGGCGGACAACCTGTTACAGGCATGTCTGTCACTAGGCCTCGACATCCCGTATTTCTGCTGGCACCCCGCGCTTGGTAGCGTCGGTGCCTGTCGCCAGTGCGCGGTCAAGCAGTACACCGACGAGAACGACACCCGTGGTCGTATCGTCATGTCCTGCATGACGCCAGCCACCGACAACACCTGGATCTCCATCGACGATGAAGAATCCAAGGCGTTCCGCGCCAGTGTCGTCGAGTGGCTGATGACCAACCACCCTCACGACTGCCCGGTCTGTGAGGAAGGTGGTCACTGCCACCTGCAAGACATGACGGTGATGACCGGCCACAACGAGCGCCGTTATCGCTTCACCAAGCGTACCCACCAGAACCAGGACCTCGGCCCGTTCATTTCCCACGAAATGAACCGCTGCATCGCCTGCTATCGCTGCGTGCGCTTCTATAAAGACTACGCCGGCGGCACCGACCTCGGCGTATTCGGCGCCCACGACAACGTGTACTTCGGTCGCGTTGAAGACGGCGTGCTCGAAAGCGAGTTCTCCGGCAACCTCACCGAGGTCTGCCCGACCGGTGTGTTCACCGACAAGACTCACTCCGAGCGCTACAACCGTAAATGGGACATGCAGTTCTCGCCGAGCATCTGCCATGGCTGCTCCAGCGGTTGCAACATCTCCCCGGGCGAGCGCTACGGCGAATTGCGTCGGATCGAAAACCGCTTCAACGGTTCGGTCAACCAGTACTTCCTGTGCGACCGTGGCCGTTTCGGCTATGGCTACGTCAACCGCGAAGACCGTCCCCGCCAGCCGCTGCTGGCCGATGGCGCCAAGCTGAGCCTGGACGACGCGCTGGATAAAGCCGCCGACCTGCTGCGCGGCCGCAACATCGTCGGGATCGGTTCGCCCCGTGCCAGCCTCGAAAGCAACTACGCGTTGCGCGAACTGGTCGGCGCCGAGCACTTCTACTCCGGCATCGAAGCCGGTGAGCTGGAGCGGATCCGCCTGGTCCTGCAAGTGCTGAACGACAGCCCGCTGCCGGTGCCGAACATGCGCGACATCGAAGACCACGACGCCATCTTCGTGCTCGGTGAAGACCTGACCCAGACCGCCGCCCGCATCGCCCTGTCGCTGCGCCAGTCGGTCAAAGGCAAGGCCGAAGACATGGCCGACGCCATGCGCGTCCAGCCTTGGCTCGACGCCGCGGTGAAAAACATCGGCCAGCACGCGCTGAACCCGCTGTTTATTGCAAGCCTGGCTGAAACCAAGCTCGACGACATCGCCGAAGAATGCGTCCACGCGGCACCGGACGACCTGGCGCGCATCGGTTTTGCCGTGGCCCACGCCCTCGACGCCAGCGCACCAGCCGTCGAAGGCCTGGACACTGAAGCCGGTGAACTCGCCCAGCGCATTGCCGACGCCCTGCTGGCGGCCAAGCGCCCATTGATCATTGCCGGCACCTCGTTGGGTTCCAAGGCATTGATCGAGGCGGCGGCGAATATTGCGAAAGCCCTGAAGCTGCGCGACAAGAACGGTTCGATCAGCCTGGTCGTGCCGGAAGCCAACAGCCTTGGCCTGGCCATGCTCGGTGGCGAGTCCCTGGACGCGGCCCTGCAAGCAGTGACCGATGGCAACGCTGACGCCATCGTGGTGCTGGAAAACGACCTGTACACCCGCACCGATGCTGCCAAGGTCGACGCTGCGCTGAACGCCGCGAAGGTCCTGATCGTCGCCGACCACCAGAAGACCGCCACCAGCGATCGCGCCCACCTGGTGCTGCCAGCCGCCACCTTCGCCGAAGGCGACGGTACCCTGGTCAGCCAGGAAGGCCGCGCCCAGCGCTTCTTCCAGGTGTTCGATCCGAAGTACATGGACGCCAGCATCCTGGTTCACGAAGGCTGGCGCTGGCTGCATGCCCTGCGCGCGACCCTGCTGAACCAGCCGATCGACTGGACCCAGCTCGACCACGTGACCGCCGCCTGCGCCGCAAGCGCACCGCAACTGGCACGTATCGTCGACGCCGCACCGTCCGCCGCGTTCCGCATCAAGGGCATGAAACTGGCCCGTGAACCGCTGCGTTACTCCGGCCGTACCGCCATGCGCGCCAACATCAGCGTGCACGAGCCGCGTACGCCGCAAGACCCCGACACCGCGTTCGCCTTCTCCATGGAAGGTTACTCGGGTTCGGTCGAGCCGCGTCAGCAGGTACCATTCGCCTGGTCGCCGGGCTGGAACTCGCCACAGGCCTGGAACAAATTCCAGGACGAAGTCGGTGGTCATATCCGCGCTGGCGACCCAGGCACTCGCCTGATCGAAAGCCAAGGTGACGCGCTGAACTGGTTCGCTGCCGTACCGCGTCCGTTCAACCCGGCCCAGGGCACCTGGCAGGTTGTGCCGTTCTTCCACCTGTTCGGCAGCGAAGAGAACTCTTCCAAGGCCGCGCCGGTTCAAGAACGCATCCCGCAAGCCTATGTATCGGTGGCCAAGTCCGAAGCTGACCGCCTGGGCGTCAACGACGGTGCCCTGCTCAGCCTGAACGTGGCTGGCCAGACCTTGCGCCTGCCGCTGCGCATCAATGATCAATTGGGTGCTGGCCTGGTTGCACTGCCCAAAGGCCTCGCCGGTATTCCACCGGCGATCTTTGGCAAAACCGTTGACGGTCTGCAGGAGGCAGCGCAATGACCTGGTTCACCCCTGAAGTGATCGACGTGATCATCTCGGTCGTCAAGGCCATCGTGATCCTGTTGGCCGTGGTCGTCGCGGGCGCCCTGCTCAGCTTCGTGGAGCGTCGCCTGCTGGGCTGGTGGCAGGACCGTTACGGTCCGAACCGCGTTGGCCCGTTTGGTATGTTCCAGATCGCCGCCGACATGCTGAAAATGTTCTTCAAGGAAGACTGGACCCCGCCGTTTGCCGACAAGGTGATCTTCACCCTGGCACCGGTCGTGGCCATGAGCGCCTTGCTGATCGCCTTTGCGATCATCCCGATCACCCCGACCTGGGGCGTGGCGGACCTGAACATCGGCTTGCTGTTCTTCTTCGCCATGGCCGGCCTGTCGGTGTACGCGGTGCTGTTCGCCGGTTGGTCGAGCAACAACAAGTTCGCCCTGCTGGGCAGCTTGCGGGCGTCGGCCCAGACCGTGTCCTACGAAGTGTTCATGGGCCTCGCGCTGATGGGCATCGTGGTGCAGGTGGGCTCGTTCAACATGCGCGACATCGTCGAGTACCAGGCACAGAACCTGTGGTTCATCATTCCGCAGTTCTTCGGCTTCTGTACCTTCTTCATCGCTGGCGTCGCCGTGACTCACCGTCACCCGTTCGACCAGCCGGAAGCGGAACAGGAACTGGCCGACGGTTACCACATCGAATACGCCGGCATGAAATGGGGCATGTTCTTCGTCGGTGAGTACATCGGCATCATCTTGATCTCGGCCCTGCTGGTCACGCTGTTCTTCGGCGGCTGGCACGGTCCATTCGGCATCCTGCCGCAGTTGGCGTTCTTCTGGTTCTTCCTGAAGACCGCGTTCTTCATCATGTTGTTTATCCTGCTGCGCGCTTCCATTCCGCGTCCACGATACGACCAGGTGATGGATTTCAGCTGGCGCTTCTGCCTGCCGCTGACCCTGATCAATTTGCTGGTGACTGCTGCCGTTGTGTTGTTGAACACGCCAGCGGGCGCGGTTCAGTGAGGATTTGACCCATGTTCAAATATATTGGCGACATCGTTAAGGGTACCGGTACCCAGTTGCGAAGCCTGGTGATGGTGTTCGGTCACGGCTTCCGCAAACGCGACACCCTGCAATACCCGGAAGAAGCGGTATACCTGCCGCCGCGCTATCGCGGCCGCATCGTGCTGACCCGCGACCCCGATGGCGAAGAGCGTTGCGTAGCCTGCAACCTCTGCGCCGTGGCATGCCCTGTGGGTTGCATCTCCCTGCAGAAAGCTGAAACCGAAGACGGTCGCTGGTACCCGGACTTCTTCCGCATCAACTTCTCGCGCTGCATTTTCTGCGGCCTCTGCGAGGAAGCTTGCCCGACCACCGCAATCCAGCTGACACCGGATTTCGAGATGGCCGAGTTCAAACGTCAGGACCTGGTGTACGAGAAAGAAGATCTGCTGATCTCTGGTCCCGGTAAAAACCCTGATTACAACTTCTATCGTGTTGCAGGTATGGCCGTTGCCGGTAAGCCGAAGGGCGCCGCACAAAACGAAGCCGAGCCGATCAACGTGAAGAGCTTGCTGCCTTAAGGAAGAAAGATGGAATTCGCTTTCTATTTCGCATCGGGTATCGCGGTTGTGTCCACGCTTCGCGTGATCACCAACACCAACCCCGTGCACGCCCTGCTCTACCTGATCATTTCGCTGATCGCCGTGGCCATGACCTTCTTCAGCCTCGGCGCACCGTTCGCCGGTGTGCTGGAAGTGATCGCCTACGCCGGCGCCATCATGGTGCTGTTCGTGTTTGTGGTAATGATGCTCAACCTGGGGCCGGCCTCGGTCGCCCAGGAACGCGTCTGGCTCAAGCCTGGCATCTGGCTCGGCCCGGTGATCCTGGCAGCCCTGCTGCTGGCTGAACTGCTGTATGTGCTGTTCGCTCACCAGAGCGGCCAGGCCATCGGCCACACCACCGTGGACGCGAAAGCCGTGGGCATCAGCCTGTTCGGCCCGTACCTGCTGGTGGTCGAACTGGCGTCGATGCTGCTGCTCGCCGCAGCCATCACTGCCTTCCACTTGGGCCGTAACGAAGCCAAGGAGCAATGACGATGCCTGCTATCCCTTTGGAGCATGGTCTGGCGGTCGCCGGCATCCTGTTCTGCCTTGGCCTGGTCGGCCTGATGGTCCGCCGTAACATTCTGTTCGTGTTGATGAGCCTGGAAATCATGATGAACGCCGCGGCACTGGCGTTCATTGTTGCGGGTGCACGTTGGGGCCAGCCGGATGGACAAGTCATGTTCATCCTGGTGATCAGCCTGGCAGCCGCCGAGGCCAGTATTGGCCTGGCGATCCTGCTGCAACTGTATCGTCGCTTCCACACGCTTGATATCGACGCTGCCAGTGAGATGCGCGGATGAACATGATCTTTCTGACTTTCGTATTCCCCCTGATCGGTTTCCTGCTGCTGTCGTTCTCCCGTGGACGCTGGTCGGAAAACGTTTCTGCCCTGGTGGGTGTGGGTTCCATTGGCCTGTCGGCGATTGTTGCCGCCTATGTCATCTGGCAATTCAACGTGGCGCCGCCGGAAGGCGGTCACTACACCCTGGTGCTGTGGCAGTGGATGTCGGTGGAGGGCTTCAAGCCCAACTTCGCCCTCTACGTCGATGGCCTGTCGATCACCATGCTCGGCGTGGTGGTCGGCGTGGGCTTCCTGATCCACCTGTTCGCGTCCTGGTACATGCGCGGTGAAGCCGGTTACTCGCGCTTCTTCTCGTACACCAACCTGTTTATCGCCAGCATGCTGTTCCTGGTGCTGGGCGATAACCTGTTGTTCCTGTACTTCGGCTGGGAAGGCGTGGGCCTGTGCTCGTACCTGTTGATCGGTTTCTACTACAGCAACCGCAACAACGGCAACGCGGCACTCAAGGCCTTCATCGTTACCCGGATCGGCGACGTGTTCATGGCCATCGGCCTGTTCATCCTGTTCCAACAAGTGGGCACGCTGAACATCCAGGAACTGCTGGTGCTGGCACCGCAGAAATTCCAGGTTGGTGACTTCTGGATCACCCTGGCCACCCTGATGTTGCTGGGCGGTGCCGTGGGTAAATCCGCGCAACTGCCACTGCAAACCTGGCTGGCGGACGCGATGGCCGGCCCTACCCCGGTTTCCGCACTGATTCACGCGGCAACCATGGTGACTGCGGGTGTCTACCTGATCGCCCGTACCCACGGCCTGTTCACCCTGGCGCCGGACATCCTGCACCTGGTGGGCATCGTCGGTGGCGTGACCCTGGTACTGGCCGGCTTTGCCGCGCTGGTGCAGACCGACATCAAGCGGATTCTCGCCTACTCGACCATGAGCCAGATCGGCTACATGTTCCTGGCCCTGGGCGTCGGTGCCTGGGACGCGGCGATCTTCCACCTGATGACCCACGCGTTCTTCAAGGCCTTGTTGTTCCTGGCGTCCGGTGCGGTGATCGTGGCCTGCCACCACGAGCAGAACATCTTCAAGATGGGCGGCCTGTGGAAGAAACTGCCACTGGCCTACGCCAGCTTCATCGTCGGTGGTGCCGCACTGGCCGCCCTGCCACTGGTGACCGCTGGTTTCTACTCGAAAGACGAAATCCTCTGGGAAGCCTTTGCCAGCGGTAACCAGAACCTGCTGTACGCAGGCCTGGTGGGTGCGTTCATGACCTCGCTGTACACCTTCCGCCTGATCTTCATCACCTTCCACGGTGAAGCCAAGACCGAAGCACACGCAGGCCACGGCGTCTCGCACTGGCTGCCATTGTCGGTACTGATCATCCTGTCGACGTTCATCGGCGCCATGATCACCCCGCCTCTGCACGGTGTACTGCCACAAAGCGTCGGCCACGCCGGCGGCGAAGCCAAGCACAGCCTGGAGATCGCCTCGGGTGCCATCGCCATTGCCGGTATCCTGCTGGCGGCCCTGCTGTTCCTCGGCAAGCGCCGCTTCGTGACCGCCGTTGCCAACAGTGGCATTGGTCGCTTCCTCTCGGCCTGGTGGTTCGCTGCCTGGGGCTTCGACTGGATCTACGACAAACTGTTCGTCAAGCCTTACCTGGCCATCAGCCACATCCTGCGTAAAGACCCGCTCGACCAGACCATCGGTTTGATCCCGCGTGCCGCCAAGGCCGGCCACACCGCCCTGAGCCGCAGCGAGACGGGCCAATTGCGTTGGTATGCAGCTTCCATGGCGGCCGGTGCCGTGCTGGTGATCGGCGCCATCGTAGTGGTAGCGGTCTGATATGAACTTTGCGAACTTGCGAAAGGAAACGAGCCCGTCATGATTCTGCCCTGGCTAATCCTGATCCCCTTTATCGGCGGCCTGCTCTGCTGGATGGGTGAACGCTTCGGCGCCACCCTCCCCCGCTGGATTGCGTTGCTGACCATGTCCCTGGAACTCGCGCTCGGCCTCTGGCTGTGGGCCCATGGCGACTATTCATTTGCTCCGGCACCGGGTGTCGATCCCACCTTCGCGCTTGAATTCAAGCACGTGTGGATCCAGCGCTTCGGCATCAACGTGCACCTGGCCCTCGACGGCCTGTCGCTGTTGATGATCCTGCTGACCGGCCTGCTGGGTATCCTCTCGGTACTTTGCTCCTGGAAAGAGATCCAGCGTCACGTGGGCTTCTTCCACCTGAACCTGATGTGGATCCTGGGCGGTGTTGTCGGCGTGTTCCTCGCCCTCGACCTGTTCATGTTCTTCTTCTTCTGGGAAATGATGCTGGTGCCGATGTACTTCCTCATCGCGCTCTGGGGTCACAGTTCTTCGGACGGCAAGAAAACCCGGATCTACGCAGCGACCAAGTTCTTCATCTTCACCCAGGCTTCCGGCCTGATCATGTTGGTGGCGATCCTGGGCCTGGTACTGGTCAACTTCAACAACACCGGCGTGATTACCTTCAACTACGCCGACCTGTTGAAGACCAAGATGTCCCTGACCACAGAGTACATCCTGATGCTGGGCTTCTTCATCGCCTTCGCGGTGAAGCTGCCGGTGGTGCCGTTCCACTCCTGGCTGCCTGACGCTCACGCCCAGGCGCCGACCGCAGGTTCCGTGGACCTGGCCGGTATCTTGTTGAAGACAGCTGCCTACGGCCTGCTGCGTTTCGCGCTTCCGCTGTTCCCGAATGCCTCGGCCGAGTTTGCGCCGATCGCCATGACCCTGGGTCTGATCGGGATCTTCTACGGTGCGTTCCTGGCGTTCGCGCAAACCGACATCAAGCGTCTGATTGCCTTCTCGTCCGTTTCCCACATGGGTTTCGTACTGATCGGCATCTATTCCGGCAGCCAACTGGCACTGCAAGGCGCAGTGATCCAAATGCTGGCCCACGGTGTTTCGGCTGCGGCGCTGTTTATCCTGAGCGGTCAGCTGTACGAGCGCCTGCACACCCGTGACATGCGTGAAATGGGTGGCGTGTGGTCGCGCATCGCGTACCTGCCAGCGATCAGCCTGTTCTTCGCCGCTGCGTCCCTGGGCTTGCCAGGCACCGGTAACTTCATCGGCGAGTTCCTGATCCTGATGGGTGCCTTCGTGCAGACGCCGTGGATCAGCGCCATTGCCACTTCCGGCCTGGTGTTCGGTTCGGTCTACTCGCTGATCATGATCCACCGCGCCTACTTCGGCCCGGCCAAGTCCGACACCGTCCTGCAAGGGATGGATGCGCGCGAACTGATCATGGTGCTCGGCCTTGCGGTACTGCTGATCTACATCGGCGTGTACCCGCAACCGTTCCTGGACACTTCTGCCGCAACGATGCATGGCGTGCAGCAGTGGTTCGGCACCGCCTTCTCTCAACTCGCTTCGGCCCGGTAAGAGCGCTATGGAATTCACGATCCAACACTTTATCGCGCTTGCGCCGCTGCTGATCACCAGCCTCACCATCGTGGTGGTGATGCTGGCGATCGCCTGGCGCCGCAATCACTCGCAAACGTTCCTGCTGTCCTGTGCCGGTCTGAACCTGGCCCTGCTGTCGATCATCCCGGCCCTCAAGGTCGCGCCACTGGCGGTCACGCCATTGATGATGGTCGATGACTTCGCGTTGCTGTACATCGCGCTGATCCTGGTCGCGACCCTGGCCTGCGTCACCCTCGCCCACGCCTACCTCGGCGAAGGCGGCACCGGCTACCCAGGCAACCGCGAAGAGCTGTACCTGCTGATCCTGCTGGCTGCGGCCGGTGGCATCGTGCTGGTCAGCGCACAGCACCTGGCGGGCCTGTTCATCGGCCTGGAACTGCTGTCGATCCCGACATACGGCCTGGTGGCCTACGCCTTCTTCAACAAGCGCTCCCTGGAAGCCGGCATCAAGTACATGGTGCTGTCGGCGGCCGGTTCCGCGTTCCTGTTGTTCGGTATGGCCCTGCTCTACGCCGAAGCCGGCAACCTGAGCTTCACCGGTATCGGTCACGCCCTCGCGGCCACCAGCATGCCTGCGCCGATTGCCCAACTGGGCCTGGCCATGATGCTGATCGGCCTGGCATTCAAGCTGTCGCTGGTGCCGTTCCACCTGTGGACCCCGGACGTGTACGAAGGCGCCCCGGCGCCAGTGGCTGCGTTCCTGGCCACCGCGTCGAAAGTGGCTGTGTTTGCGGTGATGGTGCGTCTGTTCCAGATCTCCCCTGCCGCCAACACCGGTGTGCTGAGCACTGTACTGACCGTGATCGCCATCGCATCGATCCTGTTCGGTAACCTGCTGGCCCTGACCCAGAACAACCTCAAGCGCCTGCTGGGTTACTCGTCCATCGCCCACTTCGGCTACCTGCTGATCGCCCTGGTGGCGAGCAAAGGCCTGGCCGTTGAAGCCATGGGTGTGTACCTGGTCACCTACGTGATCACCAGCCTCGGCGCGTTCGGCGTGATTACCCTGATGTCCTCGCCGTTCAAAGGCCGTGACGCCGACGCCCTGTACGAGTATCGCGGCCTGTTCTGGCGCCGCCCGTACCTGACCGCCGTACTGACCGTGATGATGCTGTCCCTGGCCGGTATCCCGCTCACTGCCGGCTTTATTGGCAAGTTCTACATCGTCGCCACCGGCGTTGAAGCTCACGAGTGGTGGTTGGTAGCTTCCCTGGTCCTGGGCAGCGCCATCGGCGTGTTCTACTACCTGCGCGTGATGGTCACCCTGTACCTGATCGAGCCAAACCTGCGCCGCGTGGATGCCGAGCTGCATTGGGAACAGAAGGCAGGCGGTGTAATGCTGCTGGCCATCGCCCTGCTCGCGTTCTTCCTGGGCGTGTACCCGCAACCGTTGCTCACCCTGGTGCAGCACGCGGTGCTGGGCGTTTGATCGCTTAGCGGGATGCAGTAAACAAAAACGGCGCCTTAGGGCGCCGTTTTTGCTTTATGGGGAAAAGTCAGGACACCGCAGCGCGGTGAATCGAGGCGTTAAAACGCGATACCGACCTTGAACCCGTACTCATTACGCTTGAGCTTGGTGTTGTCGGCCACTTCGGAATCACCGTCGAGCTTGTACTCGGTGCGGGTGTAGTACAGGCCCGCGACCACCGGCAGGTCACCCTTCTGGTTCATCAGCAGGCTGACTTCGGCGTAGGGATTGGTGCGGTCCTTGAGGTCCACGGTGTCGCTGCCAAAGTCATCCACCTTGAGCTTGGTGCGACCATCGATAGTACGACGGGCGCCGGCTTCGACACGCAGGGTCATATCGTCGAACTGGTGGTTGTAGCCCAAGGCCGCCTTGGCGAACGGGGACTTGTTGGTGAGTTTCACATCGAGGTCGTTGATTTCTGGCTCGTAGCGGGTCCAGGTGTAGCCACCGCCCACGATCACGTCGACAAAATTGCGCGCATCCAGCGCGGCTCGCCAGCCGAGATCCAGATCGGCCTGGCCTTCCTTGAGCTTGTTGTCGCTCTTCTCGCCGTACTTGGCTTCAATGCCGGCCTGGTAGATAAAGCCGGACTCCGCGGTGAGCTTGTTACCGAAGTTGTAGAACAGGCCCGCTTCGGGCATGTGGCTCTTGTCGCTTTGGCTGCCGCCTTCGAATTTGAAATCGTTGTAGCTGCCCAGGATCCCGAAGGTGGAAATCGGGTCGGTGGACGGTGCAGCGAACACCGCAGCAGGTGCAGCGACCAGCGCCAGCAGCGAGGAACCCTTGAGGAATTTTCCGAATAGCTTGGACATCGTTTACATCTCCTTGTCTGGTGAGCAAATTATTCAGGAACCGCTTCGAACCCCGCCTTGCACGAAAGGTTCGAATTAATTTGCACCGACTTGAAGATAAAACGGTTCAGCGAAGGCTCTAGCTCAATATTCTCCATCGACAGGCAATACAAGACGATCAAGCGCTTGGCGAAGCGTGGCTGAAACCGGCACCCGAACTCCAAAGGTCGCAGTCAGCAAGTCCAACAGCTCATCGGCGCTATCGAGCGTGCGTTTTTCACTCGGCCGATCCAGGTAATGCACCGCATAACTGGCGTTGTTCAGGGTATGCCGCTTGCCTGGCGCCAAGCGCGCAACTTTCAGCTGACCCACAAAAGGCGAATCCGGGTGTGTGGAGACGTACCAGTTGCCGATCTCGTAGTCGATGGCCGCCTGCACTTGCAAGTCGAACACATACAGCCCGCGCCACTCCCCTGCTACCTGCGCCCACAGCGTGTAGCTGCCCTGCCCGTCGAAGGTCAAGCGGTAGGGTTCATGCGCCGTGGCCTGTACCGTGTCGGTATCCAGCTGCAACGGGCTGCTGGGCACCATGCCGCCAAAGCCGACGTCGCTGATGTAACGCACACCCTCCAGCGTCACCAGGCTCAACCGATGGGTGCGCGCGGTGTGTGCCTCCGGTGGCCCGCCCATCACTACCCGACCGGTAATGCCGCGTGCGTCAAAGCCGAGTTCCTGCAAGAGCGCCAGGAACATCTGGTTCAACTCATAGCAATAACCGCCCCGCCCTTCCAGCAGCACTTTTTGCTCGACGCTGGGCAGGTCGATAGGCACCGGCACGTGCATCAACGTCGACAGGCTCTCGAAAGCAAACGTGCACACGTGGCGCAGTTGCAACGCCTGCAAGGTTTGCAGGGTCGGCGCGGGCGGTGCGTCATAGCCCAGGCGTTGCAGATAGAGGCGGCTATGGGTCAGCAGGGGCATGGCGCAATCCTTGGGCGCGAAGGGATGGCATCACTATGCCGCGCCACCATGCAGATTGTCATTTTGAATGAACCTTTTTGAACGCTCCCGTATCCATCTATAACAACACAGGGAGGCAACATGAGTACCGCAAAAATCTACACCATCCACTACCAGCTGCATGGCAAACCGAAGTCCTTTGTGGTGCGCGCCGAAGTGATGAACAACGCCGAGGCCTGGCATTGGGCGGCCGTTGATGCCGACATTGCGCACGTGAGTCGCGTTGGGCGCGTGGGGCACGAGCAGGTGAAGAAGACGACTCGGCCTTGGGCGGAGAAGTTTGGTATTACCGAGGTAACGTGGGTTGCACCCAAGTAAGGGGGAAAGCCCCGCTATATAGGGCGGGGCTTTCGGCCAACAGCGAAGTTTAACATTCGGCAAAGAGTCAACCATGCCCAACGGCTTAACGCCAAGGACAGTGGGTCAGGGAACCTGGTCGTCTACAAGACTTCCACCAGCTCAAACTCTTCGGCGACAAGCTCCATGGCCTCGTCGAACGAGCCCTCTCTTTGAAAAAAATCTCTATGCCCCTGCATCCAGTACGGGAGGCTGAGATCCCCTTCACCTTCCTTCCGTGCAAAATCTTGATCAACGTCGCAGTAACGAACGACACGCAGCAAGATAACCCGAATGACACATACCGGTTCGCGCCTACTGTTGAGGATGATGCTGTAGCCGCCAATGGTGGGTGATTCATCTTCACGGTTAAATGACGAAAGCGAGCAACACGTGGCCGTTTTTATTCCGCTGACAACACGTTCAGCCAGCTCATCGGCCATTTCAGGAGTATCCCCAAATGACCATGCAATGGCGCCGGGGTACCTGGCCTTTAAATCCTCAAGGGTGCTCATGACTAAATCCGTTTAAATCAGGTTGTTGGCGATCTCGCATAAGCCCTGGCTAAATGATCACGGTCGAGGCCTGTGCGCCACTCGGTTGCTGAGGATACTTTATTCTGGTCCAGCAACGAGGTGATGAAAAAAAACGCCAACCTATGTCGACGTTCAAGATAAAAAAGTGCGCCAGGCCAGCGTCTAAATAGCCAAAGACAGACTCAAAAACGCACCGTGGCGATGCTTCATTCGCCCACAGCGCTGAGCAACACGGTATCTAGCTCACGGTTTCAAATCGCCCAGAGGATCGTAAGGTGGCTTCTTCTCGTCCTTATCCTTTTTTTCCTTGTCCAATGGCGCGATAGCCGGCCCGATAGGGTCAACCTGCGGATCCGACACATCCGGCGAGTCCGGGTCAAAACCCAGCTCATCCTTGCCACTTGCATGCTCGTCTGAAGACGGGCCTTTCGGCGTATGACTCACGGCGTTCTCCTTGTTTAAAGCGGACGGGCTTTGTCGTGGAGGTTTTCCAGGTTTTCTTCGACGCGCTCTACATCGTCATTGTCTTCGCGCTCTTTCGGGTCGTTGGGGCGCAACGCATCGTTGTCGCGCTCCTCTTCACCGGGTGTGCGGTCAGGGTTTGGGGTACCGGGGGGTGGCTGGTTGTAGTCAGACATGATGGTTCACCTCAAAGGGTCTACACAGATTTAGAGAAACCGCCGTGCGCCATCGTTCAACTTGTTTGCCCAGGCGTGAGATGATGCCGGCCCCTCCTGGAGACATGACCCGGATGTTCGAACTCAAACCCTGCGACCCTGTGACCTTCCGCCAACAGACCCGGCGCAGCACGCTGATCGTCGCCGTGCTGTTCCTGGCACTGGCCATGGTGCTGTCGAGCCTGGCGGTAATGCTGTTCGGCGAACCTGGTGGTGACAATTTGCGCTTCAACGTCGGCGGTGTGTTTGCCGGGGTACTGATCACCGTAGCCCTGGTGCGTGGCCCGTTCTGGACCCAGCCGTGGCTGGCGTCGGCGGTGTATGGCTGGCAACTCAAGCGCAGCCTGATGAGCGTGACCAATGTGATGCACAAGGTGAACGAGCGCGTCCAGGCCAATGACCCGACGGCGATCAAAGTGCTGCGCTTCTATCACCTGGGCCTGACGCAGATGCATGAACTGGATGCCAACTCCAGCGCCCAGGTGCAGTTGGTCGCCGAGGTTGAGGCACACAAGGCCAAGATGCAGGCACTGGGGATCGATACCGAGCAAACCCGCTTCGACCCTGCTTGGCTGGAAGCCTTCAAGACCGCTTAAGCCAACACACCGTCAGCTGGAAACCTTTGCCCGCCAGCAGAACACCGCGCTCACTGCAATCGCCGCGCCCGCCAGGCCAAAAACCCAGGGGGCGGAGGCAATCGGCAGCAAGAGGCCGGCGAGCAATGGGCCGAGGCCAGCGCCGATATCCCGCCACACGGCATTCGAGGCCAAGGCCGACACGCGCATCGAACCTGGGTTGCGCTCGGCCACGAGGGTGGTCACCAGTGGCAGTTGCAGCGCGCGCAGTACCAGCACCGCCGCCGCGCCGACAATGACCCAATAACTGCCGAACGCGGTCAGGGCCAGGGCACTCAAGAACGAAAACAGCAGCAACATCGACGTGGCGCCAAATCGCTGGGCCGCGCGGCCGCCCAAGGGGCTCAGGAGCATTTCCGAGACATAACGCAGCGCCATCAGGCCACCGGCGATGAGTACCGCATCACCCCCCAGCAGCTTCTGCGCCTGGATCGACAGGCCGAAGATAAACAGGCCATCCAGTGCCACCCCTTCGATAAACGACCACACCGCCACACTGTCGGGCCACTTGAAGCGCCGCCCCGGCGTGGAGTGCAAATCATGCCCCGCCGCAGGCAAGCTGCGCGCCACCCACACCCCCACCAGGCAACACCCGGCCAGAATCACAAAGATCGGGCGCGGCCCCGCCCACAGCGTCAGCCAGCCGCCCAGTGGCAGCGCCAGCATCGGTCCGAGGGCAATCAGCGCGCGGGAACGCCCAGCCCGGCGTGCGGCACCGGCCGGCTCCGACGTGGCCAACACTTGGGTCGACAGGTTCAGCGCGGCGAAGCACAGGCCCCACACCAGTCGCAGCCCCAGCAACGCGGCGAAGCCCGATAACACCGAATTGCCCAAGGCACACAGGGTCGCGGCACCGGCGGCGATCATGCAGGTCAGGCGGTCGCCGTTGCGTGCGTAGAAATTGAGCACGTGCCGGTAGCCGAAAATCCGCACCAGGCGGTTGGCCGCCAGTAATACCCCGGCCTGGGCCAAGGTGATACCAAAGGCCTGGGACTCCATCGGCAGCAGCAGGTAGAGCAACACGTCACTGGGCAAGCATAAAGCCAGGGTCAGCGCAGCTCGGCGGGAGTGCGTATCAGCAGTACGGAGGGCCAGGCTGGACATAAATCTGAAACATCCCGAAATACTCAGGTCGCCACGGTAGCCTTCCGCCGCTCTGTTTTACAACGCCCAATCACGTCTTTTTGCCGTAGGGCAGCACACGCAAGCCACTGGCCACGGCCCCCACCAGGGCAAACCCGCAGCCCAGCCACAACGCATAGTGCGGCCCGCTGCCCAGTGACAGGTGGAAACACAACGCCACCAGCGACGCCCCCAGCGTTTGCCCCAGCAACCGCGAAATCGCTACGATGCCACTGGCCCCTCCGCTGCGAGCCAACGGCGCGCTGGTCATCAATGCCTTGAGGTTGGGCGACTGGAAGAACCCGAAACCGGCGCCACACAGCGCCATGCGCCAGCCGATATCGAACGCCGAGGCCCCACTGCCCAGGGTGGCCAACGCGGCCATTCCCACGCTGAGCATCAACAGGCCGATGCCGCACAGCACGCCAAGGGACACACGGTCGGCCAGACGTCCCGCCACCAGCGCCATCACCGCCACCACGGCCGGCCACGGCGTCATCAAGAAACCGGTTTCCACTTGGCTATGGCCCAGCACCGCCTGCAACATAAATGGCAACGACACAAACGCCAGGCCCTGGGCGCTGAAAGCACAGATAGCGGTCAGGGAAGACAAGGCAAAGACCGGACGCTTGAACAGGTCCAGCGCCAGCATCGGTGCCGGGTGCCCGGCCTGGCGCCGCAGCAGCAAGGCGCCGCACACCAGCGCCACGGCGATCAAGCCCAACGTCAGCACGCCCTGGGCCCCGTGCACCGCTGTGCCCAACCCCAACACCAACAAGGCAAACAGCCCCGCGCACAACACGGCGGCAAGACGGTCGAAGGCATGCCCGGTCATTGGCAGGGTCGGCAACGAGCGCAGGCCCAATAGCAGCGCCAGCAACCCCAAGGGCACATTGATCAGGTACAACCAGTGCCAGGTCGCCACCGACAGGATCGCTGATGCGGCGGTTGGCCCCAAGGTAAACGCCAACCCCACCACCAGGGAGTTGTAACCCAGGCCACGCCCGAGCATTTTCGAAGGGTAGATATGTCGCAACAACGCCGTGTTCACGCTCATGATCGCCGCCGCCCCAAGCCCCTGCGCCACCCGTGCGGCAGTCAGGGTGGCCAGCGAACCCGCCAGACCGCACAACAGCGACGACACGATAAACAGCAGTAACCCGCCGAGATACACCCGGCGATGCCCCAGCACGTCACTGAGCGAAGCAAACGGCAGCACCGTGGCAATGATCGCCAACTGGTAGGCATTGACCACCCAGATGACCGAGGCGGAATCGGTGCCAATCCCCTCGGCCAGGGTCGGCAAGGCCGTGTTGACGATGGCCGTGTCCAGTGTCGCCATGCCGATCCCCAGGGAGATCGCGATCACGGCCGGCAAGCGTTTATTGAGGGGCAACCCATCGGCAACAGAAGACATGAACAATCCGCGCAGGTGACAAAGGCCCCAGATTACGGGCAGGCGAGCATTTTTTCAGTGGACAATTGCCTGGCTGTCAAAATATTCATGTTCAGCCGGCACAGCCGCGCGCTACCAGAGTTCTCCTACAGCTTCCCACCGCCTATTTTGCAACCTTGGCGGTTTCTCCCCGCTCTTGAGAACCCAGCCCGTGTCCAAGACTCACGAACCCGTTCCATCCGTCTCGAGCAATGACCGTCGACAATTCCTGCAGCTGGCCGGCGCTGGCGCAGGGGCACTTTTGCTCGCAGGGGCACTGCCCAGCGTTGCGGCGCCTACCGCACCCGTTACACCGCCCAAGCCTGGCGATGAGGCTGACCCGCGCCAGGCGTTGGCCCGGTTGATGGCAGGCAATCACCGCTTCGCCGCCAACGTCACTCAGCGCCACGACTTCATGACAGAACGGGAAATACTGGTGAGTCACCAACACCCTTTCGCGACGGTGCTGGGTTGCGCCGACTCAAGAGCTGCCCCCGAGCACATCTTCGACACCGGCCTGGGCGAGCTGTTTACCGTACGAGTAGCGGGCAACTTCGTAACTGACAACGAACTCGCCAGCCTCGAATATGCCATCGCAGTGCTAGGCACGCCTGTGGTCATGGTGCTCGGACACGACAGTTGCGGCGCACTCTCGGCCGCGGTGAAGGCCATCCAGGAAAACGCCACTTTCCCCGGCAAGATCCAGGGCCTCGCGCAAGCCTTCAAACCCTCCGTGAACAAGGTATTGAAGGCTCCCGGCCCATTGCTTGCCAATGCCATCGCGCAAAACGTCATCGACACCGTCGCGCGCCTCAAGCACGAGCCTGGCCTGCTGCGCGACGCCGTGGCCCGAGGCAAACTCGGCATCGTCGGCGGCGTTTACCGATTGCACAGCGGAGTCGTGGAGTTGATCACTTAAGGCCCTCAGGTTCGCCAGTGTCCACTGTTCGCCATCACTCCCACAGCGTCGGCAAAACCGGCCTGGGGCGTGGTATTCAATGTCACCAGACCCACGCACCGACTCGGCTTCAGCGCCGCCGCGCGCGTGGCCACCCGCCCGCCCGCTTCCACCCCTGCCAGGACCGCTTCGGGGATGTGCAGCGCATTCATCAGGTCCAGCACATCCTGGCCGAGCACGGCGTCGTCTGCAGTGCGCAGGTACGGCACGATCACGCGAAAGCCCTGGGCGGCCAGCGGGGCCGTCAGGTCGGCAAACACGTGGACATCGGTTGCCAGCAAAATGATCGCCCGTCCCTCCTGCGCCCCGAACTCCTCATAACGGATCTCCTGGTCATCGGTACTCACCTGTTGCACCGCAAACGCCGGTGCGGCGATCACCACCGCTGCCAGCAGTAAAAAATCACGACGATCAAACATGACTCACCCCCACAATCAATTCACTGCCGAGCCAACCGGCCAGGTACTCGCCCGCCTGTATCACGCCCGCCTCTTCGCCCAGGCGCTGCACCAGCCATTCACACAGCCCGGCAAAACTGCCGTCGGCCTGCACGTGCTGCAACGCCTGAAGTTCCTGCGTATCCACCTGGCGCAAGCGCGAGGTGAATTGACGCCGCCACACCAGCAAGCCGCCCGGTTGCGCCAGCATCACAGCTTCGGGCGCGGGCACGTCCTGCCACAACGCCGACCAGACCGCCTCGGCATTGGTGGTCAGGCCGTGGCAACGCAACGACGGCGTCAGTTGCAGCACCGCTGTGTCCCAGTCCAGCCCAACCAACGCCTGCGGCGTCAGGGGCAGCGCATCAGCGGCGACGAAAGCTTCGTTCAGGGCGGACTCGATCCACGCCAGCTCATGCACATCCGGATTGCGCGGGAACACGTCCCTTAACGTCGCGTAGAACCCCTCGGGGTACGCGTCCAGTGTCCAGGCATGAGGCGGGTGGCGGTCGATGTGGGTGATGCTCGCAGCCAGGAAGGCCTCCTCCCCGAGCCAGCGGCGCAGGTTGGGAAACGCCTGTTCCAGGCAACCTACCAACTGTGCGCGGTAGTTGTTCTGGTACACCGCCAGGCCTGCGTGGTCATCGCCCAATAATTGCGCGGACGCGTCCGAGGCGCTCACCAACCACTCGCGAAAGGTCTGCTGTAGCTGCGCCAGGTTCATCGCTTTGCCCCCAAGGTGCGGGCCAACGCCAGTTCGTGAAGCAATTCGGCGAGCGGTGGGATCTCGTCATCGCGCTCGATCATGGTCGCCACCGGGCCGAGCCGGGTAATGGCGTGCGCGTACAGCGCCCAGACCCCGGAGCACACTGGGCTGTCATGGCTGTCGATCAAGAGGCCGCGGCCCTGGCTGTGGCCCGCCAGGTGCACCTGGCGCACCCGCTCGGCAGGGAGGCCCTCGAGAAACGCCAGGGCATCGAAACCGTGGTTGCTGGCACTGACAAACACATTGTTGACGTCCAGCAGCAGTTCACAGCCGGTGCGCTTGGCCATGGCCCCGATAAATTCCCACTCGGTCATGGAGGCGCCCTCAAATGCCAGGTAACTGGAGGGGTTCTCGAACAGCAGGGTGCGGCCGAGCACGTCCTGGGCCTGGTGGATATTGGCGCACACGCGCGCCAGTGCTTCGTCGGTGTAGGGCACGGGCAACAAGTCATGGGCGTTGAAGCCTCCGCTGCGCGACCAGCTCAGGTGGTCGGAGACAAACAGCGGCTCGACCTCGTCCACCAGCGACTTGAGGCGCAGCAGGTAGTCCATGTCCAGGCCCTCGGCCGTGCCGATGGACATGGACACCCCGTGCAGCGCCACCGGGTAGCGCTCGCGCACCTGGCGCAGGATATGCCGGGGCTGGCCGCCCGCGACCATGAAGTTTTCGGAGATCACCTCGACGAAATCCACGGGCACCGAGGTCTCCAGGAAGTCGCCGTAGTGCTCCTTGCGCAGCCCCAGGCCATAGCCTGAGAAGTGAGGGTTGGATATCGGCATCGCGGACCTTCGCAAAGAATAAGTGGCGAGCCCGCAGGGGCTCGCCGGGTGGTTTACTTCGGTTCGGTCAGGGTGCCGCCGGCCTTCAGGCACTCGGACGGGGTCTTGACGATCACGCCTTCGCCCTTGCAGCTGTTGAGGCCCTTGCAGTCGTTCTTGGCGGTGGCGCACAGGCTGGTGCCCTTGCACGTGTTGACGCCGTAGCAACGGCCGGGTTTTTCCTGCGAGTCGGCAGCGCTGGCAGCCGTGGCGAACGAGGCCGATGCCATGGCGATCAGGGCAGCAGCGGCAGCGAGGCTCAGGCGGGATTTGAGTGCAGTGCTCATGGGTGTTTCTCCGGGGGGTGGGGTGAATTACTGGATAACGGAAGCCGCGTCTTCGATGACCTTTGCCACAGCCTCAGGCTGGGAGATGTACACCGAGTGGCTGGCTTTGATTTCGGTGACCTTGGAACCGGCACGCTTGTACATCCAGCGCTGCAGGTCCGGGCTCAGGGCACGGTCTTCGGTGGAGACCACCGCGTAGGTCGGTTTCTTGTGCCAGGCCGCGGCCCAGACGGTGCCGCCGAACAAAGCCGTGGTCGCGGGCACTTGGGAGGCGGCCATGAAGTCGGTGCGGTTAGTCGTCAGGTCGGCGGCAAAGTCGGCGTTGAATTGGGTGCGATCAAAGAACAGGTGACCGTCGCGGCTGGCCTTGATGTCATCACTGGGCGCCGGCATGGAGCCGATCAACTGGGCCATGTTCTCGCCCACTTCCGGCTGCAGTGCCGACACGTAGACCAGCGACTTGACCTTGTCGCGGTCGCCGGCAATCGAGATCACCCCGCCACCGGAACTGTGGCCCACCAACACCACCGGGCCGACTTGCTGCTCCAGCACTTCGCGCGCCTCGGCCACATCGGCAGCCAGGCTCTCGTGGCCCTGGTGCACCACGGTGACCTTGTAGCCCTTGTGGATCAGAATGTCGTGCACCACGCGCCAGCCTGAACCGTCGACAAATGAACCGGGCACAATCACGACGCTTTTACCGGTGCCGGGCAATGGCGCGTCGGCCGCCTGGGCCAACATCGGAACGGTCAGGGCCATGGCAATGGCCAGGGAAGAAAGCATGCGCATTGGAAATCTCCATCAAAGTTACGAACGTTTGCCCGAGATCAGGCGGTCCAGCGACCAGGCTCCACCGCCGTACGCCAGCAGTGGCAACAGCAGGCCCGCCCAAGTCAGGTGCACCGGCCAGGCATCGGGGTACACAAACACCTCGATCACCAGGGTCATGCCCAGCAGCGCGGCGGCGGCCGGACGGGTCAACAGGCCCAGCACCAGCAACAGCGGGAACACATGCTCGGCGTAGGTCGCCAGGTGCGCTGCCCACTCCGGCGGGATCAGCGGCAAGGCGTATTCCGAGCGGAACAGTGTGTAGGTCGACGGCTTGAGTTCAAGGAACCCGCTGACCTTGGTGCGTCCTGACAGAAAGAACACCGCCGCAATGCCCACCCGAGCCACCAGCAACAGCAGGGCCTGTGGCAGCAGTCGCTGGATCACCCTCGTCGAGGCCGCTCGGCTCACGGCTGCTCCGTCAGGCTGCCGTGGCCTTTAGGCGTCTTGATCTGGGTGCAGGTGCCCTTGTCGACCAGCACCCACGCGTTGCCTTGGTAGTCGGCGGTGGCGGTGCCGGCACACGAAGTGCCTTTGCCCGCGGCGCAATCGTTGGCACCGGCGAGGGACACGCCGAAGCATTTTTCCTGGGGCTTGGGCTCATCGGCATGGGCCACGGCCGCAAAGGCGCTGATGGACAGGGCGAGGGTTGCCGCGAGGGCTGCGTAGGGACGCTTCATGGGGGTGAGTCTCCTGGCTTGACTGAGTGTGGCCAGGGCGCCTTGGGGTCGGTGACCGCCTGCGCCATCTGGTGGACAGAGTTAAAGCCAGGCGTGTATCCGCTCTGTGTCGCGAACGCGATAGAACGTCATGCGGGTGTATCAGGGGGGGACGGGGATACAGTCCGATACACAGTCGATAAAACAGTGCCAAGACGCGGGCGCTTTATCCGGCATCCCGAACGCCACCCCCTGCGAACTATCCGTCTTTGCGCAAGCGTGCGTTTCGGCGGCGTCGGTTACCGCAAAAATCACCACGAATGGGTAACGCGCCCCCCGCCCCCAGCCTTCAGATGGGTGTTGCCGGAAACATCGTACTCAGGTCCAGATGACCATCCTTCAACGGTGGGCACCAGTAGTACCCACCGGTCAACGGCTTACTGATGCGATACAGACCATCGACAATCCCATCCTCCAACCCACTCATCCGCCGCAACTGCGCTTCGAACGCATTGAACGAATGGCCAAACGCAAGGAACATCAGCCCAGCCTGACCGTTCTCGGCCCACGGCATGGAGCGGCGTACCACGAAGGCTTCCGGCGTGAAGCTCTCCTGGGCGGTGCGCTTGGTGTGGGCAGATTCGGGCGCGTCGTCCAACTCTTCGTTGTCGCCATGCCGGCGGCCAATGATGTGGTCGCGCTCTTGCGCAGGCAAGGCGGCAAAGCCGTCGAGGTCGTGCTGCCATTGCTGGATCGCGGCGAAGCTGGCACCGCTGTCGGTCAGGGCGGCTTCGACCGCTGCGTCGTCGTGGGGGTTTTCGGTACCGTCTTCGTAGTCGGTGAGGTCGAAGCCGGTCTTGTAGCGGAAACCTTCGGTCATCTGCACCAGGCGAAACGCCGGGGCCAATGCCTTTTCCAGTGCACGGCTGCGCAACAGCAATTCACCGCGGTCCTCACCCTGCTGCCATACCCACAATGCCTGCTGGGTAGACGGGTTATGCGCGCCCGGCCCACTGACCGTGGGGAATGGGCGCAGACCGTCAATGCGGGCGCCCAGCGCGGTGACCAGCGGCTCGCCAACACCGACCACTGTCGCCGTGTCGGCCAGCTGTACCAACGCATCCAGCGCAGCGGGCACGGCTGCCAGGGTATCCACGGCGAAAAACAGATGGCGTGCCTGCAACGGCACCGGTGTGACAAGAATGCCCGGCTGGTACTGACTCATGTGAACTCCTTCAAGAAAGCCGCGCAGTTTAACCTTCAGGCGCAGTGCGACGCACAAGAAAGCGCGCGAGCCTTGCCATAGAGCCTATTGTTGGGTGACTCTCTAGTCATGTTTTGCAACTATTCCAGGGGTAGCGACATGACCACCAGCAACCTGCTCGCCCAGCTGTTTCCCACCTGCGCCGCCGACATTCCCGAACAGTTCCGCCTTGCGGCGCCCATCGAACAGCGTGATTACCTGGTCGACGGCCAGTTGAAGGTATGGAACGGTCCCTTGGCCAAGGTGCAAAGCCCGGTGCAACTGGGCGACGAACGCGTGCACATCGGCAGCACGCCGCTGCTGGATGCCGAAACCGCCCTCACCGCGCTCGACGCCGCGGTGCGCGCCTATGATCGCGGCCAGGGTGAATGGCCGACCCTGCGCGTGGCAGATCGTATCCAGCATGTCGAAGCGTTCCTGCGGCGCATGCGGGAACAGCGCGACGCGGTGGTCAAGCTGCTGATGTGGGAGATCGGCAAGAACCTCAAGGATTCACAGAAAGAGTTCGACCGTACCTGCGACTACATCACCGACACCATCAATGCCCTCAAAGAGTTGGACCGCCGTTCCAGCCGCTTCGAGCTGGAGCAAGACACGCTTGGCCAGATCCGCCGCGTACCACTGGGCGTGGCGTTGTGCATGGGGCCCTATAACTACCCGCTGAACGAAACCTTCACCACCCTGATCCCGGCGCTGATCATGGGCAACACCGTGGTGTTCAAGCCGGCCAAGCTCGGCGTGCTGTTGATCCGTCCGTTGCTGGAGGCGTTCCGCGACAGCTTCCCGGCCGGGGTCATCAACGTGATCTACGGCAGCGGCCGCGAAACCGTCAGCGCGCTGATGGCCAGTGGCAAGATCGATATCTTTGCGTTTATCGGCACCAACAAAGCCGCGAGCGACCTGAAAAAGCTGCACCCGAAACCACACCGTCTGCGTGCGGCACTCGGCCTGGACGCAAAAAACCCAGGCATCGTGTTGCCTGAGGTGGACCTGGACAATGCCGTGAGCGAAGCCGTGACCGGGTCCTTGTCGTTTAATGGCCAGCGCTGCACCGCGCTGAAAATCCTGTTCGTGCATGAAGACGTCGTCGACCGCTTCATCGAGAAATTCAACCAGAAACTGGCCACGCTCAAACCCGGCATGCCGTGGGAAGACGGCGTGGCGCTGACGCCGTTGCCTGAAGTGGGCAAGGTGGACTACCTCAACGAGCTGGTGGCCGACGCAGCGCAGCACGGTGCCAACGTAGTGAATGAGAATGGCGGCAGCAGTCGAGGGTCATTTTTCTACCCGGCGGTGCTGTACCCGGTGAACCCGCAGATGCGCGTGTACCACGAAGAGCAGTTCGGCCCGGTGGTGCCGATCGTGCCTTACCGCGACTTGCAGACAGTGATCGACTATGTGCTGGACTCGGACTTCGGCCAGCAACTGAGTATCTTCGGCACCAGCGCCGTGGAGGTCGGGCGCCTGGTGGACACCTTCGCCAATCAGGTCGGCCGTATCAACATCAACGCGCAGTGCCAGCGTGGTCCCGACACCTTCCCCTTCAACGGGCGCAAGAACTCGGCCGAGGGCACGCTGTCGGTACATGACGCGTTGCGCGTGTTCTCGATCCGCACGCTGGTGGCGACCAAGTTCCAGGAAAGCAACAAGGCGCTGGTCAGCGACATTTTGCGCAACCGTGACTCAAGCTTCCTGACCACCGACTACATTTTCTGACAGCACCTGGGAGCCTGTGTGAAAGCAGGCACCTGTGGCGCTGGCTTGCCTGCGATGCAAGCACCGTGGTGCTCCCGCCACACTGGGCCGATGCGATCGCAGGCAAGCCAGCGCCCACATTTGATCGAGTCACCCCTGACTTTTTGAGGCCACTTTAATACCGATGAACCTGCACCTACCTCTGTTTGCCCGGCGCCTGCTACGTCCCCTGCTCGACCCCTACCGTCGCTATCGCCACGCCAAGCTGATCCACGCCGTGCGCGTGTCCATCGGGTTGCTGGCGACGATCCTGCTGACCACGGGCATCAACCTGCCCCACGGTGAGTGGGCGTCGGTCACCATGCTGATCGTGATCGGCGGTTTGCAGCACCACGGCAATATCGGCAAGAAAGCCGTGGAGCGCGCCTATGGTACGTTGATCGGCGCCAGCGTCGGCTTGTTGCTGGTGGTGCAGCAGGCCTACTTTGGCCAGCCGTTCTTGACCTACCTGTTGATGTCGGCGGTGTGCGGGTTCTTTTCGTATCACGCCATCGGCAAGGGCGGCTACATTGCGCTGCTGTCGGCGATCACCGTGTTCATCGTCGCGGGCCATGGAGACAACCCGATCTCGGATGGCTTGTGGCGCACGGTCGATATCCTGATCGGCATCGTCCTGGCCCTGGCGTTCTCCTTTGCCTTGCCGCTATACGCTGTGTACTCGTGGCGCTACAACCTGGCCAGCGCGTTGCGCGATTGCGCGGCGATCTACAGCCGAATCATCAATGGCCAGTCGGTCACCGACGATGAACACCTCAAACTGCTCAACCGCTTGAACGCGGCGATGGTGCAGTTGCGTTCGCTGATGCCGTCGGTGTCCAAGGAAGTGCGGATTTCGATGACGGAACTGGACGCGATCCAGCGGCATTTGCGCATGTGCATCAGCACCCTGGAAATCCTCGGAAATACCCGCCCAGATCCCCGGGACGAACAAGCGATGGCGAGGATGCAGGTGATGCTGAAAGCCGAACACCGGCAGATTCGAGTGCAGCTGGTAGGGATGGCGCGCGCCTTGAAGTCGGGCGTGACGGAGCGGTTGGAGCGGCCCAGTCACATCACGGGCGCCGAGCCAGCGCTGGATGCGCCGGTGTACAGTGCCCTGGATGGTTATCGGTTGTTGACGGTGCAACTGGCGGCAAACATTGATGCAATGCGCCAACGCCTGGCCAAAAGTGCCGGACACTGGAAGATTTAGAAGGTGGCGCGTCGACGCTGTTAACCGCCTCAGCACTTTCATACTTTTTCCTACATATTTTTCACGATTTATTCACATCCAGAGACGTAGGGTGAAGCCTCATCCGTTACAAACGTTGCACATCAAGCCCGCCGCCCCAGCGGGCTTTTTTTTGCCTTGCAAAAACACGTCTGCAAAACACGGCAGGCTTGAGGTGGCCCCAACAGGGATCAGCGCGAAACCTTGGCGGCGGGCGCCGACGCCTGTTCACGAATAGCCCGCTGGGTGTCGAGCACCCTGGCCAAGGCATTTTCCGCTTCCGGGCTTTGCTGCGGCACGCGAATCGCCGCCGACACCAGGGTGATCAACTTGGCCATCACTTCGGCATCCGTGGCCGGGCGCCCCAGGCTCATGGAGTTCATCAGCAGGCGCAGTTCAGTGCCGGCCATCACGCCGGATATCGCCTTGAGGGCAAATTGCAGGCGCACCCCCAGTTCATTGCGCGGCAGCTCGGGCAAGGCCAGGGCAAAGGCTTCGAAGAAGCGCTGGAACACCGGCTGGTAATGCACCTTGAGGTATTCCTGGATAAACGGCGATGTATCGCTGTAGACCCGCCCCAGGAACCGGATGAACGAACGCCCTTCCCCACTGGCGCTCGCCGGATCGCTACGCTCAAGGCCCATGGCCGGGGCAAACAGCACGCCGAGCAGGGTGTCGCAATCCAGCGGGCCGTCGGACTCGGCCTCACAGCGCGCGAGCAATTCCAGGCGCTGCTCGTTGAGCGGCTCCAGGCGCTGCATCAGCAGGGTTTTCATCAGGGAGTCCTTGTCCCCGAAGTGGTAGTTCACCGCAGCCAGGTTGACCTGGGCACGCTCGGTAATCTGCCGCAACAAAACCGCATCGTATCCGTACTTAATGAAGAGAGCCTCTGTCGCATCCAGCAGTCGAGTCTTGGTAATGTTTGGAGCGCTGACTTTCTTCGCGACCATAGAAGTTCCACGTGGGAAATATTGTTTTAAAAAATAATTTGATTTTTTATACCGGTGCCGTCGTCCGAAAGCAAGTAGTGACACACCGCCATATGATCGAAAGCCTTTGCTGGCGGGCTCGTTGAGCCTAGTCGAACGGATTCTGGACGGCCTGCAGTGCCATGGCAGAAATCGTTTCAAGGGGTGAAACCGCTCTATATCGATGGCTGGCGAAGCCGCTGGAACACGGTTAGTATTCAAACAATATTTTAAAAACAAGAAATAAAACCAGTCCGTGACGCGTACCAGGCAGCTCCCGAACTTGTAACAATGCTTTTCCGGGGACAGCACGGCACCGTCGAGACTGCAGGCGTAGTCATGATGACAGATACCCGCGCGCACCCAGGCTTGATCTCACTGCACGGCATCGGCAAAAGCTATCAGCTGGCCGGGCAACACCTGTCCATTCTCAATGATGTCTGCCTGTCCATTGCCAGCGGTGACAGCTGCGGCATCCTCGGCGCGTCCGGCTCCGGCAAAAGTACCCTGCTTAATATCCTTGGCCTGCTGGACCTGCCCAACTGCGGCGAGTACCGCTTTGCCGGGCACGACATTTTCAACGCCACCCCCGATGAGCTGGCGGCGATCCGCAACCAGCAAATCGGCTTCGTGTTCCAGAGCTTCAATCTGCTGCCACGCCTCAGTGCACTGGACAACGTCGCGTTGCCCCTGGGTTATCGCGGCGTGTCGCGCCATGAGTCGGTGGAGCAGGCCCTGCGCATGCTCGAACAGGTCGGCCTGGCCGACCGCGCACACCACCGCCCCGCCGACCTCTCCGGCGGCCAGCGCCAGCGGGTCGCCATTGCACGGGCTCTGGTGGGCAAGCCTTCGGTGATCCTGGCCGACGAACCGACCGGTAACCTCGACAGCACCACGGCCCAGGAGATCATGGACCTGTTGCTGGCACTGAACCGCGAGCAACAGGTCACGCTGATCATCGTCACCCACGACCCGCACATCGCCGAGCGCCTGGACCGCAAGATCCTGGTGCGCAATGGCGTGGTGAATGAGGCCGGGCGCCCATGAGCCTGCGGGTCGAACAGAGCGTCAGCCAACTGCTGCATGAAGCGTTCGTCAGCCTGCGCACCCTGGGCAAGCGCTCGGTCCTGGCACTGCTGGGCATTGTCATCGGCAGCTCGTCAGTGGTGGCGTTGATCAATATCGGGCACAACGCAGCAGTGGATGCCGCCATGATTTTCAAGGACATGGGCACCGACACCCTCGTCGCCCAGTTCCCGTCCAAAGGCAGCGGCACGGTGATGATGCCCGCCCGCCTCGACCTGGACGCCGTGCGCCAAACGGTGTCGGGCATTGCCCATATCGGCGCCCTCACGTTGTTCAGCGGGCCCATTGTGTTTCACGGCCGTACCGTCAATGCCAACTTCGTCGGCAGCACACCGGGCATCCAGGACGCGATGCGCCTGGCGGTGCAACAAGGGCGTTTCCTCTCAAGTTTCGATGCCAGTGAAACCTACGGCGTGATCGGCAGCCAATTGGCCGAGGCCCTGGGGGCGCCGGGCGACCCGCTGCAACTGGGCGACCGCGTGCGTATCAACGACTACCTGTTCCTGATCGTGGGCATCCTGCGCAGCCAGCCCCGGGCGATGTTGATGCCGGTGCAGGCCAACGAGTCGCTGTTCATCCCCGCCGAAGGCATGCGCCGCATCTATGCCCTGCCGCAGGTCGGCAATGTGATCATCCGCGCCATGCCCGGCCAGGACATGGAACGGCTCGCCCAGGAGGCGGCCACCGCGTTGAGGCCCCAACTTCCCGACCACGATGTGGATATCCAAGTGCCTCAGCAAATGATCGACGGCATGACCCGGCAAAGCCGCACCTTCGCCTATCTGCTGCTGGCCCTCGGTGCAATCTCCCTGGTGGGCGGTGGCGTGGGCGTGATGAACGTGATGCTGATGAACGTGTCGGAGCGGCGTCGCGAGATCGGCATTCGCATGGCACTGGGCGCGCGTCAGCGAGATATCCGTAACCTGTTCCTGCTCGAGGCCGTGACCCTCACCGCCGTCGGCGCACTGTGCGGCGCGGTCCTGGGCATGACCGCTGCCTGGCTGTACGCCTGGCTGTCGGGCTGGGCGTTTGCCCTGGCCGTCGCCGCCCTGCCGCTGGGAGTAGGCAGTACGTTATTGGTGGGGCTGTTTTTCGGCATCTACCCGGCGGTCTCTGCCTCACGGCTGCAGCCGGTGGAGGCCCTGCGCGATGAATAGGTGGCTGTTCTGGCTTGCCCTGGTCAGCCTGCCGGGCATGGCCGCCGACGTGGTGATCAAACCGTCGGCACCGAGTACGACCCGCAGCGGCTACGACCGCAGTGTCTCGCTGAATGCCCAGGTCACCACCATGACCCTGGGTGATGCGGTGTACCTGGGCTTGCGCAATAACCCGGCGATCCGCAGTGCGTACCTGCAACGGGTGGCGCAGAAATTCGACCTGCGCGTGGCCGAAGATGTGTTCAACCCCAAGCTCACGCTCAACAGTTACTACCGCAGCACCCGCGGCTCCGCCGACAATGCGCGCAATGCCAACGTGGCGCCGGCCACCAGCCTGCTCGGTGAGTACGGCACGCGCTTGAGCATGGCCTGGACCCAACAATTGAACAACGCAGACCGCGCCGGCCGCTACCGCAGCGACGGCCTGGACCTGGCAATCATCCAACCGCTGATGCGCGGCGCCGGCTGGGACGCCACCACCGCGCCGCTGCGCCTGTCGCGCCTGGCGGAGCAGGCCAACCGCCTGAACCTCAAGGCCACCGTGGCGCAGACCATCAGCCAGATCATCGCCACCTACCGCGAATTGCTGCGCGCCCAGGAGCAATTGAGCATCGTGCAGGACGCCCTCAAGCGTTCCGGCACCTTGCTGGAAGTGAACAAGGCGCTGATCAGCGCCGGGCGCATGGCCGAATTCGAAATCGTACAGACCGAAGCCGATATCGCCACCCAGCAACTGGGGGTGGAAGAGGCGCAGAACCAACTGGACTCCAGCCGCCTGGCCCTGCTGCGCCTGCTGGCCCTGGACCTGTCCACGCCGATCCGCGCCACCGAAGCCCTGGAGGCCAGGCCCATGCAGATCGACAAGCGCCAGGCCTTCAACCTGGCGCAAACCCAGCAACCGGAATACCTCGCCGCCCTGCTCGGCAGCCAGCAGGCCGACCTCGACCTGGTGATCGCCAAGGACTCCGGGCGTTGGCAGGTGGACCTCGTGGCCGGTGCCAACCAAGTGCGCGACGCCTACGATAACGATGCCGGCCGCTCCAACAACCGCACCTGGGAGAGCTACGCTGGAGTGCAGGTGCAAATCCCCATCGGTGATATCAGCACGCGCCAGGCCGAAGTGCGCGCGCGGGTGAATGTGGAGGACCAGGAGATCCGCATCACCGATGCCCGCCAGGAACTGGAACGCAGCGTCAACGACGTGGTACGCGACCTCGGCACCCGCTGGCGCCAATATGAAATCTCCCAGCATGCGGTGGAGTTGTCGCGACGCAAGATCGAGATCGAGCGGGAAAAACTCAGCGCCGGGCGTTCCACCAACTTTCAGGTGCTGAGCTACGAGACCGACCTGCGCAACGCCGAAAACGCGCAACTCAATGCGCTGATCGCTTATTTGAACGCCCAGACCCAGCTCGACTTGACCCTGGGCATGACGCTAGAGAGTTGGGAAATCGCCCTCAATGACTACTAATCAGAAACGCCTGCTGGGTGCTGTATTGATCGTGCTGCTGGGCGGCGCGGGCCTGGCCTTGCGCAGTCCGGCCTCCGACCCAGCCAGCACCGCCGAGCAGTGGCTGGCCATCAAGCCCGACGCGCTGGTGCACCAGATCGGCCTGGTGGGCAAGATCGAACCCGACACCACCATCACCCTCACCGCGCCCTTCGACGGCAATGTGCAAGCCAACCTGGTGGAACAAGGCCAGCGGGTCGAGGCCGGCCAGGTGCTGTTGCGCATGGACCCGGCCACCCTGGAAGTGCAACTGCGTGACGCCCTCTCGGCCCAGCTCAAGGCCCGACGCACCGTGCAAGAGATGCATGACTGGGACAGCAGCCCCGCAGTCGGCCGCGCGCGCCGCAGCCTGCGCACCACGGAAATGAACGCCGGCAATACCCAGCGCAAACTCACTGAAAGCGAAAACCTGTTCAAGCGCGGCATCATCCCACGCAACGAACTGGACGACCTCAGGCAGCAGGTCCAACAGCAACAGCTCGACCTTGCTTCGGCCCGCAGCGAACTGCAGCAGGCCATCGAACAGGGCAAGGGCGAATACCGCCAGATCGCCGACATGGAACTGACCAATGCCACGGTGAAATACGACGCCTTGAATAAGCTGCTCGAGGGCAAGGACGTCAAGGCGCCGTTCTCAGGCATCGTGGTGCCACCGCCCGGCAATACGTCCGCCCAAGGGGGTGGCAACAACAATGCCCCGGTCCAGGCCGGCAGCAAGGTCAGCCAGGGTCAGGTGCTGTTCGGCCTGGCGAATATCGAACGGCTGAAAATCGTCGCCAAGGTGTCGGAACTGGACATCAACCAGCTGCACCAGGGCCAGGCGGTGGAAGTGCTGGGGGACGGGTTCGATGGCGAGCGGCTGACCGGTTCAGTCAGCGCGGTCAGTGGCTTGGCGATTGCCGGTGACAGCCAGGGCAGCGCGCAGTTTCCGGTGACCCTGTCGATCCCCAAGCTCACGCCGCAGCAGTTGCAGCGGGTGCGGCTGGGGATGAGCGCGCGGTTGACCATCGTGACCTACAACAATGCGCAGGCGATTGTGATTCCGAGCCAGGCGATCCAGCCGGACATGACGGTCGAATACCGCGAGGCCATGGACAAGCCGGTGGAGCAGGTAAAAGTGACCACCGGGCAATCGACCGCGCAAGGCGTGGAAGTATTCGGCCTAAAGCCAGGGTTTGTGAAAATCCCCAGGTAAATGAAGTGCCAAATGTGGGAGCGGGCTTGCCCGCGAAGGCGGAGTGACAGTCGATACATTCATTGACTGATCCGACGCATTCGCGGGCAAGCCCGCTCCCACATTTAGATTTGTGTCAGCCTGGCGGCAGGCGCCTTGGCCTGAATCGCCCCTGTGCATCCACCACTGCCCCCGGCATCCGCCGCAATCCCCCAACGCCAGCGGCCCGGGCTGGATCAGCCAATCGACCGGCCAGGGTGTGGAAGTGTTCGGCCTAAAGCCAGGGCTTGTGAAAATCCCCAGGTAAATGAAGTGCCAAACGTGGGAGCGGGCTTGCCCGCGAAGGCGGAGTGACAGTCGATACATTCATTGACTGATCCGACGCATTCGCGGGCAAGCCCGCTCCCACCTTTAGATTTGTGTCAGCTTGGCGGCCAACGCCTTGGCCTGGATCGCCACATCGGTCACCGCCGTACTCTCCCACCACATCCCCCGCAACGGCGGGCCCATGGCGAACAACCGCTGGCTGACCCGCCCCTGTGCATCCATCACGGCCCCGCAGGCATCTGCCGCAATCCCCAACGCCAGCGGCCCGGGCTGGATCAGGCCACGCTTGAGCAACTGTTGCGGCAATGGCCGAGCCACCCGGCGCCAGTCGTATTCGATGCCACTGGAGTTGATCAGCGCTGCGCCCGAGACCAGGGTGATCCCTTGCTCGCCGCGATGACGCAAACGAATGGTCACGCCTTCAGCCGAAGGTTCCAAGCCCTTGAAGGAGGCAGCCCGGATGCGCAACCGCCCCTCGTCATGCAAGCGCGCCACCAACTGCGCGCTCAGCGGCGGCGAGCGGTGGTGATGACTTTCCCACCACGGCCGCACATGCCTCACGAACTGGCGTTTCTCCCGCTCGCTGGCCTGGCTCCACAACCGGCCGATATGTGCACGCACCGTGTCCAGCGGCGCTTGCCAATCGATCCCCTGCGCTTGCGCAATGCCACATTGCCGACGCACCTCGCGCAGCAATTGCCGTGGGCTGCGCAGGCGCTGGTCCTCGCCGAGAAAATCCACCCAGCCCGGCGGTTGCCGGCGCACATGAGGCAGTAGGCCGTGGCGCGAGAAAACCTCGATCGGCCCACGATGCCCAGCCTGCTCCAGGGAGACTACGGCGTCGACCATGGTGAGCCCGGAACCGATGATCAGCACCGGCGCTTGCGGGTCAATCTGGGTCATCGCTTGCACGTCCCAGGGGTCAACCGCCGTCGCGTTCAACCCGCTGGACTGGGTCTGCGGTGTACGCGCCGCCGGGAACATGCCGGTGGCCAGTACCACAAGCCCGCCGCGCAGTGGCTGGCCGTTATCGAGGGTCAGCAGCGTTGAGGCGTCCTCCCTTTGCAGGTCGACCACTTCGCCGCGCACGTGCTCAACGCTGGAGGCGGAACGTGCCTTTGCCTCGGCCAGGCGTTGCTGGGCATACAAACCAAATATCCCGCGCGGCGGGAATAGTTCGCTGATCGGCACGTGCTGCTGGTCCGACTCGGGCCAGCCGCCAGCGCCGATGTAGTCGGTGAGCCATTGGGTCAGGTCGTCGGGGTTGTCCGGGTCTACGCTCATGCGCGCCGCATTGCCGTTCAAGGTGTGGCCCAGTTCGACGGCGCTGTAGGCCTCGCCACGCCCCAGTTCAGCGCGCGGCTCGATTACCAGGATCCGGCGCTTGCCGGGCAGGCGCAAGAGTTGCACGGCCAGCATCGTGCCGCTCAGGCCGCCGCCGATGATCAGCACATCAGCGTTGCGGATGGATTCAGTCATGCAGGGTCGCCCTTACTGTTTGCCCAGGTAAAAGTCATGCAAATCGCCGCGCGCCAGCAGTTCAGCGGCGCTGCCACTCAAGGCTACGCGCCCAGTATCCAATACGTAGCCGTGGGACGCATAGGTCAACGCAACGTTGATATTCTGCTCGGCGACCAGGAAGCTCACCTGCTGCTCGCGGTTGAGCTGCGCGATGATCTCGAAAATCTCCTGCACGATCATAGGCGCCAACCCCATGGACGGCTCGTCGAGCAGTACCAAAGCAGGACGGGTCATCAACGCCCGGCCGATGGCGACCATCTGTTGCTCGCCGCCCGAGGTGAGCCCGGCGCGGGTGTGGCGCTTGGTCTTGAGCCGCGGGAACCAGGCATAGAGGCGTTCCAGGTCGTGTTCCATGTCCCGGCGGCTCAAGCGCCTGACAAAGCCGCCGCTGCGCAGGTTGTCCTCGACGGTCAACTGGCCGAACACATGACGACCTTCCAGCACATGGACCATGCCCTGGCGCACGCGTTGGCTGGGGTCGATCCCGGCCAGGTCGACGCCTGCGTATTCGATCACCCCACGGCTGACCTCGGCCCGCTCGGCACGCACCAACCCCGAGATGGCCTTGAGCGTGGTGCTCTTGCCGGCGCCGTTGGCACCAAGCAAGGCCACGATCGCGCCCTTGGGCACGTTCAGCGACACCCCGGCCACCGCGAGGATCGCGCCGTCGTAGATCACTTCGATATCGTTGACGGTCAGCAGCGACGGGCGCGCGACGTCGATGGCGGGTTGGTTCATGGTTTATTCATCCCCGGTGCAGGTACGCGGCGCCAGGCCTTTTTCCTTGGCGAACGCGGCTGACTTTTCATCGATCAACGGACGCAACAGCGCGCGGTCGGCGGCGATCCAGTCGCTGATCAGCGTCCAGTTGGCGCCATCCCACTGTTGCACCCGCGCCGAGCCGCCGCCTTCGTGATCGCGGCACGACAGCTTGAGGTTCTGCATCAGGCCCAGGTAGCCCATGTCTTTCAAGCGCGCGTCGTCGATGTTCAGGTGCTCCAGGCCCCAGCGGCCTTCTTCGCCATTGAGCGGGCGCTTGCCGAACTTGGCCTGGCCGGTGCGAATCGCTTCCACCGCGACCGCGGCATTCACCAGGCCGGAGTTGTAGTAGACGCTGCCGAAGTTCTTCAGGTCCTTGAGGTCACTGTGGCCCTTGTCGAGGATGTACTGCTTGAGGCGTTTGTGGATCTCGAAATCAGCCCCGGCCGGGTATGGCGTCAGGGCCAGGTAACCCTTGGCGGCGGCACCGGCAGGCAATACGTCCTCGCTGGAGCTGGCCCAGATGTCGCCGACGATGTGGTCCACCGGGAAGCCGAAGCGCGCAGCGGTCTTTACCGCGACCGGTGTGGACACGCCCCAGGTGCGCAGGAACACCCAGTCCGGGTTGGCCTGGCGCACCTGACGCCATTGCGCGGATTGCTCGTTGCCTGGGTCGGCGACCGGGATCTGGATATTGTCGAAACCGTATTTTTCCGCCAACAACTTCAGCGGTCCGAGGGTCTCGCGACCGTAGGCCGAGTCGTGGTAGACCGTGGCGATCTTCTTGCCCTTGAGTTTGTCGAAACCGCCTTCACGCTGGGCGATGTAGTTCACCAGCGTCGAGGCTTCGCTGTAGAAGGTCAGCATCACCGGGAAGTTATAGGGGAATACCGTGCCGTCGGTGGCTTCGGTGCGGCCGTAGCCGAGGGTGATCAGCGGGATCTTGTCCACTTCGGCGCGCTCGCTCAGCGCATACGCCGCCGGTGCGCCGTTGGGTTGGTACACCGCGACCGGCGCGCCATCCAGGCCATTCTTGAAGCGCTCGTAGCACTCGATGCCCTTCTCTGCCGTCCACTCGGTCTCGCACTCCTGCCACACCAGCTTCACACCGTTGATGCCGCCTTCGACTTCGTTGATGTAACGCAGGTAGTCGATCATCCCGGCCCACACCTGCACGCCACTGGAGGCATACGCGCCAACGCGGTAGGTGGCCAGGGGGATGAATTGCTGGTCGGCCGAGGCCATCGCCGGGGGGACGGCACCGGCCAGGGATGCCAACGTAAACGCGGCGCCGATCAAGGAACGTTTCAAGGATGCACGCATGGGGGATCTCTATCAGTCAGTAAAAAAAGGTTCAGAAACGCAGCGGCCACTGCCGCACACGGTCACGCAGGTTGTGCAACAGGCGGATCAAGCCCTCGGGTTCCTTGATCAGGAACACGATGATCAACACGCCAAAGATAATTTTCTGCAAGTTCTGCAACTGCCCCGCATCCACCGAGCCACCGAACAGTGCCTGCCCGGCATGGCTGAGGAAGATCGGCAGCAGACTGATAAAGGCCGCGCCGACAAAGTTGCCAGCGATGCTGCCCATGCCGCCGATAATGATGATGAACAGGATCTGGAAGGAGCGATTGATATCGAAGCTGCTGGCGCTGGCCGTGCCCAGGTAGGCAAAGGCCCACAGCGCGCCGGCTATCCCCAGGTAGAACGAGCTGACCGCGAACGCCAGGCGTTTGTAGCGCACCACCGGGATGCCGACCACGGCGGCGGCGGTGTCCATGTCACGGATCGCCATCCAGTTGCGCCCGACCTGGCTGCGCACCAGGTTGATGGCGGTCCAGGTCAACAGCAGCACGGTGACCAGGGTCAGCAGGTAGCGGCCCAACGGCGTATTGAGGTCGTGACCGAACAACGCCAGCTTCGGCGCGGAGATGGTCCCGGACGAGCCGTAGTTGTAGAACCAGGGAAACTTGACGAACAGCCACTCCAGGAAAAACTGCGCGGCCAGGGTGGTGACCATCAAGTAGAAGCCCTTGATCCGCGAGCTGGGCAGGCCGAACAGCAAGCCGACCAAGGCGCTGATGATCCCACCGCCCAGCAACGCCACCGGCAACCCCAGCTCCGGCAGGCGCAGCAGGAACCCGTAGGTGGCAAACGCGCCCACGGCCATGAAGCCGGCGGCCCCGACAGAGGTCTGGCCGGTGTACCCGGTGAGCAGATTAAGGCCCAGCCCGGCCAGCGACAGCACCAGGAACGGGATCAGGATCGCATTCAGCCAATAGTCATTGCCCCACAGCGGCACCACGACAAAGGCCAGCACCAGCAGGCCGATCAAGGCCCAGGGGATGCGCCGCTGGATCAGCAGCAGCGGCGCGGTTTCTTGAACAACGGGGATTGACATGGTTTCAGACTCGCTCGATGGCGCGCTCGCCAAACAGGCCGGCGGGACGGATATACAGGAAGGCCAAGGCCAATACGTAGGCGAACCACGGCGTGATACCGCCGCCGATCAACGGGCCGATGTACACCTCGGCGAGGTTTTCCGCCGCACCGACAATCAGCCCACCGACAATCGCCCCGCCAATCGAGGTAAAGCCGCCGATGATCAGCACCGGCAAGGCCTTGAGCACCACCAGCGACAGCGAGAACTGCACGCCCTGGCGCGCGCCCCACAGCAGGCCCGCCACCAGCCCGACGATCCCGGCCACCGCCCAGACGATCTGCCAGATACGGTTGAGGTTGATGCCGATGGACAGCGCCGCCGTGGTGTCATCCGCCACTGCCCGCAGTGACACACCGATGCGGGTCTTGTTGAACAGCAGCGCCAGCACCGTCACCAGCACCACGGCGGCTGCGGCGGCAATCAGGTCGAATTGGCTGAGCATCAGCGGGCCGACGAACAGCGGCACGTCGTCGATGCCCAGGTCGAGGGCGCGCACCTGGGAGCCCATCAAGCCCTGGGCCAGGCCTTCGATAATGAACGACAGGCCCAGCGTCGCCATGAACAAGGTGATCTGCGAACGGTTCACCAGCGGCCTCAAGACCAGACGCTCGATGAGCAAGGCGCCGATGATCATCACGATCACGGTCAAGAGCAGCGCCAGGGCAAACGGCACCCCCTGGTCATGCAGGCTGACGAAGGTCAGCGCGGCAAACAGCAGCATCGAGCCCTGGGCGAAATTGAACACACCACTGGCCTTGTAGATCAGCACGAAGCCAATGGCGACCAGGGAGTACATGGTGCCGGCGAGCAGGCCACCGAGCAGGGTTTCGAAAAAAAAGGTCATGCGTTTACCACTCCCAGGTAGGCCGCGATCACCTCGGGATTGGCCTGCACGTCGGCCGGCGTGCCGTCGCCCACCTTGCGCCCGTAATCGAGCACCACCACGTGGTCGGACAAGCCCATCACCACGCCCATGTCGTGCTCGATCAACACCACGGTGGTACCGAGGTCGCGGTTTACGTCAGCGACGAAGCGCGCCATTTCCTGTTTTTCCTCGGCGTTCATGCCGGCCATGGGCTCGTCCAGCAGCAACAAGCTGGGGCCTGCGATCAACGCCCGGCCCAGTTCCACGCGTTTTTGCAGGCCGTAGGACAGGTTGCCCACCAGCACATCCCGGTGGGCTTGCAGTTCAAGGAATTCGAGAATGCCCTGGGCGCGCAGCCGGAACCCCTCGGCTTCCCGGCGCGCGCGGGGCAAGCCCAGCGCTTGCTCGATAAAGCTGCTGCGCATATGCCGTGACAGGCCGGTGAGGATGTTGTCGAGCACGCTCATCTTCTTGAACAGCGCGTTGTTCTGGAAGGTGCGGCCGATACCTCGCCGCGCGGCGCCCAATGGGTCGATGCGGTGGAAGTGCTGGTCCTCGAAGACGATCTCACCGGCATCAAAGCAATACACGCCATTGAGCACATTGAGCAACGAGCTTTTACCGGCGCCATTGGGCCCGATCAATGCACAGATCTCGCCGCGCGCCACCTCGAAGGACAAGGCATTGATCGCCTTGACACCCTTGAACGACAGCGAGATATCCCGTACCTGGAGAATGGCCTGGCTCATGCGATGTCCCGTGTGAATTCAGCCAGCCAGGTTGGCTCGGCGGTCGGTTTAAGCGGCTGCCAGATGTAGGCCAGGCGTTGGAAACCCAGCAGCTTGCGCACGCGGTTTTTCAGCAGGCGGCGCAGGCCGCTTTGTGGGTGCGCGATGGCCCAGTCGCACAGGCGTCGGCGCCAGGTGCCGTGAGGGGCGAGGCGGCTTTCGATATCATCGGCCAGGTGCTGCAAACGCGCGGGCGACAGCAGCAGGCCGGTGGGCGCGACTTCACTGCGATCGCGCCGCGCCGAGGCCAGGCTTTCCGGAAATGCCAAGCCATGGCCGCTGTTGAGCCATTGCTCCAGCACCACGGCCAAGCCACCTTGCCAATGGGTGCCCTCTTCGCTCCACAACGCGGTTTCGCCCGAGGGGTGCCACCAGCGGGCGAGGTGTTGGGCGGGTGCCAACGGGCCGAGCAACTGGGCGAAATCCAACAGATTGGCCGACCGCCAATGCCGCGCGTACTGGCGGCCCAGCGCGTATGAATGGGTGGGACGAATGCGCCACAGGTGTTGCTGCAGCGCCTCCGGTTCCAGGTCATCGGCCAGGGTCAGCACTTGCCCGCCGATGGATTGCGCCGCCAGCGCCAGCAACAACAGGTTCGGCTCGAATGCACCGCTGAGTGCCAGCCGCGACTGCTCGCTGAAACCCTGCTGGCGCAAACCATCGGCCAGGCGCTCGACGTCACGCAAGGCATCGATCCAGCGCCACGCGTACCACTGCCCCTGGCGCTTGTGGCGCAGGGCGGTGTGCAGTGGTGTGATCTGCGCCCAGTGGCGCAGTTGTTCCAACGCCTTGGGCAGGTCGCCGAGCAGCTCGGCGGGCCATTCCAGGACCAGCGGACGTTTGAGTTCGTGCACGCTCATAGGGGGGTGCTCCTATTCAAGTGATGTGCGTGCGGTGGTCCGCTGGCCGGGATCGATCAAACAATAAAGATCAAACGGTGGGCGCTGGCTTGCCGGCGATGGCGGGCTGTCAGTGGAGACATCTCTGGCTGCCCCACCGCTATCGCCGGCAAGCCAGCGCCTACATTGACCGAGGTGTTCCAATCATAGGGTGGTGGCTTTGAGGTCGCGGTAGCCGGCGCCAGGATGGTTAGAGGCCAACCTCGCACCGTCGCCAAACAGCTTCTCGCGCAAAGTGCCCGGGGCGTATTCGGTCTTGTACACGCCGCGCTTCTGCAACGTCGGCACCAACAGGTCCACGGCGTCGATGAAGGTTTCGTGGGTGAGCGCATAGGCCAGGTTGAAGCCGTCCACATCGGTCTCCTCGACCCATTCCTGCAGCAGGTCCGCTACGGTTTCCGGGCCGCCGACGAACAAGGGCCCAAAGCCGCCGATGCCAACCCAATCGGCCAGCTCGTTCGGCGTCCAGACCTTGTTCGGATCCGCCGTGGAGAAGGCTTCCACCGCCGATTGGATCGCGTTGGTGTGCACATGCTTGAGCGGCTCATCGGGCTTGAACTGGCTGAAGTCGATGCCGGTCCAGCCGGAGATCAACGCCATCGCACCTTCGTAGCTGACGTAGGATTTGTATTCCTCGAACTTGGCCTTGGCCTTCGCATCGGTCTCGCCGACGATCACCGTCTGCAGGTTGAAGATCAGGATCTTCTTCGGATCGCGCCCGGCCTCGGCAGCTCGGCGGCGGATGTCGGCGACGGTCTTTTTCAGCAGGACCTTGGACGGCGCGGCGACGAAGACGCACTCGGCCTGCTCGGCAGCGAACTGCTTGCCACGGCTGGACGCGCCAGCCTGGTAAAGCACCGGCGTGCGCTGCGGTGACGGTTCGCACAGGTGAATGCCGGGGACCTGGAAGTGTTTGCCGACATGACGGATCTCGTGGATCTTGCTCGGATCGCTGAAAATCCGGCGCTCGCGGTCGCGCAGCACCGCCCCCTCCTCCCAACTGCCTTCCCAGAGTTTGTAGCAGACCTCCAGGTATTCCTCGGCGTAGTCGTAGCGTGCGTCGTGTTCAGTCTGGGCCTTCTGGCCGAGGTTCTTGGCGCCGCTTTCCAGGTACGAGGTGACGATGTTCCAGCCAATACGGCCCTTGGTCAGGTGATCCAGGGTGGAGAGACGGCGGGCGAACGGGTACGGGTGTTCGAACGACAAAGACGCCGTCAGGCCGAAGCCCAGGTGTTCGGTGACCAACGCCATCGGCGCGATCAACGACAGTGGGTCATTGACCGGCACCTGGGCCGCCTGGCGAATCGCCGCGTCGCCGTTGCCGTTGTAGACATCATAGATACCCAGCACGTCGGCGATGAACAGGCCATCGAACTTGCCGCGCTCGAGGATCTTGGCAAGGTCAGTCCAGTATTCCAGGTCCTTGTACTGCCACGAACGGTCACGCGGATGCGCCCACAGCCCAGGGGATTGGTGGCCGACACAGTTCATGTCGAAGGCATTCAAGCGGATTTCACGGGACATCAAAGCACTCCGTTGAGGTGGTAGTTGCCGACAACCTGGTATTTCCAGCGCAGAGGGTCATCGAGGGTCGGCGGCAGTGCAGTGCGTTGGCCGGTCAGTTCGAATTCGGCGTTGCTGGCAGCGATCAGGGCTTCGGCGGCGGCGATCTGCGCCTCGGTGGCGGCGACCGGGCTGGGATGGGTGTCGGCGCGCTCAGCCAAGGCGGCAGCCACATCGACGCGGATCTGCAGATCGCCGAAGCGGCTGATCACATAAGGGTCGTCGCTTTTCTCGACGTGGCGGCGGGTGCTGTCCAATAGTTGGCGCGCCTGATTCAGCACGGGGCTCAGTGGGGTCATGGGCAGGTCCTCAGTTCCAGGCGTGGCGAGCTGGCTTCACGCCGTTGAGCACGAAGTTGCCGATCAGGTGGTATTTCCAGCGGGCCGGGTCGTGCAGGGTGTGGGTGCGTGCGTTGCGCCAGAAGCGGTCAAGGTTATGTTTGCCGGTCACCGAACGGGTGCCGGCCAGTTCGAAGAGTTTGCTGCTGGCGAGCAAGGCGGTTTCCGCCGACAGCACTTTGGCCTGGGCGACCACCAGCGAGGCGTGGGCCACGCTGTCTTCATTCGGCTCGGCGAGAGCACGGTCCACGGCCTGGCCAGCCTTGGCGAGAATGGCTTCGGTGCCGTGTGCGCGCCATTCCAGGTCGCCGATGGCAGCGATGGTGAACGGGTCTTGCCAGCCGTGATCCTGATGGCTGTCGATCCACGGGCGCGCCTGGCGTGCGTAAATCTTCGCCTGCTCCAGGGCGCCCAGGGCGATGCCCGTGTCGACCGCTGCCTGGATAATCTGCGAGATGGGACCGTTGGCGGTGGGTTGGTCGAAAGCCTGATGGGCGGGGATCACTGCGCTGCGGGGCACGGTCACACCGTCGAGGGTCACGCCGCCGCTGGCGGTGGTGCGCTGGCCGAAGCCGTCCCAGCTGTCGATGACCGTCAAGCCCGGGGTATCGCGCTCGACGAAGGCGATAAACGCCTGGCCGTGTTCGTTATTGCCGACCGTCGGCACGATGTGGGCGAACAGTGCGCCGGTGCAGTAGAACTTCTCGCCGTTGATTTGCGCGCTATCGCCATGGAAGCGAATCTGGGTGTCGAAGGTCCCGGCATGCTTGCTCTTGGCTTCGGAGAAGGCGTTGCCGAAACGGTAGCCGGCCAGCACCTTGCCGAAATAGTGGCGCTTTTGTTCCTCGGTCGCGGTTTGCAGCAGGATGTCCACCACACCCAGGTGGTTCTGCGGGATTTGCCCCAGGGACGGGTCGGCGGCGGAGATCAATTTGATCACCTCGGCCACGGTCACATAGGACACCTCGGCGCCGCCGTAGGCCTTGGGAATGGTGATGCCCCACAGGCCGCTGGCGGAGAATTCGTCGAGCTCGGCGACCGGCAGGCGACGCTCACGGTCGCGCTCGCTGGCCTCGACGGCAAACCGTGCGGCCAGGCGCGTGGCGACTTCGATGGCTTCCGCGTCCGAGCGGATGATATGGGCAGGGTGTTGAGGGTGGGCTGACATGGGCCGACTCCAGGCTCCTAGGGAATGACCTGGTAATTGCAGGAGTCGTGCCTGAATTTAATCGCCAATGAAATCAGCGGGTTGCTGGAAATTCAACGCAGGAGAGCGGGTTTCAAACCAGCAAAGTGTCCATCCACTGTTGCCGGGTGAACAGTTAGATCACCACGGTTCGCACGAAGCACACCGCCACGTCGCCGTCATTGCGATAGCCGTGGGATTGGCGGCTGGCGAACATGTAGAACTCACCGGCCGCGACGTGTTTTTCTTCGTCGTCCAGGATCAGGGTCAGTGCGCCTTCGTACACAAACAGCTGCACGCTCCAGCCTTCCGGGTCCGGCTCAGGGCTGTAGCGATCACCGGGCTCCAGGCGCATCTCCCACAATTCCACCTCGCGCCGGGCGTTGGCTTTGGCCAGCAACACCGCTTTGCTGCCGGGAATATCACCGGCCCAGGCCAGCTCGTTGATACGGCTGTGATCGGGCGCATCAGGCGCCTGGATCAGGTCGCTGAAGGCCACGTCCAATGCTTCGGCCACCCGGTCGAGGGTAGACAGGCTGACGTTCTTTTCACCGGCCTCGATGGCCACCAGCATGCGCCGGCTGACCCCGGACTTTTCCGAGAGCGCGGTTTGGCTCAAGTCGGCGGCATGGCGCAGGCGACGAACGTTCTGGCTGACGTGCTGCAGGACCGAAGCCCGTTGTGGATTTTCTTTGTGCACTATATTGCTCAATGGGTGGGTGTGCGCAGTATACTGCCCAGCGTGCGGCGCATTGTGCGGTCCGTGCCTTTCCCTTGCAAGACCGAGCCGCCATGACCACCGCAAACGCCTCCCCTCGTTTCAACCGTTTCAGCAAAGCCGAATGCATCCTGGTGGTGATCACCATGATCTGGGGCGGTACCTTTTTGCTGGTGCAGCACGCGATGACCGTCAGTGGACCGATGTTTTTCGTCGGCCTGCGGTTTGCAGCGGCGGCGATCGTGGTGGGGTTCTTTTCCCTGCGCACCCTGCGCGACCTGACCCTGTTCGAGTTGAAGGCCGGGGTCTTTATCGGCGTAGCGATCATGTTTGGCTACGGCTTGCAGACCATTGGCCTGCAGACGATCCTGAGCAGCCAGTCGGCGTTCATCACCGCGCTCTACGTGCCTTTCGTGCCGTTGCTGCAATGGCTGGTCCTGGGCCGGCGCCCGGGGTTGATGCCGAGCATCGGCATCATGCTGGCGTTCGCCGGGTTGATGCTGCTGACGGGGCCTGCGGGCGCTTCGCTGAATTTCAGCCCGGGTGAAATCGCCACCTTGATCGGTGCGGTGGCGATAGCGGCCGAGATCATTTTGATCAGCGCATTTGCCGGCCAGGTGGACGTGCGCCGGGTGACCGTGGTGCAACTGGCCACCGCGTCGCTGTTGTCGTTCCTGATGGTGGTGCCGATGGGTGAAGCACTTCCAGGGTTTTCGTGGTTGCTGCTGTTCAGCGCGGTGGGCCTGGGCTTGACCAGTGCGGTGATCCAGGTGGCGATGAACTGGGCGCAGCAAAGTGTCTCGCCCACGCGGGCCACGTTGATTTATGCCGGTGAGCCGGTGTGGGCGGGCGTGGTGGGTCGGATCGCCGGGGAGCGCTTCCCGCCGATTGCGATGGTGGGGGCGGCGTTGATTGTGGCGGCGGTGATTGTCAGTGAGATGAAGACCAAGGGACAAAAAGCCCTCGAATTGCGAGATGAGCGGGAACAGGAACAACAGGGTTAAGGTCCGACGGGATGCGGTGGCTGTCAAATCGCCATCGCGGGCACGCCCAGCTTCCACAGAGAGCGATGTGGCGCGCTGGAATGGGGTCGCCTGAAACAATGCTAAATGAGCGGTTTCGGCCTACCTTGTAGGATCCTGCCACATCTTGCCGTTTGGTGATCGTGAAAGCGGCACGTATGATGCATCCCAAACTCCCGCAGATTAGAAGCCTATGTCTTTGATAGTTCTACTGCTTCTGCCGTTTATTGGCAGCTGTCTGGCGGCCTTGCTGCCGCACAACGCACGTAACACCGAGTCCCTGCTGGCTGGCCTTGTGGCCCTGGTCGGTACCGTTCAAGTTGCCCTGCTCTACCCCCAGATCGCCCACGGTGGCGTGATCCGCGAAGAATTCATGTGGTTGCCCAGCCTCGGGCTGAACTTCGTGTTGCGCATGGACGGGTTTGCCTGGCTGTTCTCGATGCTGGTGCTGGGCATCGGCACGCTGGTGTCGCTGTACGCGCGCTATTACATGTCGCCGGACGACCCGGTGCCGCGCTTCTTCGCGTTTTTCCTGGCGTTCATGGGGGCAATGCTCGGCCTGGTGATCTCCGGCAACTTGATCCAGATCGTGTTCTTCTGGGAACTGACCAGCCTGTTCTCGTTCCTGCTGATCGGCTATTGGCACCACCGCGCCGATGCGCGACGCGGTGCATATATGGCGTTGATGGTCACCGGCGCCGGCGGCTTGTGCCTGCTGGCGGGCGTGATGTTGCTGGGGCATATCGTCGGCAGCTACGACCTGGACCAGGTGCTGGCGGCGGGCGACCAGATTCGCGCGCATTCGCTGTACCCGGTCATGCTGGCGCTGGTGCTGATCGGCGCCCTGAGCAAAAGCGCCCAGTTCCCCTTCCACTTCTGGCTGCCCCATGCGATGGCGGCCCCTACGCCGGTGTCGGCGTATCTGCATTCGGCGACGATGGTGAAGGCTGGCGTGTTCCTGCTGGCCCGCCTGTGGCCGTCGCTGTCCGGCAGCGAAGAATGGTTCTGGATCGTCGGCGGTGCCGGCGCCCTCACGCTCCTCCTCGGCGCCTACTGCGCCATGTTTCAGAATGATCTCAAGGGCCTGCTGGCCTACTCCACCATCAGCCACCTCGGGCTGATCACCTTGCTGCTGGGCCTCAACAGCCCGCTGGCTGCCGTCGCGGCCGTGTTCCATATCCTCAACCACGCCACGTTCAAGGCCTCGCTGTTCATGGCGGCGGGCATCATTGACCACGAAAGCGGCACGCGGGATATCCGCAAGCTCAGCGGGCTGGTGCGCTTGATCCCGTTTACCGCGACCCTGGCGATGGTGGCCAGTGCCTCCATGGCGGGCGTGCCGCTGCTCAACGGCTTCCTGTCCAAAGAAATGTTCTTCGCCGAAACCGTGTTCATTACCTCGACCGCCTGGGTAGAGTTTGCCCTGCCGTTGGTTGCGACCATCGCCGGCACGTTCAGCGTGGCCTACGCCCTGCGGTTCACCGTCGACGTGTTCTTCGGCCCTACCGCAACCAACCTGCCACATACGCCGCATGAACCGCCACGCTGGATGCGTGCGCCGGTCGAGCTGCTGGTGTTCACCTGCCTGCTGGTAGGGATCTTCCCGGCCCAGGTCGTCGGTTCGATCCTCGCTGCCGCCGCGCTGCCGGTGGTGGGCGGCGTGCTGCCGGAGTACAGCCTGGCGATCTGGCACGGCTGGAACGCGCCGATGATCATGAGCCTGGTGGCCATGTCCGGCGGCGTGGTGCTGTATTTGCTGCTGCGCAAGCAACTCAAGCGTGGCCGCTTCAAGTATCCGCCCGTGATCAGCTACTTCAACGGCAAGCGCGGCTTCGAGCGCAGCCTGGTAGTGATGATGCGCGGCGTGCGCCGGATCGAAAAACGCATCAGCACCAAGCGCCTGCAGACCCAGCTGTTCCTGCTGGTACTGGTCGCGGTCGTCGGCGGCATGATCCCGATGCTCAACAGTGGCCTCAGTTGGGGCGACCGGCCGAAGATCCCAGGGTCCATCGTGTTCGTGACCCTGTGGCTGCTGGCGATTGCCTGTGCCTTGGGCGCAGCCTGGCAAGCCAAGTATCACCGGCTGGCGGCCCTGACCATGGTCAGCGTGTGCGGCCTGATGACCTGCGTCACCTTCGTGTGGTTCTCGGCGCCGGACCTCGCGCTGACGCAGTTGGTGGTCGAAGTGGTCACCACTGTGCTGATCCTGCTGGGCCTGCGCTGGCTGCCACGGCGAATCGAAGAAGTCTCGCCACTGCCCAGTTCGCTGCGCAAGGCACGCATCCGTCGCCTGCGTGACTTCCTGCTGTCCACCGTGGTGGGCGGCGGCATGGCGTTGCTGTCCTACGCGATGCTGACCCGCCAGACACCCAACGATATCTCCTCGTTCTACCTCAGCCGCGCCCTGCCCGAAGGCGGCGGCAGCAATGTGGTGAACGTGATGTTGGTGGACTTCCGTGGCTTCGACACCCTGGGTGAAATCACCGTGCTCGGCGCCGTCGCGCTGACGGTGTACGCCCTGCTGCGCCGCTTCCGCCCCTCCAAGGAAAGCATGCAGCTGCCTGCGCAACAGCGCCAGTTGGCGCCGGACGTGGCCACCGACCTGGTCAACCCGCGCCAGGCCAGCGACACCGCGTTGGGCTTCATGATGGTGCCGGCGGTGCTGGTGCGCCTGCTCCTGCCAATTGCGCTGGTGGTGTCGTTCTACCTGTTCATGCGCGGCCACAACCAGCCGGGCGGCGGGTTTGTCGCCGGCCTGGTGATGTCGGTCGCGTTTATCCTGCAATACATGGTCGCCGGCACGCAGTGGGTCGAAGCACAGATGAGCCTGCGGCCGATGCGCTGGATGGGCTTCGGGCTGTTCTCGGCGACCCTCACCGGGCTTGGTGCGCTGTTTGCCGGCTACCCCTTCCTCACCACCCATACTTGGCATTTCAGCCTGCCGGTGCTCGGCGATATTCATGTCGCCAGCGCCTTGTTCTTCGACGTCGGCGTGTACGCCATGGTAGTAGGTTCCACGCTGCTGATGCTCACCGCCCTGGGTCACCAGTCCGTGCGGGCCCATAAACCGAGCAACCAGGCCAAAGTGGTTGCCGCAACGGAAGGAGCCGCCTGATGGAAGAAGTCATCGCAATTGCCATTGGGGTCCTGGCGGCCTCCGGCGTCTGGTTGATCCTGCGGCCACGGACATTCCAGGTGGTGATGGGCCTGTGCCTGCTGTCGTACGGGGTCAACCTGTTCATTTTCAGCATGGGCAGCCTGTTTATCGGCAAGGAGCCGATCATCAAGGACGGCGTGCCGCAAGACCTGCTCAACTACACCGACCCGCTGCCCCAGGCCCTGGTGCTCACAGCCATCGTGATCAGTTTCGCCATGACGGCGTTGTTCCTGGTGGTACTGCTGGCCTCGCGGGGCCTGACCGGCACTGACCACGTGGACGGCCGGGAGCCCAAGGAATGAATTGGGTCAACCAACTGATCGTCGCCCCCATCCTGCTGCCGCTGCTCACCGCCGCACTGATGCTGATGCTCGGCGAAAAACGCCGTCCGCTGAAGGCCAAGATCAATCTGTTCTCCAGCGTCATCGGCCTCGGCATCGCGATCCTGCTGTTGTACTGGACGCAAAAAGGCGGCCCCGGCTCGATTGGCGTCTACCTGCCGGGCAACTGGCAGGTGCCATTCGGCATTGTGCTGGTGGTCGACCAACTCTCGGCGTTGATGCTGGTGCTCACCGGGATCATCGGCGTGAGCGCGCTGCTGTTCGCCATGGCCCGCTGGGACCGTGCCGGTACCAGTTTCCATGCGCTGTTCCAGATCCAGATGATGGGCCTGTACGGCGCATTCCTCACGGCGGACCTGTTCAACCTGTTCGTGTTCTTCGAGGTGCTGCTGGCGGCGTCCTATGGCTTGATGCTGCACGGTTCCGGCCGTGCGCGGGTATCGTCGGGGCTGCATTACATTGCAATCAACTTGCTGGCCTCGTCGCTGTTCCTGATTGGCGCGGCGATGATCTACGGTGTCACCGGCACGCTGAACTTCGCGGACCTGGCGCTGAAAATCCCGCTGGTGCCCGAGGCCGATCGCGGCCTGTTGCATGCCGGTGCAGCCATCCTCGCGACAGCATTCCTGGCCAAGGCCGGCATGTGGCCGCTGAACTTCTGGTTGGCCCCCGCCTACTCTTCGGCCAGCGCGCCGGTGGCGGCGATGTTCGCGATAATGACCAAGGTCGGCGTGTACACCGTGCTGCGCCTGTGGACCCTGCTGTTCTCCGGCCAGGCCGGTGCGTCGGCGCTGTTTGGCGGTGATTGGTTGGTGTATGGCGGCATGGCGACCATCGTCTGCGCGGCGCTGGCGATGGTGGCGGCGCAGCGGTTGGAGCGCATGGCCAGCTTGAGCATCCTGGTGTCGGCCGGGATCCTGCTGTCGGCCGTGGGTTTCGCCCAGCCAAGCCTGACCGCCGGGGCGCTGTTCTATCTGGTCAGTTCCACCTTGGCGCTGAGCGCGCTGTTCCTGCTGGCTGAGCTGATCGAGCGCTCGCGCTCGGCCAACGACCTGCCGCTGGACGAAGAAATCGACGCGCTGCCCAAGGCCATGGAGTCCCTGCATCCAAGGCCCGGCGTCAACCTCGATGATGAGCAGAAAGCCGTGGTCGGCCAGGTCATTCCCTGGACCATGGCGTTCCTCGGCCTGAGCTTCGTCGCCTGCGCCCTGTTGATCATCGGCATGCCGCCGCTGTCCGGATTTATCGGCAAGCTCAGCCTGTTGAGTGCGCTGGTCAATCCGCTGGGCCTGGGCGTCAGTGTCGATGAACCGATTCGCCCCGCGGCCTGGGGCCTGGTGGCACTGCTGATCCTCTCCGGGCTCGCGTCGCTGATCGCCTTCGCACGGCTGGGCATCCAGCGCTTCTGGACCCCAGAGGAGCGCCCATCACCGCTGTTGCGCCGCTACGAGTGCGTGCCGATCTTCTTCCTGCTTGGCCTCAGCATTCTGCTGACCTTCAAGGCCGAACCGCTGATGCGCTACACCCAGGCCACCGCCGTCAGCCTGAACAACCCGGAACACTATGTGATGGCGGTGATGGCGACCCGTCCGGTGCCAAGCCCTGAAGCCCAGGCGGCCGCGCTGGAGGTGCAACCATGAAGCGACTGTTTCCTGCCCCATGGCTGTCCCTGGCGTTGTGGGTGTTGTGGCTGGTGCTGAACCTGTCGGTCAGCCCCGGCAACCTGCTGCTGGGCGCCGCCCTTGGCTTTCTTGCGCCGCTGATGATGGCACCGCTGCGCCCGTTGCCGATCCGCATCCGTCGACCCGGCGTGATCATCCGCCTGTTTTTCCTGGTGGGCCGCGATGTGATCGTCTCCAACCTGCAAGTGGCGTGGGGCGTGCTGATGTGCGGCTCGCGCCCGCCGCGTTCGCGCTTCATCAAGATCCCCCTCGACCTGCGCGACCCCAACGGCCTGGCCGCACTGTCGATGATCACCACGGTGGTGCCCGGCACCATCTGGTCGGAACTGGCACTGGACCGCAGCATCCTGCTCCTGCACGTGTTTGACCTGGAGGATGAAGCGCCCTTCATCGAGCACTTCAAGACCACCTACGAGCGGCCCCTGATGGAGATCTTCGAATGAGCGCCCTGCTCTCCAATGCGATCCTGTTCAGCCTGTTCCTGTTCTCGCTGGCCATGGTGCTGACGCTGATCCGCCTGTTCAAGGGCCCCTCGGCCCAGGACCGGGTACTGGCGCTGGACTACTTGTACATCCTGGCGATGCTGATGATGCTGGTGCTGGGCATTCGCTATGCCAGTGACACCTACTTTGAAGCGGCGCTGTTGATTGCGCTGTTTGGCTTCGTGGGCTCGTTTGCCCTGGCGAAATTCCTGCTGCGTGGGGAGGTGATTGAATGATGCCGTTGTGGATGGAAGTAGCCGTCGGGGTACTGCTGGTGTTGAGCAGCGTGTTTGCGCTGATTGGCGCCATCGGGTTGTTGCGGATGAAAGACTTCTTCCAGCGCATGCACCCGCCGGCGCTGGCGTCGACGTTGGGGGCCTGGTGCGTGGCACTGGCATCGATCATCTATTTTTCGGTGCTCAAGTCCGGGCCGGTGTTGCACGGGTGGTTGATTCCGATCCTGTTATCGATCACCGTGCCGGTGACCACACTGCTGCTGGCCCGCACGGCCCTGTTCCGCAAGCGCATGGCCGGTGATGATGTACCCGCCGAAGTCAGCAGCCGCCGCTGAGTCCTCAGAAACACAGAGGTCCAAATGTGGGAGGGGGCAAGCCCCCTCCCACATTTTGAACTGTGTCAGGCAAAAGATCGGATTCTGACCGCCAATTCCGCCAACCCCTCATCATCGGCCCGCACATGATCGTGGGACGAGATGTACCCTTCATATGCCTCGAAGAACTTGTCCACCTTCGAACTCAGCGGCTTGAAGGTACTATCGCCGCCGGTCCCATGCATGGGAAACAACTTCGCATGCAGATGATCCACCCCATACCCTTCCAGCATCATCCCCGTACGGGCCACATCGGGAAACGCACGGTCGATCTGAAGCGCGGTTTTCTTCGCTGCAACGGCAAGCCCGGCCAACACCTCATCCGGCTGCGCAAACGCATAGCTGCCGTAGTGCTGCTTGGGGATCACCACGCTGAAACCCGGTGTATTGGGGAAAATCGAGAGAAACGCCATATGCTGGTCGTCTTCCCACAGAATGTGCGCTGGGGAGGTCTTCTTAACAATGCTGCAAAAAATACAATCCATTTAAATCACCGCCAGTTTCATCGTGGGTTTGGTCGTGTCGACCATCTAAAGCTAGGATGCGGCAGGCGTCAAAATAAATAGGCACTTTCAGATATGTCCGAAGGACACATGCGATGAGCACCCTCTACACCCCCGCCACCGCCGCGGCCGACGTTGAAACCACCCTTGCCTGGCTCGGCGGGCGCTGGAAACTGATCATCCTGTTCCACCTGTTCGGCGGTCAGGTGCAGCGGTATTCTGACCTCGAGCGGCTGATCCCGGACATCTCGCAGAAGATGCTCGCCCAGCAACTGCGCCAGCTCGAAGCCGATGGCCTGGTGCATCGCACCGTCTACCCGGTGGTGCCGCCCAAAGTCGAATACCGCATGACCGAGTGGGGCCAGAGCCTGTGCCCGGTGCTGGATGGCCTGCTCAAATGGCAGGCCGCCAAGCCGACGAGTTAGACCGTAGGCACGGTACCGCCGTCGATCACGTACTCGGTGCCGCTGATCGACGCGGCGCGGGGCGAGACCAGGAAGGCAATCAAGTCGGCCACCTCCCGGGGCTTGGCCGGGCGCCCAAGCGGAATACCGCCCAAGGCCTGCATGATGATCTGCTTGCCACCCTCGTAATCCGTTCCCGCCTGCTCCGCCAGACGCTCAGCCAGCGCCACCGCCGCGTCGGTCTCCACCCAGCCCGGCGAAACCCGCACCACTCGACCCCCCTTGGGCGTCACTTCTTTCGACAAGCTCTTGCTGTAGGTCGCCAACGCCGCCTTCGCCGCGGCATACGCCGTGGTCGACTCCGGCAACGGCAGCTCCCGCTGGATCGACGTGACATGAATAATCACCCCTGCCCCTCGCTCGATCATCCCCGGTAACAGCGCCCGATCCACCCGCACCGCCGCCATCAGGTTCTGGCCGAGTGCACTCGCCCACTGCTCATCATCGAGCACCGCAAAACCACCGCCTGGCGCGCTGGAGCCGCCGAGCACATTGACGATGATATCGACGCCGCCGAAGTGGTTTTTCACCGCCTCGGTAGCACTGGCACAACCTGCGGCAGTGGCCAGGTCGGCGACGATGAAATGCACGCCTTCGGGCGTCGAATCCGCCGCTGAACGCGCGACCGAAATCACTTGGGCACCTTGTTCACGCAACACCGCCACCACGGCAGCGCCGATACCTTTGGTGCCACCGGTGACCAGTGCACGAAGGCCTTTGAGGCCAAGATCAAAACTCATGGAAACGACTCCTGGGTAAACGAAGACCGCAGGATAGGAACCGGGCGCGCAGGCCACAAGAACGCACGAAAAGGTAATGGGCTCACTGAAAAGTAAGTGCCTGGATTCCGGGGCCCTCGTAACACGCCCACCCGTAGAAGCCGGCTTGCGAGCGCCTACAGATGCAATGCCCCCCCGTCATTACAGGATCGGCGCGCCGAATCTGCTCAGGCGTGGCATCCAGTGATCCAGGATCTGCGCCGACGCCAGGACATGATGTGCCCGCCCGATCAGCAGCCGACGCGGCACGACGCCGATATACCGGGAGTCATCGCTGTTATCACGGTTGTCCCCCAGCATGAAATAACTGTCGGCCGGCACCACCACCGGCCCGAAGTTGCGCAACGCCCGCACCGTTGGCATGAACTGCACGGTGCGCTGACGGTTGGCCACCCGTTCACTCAGCTTGATCCCCGGCACCGTATGACCGGGAACAATGGGCTCACTGATGTCTTGCGCGTCACTGTAAGTGGCCGGCACGCCGTTGACCCACAACACCTCGTCTTTCATTTCCAGGGTGTCACCGGGGATGCCGACAATGCGCTTGATCAGGCGCATGCCATCCTTGGGCGATGAGAACGTGACCACGTCACCGCGCTGTGGGTTATCGAGTTTGGCCAGGGAGATATCCGTGAGTGGGACCTTGAGGTCATACGCCACGCGGTTGACCAGCACCACATCGCCCTCCAGTAAAGTCGGGCGCATGGAGCCGGAGGGAATGGGGTTCCAGTCAGCCAGGGAGGTACGGAACACGCCGAAGCACAACCAGAAAATAATTGCGTAACGGTAACGGATCAGCCAACTTCGCATACATCCTCGCACGACAGAAAGGGGCATCAAGACTGCTTCTTGGACGCCCGGTTGTTGCACGCGCGGATTAAATCAACATTAGCGTCCACGCGCACTAAAAGGAGTTTTCGCCATGGATATCCGATGTTCAGTCTTCATCGCAGCCAGCATCGACGGCTTTATTGCCCGCCCGAACGGTGATATCGAGTGGTTGCACCGACCAGAGTACGAAACCGCCGAGTTGAACGGCGTGACCTATGAACGCTTCATCGCCACGGTCGATGCACTGGTAATGGGTCGCAAAACCCTGGAGAAAATCTTGTCCTTCCCCGAGTGGCCCTACGAGGGCACGCCCGTCATTGCGCTCTCCCACCAGCCGCTGCAGATCCCTGCGCACTTGGAGGGCAAGGTCGAGGTCATGGCAGGAGACGTCACCTCACTCGTGGCGACGTTAGCCGAACGCGGTATGAAGCACCTCTATATCGACGGAGGCCAGACGATCCAGGCGTTTCTTGAAGCGGGCCTGGTCAATGAACTGATCATCACGCGTATCCCGGTTTTACTCGGGCAAGGGATCCCACTCTTCAGCCAGATCGGTCGACAACTTGAGCTTCGCCATATCGGCACGCATGAGTCGGACAATGGTTTTGTTCAAAGTCGGTATCAAGTAATGCAATCTTCATAGCGGCGGCAGACACTCATATCGCGCAAGACGGACAGGAGGTCAGGATGACCAAGCACATTATTGTTATCGGCGGCGAGTCCACCGAAGACATGCAGCGTATGACGCGTATCGATAAACACATCGTCGCGTCATCAGGCAAAACTCACCCTACTGTGCTCTACATCTCCACCGCCAATCATGTTTCATCACTCTTTGAGCAAGCCGACATTATTTACGTACCAGCTTGCTGCCAGGAGCACTGTGTCCGCATTTCAGCTCAGAAGCAGGAAGGGAAACGTCGTTTGTCGAACTTGTTCAGCGTGAGGGGGTACGACCCGCCTACGCGGTCGATGATGGCGTCGCTTTGCATTTCAAGGACGGCAAGTACCACGAGACGATCTATAACGACGCCGCTAGTAACGCCTATAAAGTCAGTACAAGGGCCCCCTACCTAGCACAGGTATTGCAAACTTCAGGTGGGTAAACGCAGCAAGGAAATTTCCGACAGCGTTTTAGGGTTGTCGCTCGGAACATGGCTGCCTAATCTTCGGTGGTCGCTGAAAACTCAGCGACCGGGTTTCGCAGCCCGGTTAAACTCTAGACGCACAGCGTCCACCTCAAGATAGCGGGCGCTTTTTTATGCCTGATGTTATGGCGGCTGTGCGCGGGATACCTTCGGGTATGCCGGGTGCCTAGAGTCCCGGTCTGCGAACCTGCGCACAGCTGCCACCCGGGTATCGTTTCGCAGCGATGGGTGGTAGCTCCAATACTCTAGGAGCTTGGTCATGATCAAAGACAGTCGAATCCGCCGTCAGACTCAGCCGCGTTTCACACTGCGGCTCATCGAGCAATTAACCACTATCTGAACCCACCTGAGAAACCAGAGCCTTCTACTGAGGACCATAGTTTATTTACCGTACGCGAAGGATTAGACGTCGAGACGCTGCTGGTCAACGCGTCGGAGGATCTTGCCTCGGTTCAAGCGCTGACAAGCCATTTGGCTTTTGAGATCGACGGCAATCCTCGCAGCGTGGCCTTGGGAATGTGTCGGATGCTGGAGGGGATCCAGCTAATGGTGGATAAAACACTAAGCCTCAAAGACCATCCAACTCACACATAAATCTGAAACCGAAGAGTTCGCAAAGTGGGCACGGTAAAAACTGGGGGAGCTGGCTTGCCTGCGATTGCGGTGGGTCAGTCAACATTTCCGGTGACTGACACGCCGTCATCGCAGGCAAGCCAGCTCCCACAGTGGATCGAGTGAGCCGTTAAAACGGTGTGCAAAAAAAACGCCCCGAACCAGTCGGGGCGCTTTTTGTTCAGCGTTTACCGATCAGGCCTGATCAGCCAACCGCCACGTGGTCCCACCCTTGCCGTCTTCCAACACCACACCCATCGCGGTCAGTTGGTCACGGATACGGTCGGATTCCGCCCAGTCTTTATTGGCACGCGCAGCCAAACGCGCCTGGATCAGCGCGTCCACTTCAGCCGCATCTACACGCCCTTCGGCGCCGGCTTGCAGGAAGTCATCGGCTTCCATCTGCAACACGCCCAGTACGCTCGCCAGTTCTTTCAAGCGCGCTGCCAGGCCCGCCGCTGCGTCGAGGTCGCTCTCACGCAGGCGGTTGATCTCGCGCACCATTTCGAACAGCACGGCGCAGGCTTCCGGGGTGCCGAAGTCGTCGTTCATGACCTCGGTGAAGCGCGCAACGAACGCTTCGCCGCCTGCAGGTGCCACGGATGGCAAGCCTTTCAACGCATGGTAGAACCGCTCCAGGGCGCCCTTGGCGTCCTTGAGGTTGTCTTCCGAGTAGTTGATGGCGCTGCGGTAGTGGCTCGACACCAGCAGGTAACGCACCACTTCCGGGTGATACTTTTCCAGCACGTCGCGAATGGTGAAGAAGTTGTTCAAGGACTTGGACATCTTCTCGCCATTGATGCGGATCATGCCGCAGTGCATCCAGGCATTGGCGTAGGTCTTGCCGGTGGCGGCTTCGCTCTGGGCGATTTCGTTTTCGTGGTGCGGGAACTCAAGGTCGCTGCCGCCGCCATGAATGTCGAAGGTGTCACCCAGGCAGCAGGTGGACATCACCGAGCATTCGATGTGCCAGCCCGGACGCCCGGCGCCCCATGGCGACTCCCAGCTTGGCTCGCCGGGCTTGGTGCCTTTCCACAGCACGAAGTCGAGCGGGTCCTGCTTGGCTTCATCGACTTCGATGCGTGCGCCGATGCGCAGGTCTTCGATTTTCTTGCGCGACAGCTTGCCGTAGCCCATGAACTTGGCAACGCGGTAGTACACGTCGCCATTGCCCGGGGCGTAGGCATAACCCTTGTCGATCAGGGCCTGAATCATCGCGTGCATGCCAGGGATGTGGTCCGTGGCACGCGGTTCCATGTCCGGCTTGAGGATGTTGAGGCGCGCCTCGTCCTCGTGCATCGCGGCGATCATGCGCTCGGTCAGCGCGTCGAACGACTCGCCGTTTTCATTGGCGCGGTTGATGATCTTGTCGTCGATGTCGGTGATGTTGCGCACATAGGTCAAGTCATAGCCGCTGAAACGCAACCAGCGGGTCACCAGGTCGAACGCAACCATGCTGCGGCCGTGGCCGATGTGGCAGTAGTCGTACACGGTCATGCCGCACACGTACATGCGCACCTTGTTGCCATCCAGCGGCTTGAAGACTTCTTTGGTTTTGCTCAGCGTGTTGTAGATCGTTAGCACGATGCTTCCTTTTCTCTCTATGCAAAGCCGCTCACGGCTGCATCACTGGCCCCACGAATCACGCAGGGTCACGGTACGGTTGAATACCGGCTGACCTGGTTTCGAGTCCTTGATATCCGCGCAGAAGTAACCTTCGCGCTCGAACTGGAAACGGTCTTCCGGCTGTGCGTCGCCAAGTGATGGCTCGGCACGACAACCCGTGAGTACTTGCAGGGAGTCAGGATTGATGTTGTCGAGGAAACTGGCGCTGTCTTCGGCCTTTTCAGGGTTCGGCGAGCGGAACAGGCGATCGTACAGGCGCACTTCGCACTCGATGCTGGCAGCGGCCGGCACCCAGTGGATCACGCCTTTGACCTTGCGGCCTTCAGGGTTCTTGCCCAGGGTGTCCGGGTCGTAAGAGCAACGCAGTTCGACGATGTTGCCATCGGCGTCCTTGATCGCTTCGTCGGCACGGATCACGTAGCTGCCGCGCAGGCGCACTTCGCCATTGGGCTCCAGGCGCTTGTAGCCCTTTGGCGGCTCTTCCATGAAGTCATCGCGGTCGATGTAGATTTCACGGGCGAACGGCAGCTTGCGCACGCCGAGTTCTTCTTTCTGCGGATGACGTGGCAGCTCGAGGTGGTCGACCTTGTCTTCCGGGTAGTTGGTGATCACGACTTTCAACGGACGCAGCACGCACATGGCGCGCGGGGCGTTCGCGTCGAGGTCCTGGCGAATGCTGAACTCAAGCATGCCGTAGTCGACCACGCCGTCGGAACGGTTGGTGCCGACCATCTCGCAGAAATTGCGGATCGATGCCGGGGTGTAGCCGCGGCGGCGGAAGCCCGACAGCGTCGACATGCGTGGGTCGTCCCAGCCGTTGACGTGCTTTTCATCGACCAGTTGCTTGAGCTTGCGCTTGCTGGTGATGGTGTAGTTCAGGTTCAGGCGGCTGAACTCGTACTGGCGCGGGTGTGCCGGTACCGGCAGGCTGTCGAGGAACCATTCGTACAGCGGACGGTGGCTTTCGAACTCCAGGGTGCAGATGGAGTGGGTGATGCCTTCGATGGCGTCCGACTGACCGTGGGTGAAGTCGTAGTTCGGGTAGATGCACCACTTGTCGCCCGTCTGGTGGTGATGGGCGTGGCGGATGCGGTACATGATCGGGTCGCGCAGGTTCATGTTCGGCGAGGCCATGTCGATCTTGGCACGCAGCACGCGGGCGCCGTCCGGGAACTCGCCGGCGCGCATGCGGTTGAACCAGTCCAGGTTCTCTTCTACCGAACGGTCGCGAAACGGGCTGTTCTTGCCCGGCTCGGTCAGCGTGCCACGGTATTCCTTGGCCTGCTCCGGGGTCAGGTCGTCAACATAGGCCTTGCCGGCCTTGATCAACTCGACGGCCCAGTCGAACAACTGGTCGAAATACTTGGAGGCATAGCGCACTTCACCGGACCATTCGAAGCCCAGCCACTTGATGTCGCTTTCGATGGCGTCGATGTATTCCTGGTCTTCCTTGGCCGGGTTGGTGTCGTCGAAACGCAGGTGCGTGACGCCACCGAACTCCTGGGCCAGGCCGAAGTTCACACAGATCGACTTGGCGTGACCGATGTGCAGGTAACCGTTGGGCTCTGGCGGGAAGCGGGTGACGATCTGCGTGTGCTTGCCCGAATCCAGGTCCGCCTGGATGATCGGGCGCAGGAAGTTGACCGGGACGGCAGGTCCGGCCTTGGAATTCGAGGTAGGGTCGACAGTGGGCTTGCTCATAGGATCCTTGAACAGACAGGTTCGTGGCCGGTTGGGGCCAGACAAAACAAAGGCGATATCATAGCTGATGCTGTCAAGACACTGACAGAGCGCGGCCAAAAACTGCTGCTTTAATTGCCCCGGCGGTAAAAAACCACCTCGAAATTCCCGCCGGGCACGCTAAACTGCGCCCCTTGGCCGCAGTTTCGCCATACCGGCCGCGGTGCCCAGGCACCCAAACCCACGAATTCCCTGAAAAGAGTAGTGAACATGACTCAAGTCAAACTGACCACCAACCACGGTGACATCGTCATCGAGCTGAACGCCGAGAAAGCGCCGATCACCGTCGCCAACTTCATCGAGTACGTGAACGCCGGCCACTACGAAAACACCGTTTTCCACCGTGTCATCGGCAACTTCATGATCCAGGGCGGCGGTTTCGAGCCTGGCATGAAAGAAAAGAAAGACAAGCGTCCAAGCATCCAGAACGAAGCGGACAACGGCCTTTCCAACGACAAGTACACCGTCGCCATGGCCCGTACCATGGAGCCGCATTCGGCCTCCGCGCAGTTCTTCATCAACGTCGCCGACAACGCCTTCCTGAACCACAGCGGCAAGAACGTGCAGGGTTGGGGCTATGCGGTATTCGGTAAAGTCACCGAAGGCCAGGAAGTCGTCGACAAGATCAAGGGCGTGCAGACCACCGGTAAAGCCGGTCACCAGGACGTTCCGGTAGAAGACGTTATCGTCGAGAAAGCCGAGATCGTTGGGTGATATTGCTGATTTCAGATTTGCATCTGGAAGAGGAGCGCCCGGATATCACCCGGGCGTTTCTGGATCTGCTCCACCACCGCGCCCGAGGCGCCCAGGCGTTGTACATTCTGGGGGACTTCTTTGAAGCCTGGATTGGCGACGATGGGATGACCCCCTTCCAGCGTTCGATTGGCGCAGCCCTGCGCGAGCTGAGCGACAGCGGCACCCCGATTTTCATCATGCATGGCAACCGCGATTTCCTGATCGGCAAGGCGTTCTGCAAAGCTGCAGGTGCCACCTTGCTCAAGGACCCGAGTGTCGTGCAGCTCCATGGCGAGCCCGTGCTGTTGATGCACGGCGACAGCCTCTGCACCCGCGACGTCGGCTATATGAAGCTGCGGCGCATCCTGCGCAACCCGATTGTGCTGTTTATCCTGCGGCACCTGCCGCTGGGCACGCGCCATAAACTGGCACGCAAGCTGCGCAGTGAAAGCCGCGCGCAGACCCGCATGAAAGCCAACGACATCGTCGATGTGACCCCCGAGGAAGTGCCACGGGTGATGCAGCAGTTTGGCGTGCGCACCCTGGTCCACGGCCACACCCACCGCCCCGCCATTCACAAGTTGCAGATTGGCGACCAGGCGGCCAAGCGCATTGTGCTGGGGGATTGGGACAAGCAGGGTTGGGCGTTGCAGGTGGATGAGCAAGGGTTCCAGTTGGCGGCGTTTGACTTCGTCAATCCGCAGTTGGCGTTACCTGGAGCCTAAGCCCAGGCCCGACACCCTTCAACTGTGGCAGCTGGCTTGCGTGCGATGCAGGCACCTCGGCGCCTCAGATGCATCGAACTGAAGCTATCGCAGGCAAGCCAGCTCCCACAGTGGATTGCATTCCAACGCTATGACGGTCAGTGGCCGGAAGCCTCCGGCCCCGCCTTCGCCCCAAACGGCGGCTTGGCCAGCCACACCAGCAACATCAACCCCATGAACATCCACCCCAGCAACGTGAAGTAATCCACGGTGGACATCATGTAGGCCTGGCTGGTGAGGATCTGGTCCAGCTGCGTGTAGGCCTTCTGCCCTGCCCCGCCCAACGCCTGCAGGGCATCGCGGGTCGCGGAGTCATAGGTGGTCATGTTCTCGCTCATGTACGCATGGTGCTGGTCCGCACGGCGAATCCAGATCCAGGTGGTCAGCGAGGCCGCGAAGCTGCCGCCCAGGGTCCGCAGGAAGGTCGCCAGGCCCGCGCCGTCGGCAATCTGCTGTGGTGGCAGATCGGACATCAGGATGCTGAGCGTCGGCATGAAGAACAGCGCCACGCCGATGCCCATGAACAGCTGCACCAGGGCGATATGCTGGAAGTCCACCTCATTGGTGAAGCCCGCACGCATGAAGCAGCTCAAGCCAATCGCCAGGAACGCCAGGCCTGCCAGCAGGCGCAGGTCGAACTTGTGTGCGTACTTGCCGACGAACGGCGACATCAGCACCGGCAGGATACCGATCGGCGCGACCGCCAGGCCCGCCCACGTGGCGGTGTAGCCCATCTGGGTCTGCAACCATTGCGGCAGGATCAGGTTGATGCCGAAGAAACCCGCATAACCGAGGATCAACACGATGGTGCCGATGCGGAAGTTGCGATAGGCGAACAGCCGCAGGTTGACCACGGGGTGTTTGTCGGTGAGTTCCCAGATGATGAACACCGCGAGGGCAATCACCGAAATCGCCGCGCCAATGATGATGAAGTTGGATTCGAACCAGTCCAGGTCGTTGCCCTTGTCGAGGATGATCTGCAGGGCGCCGACACCGACGATCAGGCTCAACAGCCCCACATAGTCCATTGGCTGGAAACTGGTGACCACCGGACGTTTCTTCAACTGCGAACGCACCACCATCACCGCAAAGATCCCGATCGGCACGTTGATGAAGAAGATCCACGGCCAACTGTAGCTGTCGGTGATCCATCCGCCGAGAATCGGCCCCGCAATCGGCGCCACCACCGTGACCATCGCCAATAACGCCAGGGCCATGCCTCGCCTCGCCGGCGGATAGACCGCGATCAGCAGCGTCTGGGTCATCGGGTACAACGGCCCGGCCACCAGGCCTTGTATGACCCGGAACGCGATCAGCTCGGGCATTGAGGTGGAAATACCGCAGAGGAACGACGCCAGCACAAACAGCAGGGTCGCCCACAAAAACAGCTTCACCTCGCCAAACCGGCGGCTCAACCAACCGGTGAGCGGCAAGGCGATGGCGTTGCTCACCGCAAACGAGGTGATCACCCAGGTGCCTTGCTCCGAACTCACGCCGAGGTTGCCGGAAATAGTCGGCAACGCCACGTTGGCGATGGTGGTGTCGAGCACCTGCATGAAAGTCGCCAGCGACAGGCCAATAGTGGCCATCAACAGGCTGGGTGGCGTGAAGGAGGCGTTATTGCTCATCAGCGTTGCGCAGCCTTGGGTGTTGCCGTGCTGTTGTCATGAATCAACTGATTGATCATGGCGTCAGCCTCGGCCAATTGGCGGTCGTACACGTTGGTGGTGAACGACGCCTTTTGTGGCGCCTGTTGCGCCAGCACCGGGCCGCTCTGGTCGTGCAGGTCCACGTTGACCACCGTGGAGAGACCTACGCGCAGTGGATGCTTGGCCAGCTCTTCGGCGTTGATATGGATGCGCACCGGCACCCGTTGCACGATCTTGATCCAGTTACCGGTGGCGTTCTGCGCCGGCAGCAGGGCAAACGCGCTGCCGGTACCGGCGCCCAAGCTGTCCACGGTGCCGCTGTACTTCACGTCACTGCCATAGATGTCCGACTCGATGTCCACCGGTTGGCCAATGCGCATATCGCGCAGCTGGGTTTCCTTGAAGTTGGCATCGATCCACAACTGGTTCAGCGGGATCACCGCCATCAACGCCGTGCCGGGTTGCACACGCTGGCCCAGTTGCACGGTGCGCTTGGCGACGTAGCCGGTGACCGGTGCAATCAAGGTGCTGCGCGCATTGGTCAGGTAGGCCTGGCGCAATTGCGCGGCGGCCGCCTGCACATCCGGGTGGGAGCTGATGACCGTGTCATCCACCAGCGCGTTGCTGGTTTTCAATTGCTGCTCAAGGTTGGTCAGGGCGTTCTTGGCCGCCGTCAGGCTGTCACGGGCGTGAGACAGTTCTTCCTGGGAGATCGCCCCGCCCTGGGCCAGGGTCTTGCGACGGTTGAAGTTGTCTTGGGCGGTTTGCACGTCGGCTTTCTGTGCATTGACCTGGGCCTTCATGCCATCGACGTTGCTGTACAGCCCCCGCACCTGGCGCACGGTGCGGGCCAGGTTGGCCTGGGCGCTCTGCAGGCCAACGGCGGCGTCGTTCGGGTCGAAGTTGACCAGCACCTGGCCTTCGTGGACCAGGTCGCCATCATCGGCGCCGATGCTGACCACAGTCCCTGTCACCAGCGGGGTGATTTCAACCACGTTGCCGTTCACATAGGCATCGTCGGTGCTTTCGTTGAAGCGGCCGTAGAGCTCATACCAGCCCCACACGCCGACCACGCCGAGGATGACGATCAGCGCCAGGCCGATCAGCATCACTTTGCGTTTGCGTGGGTTGTTGTCTTGTTTGGGTTGTTCGCTTGCGTGGGTGTTTTCGGCAGTGGCCATGACAAATACCTCAAATTATTCCGTGCGTGTGGCTGGGGTGGTCGCTGCCACGTTGTCGGCGCTGTAGCCGCCGCCCAGGGCCTGCATCAATTGAATCGACAGATCGATCTGCGCCGCATTCAGGGTCGCCAGCTGACGCTGGGCCTGCAGCAATTGCTGTTCGATGCTGAGCACATCCAGGTAGTTACCGATCCCGGAGCTATAGCGCTGCACGCCGGTGTCGTAGGACTGCCGGGCAATGTCCGCAGCGTGTTGCTGGGCCTGGATCTGCCGGCCGGTGTCGCGCAGTTGCGAAAGGGTGTTGCCGATATCGCCCAAGGCTTGCACCAGGGTCTTGTTGTACTGGGCCACGGCCAGGTCGTAGTCGGCGTCACGCGCATCGAGGTCCGCGCGCAGCCGCCCGCCGTCGAAGATCGGCAGCGAGATCGTCGGTGCTATGTTGAAGAAGCGGCTGGCCGAACCGAACATCGCATCACCCAGCAACGACTCGGCCCCGGCGCTCGCGCTCAGGTTGAGGTTGGGGTAAAAGCGGGTCTTGCTCGCATCGATGTTTTTGCCTGCGGCCTCGACACGCCAGCGCGCGGCAATGAGGTCCGGGCGACGGCCGAGCAGCTCGGCCGGCAGCACCGACGGCACGGCGACGGCGCTGGGTTTCAGCACGGCGGGCCGGGCCAGTTCATTGCCACGGTCCGGCCCCTTGCCGAGCAACACCGCCAGGGCAATCTTGGCGCTTTGCAGTTGTTTTTCCGCATCGATCAATTGCGACTGGGAGCTGGCTTCCAGGCTTTCGGTCTGCTGGTACTGGTACTGACTGTCGATGCCCGAGTTCAGGCGGCGCTTGCCCAGGTCGAGCATCTGCCGGGTACGCTTGAGGTCGTCGTTGGCCAGGTCCCGCACGATATGGGCCTGGCCCAGGTCGCTGTAGGCCTTGGCCACGTTGGCGGCCAGGGTCAGGCGCGCCGCCTGCTGATCGACCTGGGCGGCACGCGCCTCACCCAACGCGGCCTCCCAGGCAGCACGCTGGCCACCCCAGAGGTCGAAGTTGTAATTGAAGCTGGCGCCGATGTTGCGCACGGTCGAATAGGCATCACCTTCACCGCGCGGGTCCTGGTCTTTGGCCAGGCGTGAACGGCTGACACCCGCGCTGGCGTCCAGGGTCGGCATGCGCTCGGCGTCTGCAGCGTAAGCAGCGGCTTCGGCCTGATGGGCACGGGCGCTGGCGACTTGCATGTCGGGGCTGTTTTGCAGGGCTTCCTGGATCAGGCCGTCGAGCTGTGGGTCGCCGAGGCTTTTCCACCAGTCGGCGGTGGGCCAGGCGGCACTCGACAAGGTCATGCCGCTGAGGGATTTACCGGTTTGCAGGGTGTTGGCGTCGAGGCGTTTGCCTTGGGTGTCGAGGCCACTGTAGTTGGCACAACCGGCCAGTGTCATCGCCACCAGCACCAGGCTGAATGCGCGTGTGTTCATGAATTACCTACCCGCTGGATGACGATGGCGTCACCTGCTGCGACGAGAATTTTCTTGAGGATGTTTTCCAGGGTTTGCAGCTCGCCGGGCTCCAGGGCGCCGGCCAGTTCGTTCATCGACTGGGCGCCAATGTGCGGCAGCATGTCCGCCAGGCGCTGGCCGTCTTCGGTGAGCACCAGCCGCACCTGGCGCCGGTCCTGCTCGGAACGTTGGCGCGCCAGCAGGCCCTTTTGTTCCAGGCGGTCGAGCATGCGGGTCATGGAGCCGCTGTCCAGGGACAGGTTGCGACACAGCTCCGCCGGGGTATCGACGTCGAACTGGGCAATGATGATCAACACCTTGAACTGCGCAGCGGTCACGCCGTGCGGCTCCATATGGGTGTCGATAATGCGGTCCTTGAGCAGCGCCGCCCGGCCCAGGAGCAGGCCGAGATGGCAGTTGCGAAAGCTGTCAGGGGTGAAGTGGGGCATCGGAAGTCACCTTATTACTGCCTAGGCAGTGAATGTATGACAAGATGTTACTGCTTAGGCAGCGAATGTCAAATGGAATTATTAGCTTGCTTGGTAATTGCGCGACAGGCGGGCTGGAGGGCTTGCACATGTGAAAAGGGGCTTGCCCCCGATGGCGGTGTTTCAGTCAGCCCCCACTTGACTGACCCACCGCCATCGGGCGCAAGCCCCCTCCCACTTTGTTAACCGAGCAAGGTTCAGAAATCGCGTTTGTAGAAGATATCTAGGGAGCTGGCCACGCCGCTCGCCACTTCCAGGTACACCTTCTTGCTCAACAGGTAGCGCAACGCAATCGTGCTGGCCGGTTCGAACACCCCGACCCCGTAACGCAGGCTGAGTTTCTCGGTGATCTTGCCGCTGGCTACCACGGCGGTGTTGTTGCCGCTGCCCTGGGTGTCGAGGTCGAAGTCCTGGATGCCCAGCTTGTTGGCAAGGTCCGAGGTCACTCCGGCGCTGCCCATGAGGCCCAGGCCCAGTGCGGCTTGGGCCAGCATGTTGTTATCTTCGCCGGTGCTGCTCAACGGACGGCCCAACACCAGGTAGGACAGTGCCTGCTCCTGGCTCATGGCCGGCTCGGAAAAGATTTGCGTCGTGGGTTGTTCGGCGCTGCCGCTGAGGCGGATGCCGGCCACCACATCGTCGGTCTTGCGGATCGCCTCAATGTCCAGGTACGGCTGGTCAAGGGGGCCGGCGAACAGCAAGCGCGCGCGACGCACGTCCAGCCGCTGCCCATAGGCACGGTAGCGACCATCGTTGAGCCACAGCTCGCCACGGGTGTCGAGGTTGTCGCCGATATGCACCTGGCCTTGCACCTTGGCGGTGAGACCGAAGCCGGAGAAGTTCAGCTTGTCTTCACCCACCACCACGTCGATGTCCATGGCCATCGCCATTGGCGGCTTGCCCTCTTCGGTCTGGCTACCGACGATCACGGTGTCATCGGAGACCTTGACGGTGGACGGCGGCAGTTCGCGCACCGTGATATCGCCACGTGGGATGTGCACTTTGCCGGCGACGGCCAGCTTATCGTTCTTCAGGCTGATTTTCAGGTCGGGCGCCACTTCCAGAACGGCGTATGGCTCGACCGTGACCGGCAATTGCGAGCCTTGCAAACTCAGATCCACCACCAGCGCCTGGCCCCAGTCGATCTGGCCCTTGAGGCTACCCTGCCCCGCCTTGCCGCTGCGCCAGGCGCCGTTGAGCTGCACACTTTCGCCCGCAATCAGCGCTTGTACATTCAAGCCTTCGAGACTGATGGGCAGTTCCGGGCCCGACACCTCGCCTCCCACCAGGTTCACGTTGCCGTTGACCTGGGGCGCCAGCAAGCCACCGGAGATACGGCCGTTGCCATTGAGCTTGCCGGTGAGGGTTTCCACCATCGGCACAAAGGGTCGTGCCACCGCGAGGTCGAGGCCGGCGAGGCTGAAGTTGCCGGTGATGGGCTTGTTTTTCGGCAAGGGGTTGATCTGCGCCTGCACCAGCAATTCACCGAGCTTGCCACCGCGAAAGTTCAGCTGTGTGTCGATGCGCTTGGGGTTGAGGGTGGTTTCCAGCTTCAACGTGTCATACGGGAAATCCAGCCACTGGTCCTTCTCCTTGACGCGCAGGGTGCCGCCACTGGCGTCCACCGAGACCACGCCTTTGGGGCCGCTGTCCGGCAGGTCCAGTTGAAGGTCGGCGTTGAGCTTGCCCTGCCAGGCAAAATCCTTGGGCAAGAACGCCGCCAGGCTGTCGATGGGGAATTGCTTGAGGTGGTAACGCAGCTTCGGCTCAGGCATCAGGCGCTGGTCTTCGCCACACAGGCTGGCAGGCCCGGACACCCAACAATGCGCGGCGAACGTGAGCTTGCCATCGGCAAAGCGCTCGATCTTCGCTGGCGCCTGCAGCTTCCAGTCCTGGCCTCCGGCTTGTACATCACCACTGGCCAGGCGCCCGCGCCAATTGCCCTTGTCGAGATTGCCGTCCAATGCCAGCGCCAGCTTGACCAGCGGGCCGGCCAGGTCCAATTGGACTTTCTGGTACTTGATATCGCCTTGGGCGCTGGCGGTCAGGGTGCCGACCTGGGTGTCGCCGGACTGGATGCCGCTGCCCTTGAGGTCGATCTTGGCGCGCTGGGCGTTATCCAGGTTGGCGTCGAGGGTGAGGCTTTGCAGGCGATTGTCAGCAAACGCCAGTTGCTGGCCCTTGAGGGCAAGCTTGCCCTGCGGGGCGTTGAGGCTGCCCGCCACGTCGAGTCGGCCGTTGACCTGGCCGCGCAACTGCGGCCACAACTGGGCCAGGCGCGCCAGTTTGATATCGATCTGCCCGGCCAGGCGTTGTTGCAGGCTGCCACTGCCATTGATGCGGTTGTCGCCCAGGCGGATATCCAGGTTGGCCAATGTCCATTGCTCGCCCGCCCCTTCGGCCTTGGCTGCCAGTACCGCGGTTTGCCCGCGAAGACGCCCCTTGAGGTCGAGGTCGGCATCCAGCTTGAGGTGCTCGTTCTTGAACTCGCCTTTGCTGCGCAGCGGCCCGGCCAGGGTACCGGGCAGTTCAGCCACCCAGTACGCCGGGTTCAGCGCCGACAGGTCGAGCGCCGTGTCCCAGGCAATGCCATCGGCAAATTGCAGGTTAAGGTGGCCTTCGGCCTTGCCTTGGCCGGCGGTCAGTTTCAGCTCGGGCAAAAAGACCTGCTTGAGGTCGCCACTGAACGGCGTGACCACATTGAACTTGCCCGCCGGGCCATCGAGGTCGGCCTTCAGGTTGCCCAGGTAGTTGCCGTCTTTGTAGGAGACCTCGCCATTGAACGTACGCAAGGCGACTTGCGGCTCGTCAATGACCGGGTAGAGGCGATGCCAGGGGAAGTCCAGCCAGTCGATCTTGGCGTCGGCGCTGAACCCTTGTTGCCAATCCAACTGGGCCGTCAGCTTCAGGCTTTGCTTGTCACCGGCACTCAGGTCCAGGCCGGCGATCTGCGCGCCCTTGGCGTCGACCTTGCCTTGCAGCAGCAAGTCCACCGGACCTTTTTCCGCCGGCAACACGGCCTTGCCCATCAATTGGTAACCGCGGTTCAAATCACCTTTGGCGGTGAGGTCGAGTTGATTGAGTTGCAGCGTGTCGGGCAGATCGGCGCTGGGCTTGAAGCCGTCGGCGGTGATGTGCAATTGAGCCGGGAGATTTTCCACCAGCGGCTGCAGCTCTGCGCTGAGCTTGGCCGGCAGGTAGCCCGTGCTGTCGGCGTCAAGCTTGAGGGTCTTGAGCAGATCGCCGTCGACCTTGAGCGCCACCTTCCACGGTGCACCGCCTGGCGCGTACGGCAGGCTCAAGTTACCGCTGGCGCTCAACGGCCAGTCGCCGGTGGGTTGCAGCAGGCCGGCCAGGTCCAGCACCAGGTCATCGCGCTGCAGGTGCACCGAGTCGATCTGCAGGCCGGCGGCGGTCCAATGCGCCGCCAGTTGCAGGCCCTTGAGTTCCTCGCTGCCGTTGAACAGCAGGCTACCGACGCGAACGTCGCCCACTTGGATCGACACCGGCAACTTCACGTCGGGCAGTTCGATTGGTCCGCTGCTGTCCTCGGTGCTCGGTGGAAATTGCAGGCTGACCTGCTCCACGTCCAAGCGGTCAATACACAAGGTCATGCGCAACAGGCACGCCGGTGACCAATCAAACTGGGGCGCCTGGAGTTCGACGCGACTGCTGCCCTGCTGCCACAGTAAATGCTCGGCGCTCCACTGGCCGCCCAGGTGGCCCTGGAAATTTTCCACGCTCAAGCCCGGTACGCGGGCCAAAGCCCAGCGGCTGCCCGCCTGGGTGCCAAGTACCGCCCACAGCGCCAATAACAACACGGCAAGGCTGGCCACCACGGCCAGCCCCGCTATTTTCACACCACGCATCACAGCTCAGGCCCCATGGAAAAGTGCAATCGAACGCCGCCCGGGTCTTCCAGGGCATGGGCCAGGTCAAGGCGGATTGGGCCGACCGGCGAGACCCATCGGATACCCACGCCCACGCCGGTTTTCAGGCTGGGCAGTTCCAGGGAGTTGAAGGAGTTGCCCTGGTCGATAAAGGTCGCGATCCGCCATTTCTCGGCGATGGAATATTGATACTCGGCACTCAAGGCCACCATGTAGCGGCCACCGATGCGGTCACCACGATCGTTCTCGGGCGACAACGTCTGGTACTCGTAGCCACGTACGCTCTGGTCACCACCGGCAAAGAAACGCAAGGACGGCGGCACGGATTTGTACCCATTGGTGGCACTTCCGCCCACCTGTGCGCGCGCGAGGAAGCGGTGGTTGTCCCACAAGGTGGTCAGCCCTTTGACCATGGCCGTGCCGTAGAGCAGGTTGGTATCGGAACCCAGCCCTTCTTTCGCCACCTTGGTATCGAATTGCAGACGGTAGCCGTGGTGCGGGTCGATGCGGTTGTCACTGCGCAGGTAGGAGTAACTGATCCCCGGCATGACCAGGTTGCTCAGGCCGGAGTCATTGCCCAGGCGATATTCTTCGCGCTGGTATTTGAGCGAAATCACCCGGGTCCAACCGCTCGGCAACTTGCTGTGCCACTCGGGGCCGAGGGTGAGCAATTTACTCAGGGTGTCGGTGTTGGCGATTTCTTCATTCTGATAACCACCGGCGAAACGCAGCTTGTCGGTAAGCGGCGGGTCGAGGGGGATGTCGTACCACAGGCCAACGTTCTGCCGTGGCGCCGACAGCTCGGCCTCCCAGCCATAACTGTGGCCTTGAGGGTTGACCCAGTGGCGGGTCCAGTTGGCTTTACCGCGCGGGCCGACGTCGGTGGAGAACCCCAGGCCCAGGCCCATGGTGCGTGGCTTGCGGGTCTCCAGGCGCACGGCGACAGGAATGATGTCATGCGTCGAAGCGGCCGGGGCGGCGTCCACGCGCACACCTTCGAAAAAACCGCTGGCCTGCAGGTTCTGGTTGAGTTCGGCGATCAGTTCGGAGTCGTAAGGCGTGCCGCTTTTGAACGGCACCATGCGTTGCAGCAGTTCTTCGTCAAACGGCGTATCACCGGCAAAACTGACGTTGCCGAGGGTATAGCGCGGGCCGCTGTCGTAGACGAGTTCGATATCGGCGACGCCGGCCTGCGGGTCTACCGAGAGTTTCTGGCGGGTGAAGCGACCGCTGAAAAAGCCGTAGCGCGACGCCTGGTTCTGGATCAGACGCTTGGCGTCTTCGTAATGGCCATGGTTGAGCACGGCACCGGATTTGAGGTCGTCGCTGACGGGCACGCGAAAGGCCTTGAGGTCGGCGGCAGGGCCGTCGACCCGAATGGTCACGTTACGCAAATGCACCGGCTCACCGGGGTCGATGGTGAGGATCAGGCGCGGGTTCTTGCCGCCCTTCACGTCACTCTCGATCTGTGGCTGATAGAAGCCTAGAGCCTGCGCAGCTTTGCGCGCCTGCTCCTCGGCGCCACGGCTGAACCGCAGCAAGGCCTCTTCATCACGATCGCCCACCCCGCCGATATAGCCTTCGATGTTGGCTTTCAACGCGTCGTTTGCGGGTTTGATCCGCACGTCCAATTCGCTCTGCGCCAAGGCGCCGCAGCTTGTGAACAGCAGAACCAAGCCGCTGGTAAATCTTCCTGGAAACTTCATAGGCGCGGATGCTACACGAGCTGGGGAGAAACTTAGAACTCAGACAATTCTGAAAAATTCTGCGCTAAGCCGTTGCAGCATGTAACGACTGGGGGTTGGGGTGAAAAAACACGTGCTCCAGAACGGGTCCGACAGCGACTTCACCAATTTCCTCATAACCCTGACGCTTGTAGAAATCCAGGTAGCGTGAGTTGCCCGTGTCGAGCACTACACCGGAGGAGTGCGGGTCTTCGGCGCACCAGTTATGCACGGCCTCCAGCAATTGCTCACCATAATGCTTGCCCTGGAATTGCGGGTGAATACCCAGCAATGGCAGCACATGCACCGACTCATTGGGCAGGCATGCCAGCACCGCGTGATGGTAGTCGAGGTAGCGCCGCGTACCGCGCACGCCCGTGCTCAGCCACATGCGCAATTGCCAGGCCCAGCTCTCGGTAATCCCCAGGCGCCGCTGCGGTGGCGCGATCAGGGCGATGCCGATCAACCGGTCGTTGACGAACAGGCCAATGGCCGGAAGCTTCTGAAAAAAGTGCTGCTTGACCAGTTCGCGCACCGTGGCGCGTACCCGCTGCTCGTAGCCCGGCCGCTCGGCTTCAAAGATATAGGCAAAGGTCGGCTCGTGACGGTAGGCCTGATACAGCAGGGAACGGGCCTCGCGGGAATAGCCGCTGTTGAGCAGGCGAATTTCGGCAATGGCAGTCGAGGTGTCAGGCATACGATCAATCTCCCTGGGCACCGCTCAGGAGGCGGCGTTCTTATGGGTACGAACCCACGCAGCACGAGTCGTTCCCAGACATTAGCAGCGCATCTGTCCTACCGCCACGCTGGCCCCCGTCCGACTTGTCCGCTAGCATCGCCCTTTTGCCAGACTGGACTGCCGACCATGAAAATCGTCTCCTTCAATATCAACGGGCTGCGCGCCCGCCCTCATCAGCTGGCGGCGCTGATTGAAAAGCACCAACCTGACGTGATCGGCCTGCAGGAAACCAAGGTCCACGATGATCAATTCCCTCTGGCCGAAGTCCAGGCCCTGGGTTATCACGTGTACTACCACGGCCAGAAAGGCCACTACGGCGTGGCCATGCTCTCGCGCAAAGAAGCCTTGAGCGTGCACAAAGGCTTTGCCAGCGACGAAGAAGATGCCCAGCGTCGCTTTATCTGGGGCACCTTCGCCGACGAAAACGGCCACCCGGTCACCATCATGAACGGCTATTTCCCCCAGGGCGAAAGCCGCGACCACCCCACCAAGTTCCCGGCCAAACAGCGCTTTTATGAAGACTTGCAGCACCTGCTGGAAAGCCAGTTCAGCAATGACCAGGCACTGGTGGTGATGGGCGATGTGAATATTTCCCCGGAAGACTGCGACATCGGCATCGGCGCCGACAACGCCAAGCGCTGGCTGAAAACCGGCAAGTGCAGTTTCCTACCAGAAGAACGCGAATGGATGGCCCGCCTGAAAAACTGGGGCCTGGTCGACAGCTTTCGCCACCTCAACCCGGACGTGGCCGACCGCTTCAGCTGGTTCGACTACCGTAGCCGTGGCTTTGAAGACGAGCCCAAGCGCGGGCTGCGCATTGACGTGATCCTGGCCTCCAATGGCCTGCTGCACCGGGTCAAGGACGCCGGCGTGGATTACGATCTGCGCGGCCTGGAAAAACCGTCGGACCACGCGCCGATCTGGCTCGAACTGAGCTGAAAACACCCTCCTTTGTGGGAGCGATAGCCACAGGTTGCTACAGAACGCTGTAGCAACCCCGGTAACCACGATGCGAAGCGAGCCGCTTTTGATCGTGATCTTGATCTGGCTTTTGACCTTGCTTCTGATCTGAGCCGCCCCATCAAACACGCTGGCCGGAATTCGACAGGGATTTGGGGGGTAAACCGGCAGGGATGCCGGTTTAGCCGCCCCGCGCCATGGAGGGCGCGTGGCGGCGGCCCCCCAAATCCCTGTCGGATTACGGGCACACCGAGCCTAGGCGAGGTGCCGAGTGTTGGGGCAAGAGCCTTTTGGTTACTTTGGGGCTCTTTTCCAAAGTGACCCGCCGTCAGAGCG
>NZ_PCQI01000007.1:0-264770 GCF_002980075.1 Pseudomonas sp. MYb13 | reverse complement strand
TTCATTACCGCCAGGAACGCCACCATGATTTCGGCACTGCGCGGCATGGCGATGGCCACGCGCACTTCCGGGCCGACACCACGGGCGACCAGCGCATGGGCCAGGCGGTTGGCCTGGCGGTCCAGCTCGCCGTAGGTCAGGGTTTGCGCGTCGAATTTCACCGCCACCGCCGTCGGGGTTTCCCGGGCGCGGTCGGCGACTCGTTCGTGGACCAGGCGCTTGGCCGGAAAACCCGCGTCGGTCTGGTTCCACAGTTGGATGATATGTTGCTGCTCTTCGCCGTCCAACAACTGCAACTGCCCAATGTTCTGCTGCTGATCGGCAACCATTGCCTGCAACAGGTTCTGCCAATGCCGCGCCATGCGCTCGATGGTAGAAGCCTCGAACAGGTCGGTGGCATAACTCAGCGAGGCATTTAACTGCTCCCGGGATTCTTCGATGTCCAGGGTCAGGTCGAATTGCGCGACCGCCTCGTCCCAGCTCATAGGACTGACTTCAAGCTGGCCCAGGCGTTGTAAATGCTGGCCGGCTAGGCTGATATGGTGGTTGAACGCCACCTGGAACAGCGGGTTCACGCTGAGACTGCGCTCGGGCTGCAGCGCCTCAACCAGTTGTTCGAAGGGCAAGTCCTGATGGGCCTGGGCTTCGAGCGCACGCCGCTTGACCTGGGCCAGCAACTGGCTGACGGTGGTGTGCCCATCGATTTCGGCCTTGAGCACCTGGGTGTTGACGAAAAAGCCGATCAGGCGCTCGGTCTCGACCCGGTTGCGGTTGGCAATCGGCACGCCGACGCGAATATCCGGCTGGCCGCTGTAGCGATGCAGCAACACTTGATAGGACGCCAGCAACAGCATGAACAACGTCACACCCTCGCGCTGGGCCAGGGCCTTGAGACTGTCGAGCAACGGTATTGGCAACGGGATGTGCAAGCGTGCGCCGCGATGGGTCGGCACTGCCGGGCGCTGATGATCGAATGGCAGTTCCAGCACCGGTTGCTCGCCACCCAACACTTCACGCCAGTAATCGAGCTGGCGAGCTTTCTCGCCTGCTTCCATCCAGCTGCGCTGCCACAGTGCGTAATCGACGTACTGGATCGGCAGCGCCGGCAGTTGCAGCCCTTCGCCCCGGCTGTAGGCGGCATAAAGCTGCACCAGTTCATCGACCATCACCTGCATCGACCAACCATCGGAAATAATGTGGTGCTGCACCAGCACCAGCACGTGTTCGTCTTGCGCCAGGCGCAACAGTCTGACACGCATAAGCGGGCCCTGGCGGAGGTCGAATGGCTGGGTGATGCTCGCTTCTACCTGGGCTTTCAGACTCGCTTCATCGACGTCCGCCAAGGCGATCTCGATCCTTGCTGGCGGGCTGATCACTTGCACGGTGCGGCCGGCATCTTGCTGCAAGTGGGTACGCAAGCTTTCGTGGCGCGCGACCAGTGTATCGAAGGCACGCTGCAGGGCGTCGCAGTCGAGTTGCCCTTTCAGGCGCAACGCGCGGGGTACATGGTAGGCCGCGCTGCGGGGGTCCAGTTGCCACAGGAACCATTGGCGCTCCTGCGCATAGGACAGCCCCAGCGGCTGCTCACGTTCGACGCGCTCCATACGGGTGCTTTCAACGTGTGCCTGGGTCAGGCTACGGACAAAAAGGCCCAGCACCGGCTGATCGAACAGGGCTTTCAAGCCCACATCGAGGCCCAGGCCATGACGGATGCGCGAGACGGCCTGGGTAGCGATCAGCGAATGCCCGCCGCGCTCGAAGAAGTGGTCATTGAGGCCGACACGTTCGACACCGAGTACTTCGGCCCAGATCGCAGCGATCTGTTGCTCCCGTTCAGTCAGTGGCGTGATGTACTCACCACCCGCTGCCTCGGGTTTGGGCAGGGCCTTGCGGTCCAGTTTGCCGTTGGGACCCAGGGGCATCTGTTCCAGCAGCATCCATTGGGCCGGGACCATGTAGTCCGGCAAGTGTTGAGCCAGGTGTGCACTCAGCACATCGCGCCAGTCATCGCCGGCGTTGTGCAGCACCAGGTAGCCCACCAGGTAGTTGCCATCGACGGCCAGCACGGCGGCCTCGCGGACCCAGTCGTGCTCCAGCAGGCGCGCTTCGATTTCACCCAGCTCGATACGCAGGCCGCGCAGCTTGACCTGGTGGTCGATACGCCCGGCGTATTCGATCACGCCGTTTTCGCGATAACGCGCCAGGTCGCCGGTGCGGTACAGGCGCTCGCCCTTGATAAACGGATGCGCGATAAAACGCTCGGCGGTCAGGGAAGGACGGCGGTGATAACCACGGGCCAGGCCAACGCCGCCCAGGTACAGCTCGCCCAATACACCCACCGGCACCGGTTCGAAGTTGCTGTCGAGGATGTAGCACCCAAGGTTGGCAATCGGACGGCCGATCGGTACCGCGTCGCGGCCTTCGTCCACACAGGTCCAGTGGGTCACGTCGATGGCGGCTTCAGTCGGGCCATACAGGTTGTAGAGCCTGGCTTGCGGCAGTTTGGCGAAGACTTGCTGCTGGGCGTCCACCGGCAAGGCTTCGCCGCTGCAGACGATGCGCTGCAGGCTTTGGCAACTCGACACCGCAGGGTCCTGCAGGAACACCTGCAACATCGACGGCACAAAGTGCAGCGTGGTGACGTGTTCGGCATTGATCAGGCGGACCAGCTTGGCGGGGTCACGGTGATCGCCAGGCGCCGCGACGACCAGGCGTGAGCCGGTCATCAGCGGCCAGAAAAATTCCCACACCGACACGTCGAAGCTGAACGGGGTCTTTTGTAGCACCGTGTCACTGATGTCCAGGCCATAGGCGTCCTGCATCCACTGCAGGCGGTTCAGCAATGCCGAATGACGGTTGCCCGCGCCTTTAGGCTGGCCGGTGGAGCCCGAGGTGTAGATCACGTAGGCAAGATTTTCACCGTCCAGCGCGATCCCGGGGTTGGCGTCGCTGTAGGCCTCAAAGGCCGAGTCACCCAGCACCAGGCTTTCCAGTCCATCCGGGATCGGCAACTGATCAAGCAGATGGGCCTGGGTCAACAGCAGTTTCACGCCGCTGTCTTCCAGCATGTAGGCCAAGCGCTCACGCGGGTACTCCGGGTCCAGCGGCACATAGGCACCACCGGCCTTGAGCACAGCGAGCAGGCCCACGACCATTTCGATGGAACGTTCCACGGCCAGGCCCACCAGCACGTCCGGGCCTACCCCGGCTTCGATCAGGCGATGAGCAAGACGGTTGGCGCGGCTATTGAGGTCGCTATAGCTCAGGGTTGTCTCGTTGAAGCGCAACGCCGGCGCTTCCGGCTGTGCCAGCGCCTGGGCCTCGAACAGCTGGTGTACCCACTGCCCTTGCGGATAGTCGCGCTGGGTGGCGTTCCACCCCTCCACCACTTGCCGGCGCACCGCGTCCGTCAGCGACGGCACCTCACCCACACGCCGCGGTGTGACACTGGTCAAGCCGTGAAGCAGGTGCTGGAAAGACTCGGCCAACTGCCGAATCTCGTCGTCGCCGAACGACTGCACGTCAAAGCTGAAGTCGAACTCCAGGGCCGCCCCGGCGCCAAGCAGCACCGTCAACGGATAGTGGGTCTGCTCGAAGTTCTGCACATGACTGAAGGTCAGCCCAGCCGGTGCGCCTGCGGCCAGCGCTGTGGACACCGGGTAGTTTTCAAACACCAGCAGCGTGTCGAACAACGCTGCGCCGCCCGTACCCGCCCAGCGCTGGATATCGAACAACGGCGTATGTTCGTGTTCACGCAGGCTGAGGTTCAGTGCCTGCACCTGCTGCAACCATTCCCCCACCCACAACATCGGACTGGGGGTGGCGATAACCGGCAAGGTGTTGATAAACAGACCGACCTGCTGCTCCACACCCGGCAAACCTGCTGGCCGACCGGAAACCGTGGCGCCAAACACCACGGTGTCCTGGCCGGTCTGGCGTTGCAGCAACAACAGCCAGGCGGCTTGTACAAGGGTGTTCAGGGTGATTTTGTGGGTCTGGGCAAACCCCTTGAGTTGGTCAGTCTGTGCGATGCTCAGGGCCAGTGCGTAGCTGCCTTTGGCGGCCGAAGGATTGGAACCGGCGGCGCGTGCCAGGCGCGTTGGCTCCTGCATCGTGACCAATTGGTCCTTCCAGAAGGCTTCGCTGGCAGCCGATTCCTGAGCTTGCAACCAACCGATATAGTCACGGTAATGCCCTTGCAGCGTCGGTAACGGCCGGCCGGCGTAACACTCCAGGACCTCGCCGAACAACTGCGCACGGCTCCAGCCATCCAGGAGAATGTGATGATTGGTGTAGATCAGATGGAAGCGGTCGACACCGGTGCGTACCAGTTTCAGGCTCAGCAGCGGCGCCTGCTCCAGCACAAAACCTTGAGCCCGCGTCGACTCGCTCAACGCGTCCAGCGCGGCGTGCTGATCCGGCAGGGCCTGCCAGTCGTATTCGGCGAACGGCAGGCCCGCTACGCGATACACCGCTTGCAACGGCTGCGTCTGGCCCTGTTGCCAGACAAACCCGGTGCGCAACATGTCATGTCGTGCCAGCACCTGCTCCCAGGCGCGTTGGAACCGAGGCACATCAAGGCCGTGGATATCGGCACGCAGCTGGCTGACATAGATATCGTCAAGGCCCTGCTGGTAGAGGCTGTGGAACAACATGCCCTGTTGCATCGGCGACAGCGGATACAGGTCCTGCACCTCGCGTGCGGGCAGCGCCAGATCGTCCAGCTGGGATTGGGTCAGTCGGGCCAGGGTCACGTCGGCCGGTGTCAGGCCGCCCTGTTTCGGATCGACGCAATGCGCGATCAGCGCCAGCAGTTCCTGCTGGAAATCCTCCGCCAGGCGCTGCACAGTCGCCACTTCGAACATCTCGCGGCTGAACCCCCACTGCAGGGCCAGTTCACCGCCATACACCTGCCCTTCCACCGTCAGCCAGTTGGCCAACGGTGCTTCCGGGTCCTGGGCCTGCCCGCTGCCCTGGGTGGCGGGTACGAACAGCGCCGACTCGTTGAACTGGCGGTCGAACTGGCCCAGGTAGTTGAAGGTGATACGCGGCGCGGCCAGGCCCGACAGGGTTTCACGGGCGTCAGGCGTGCCGAGGTAGCGCAGCAGGCCGTAGCCGATGCCTTTGTGCGGCACGGCGCGCAGCTGTTCCTTAACCGACTTGATCGCCGCCGACAGCTCGCCCTCGGCGTGCAGGCACACCGGGAACAGGCTGGTGAACCAACCGACGGTGCGGCTCAGGTCAACGGTGTCGAACAGGTCTTCACGGCCATGGCCTTCCAGTTGGATCAGCGTGGCAGACTGCCCGCTCCAGCGGCTGATAACGCGCGCCAGTGCGGTCAGCAGCAGGTCGTTGACCTGGGTCCGGTAGGCCCCAGGGGCGTCTTGCAGCAGTTGACGGGTGTGTTCGGCAGTCAGGCGGATTTCGAGCTTGCTGCCAAGGCGGTTCTGCAGGCCACCTTGGGGGTTGTCGCACGGTAGGTCGGCGCTCGCGGCCTGGGCTTGCCAGTACGGCAGTTGGTCGTCCAGTGTCTGCGCATGGGCCTGCAACTGCTGCGCCCACACTTGGTAGGCACTGGTCTTGGCCGGTAATGCGGCGTTGCGGTAGGCCTGTTGCAGGTCTTCAAGGAGGATGCGCCACGACACGCCATCGACCGCCAGGTGATGCACCACCAGCAGCAGGCGCTGGGCACCGTCGGCCAACGTGACCAGTACCGCGCGTATCAGCGGGCCCTGTTCAAGGTCGAGGCTGCGCTGGGCTTCGTCGCAGAGTGCGGCCAGCTCAGCCTCGTCAGCAACCTGGGACTGCCACATTGAGGCGCTTGCAACCGGCTCGGCGTGAGCCTGTTGCCAACCGTCTACGCGCGGCGAAAAACGCAGGCGCAGGGCGTCATGGTGGTTGATCAATCGGGTCAAGGCCGCGTCAAGGCGCGCGGGCTCCAGGGCTTCACGCGGGGTCAGCAGCAGCGACTGGTTCCAATGCTGGCGCGCCGGGATCGCCTGCTCGAAAAAGCTGTGCTGCACGGGCGTGAGGATCACCTCGCCACTGACGGGCCCCTGGTCGATGACCGTCGCCTGCTCGAAGCTCGCCACCAGCGCCAGGCTGCGTACGCTCTGGTACTGGAACAGGTCCCGTGGGCTTAAGCGAATACCCGCCTGGCGCGCACGGCTGACCACCTGGATGGAGATGATCGAATCGCCGCCCAGCTCGAAAAAGTTGTCGTCCAGGCCGACCTGTTCCACACCCAGCACGTCGCTCCAGATCGCCGCCAGGGCTTTCTGCAGGTCGTTTTGCGGGGCGATATAGGCCTGCTGCGGCGCGGCGTCCGGCAACGGCAAGGCCTTGCGGTCGAGCTTGCCGTTGGCGGTCACCGGCAGCTTGGCCAGGGGCACCATATGGGTCGGCACCATGTATTCCGGCAGGCTGCTGAGCAGCCAGGCCTTGAGGTCGGCCGGCGCCTGGTCTTCCAGCACCAGGTACGCGACCAGTTGCTTGCCGCCCTGCACCAGCACCACGGCTTCGCGCACCGAGGGGTGCTGCATCAGGCGCGCCTCGATCTCGCCCAGTTCGATACGCAGGCCGCGCAGCTTGACCTGGTGGTCGAGGCGACCCAGGTAGTCGATCACGCCGTCGGCGCGCTGGCGCACGCGGTCGCCGGTGCGATACAGGCGCGCGCCGTCACCGAAGGGGCTCGGCACAAAACGCTCGGCGGTCAGTGCCGGGCGCCGATGATAACTACGCGCCAGGCCAGTACCGCCCAGGTACAGCTCGCCACTGACGCCCGCGGCAACAGGGTTGAGCTGGGCGTCGAGCACGTAGGTGCCGAGGTTAGCGATGGGCCTGCCGATGGGCACGCTGTCGGCACCTTCGTCGATGCAGGTCCAGTGGGTGACGTCGATGGCGGCTTCGGTCGGGCCGTAGAGGTTGAACAAACCCGCCCGTGGCAACTTGGCGAACACTTGCAACTGCGCATCCAGCGGCAAGGCTTCGCCGCTGCAGACGATACGTTGCAGACTGCCGCAGGCCTGTACGCCCGGCTCATGGATAAAGGCCTGGAGCATCGAGGGCACGAAGTGCAAGGTGGTAATGCCGTGCTGCCCGATGGTTTCGATCAGCCGTGCCGGCTCACGGTGTTCACCGGGGGCCGCCACCACCAGGCGTGCGCCGGCCATCAGCGGCCAGAAGAATTCCCACACCGACACGTCGAAACTGAAGGGGGTTTTCTGCAGCACCGCGTCGCTGGCGTCCAGCCCATAGGCCTGCTGCATCCAGCACAGGCGGTTGACCAGCGCGCGATGGCTGTTGCCGGCGCCCTTGGGCTTGCCGGTGGAGCCGGAGGTGTAGATCACGTAGGCGAGGTTCAGTGCCTGGATCGCCACGGCAGGCGATTCGCTGCTGTAGCCGTCGAGCCACAGCGCAGGCTGGTCCAGGGCTATCACTTGGAGACTGGCGACAGGCAACGACGGCAGCAGGCGCTGCTGGCTGAGCAGTAACTGGATGCCACTGTCCTCGATCATATAGGCCAGGCGTTCCCGCGGGTATTCCGGGTCCAACGGCACGTAGGCACCGCCAGCCTTGAGAATCGCCAACAGGCCGACCACCATTTCGATCGAACGCTCGACGCAGATCCCTACCAGTACGTCCGGGCCAACGCCCTGCTCGCGCAAGGCATGGGCCAACTGGTTGGCACGCGCATCAAGTTGCGCGTAGGTGAGTGTGGTAGCACCGAACGCTAGCGCCGGCGCGTCGGGCGTCGCGTGGACCTGGTCTTCGATCAGGTGGTGAATACCGCGCTCGGTCGGGTACGCCTCGGCCGTCTGGTTCCAGGTATGGACCAGCACCTGCTGCTCATCCGCAGCCAACATCGGCAACTCACCGATACGCTGCCCGCCATCAGCCACCATGGCCCGCAACAGGCTGATCCAGTGCCCGGCCATGCGCTCGATGGTCGGCGCGTCGAACAGGTCGTTAGCGTAGGTCAGCGCGGCGTGCAGGGTGCCGGATTTCTCATAGGTGTCGAGGGTCAGGTCGAACTGGGTGGTACGGCCTTGCCATTCCACCAGCGCCAACTCCAGGCCGGAGGCGGTGCTGACGTTCGTAATATCAGCCACCACCGGCTGGTGGTTGTACATGACCTGGAACAGCGGTGTATGGCTGAGGCTGCGCTCGACCTTGAGGGCTTCTACCAGGCGCTCGAACGGCAATTCCTGATGGGCCTGGGCACCCAGTGCGTGCTCCTTTATGCCTTGCAGCAGCTCAGTGACAAGGGTTTGCCCGGTCAGCTCGGTGCGCAGGACCTGGGTATTGACGAAGAAACCGATCAGCCCTTCGACTTCCGTGCGGTTGCGGTTGGCGATCGGCACGCCGACGCGGATATCACCCTGCCCGGTGTATCGGTGCAGCAGCACATTGAAGGCGCCGAGCAACAGCATGAACAACGTAACGTTGTGCTGTTGTGCGCAGGCACGCAGCTGTGCGGCCAACTGCGGGTCGATCGCGAAGTTATGGCGTGTGCCCTGATAGCTCGGCATGGCCGGGCGCGGGCGGTCGGTGGGCAACTCCAGCACCGGATGCTCGTCGCCCAGCCGCGCCTGCCAGTATTCCAGCTGGCGGGCCTGCTCCCCAGCTTCCAGCCAGCGGCGCTGCCACAGGGCGTAGTCGCTGTACTGGATCGGCAAGGCCGGCAGTTGCGGGGTCTGGTTGCGCTCATGGGCGTCGTAAAAGCGGATGAACTCATCAATCAGCACATTCATCGACCAGCCATCGGAAACGATGTGGTGCAGGGTCAACAGCAGCACGTGCTCCTGGGCGTCGAGCTTGAGCAACTGCACACGCAGCAGCGGGCCGTTTTCCAGGTCGAACGGCAGCAGCGATTGACGGGTCGCGGCCTGGTCGACAGCCTGCTCACGCTCGGCGGGTGCCAGGTGGCTCAGGTCATCGTGCTCGACGGTTAACGGCGTGTCTGTCGCCACCTGCAACAGGCGCTCATCGGCCTGGCGCTGGAACACCGTGCGCAGGGTTTCGTGCCGCGCGACCAGGCTGGCGAACGCCTGCTCCATCGCGTCCAGGTTCAACGCACCTTTGAGCCGCACGGCGCCCGGCAGGTTGTAGGCACCGCTGGCCGGGTCCAATTGCCACAGAAACCACATGCGCTGCTGCGCGTAGGACAGCGCCTGGCGATCCTCCACCTCCACCCCTGCCGGAATCGGAAACCGGGAAAAATCCACCCCTTCTTTCTGCAAGGCTTGCAGGAACAATTGGCGCTTTTCCAGAGGCAACCCGATAAACCGGCGAGCAAGTTTCAAGGAGTCTTCAGCATTCATTTCTTGGAGTCCGGAGCAATAGGCAGGAAGCACAAAGGCACGTCGTCCCTATAAAACGAACCGGAGAGGGAAAAATTAGCGGGGGATGGATGGCCTGGAACGAGGTGTCTTCAAGGGTTACTTCAAACGCGGGAAGACGAACCGATCACGCGCTGGCATTGACGAACACCACCTTTTGCAACTAAATCCAATTACACACCGGGAGCACTGTGTCCAAAAATGAAAAGCTGCTCGCCAAACTGCTCAACGAACAGATGGCATTCACCTGGCCCGCCAGGCTTTGCAAGCGTTTTTACAACACCACAGTGCAAATGCTTCCCCGGCGATTGGCTGACTATCCCAACCGCCGATACCCCAACACCGCTGACCCCAGCACCACCGCCCCCGCCACCAACGCGACCCAGAACCCGCTGGTGGCGCCAAAGTGGTCGATCATCCAACCGGAACTGGCGGCGCCAATGGCCACGCCGATGCTGAGGCCGGTGATCAGCCAGGTCATGCCTTCGGTCAGGCGGCTGGGCGGCACGATCTGCTCCACCAGGGCCATGGATACGATCAGGGTTGGCGCGAAGAACAGCCCGGAAATAAAGATCGCCACCGCCAGCCCTGGGATGTTGGTCACCAGCAGCAACGGCAAGGTGGTCAATGCCGTGGCGACACCGCAGAACAGGAACTGTCGCGGCAACGGCGCCTTGAGTTTCAGGGTGCCGAACGCCAGCCCCGCCAGGCACGAACCGATGGCGTACACCGACAGCACGATACTTGCCGCCGCTGGCTGGCCCTGATGCTGGGCGAAAGCGACGCTGACCACGTCCACCACGCCAACGATCACCCCCATGGCCAGCAGCAGGATCATCAGGATCAGCACCGGCGGTGACGCGATCAGCCAGCGGCCGTGATGGTCCTGGTGTTCATGGACGGGAGGCTCGGTCGCGCGTTGCAATACGAACGTGGTAACGCCCACCGCCAGCAACAACGCTGCCACCAAGGGCCCCGCCTCCGGGAACAGCGCCACGCTCAGCCCCACCGAGATCGGCGGGCCGATGATGAAGCACACTTCATCCAGTACCGACTCCAGGGCAAAGGCAGTCTGCAGCTTGGGCTGGCCTCGGTACACCTCGGTCCAGCGTGCGCGCACCATGGCCGACATGTTGGGCATGCAACCGGCCAGGGCCGCGAACAGGAACAGCGTCCAGTTCGGCGCCTGCAAGCGGGTGCACAACAGCAACATCAACAACGCCCCGCCGCCGATCAGCGCGGCAATCGGCAGCACCCGGCCCTGGCTGTAGCGGTCCACCAGGCGTGAGACCTGCGGCGCACAAAATGCCGTGGCCAAGGCAAACACCGCCGCCACCGAGCCCGCCAGGCCGTAACCGCCGTGCACCTGCGAAAGCATGGTGATCAAGCCAATCCCGGTCATCGACACCGGCATGCGCGCCAGCATCCCCGCCAGTACAAAAGCCCGGGCGCCTGGGACCTGGAACAGCTCGGCGTAAGGGTTTGCCATCCTGATGGACCTCTTCCTGAATGCCTGCAACTTGCTATCTGCAATGAGCGAGGCAAAATACATACGGTGCGTATGTCACAAATCATGCGTAACATACGCAGCGTATGTCAATCTCTGCCTTGCCCAATGTGAGCCCTACCATGAGCCGAGCCCGTGCCGAAATGATCGAAGACACCCGCGCACGCCTGATCGCCAGCGCCCGCAAGGCCTTCGCCACCCAAGGCTATGCGAACACGTCGATGGACGATTTTACCGCCCGCGCCGGCCTGACGCGGGGCGCGTTGTACCATCACTTTGGTGACAAAAAGGGGCTGTTAGCCGCCGTGGTGGCCCAGCTCGACAGTGAGATGGACAGCCGTTTGCAGCGTATTACAGACGAAGCTGCAGACCCGTGGAGCGGCTTTTGCGAACGTTGCCGCGCCTATTTGCGCATGGCCCAGGACGGCGAGATCCAGCGCATTGTGTTGCAGGATGCGCCAGCCGTATTGGGCGACACCGGCTCCCAGCAATATTGTGTTGAATCGTTGCGCCAACGACTGGAAGCGCTGATGCACGCCGGTGTGATCCACCACGCCCCGAGCGTCGCACTGGCGCAATTGATCAATGGCAGCCTGGTCAACACCGCCCTGTGGATTGCCCGCGATGAACACCCGGGCGACCGCCTGGAGCAAGGGTTGCAGGCACTCGAGTTGTTGCTGCGCGGCCTCAGCCTCACACCAACCGCTTGATCTGCTTGTGCCGCCACACCAACCGGTAATAAGCAGTCTGCAATGCCAGCATGGCCAGGTAAGTCACCGGAAACGCCATCCACACCCCTTCCAGCCCGAAGTGGGCGTTGAGCAGGTACGCCATCGGCAGCTCGACGCACAGCACACAGAAGATCGAGATGATCACCGGCATCAGCACCACGCCGCTGGCGCGCATGATCCCGCCGATCACGGCCTGGAAACCGAACACCAGGATGCTCCACAACATGATGTGCAGCAGGTGTTCGGCGTTGACCCGCGCCGCGTCGTCGGTGATGAATAGGCCGAGCAACCAGTGCGACAGGACGTAACCCAGCACGATCAGGCCGCCGGTGAGGCATGTATTGATCAATAAGCCGGTGCGCAGGATCGGGCCGATGCGCTCCAGACGCCCGGCGCCAATCGCCTGTGCGCCAAGGATCGACGCCGTGATGGCAATCGATAGCGCCGGGAATTGCACGTAGTTGACGATTTGCGTCACCGCGCCATAGGCCGCCGTGGCCTGTGAGCCATGGCTGTTGACCAGGGCGAGGATGACCAATTCTGACAGCGACAGCACCACCATCTGCAGGCCGGTGGGCAAGCCGATGCGCAGGACTTTGCCGAGAATCACGCGGTCCAGGCGCAAGGCCGCGAGCAGTTCGCGATCTGGCGCCATCACATGGTTTTTATGCCGAAGTCTCAAGATCAGAAACAGCATGGCCAACGCGTTACCTACCAGCCCCGCATACACCGCGCTCTGGATGCCCAGGGGTGGCAAGCCGACCCAGCCGCGAATCAGCGCCGGCGTCAGCAGCAGGCCGACCAGGGTCGAAACCATCAGCGCCAGCAACGGCGATAGCGTGTCGCTGACGCCGCGCAGCAACTGGGTGTAGAGGATGAACACCAGCAGCAACGGCATGATCAGCATCATTTTTTGGGCATAGCCCACCGCATCGTCCAGCACATCAACCGGCGTGCCGAGCGCCTGCAACGCCGGACGCGCAAACAGGCTACCCAGCACTGCCGCAATCAGGCCTACCAGCGCGCCCAGGGTCAGGGTGGCGCCGGTAATCGCCTTGACCATCCCCGTCTCCTGCGCCCCCCAGGCCTGGCCGATCAACACCGAGGCGCCCGCCCCCAGGCCGATCACCAGGGCAATAAAGAAGAAGACGATGGGAAACATCCCCGACACCGCTGCCAACGCCTGGGTGCCGAGCATCTGCCCGACATAGATGCCGTTGAGGGTGCCAGAGAAGCTTTGCAGGAAGTTGGACAGCACCATCGGCGCCAGAAAGATCAGGTAGACCTGCCACAGCGGGCGTTGCAAGGAGCTTTGCATGAAAAACAGGGCCTCGGAAAACTAAAGCGTCCGAGGGTTATACCGGAAGTGGATCCCATCTTCCTGTGCTTTCGGGTTCAACCACCAGGCCGGCGTTGCGCACCGTCGCACGCAGGTGTCGGGCATGCCCTTGCAACAGGCATTCGGCAATCGCCGGTTCCAGTTCGACCCGCAAGCGTCTAGCCAGCGCTCGAGCGCCAAATCGCACGTCGTGCTCACGGCACAACCAAGCCCGCGCCTGCTCATCCAGCACCAACGAACGCTGTTGCGTCGCCAGGCGCTGGTTAAGTTTGCCCAGTTCCACCGCCAGCAGCGCCTCCAGCCACTGCGCGTCGATGGGCTCGAACATCAGGATACGGTCGATACGGTTGAGAAATTCCGGCTCGAAATGCCCATGCAACGCCTCTTCCAGCACCTGCGCCTCCTTGCGGGCAAACACGCGCAACAGGCGTCGCCAACCCTGGGTAAAACGCAGGCGATGCCGGCGTGCCTGTTGCGCGCCGACATTGCTGGTCATGAAGACCAGGCTGTTGCGGAAGTCAAACGTGCGCGTGCCACCGGCCAAGGCCAACTGGCCGTTTTCCAGTATGCCAAGCAAGCTGCGCACCACCTGCGGGCTGGCTTTTTCCAGTTCGTCGAACAGCACGATCCCCGGCCGGCTATAGGCACCCTGGATCAGCTCACTGTTGAACAGGCTGATACCCTCCTTGCTGCCCACGTACCCAGGCGGCGCGCCCGTCAGGGCGGCGGCATAATGCTCCTGGGCGAGGGTGTGCATGTCGATGCGGCAAAAACCATCGGCGCGACCGTGCAGCGCCTGGGCCAGCACGCGCACGATTTCAGTCTTGCCGACCCCGGTCGGTCCCATGAACAGGTTGACGCTCAGCGGTCGGTCGCGTTCGCCGATATCGGCCTTGACCACCTTGAGCATCCCCTCCACCTGCACCAGCACCGCCTCCTGGCCGACGATCCGGCTGCGCAGCAGGGCCATCACCTGGGCCGGTTCAAAGGTAAAGCGCATGCCCTACCCCGCCGTCTTTTCTTGACCGCCGTGGGGCAATTGCCCCACCGGGCACTCGGCAACGCCTACCGTGCTGCGAGTAATTTTCTCCACGTTTTCCTGGGCTTTCTGCGCGTCCAACACCCAGGTGCGGTAGAACTCGAATGGGCAATCCGCCACGCCCTTGTCGCCATCGCCCGAGGCATGCATGCCGGTGTAGCCGCGGTGCAGCAGCTTGAACAGATGGTTCTGCGACTGGTCATTAGCCCGTGCATCGCGGATCTGCGACACCGACAGCTGCGCATACTGAATGCCCATTTCCTCCTCGCCACACTCGCCCAGGGTGCGCCCATCAAAGCCGATGATCGCCGAGTGGCCGAAGTACGAATACACCCCGTCGAACCCGGCCGCGTTGGCCACCGCCACATAGCAGTTATTGGCCCAGGCCATGCTCTTGGACATCTGCACCTGCTGCTCCTTGGCCGGGTACATATAGCCCTGGCAACGCACGATCAGCTCGGCACCCTTCATTGCACAATCGCGCCAGATCTCCGGGTAGTTGCCGTCGTCGCAGATGATCAGGCTGATCTTCATGCCCTTAGGCCCGTCGCACACGTAGGTGCGATCACCTGGGTACCACCCCTCGATGGGGCACCAGGGAATGCACTTGCGATAACGCTGCACGATCTCGCCAAGGTTATTGATCAACACCAGAGTGTTGTAGGGCGCCTTGTGCGGATGTTCCTCGTGGCGCTCACCGGTCAGGGAGAACACGCCCCAGGTATTCGCCTGGCGGCAGGCCGCGGAGAAAATCGCGGTCTCCTCGCCGGGAATGCTCGCGGCGGTGGCCATCATCTCATCGTGGTCGTACATGATGCCCATGGTGCTGTATTCCGGGAACACCACCAGGTCCATGCCGGGCAGTCCTTGCTTCATGCCGACAATGATCTCGGCAATCTTCTTCGCGTTGTCGATGACCTCGGCCTTGCTGTGCAGGCGCGGCATCTTGTAGTTCACCACCGCTACACCGACGGTGTCCGGGCTGCTGGAAATGTCGCCATGGCGCATTACGACGCTCCTGTTCTAGTGACTGATCATCCACGGCCGTGGGCCGGTCTTGGTCTTGAGCCCCAAGGGGTTGGCCTTGCTGGGCTCTACCTTTTTGTGGGTACCACAGCAACTGCAACCCGCCGGGTGTTGGCGGCTTTGCTGGTATTCGCCGACCGTTTGCGGCGCATGGGCACTGCGCTCGTTGCCGGCGATAGCCTTGCGCTGGTTGGCCGACAGCGTTTGCAGCGCAGGGGCCGACACCCGCAACTGACCGCCCGGCCCTGCGCAGTAAGGGCATTGGCAGGGCTCGTTACGCTGCGCCATTGGGCGCAGCAGGGTGAAGGTGCCGCAGGTGTCGCAGGCGTATTCGTAGGTCGGCATGGCTACAGGTCCGGTGCGATGGGCAGGTCGATGCTGCCGTCGAGGAACTTGGTCGGGCCGCTGGCATTGGGGTTGATATCGAACTCGAAGATTTCCGTGGGCAGCCACAAGGTCGCACAGGCGTTCGGGATGTCCACCACACCGCTGATGTGTCCCTGCACCGGCGCCGAGCCGAGCAGCGCATACCCCTGTGCCGGCGAATAGCCGAACTTGGTCAGGTAGTTGATCGCATTCAGGCACGCCTGGCGGTAGGCGACATTGACGTCCAGGTAGTGCTGCTGACCCTGTTCGTCCACCGAGATACCTTCGAAAATCAGGTAATTCTTGTAATTGGGCGTGATCGGGCTCGGCTTGAACACGGGGTTCTTGATCCCGTACTTGGCCATGCCGCCCTTGATCAGTTCGACCTTCATGTGCACCCAGCCCGCCATCTCGATCGCGCCGCAAAAAGTGATCTCGCCATCGCCCTGGCTGAAGTGCAGGTCGCCCACCGACAGACCGGCGCCATTGACGTAGACCGGGAAGAAGATCTTCGAGCCCCGCGACAGATCCTTGATATCGCAGTTACCGCCATGCTCACGCGGCGGCACCGTGCGCGCGCCGGTCGCGGCCGCATCATCACGGGCCTGGCCGGTGAGCTTGCCCATATGAGCGGTGGCGGCCAACGGTGCGTTGGCCAGCGGCGGAACGCGAGTCGGGTTGGTGTCAATCAACTCCTGCTCGCGACGGTTCCAGTCGGCGAGCATCACCGGGTCGGGCAGGCAGCCAATCAAGCCAGGATGGATCAGCCCGGCAAAGTTCACCCCGGGGATGTGCCGCGAGCTGGTGAACATGCCTTTGAAGTCCCAGATGGCTTTCTGCGCGCTGGGGAAGTGATCGGTGAGAAAGCCACCGCCGTTCTGGCGCGAGAAGAAACCGTTGAAGCCCCACTGGGAGTCGGCCTTGGCACCGATATCCAGCAAGTCCACCACCAGCAGGTCGCCCGGTTCGGCACCGTGGACCCCCACAGGGCCCGACAGGTAATGCACGGTAGACAAGTCCACATCGCGCACATCGCTGGCGTCATCGTTGTTCTTGATCGCGCCGGCAGTCCAATCATAGGTTTCCAGGATGAAGTCATCGCCCGGCTTGACCCAGCAGGCCATCGGGATATCCGGGTGCCAGCGGTTATGGATTTGCTCGTTCTCGGTGACAGGCTGGTTGAGGTCGACTTTGATCAGCGTTTCAGTCATGGACTGGCTCCTGGACGGATGACGGGTGCGTGAGATCCAGTCTCGGGCGGCCAGGGAAAACGGGAAATACGTTGGATGACGTATGAACGAGGTTGTCGCGGTTTTATTCCATCAATTCGCTCGATGACAGTTTCAGTATTTACTGATTGGACGCTCGGCCGACGGGTCGTTAGATTTCACCACAAGATAGCGTTTAGCCATCACCTCTAACCCCTTCTATATCGAGCTTTCCATGAAAAAACCTGTCTCGCTGGCGATGCGCATCGGCCTGGGCTTCGCGTCCACCCTGTCGCTACTCGTGCTGATCACCGCCGTGGGTATTCAACGCGTGGGTTTTATCGACAGCACACTCAAGGACGTCGGTGAAAAAGCCGCCGTGGTCCAGCGCTACGCGATCAACTTCCGTGGCAGCGTGCACAACCGCGCCATCGCCATTCGCGACGCGGTACTGGTCAAGGATGAGCCGACGCTCAACCGCCACCTGGCCGAGATCGACCAGCTCAAGCGCGATTACCAGGACTCCGCCGCGAGCATGGATCGCCTGTTCGCCAACACCGCCGCCAGCGCCGAGGAGACCCGCCTGCTGGGCGACATCAAGGCCATCGAGACCCAGGCGCTGGCCTCCACCGAACGCGTGATCAACCTGCGTCGCAGCAATGACATCGCCGGCGCCCAGGACTTGCTGTTGGTCCAGGCCTCGGCCCACTACACCGAGTGGCTCAAGCGCGTGAATGCGCTGATCGACTTCGAAGAAGCGCAAATCAAGCAACGCCTGGACACCGTGCAATCGACCGCCAGCAACTTTGCCCTGCTGATGGTGCTGGCCAGCGCCGTCGCGATTATCTTGAGCGTGCTGGTGTCGCTGCTGATTATCCGCAAGGTCAAGGCCACCCTCGGTGCCGAGCCGGAAGAAGTCGCCGAGGCGATCCGCCGCCTGGCCAATGGCGAGCTGAACCAGCCCATCGACACCCGCTACCCCGACAGCGTGATGGGCATTCTGAAAAACGCCCTGGCACGCCTGGGTGACACCATCACCGAAGTGCGCTCGGCAGCCCAGGCGCTGCGCCACGCCTCGGTCACGCTGTTGTCGGTAGCCAGTGACAACCGCCAGCAGATCACTCTGCAAACCAGCGAAGCCCAGCACGTTGCGGCCGCGATCACGCAAATGGCCGCCTCGGTCAGCGAAGTCTCGGGCTACGCTTCCGCTGCGTCCAAGGCGACGATCCTGGCCGACGCCGAAGTGGACAGCGGCCACCGCCTGGTGGGCGAAGTGAGCGTGGCTATCGAGGAATTGGCGACGATCCTCGACGAGGCCACCCACCGGGTCAACCAGGTGTCCAGCGACAGTGAGCACATCGAAACCGTGATCGAAGTGATCAACGCCATCGCCGCCCAGACCAACCTGCTGGCACTCAACGCCGCCATTGAAGCCGCACGCGCCGGTGAACACGGCCGAGGCTTCGCGGTGGTGGCCGATGAAGTGCGCTCCCTGGCGACGCGCACCCAAGAGTCCACCCAGGAAATCCGCGACATGATCGGCAAGCTGCAAACCGGCACCCAGGACGCCGCCGACATCATGCAACGCAGCCGCAGCCTGGCCCAGGTCACCGTGGCGCAAACCCGTGACTCGCAAGTGGCGCTGGGCAAGATCAGCCAGGAAGTGGGCGCGATCAACGCGATGAACGCGCAGATTGCCAGTGCCTCGGTGCAGCAAAGCGTCGCTGCAGAAAAAGTGGCGCAGAACGTTACGCGCATTCACAGCTCCACCGTGCAATCGGCGGCCGGTTCCGAGCAGGTCGAAAACGCCAATCACGAACTGGCGGAGCTGGCGGATCGCTTGAGCACCAAGGTGGCGTTTTTTAACGTGGCCTAGCGTTTGTCGCGCTTCATCTGCATGGTCAGGGTGAAACGGTCTGCCGGGTAGACCGTTTCCGAAGCGCAACCACCTCAAGTGTTACCGGTGTGCCGGTCCACCTGAGTACGGGCCAATGCTACGCCCTTGTTCAGCGTTAGCAACGAGGTGCATCCGACAACGTGGCCGCCAGGTTATCCATATCACCATGGCCAAACTTTCCGTCAGGGTTCTTGTCGTTGTCTCCAGCAATATCCAACGGTCGCAGTAGTTCAGGGCGATGTAACAAGAGCTCGCGAGCTGCCGCCACAGCCTCAGCGCTGAAACACCTGGTGGTCGGTTTCAATCCAGCCGCCTCCTGCAAGTCGTCAAAACTTGCCAAGCCCGCACCGGGTGTCTTGGTGTACTGCTCGAAGTTTGCCTTGATCTTCAGAATAAGTGCTTTATCACTCATGCTTTGATACTCGTCCGAAACATCACCCAAGTCTTGCCTGGAGAACGCCCCGTTCAGTTCTCCGCTGCGGCCCTTATCGAGGGTCTTGAACAACTTGGCACGACGCTCAAGCATTTCAGTTGCTATATCTATCTCGGCCTGCGTGGCAGGCTGGCCATTTAGGTGATATCCGCTGGCAACCGCATTGAGCGACCTATCAGTGATCAGGCCCGGAGTGTTCGGGTCTTCAAAGGAACTGAAACGTGCCAGCACCCTTTCGCAGAACTCCTCCTTCGTATCGTTGGCATACGGGCGATGTCCGGAGGCCTGCACCGCATCGCCCCGTTGACTTGCGCCCACAGGTTGCCAGTTGTCCTGCGGGGCGAATTGATTGTTCAGGCGCTGGCTCTGGAAGTTGCCGTTATAGCGCCCGGGCAACTCACGCCCGGGCGGTGACTCTTGCTGAGCGTAGTAAGCAGCCACCTCGTCCGCGTCACCCTGGCTGATCAGCCCGTCCTCCTGCCCGTTATGGTTGATTGCATCGAGCAGGTGCTGCATTTCAGTGTCGCTGAGGATAAACCTGGCCAGCATTGTCATTTGGTCGTGAAACGGGTTGCCGGTCAGCGGACGATTAGCAAAATGCTCCATGTCGGCCGGCGTGACAAACCCGGTGGGGCCCTGGAAATAACTAAAGTTATTGGAAAAATCCCGCGCCGCCCTCGCTCTTGTATGGGTATGGGATTGGGCTTCCCAAGAGACTTGGCGCACATCAGAAGCCGGTGATCTATTGAAATGAAAGGGTGAGGTTTGACCGTATTGAGTATTAAACATAGCAACACCTTAGATGGTTGGATGCGTCGCAATCGACCAACACACGATTGGCATTTTGTCGACGCCCATCTGTGGCCACATGACGGGAAACGGTTCCAATGAACATAGGTAAACCAACACTTACGTGCAGGAAAACTTACCGGCATTCGCACGATGAAAATTAGTCCACGAGACGTTCACACCGACAAGTACCGACTGATCGTCGCCTCATCCACTCGATCCCGGGTTTCCTCGATCACAAACCGGCCCTTCTCGATCACCAGGAAGCGGTCCGCGATTTCCAGGGTAAACGACAGCACCTGCTCCGACACCACGATGGTCAGGTCCCGCAGGTTACGAATCTCCTTCAACGTGCGCGCAATGTCCTTGATGATCGACGGTTGGATCCCCTCCGTCGGTTCATCCAGCAACAGCACCTTGGGGTTGGTCGCCAGCGCCCGGGCGATCGCCAGTTGCTGTTGCTGGCCGCCAGACAGGTTGCCACCCTTGCGCGATTGCATGTCGTAGAGCACCGGGAACAGTGCATACAAATCCTCCGGCACCTTGCCCCGGGCCGACGCCGGCAGGCCGGTCTGGATATTTTCCAGCACCGTCATGCTCGGGAAAATCATGCGGCCCTGAGGCACATAGGCGATGCCGCGCTCTACCCGCTCATGGGTTTCCAGGGCCGACACATCGTGGCCGTCCACACTCACCTGGCCCTTCCACTGCGGCAGGATGCCCATGAGGCTCTTGAACAAGGTGGTCTTGCCCATGCCATTGCGGCCCATCACCGCGACAATCTCGCGCTTGGCCACGTTCAGGTCCAGGTCGTGGAGGATCTGGCTCTGCCCGTAGCCGCAGGACAACTGGTCGATCTTGAACATGCGCGGCTCCTCAGTGGCCCAAATACACTTCGATGACTTTCGGGTTGCTTTGCACCGACTCCATGCTGCCCTCGGCCAGCACCTTGCCCTGGTGCAGCACCGTGACCTTGTGGGCGATGCTTTTGACGAACTCCATATCGTGCTCGATCACCAGCACCGAACGGCCCTGACTGATGCGGTTGAGCAACTCGGCGGTCTGTGCCCGCTCGTTGACGCTCATGCCGGCCACCGGCTCATCGAGCATCAACAACTCGGGGTCCTGCATCAGCAGCATGCCGATCTCCAGCCACTGCTTTTGCCCGTGGGACAGCAGGTCGGCCTGCTGTTGCAACAGGTCGCCGAGGAAGATCTCCCGCGCCACCTCCTCCACCCTGGCGATCACCTGGGCGTTGCGCTTGAAGAACAGCGCGCCCCACACCTTGCGCCCGGCCGGGTAGGACATCTCCAGGTTCTCGAACACCGTGAGGTTCTCGTAGATCGACGGGTTCTGGAACTTGCGCCCGACGCCGGCGCGCACAATGTTGTACTCGCGCATCTTGGTCAGTTCCTGCCCGTCGAACTGGATACTGCCGCTGGTGGCGCGGGTCTTGCCGCAGATCAGGTCGAGCACCGTGGTCTTGCCGGCACCGTTGGGACCGATCACCACGCGGACTTCATTGCGGTCGATATACAGGTTGAGGTTGTCGACGGCCTTGAAACCGTCGAACGACACCGTGAGGCCTTCGATGGCCAGCACCGGTTTTTTCATCTCAAAGCCGACGGCGGTCATGGCTGGGTCTCCAGGATCTTGGTGTTGGCCTTGGCTTTGACCGGCGGATTCACCGGGGTCGGCGCCAGCGGTTTGCGCCGCAACAGTTTCGCCAAGCCCTGGCGCCCGTGGCTTTCCCATAACCCGGCGAGACCGTTGGGGAAATACATCACCACCGCGATAAACAGCCCCCCCATCAGGTACAGCCACAGCTCGGGGAAGGACTCGGAAAAGTAGGTCTTGCCGTAGTTCACCAGCAGTGCGCCATACACCGCACCCAGCAAGGACATGCGCCCGCCCACCGCCGCAAAGATGACCATCTCGATCGACGGCACGATGCCGACGAACGACGGCGACATAAAGCCCACCTGCAAGGCAAACATCGCCCCGCCAATCGCCGAAAACGCGGCGGCCACGCAGAACACGAAGATCTTGAAGCTGGCCACGTCATACCCCGAGAAACGCACGCGCTCTTCCTTGTCGCGCATCGCCATCAGCAGCCGACCCAGCTTGGAGGCGAGGATGAAACGGCCGATGAAGATGCAGCCGAACAGTAGCCCGGCGTTGATGAAGTACAAGATCATCTTCGCGCTGTCGGTGCGCAGGTCCCAGCCGAGCAGGGTCTTGAGGTCGGTAATGCCGTTGACGCCACCGGTCAGGCCTTGCTGGCCGACGATCAACACTGTGAGGATCAGCGCAATCGCCTGGGTGACAATGGAGAAATACACATCGCCCACGCGCCGCTTGAACAGCGCCATGCCGATGATGAACGCGAGCAGCACCGGCACCGCGATCACCGCCACCAGCGTAAAGCTCAAACTGTGGAACGGCTGCCACAGCCATGGCAGCTCGGTGATCTGGTTCCAGTCCATGAAGTCAGGGATGCCCGGTGTGGACTGGATCTTGGTGCTCTCCGGGTCCGAGGCTTCCAGCTTGAGGAACATCGCCATGCAGTAGCCGCCAACGCCAAAGAACACGCCCTGCCCCAGGCTGAGAATGCCGCCATAGCCCCAGCACAACACCAGGCCAACCGCGACAAACGCGTAGGTCAGGTATTTGCCGACCATGTTCAGGCGGAACGCATCCAGCGTCAGGGGGAATACCACCAGGATCAACAGCGCCAGCAACACGATGCCGATCAGGTTTTGCTGGCCGCCCAGCAGCTTGTCTAAAGCCTTCATCCGGTCGCCTCTACTTGCGCACTTTGATGGAGAACAACCCTTGCGGGCGCAGCATCAGGATCAGAATCACCGACGACAAGGTGAGCACCTTGGCCATCGAGCCACTGAGGAAAAACTCCGACAGCGATTGGGTCTGGGCAATCACGAAGGCCGAAGCGATGGTGCCGAACAGGCTTTGCGCGCCGCCGAACACCACCACCAGGAAGGTGTCGACGATGTACTGCGAGCCTGCCGTCGGCCCGGTGGAGCCAATGGTGGTGAATGCCGCGCCGGCCACACCGGCGACGCCGCAGCCCAAGGCAAAGGTCATGCGGTCGACCTTGCGCGTATTGATGCCCACCGCACGGCTCATCAGCCGGTTCTGCACCGTGGCGCGCACCTGCAAGCCCCAGCGTGAGCGGTACAGCATCAGAAAGATCGCAGCGGTGAGCAGCAGGGTCAGGGCCATCATGAATAACCCGTTGCGTGGAATCTCGATGGCATCGGTGAAGTTCACCGAGCCCATCAGCCAGGCCGGCGGTTCGGCGCTGACTTCCCGGGCGCCGAATACCGAGCGGAAGGTCTGCTGCATCACCAGCGACAAGCCCCAGGTGGCGAGCAAGGTGTCCAGCGGCCGCTTGTACAACCGGCTGATCATCGCCCATTCCACCAGCCAGCCGATGGCACCAGCGACGAGGAATGACAGGGCAATGGCGAAGAAGAAGTAATAGGGTTGAAAGCTTGGCGCAAAGTGCGCCGTGAGGCTGGAACACACGTAGGTGGTGTAGGCGCCGATGGTCAGGAATTCACCGTGGGCCATGTTGATCACGCCCATCTGGCCAAAGATGATCGCCAGCCCCAATGCCATCAGCAACAGCACGCAGAACACGGACAAGCCGTTGAACCCCTGCATCGCCGCGATGGCTCCAAATTCCGATAGCCATTCCATGATGATGGTCTCCTGAGAGCCAGGTTGAAGTGCAATCTGCTTTATTTAGGCGCTGGCTTGCCTGCGATGGCATCACCTCGGTTCAACTGCAAAACCGAGTCGCCTGCATCGCAGGCAAGCCTGCTCCCACACAAAGCCAGTTCCCACCGTTAGATCAATGCCAGACCTTGGGTTATTGGTAGCCTTTGGGGAACGGGTTCGGCTCGATCAGATCCGACTCGTAGATCACCTTGAACTGGCCGTTGGGCTGCACTTCGCCGATACGCGACTTGCTCCACAGGTGATGGTTCTCGTGAATCTTCACGTAGCCTTCGGGCGCCGTTTTCAGCTCGATGCCTGGCGACGCGGCCACCACTTTATCCACGTCGAAACTGCCAGCCTTCTCCACCGCCGCTTTCCACAGCCAAGGCCCGAGGTAGGCTGCCTGGGTCACGTCACCGATCACTGCGTCCTTGCCGTATTTGGCCTTGAAGGCCTCGACGAAGGCTTTGTTGTTCGGGTTGTCCAGGCTTTGGAAGTACTTCATCGACGCGTAGAAACCGGCCATGTTTTCGCCGCCGATGCCGAGCAGTTCGTCCTCGGTGACCGACAGGGTCAACAGCGTCTGCTTGGACGCGTTCACGCCCGCCGCGTTGAGTTGCTTGTAGAACGCCACGTTGGAGCCGCCCACCACTGCTGCGAACACCACGTCAGGTTTTTTCAGCTTGACCTTGTTGATCAGCGAGCCGAATTGGGTGTTGCCCAGCGGGTAGTAGTCTTCGCCGACCACTGTGCCGTGCAGTACGTTTTCGATGTGCTTGCGCGCGATCTTCATCGAAGTGCGCGGCCAGATGTAATCGGAGCCGACCAGGTAGAAGGTCTTGGCGCCCTTGGTCTTGGCGATCCAGTCGAGACTGGCGAGGATCTGCTGGGTGGCTTCCTGGCCGGTGTAGATCACGTTTTTCGACTGTTCCAGGCCTTCGTAGAAGGTTGGGTAGTAGAGCAGGCCGTTTTCTTTCTCGAAGATCGGCAGCACGGCTTTGCGCGAGGCCGACGTCCAGCAGCCGAACACGGCGGCGACTTTGTCGTTGACCAGCAGCTTCTTGGCTTTTTCGGCAAAGGTCGGCCAATCGGAAGCACCGTCCTCCTGGATCACCTTGATCTGGCGTCCCAGGATCCCGCCCGAAGCGTTGATCTGTTCGATCGCCAGGCGCTCGGCCTGGATCGAGCCGGTTTCGGAAATCGCCATGGTCCCGGTGGCCGAGTGCAACTGGCCGACGGTGACTTCGGTAGGGGTCACGGCCAGGCCTTCGTTATCGGCCAGCACACCCTGGCTGAACAGAGCGGCCGCCAGCAACGACAGGGCCAACAGCGGTTTGGAGCGGATCAATCGTGGTGCCATGGGGCGACTCCTCTGCAATGAGGGGTTCAGCATGGCGGCAGCGGGCCAGCGCGGGTATACGCAGCCTGACGTAACGGTGTACGTCATTTGACGTATGCCGCTGCGCACCATTTCGGCGCAGGATCCCGCCCGCCCCACCACCAGATCCCGTGTGGGAGCGGGCTTGCTCGCGAACGCGGTGTATTCAGTCACTGATGGACACGCTGGCCCACCGCATTCGCGAGCAAACCCGCTCCCACATTTGGATCTGCGGCGCCTTGCGGGGCATGGAACTTGCTCACTCACACCCGTCCTCTTTCCGGAGTTCTCCCACCATGCCCCCTCCTCCCGGCACCCAGCGCATCGTCAAGATCCGCCGCGACTACAACACCTGGGTCGCCGACGAGACCATGGAGGACTACGCCCTGCGCTATACCCCCAAGTCCTTTCGCAAGTGGTCGGAACTGCGCATTGCCAACACCGCCCTGGGCGCCGTGTCGTTCCTGGCGCTGGAAGCCATCGGCGGCGTGTTGGCCCTGAGCTACGGCTTCACCAACACCTTCTGGGCGATCCTCGCCATCAGCGTGGTGATCTTTCTCACCGGCCTGCCCATCAGCTACTACGCGGCGCGCTATGGCGTGGACATGGACCTGCTCACCCGTGGCGCGGGGTTTGGCTATATCGGTTCCACCATCACTTCGTTGATCTACGCCAGCTTCACCTTCCTGTTCTTTGCCCTGGAAGCGGCGATCATGGCCCTGGCGCTGGAGCTGTATTTTCATATCCCGCTGGCCTTGGCCTATGTGATCTGCTCGCTGCTGGTGATCCCGCTGGTGGCGTACGGCGTGACCCTGATCAGCCGCCTGCAGCTGTGGACACAACCGATCTGGCTGCTGTTGCTGCTTTTGCCCTATGGCTTTGTGGCATGGAAGAACCCCGACGCCTTCAGCGACTGGACCAGCTTTGTGGGGCGCAGCGGCGATGGCGGCGGCTTCAACCTGTTGGCCTTCTGTGCCGCCTGCACCGTGGCGTTGTCGCTGGTAACGCAGATCGGCGAACAGGTGGACTACCTGCGCTTCCTCCCGGAAAAAACCGCCGCCAACCGCAAGCGTTGGTGGGCCGCCCTGCTCTGCGCCGGGCCCGGCTGGATCATCCCCGGCGCGTTGAAGATGTTCGCCGGGGCGTTCCTGGCGTTCCTGGCGCTGCAACATGAAATCCCCATGGAACGCGCCGCCGAGCCAACGCAGATGTACCTGGTCGCGTTCCGCTACGTGTTCAGCTCGCCGGAGTTGGCCCTCGGCGCCATGGTGCTGTTCGTGTTCATCTCGCAGATGAAGATCAACCTGACCAACGCCTACGCCGGTTCTCTGGCCTGGTCCAACTTCTTTGCCCGCGTGACCCACAGCCATCCCGGCCGCGTGGTGTGGCTGGTGTTCAACGTGGCCATCGCACTGATGCTGATGGAGCTGGGCGTGTTCGACGTGATCGACCAGGTGCTGGGGCTCTACGCCAATATCGCGATTGCCTGGATCGGCACACTGGTGGCGGACCTGGTGATCAACAAGCCGTTGGGCCTGTCGCCCAGGCACATCGAGTTCAAGCGCGCGCACCTCTACGACATCAACCCGGTGGGCGTCGGCTCGATGCTGATTGCGTCGCTGCTGTCGATCCTTGCCCACTTCGGCCTGTTCGGCAGCCTGGCCCAGGCGGCACCACCCTTCGTCGCGCTGGGCACCGCATTGGTGATGGCGCCGCTGTTGGCCTGGCTGACCAAAGGCAAGTACTACATCGCCCGCACCAGCGACATACAGTTGATTCACCCGATCGCACCCGCGACCCACGCAGTGTGCGGGCTGTGCAGCAACCCGTTCGAGACCGCGGACATGGCGTTCTGCCCGGCCTACAGCACGCCGATCTGCTCGCTGTGTTGTTCGCTGGATGCGCGTTGCGGGGACCGTTGCAAACCCCACGCCCGCCTGGTCACCCAGTTCGAAGGTGTGCTGCGCTGGTTGCTGCCGAACACGATGATGCCGCGCCTGCACACGCGCCTGGCCCATTACCTGGGGCTTTTGCTGGCGTTGGTACTGATGCTCGCCGGCGCGCTGGCGTTGATCTACATGCAGGCGGCCCAGGGCTTGCCCCATTCGGAGACCTTGTACCAGGCGTTCTTCAAGGCGTTCCTGACCCTCTCGGTGTTGGCCGCCGTGCTCGCCTGGTGGGTGGTGCTGACCCGCGAAAGCCGGGGGGTGGCCCAGGAGGAATCCGACCGCCAGACCCTGCTGCTGATGCAGGAGATCGACGCCCACAGCCTCACCGACCAGGCCCTGCAGCAAGCCAAGGAAGCCTCGGAGGCCGCGAATGCCGCCAAGAGCCGCTACGTCACCGGGCTGTCCCACGAACTGCGCACGCCGCTCAACAGCATTCTGGGCTTCACCCAGATTCTGCAGCGCGACAGCGCCATGCCCGAGCAGCACCAGGATGCCTTGGCGACTATCCTGCGCAGCGGCTCGCATTTGGTGTCATTGATCGATGGTTTGCTGGATGTGGCCAAGATCGAGGCCGGCAAATTGCGCCTGGAACCGACTGAAATCCCCTTCCCCGAGTTGCTCCACGACCTGGAACAGATGTTCACCCCGCAAGCACGGGACAAGGGCCTGCGCTTTCGCCTGGACTGCGTGGGCAAGATCCCGGCGGTGGTGCGCGGCGATGAAAAACGCGTGCGCCAGATCCTCATCAACCTGTTGGGCAACGCGGTGAACTTCACCGACAGCGGCGAGGTGCGCCTGCGGGTCAGTTATATGCGCGAGACCGCCAACTTCGAGATTATCGACACGGGCATCGGCATCGATCCAGGGCAGTTGGAGCGGATATTCCAGCCGTTCGAACGCGGCGACCTGATGCGCCAGGACAACGGCGTGGGCCTGGGGCTGACCATCACGCGCATGCTCACGTCATTGATGGGCGGCGAGCTGCGGGTGACCAGCGAGCTGGACAAGGGCACCTGCTTCCAGGTGCGGCTGTTCCTGTCCCAGGTGCGTGCGCCGCAGGCCGTGGTGCATGTGGAGCACGACATCATCGGTTATCAAGGGGAGCGACGACGCATCCTGGTGGTGGATGACCATGTGGACCATCGCAAGGTGCTCAGTGGCATGCTCACGCCACTGGGTTTCGAAGTGATCCAGGCCAGCAATGGCCAGGACGCGATCCGCCAGGTGGCGCTGCTGGCGCCGGACCTGATCCTGATGGACCTGTCGATGCCAACCCTGGATGGCTACGAAACCAGTCGCTTGATCCGCCGCAATGCGCTGTCCACCGCGCCCATCATCGTGATCTCGGCCAACGCCTTCACCGACGACCGCGAACGCAGCATCGCCGCCGCGTGCAACGACTACCTGGCCAAGCCCGTGCACACGCCGGAGCTGCTCGGGCGCCTGCAACAGCACCTGGACCTGCAGTGGCTACGGCGTACCAAGAGCCTGGTGCCGCCCCCACCGCCCAGCGTGTTGCCCAGCCCGGAAGACCTGGCCATCCTCGCCGAACTCAGCGCCATCGGTTACGTGCGCGGCCTGCACGAAAAGCTCGACACCCTCCTTGCGCACCAGCCCGACACCGAGCCTTTCATCAGCAAGGTGCGCGGGCTGCTCAAGGGTTTCCGCCTGGATGAACTCAACCGAACCCTCAAGGAGGCCGAAGATGAATGCACTCACCCGCAGCAATGAACCCGGTGTCGTGCTGATCGTGGACGACACCCCGGATAACCTGGCGATGCTCTCGGACGCCCTCGACGATGCCGGCTACATGGTCCTGGTGGCCCTCGATGGCCTCAGCGCGTTGAACCGCGTGCAACGCCGACGTCCGGACCTGATTCTGCTGGACGCGATGATGCCCGGCCTGGACGGCTTCGAAACCTGCCGTCGGCTCAAGGCGCAACCCGCCAGCGCGGATATCCCGGTGGTGTTCATGACCGGGCTGACCGACACCCGGCACGTGGTGCAGGGCTTTGAAGTGGGTGGCAGTGACTACGTGACCAAGCCGATCCAGACCGACGAGGTGCTGGCGCGGGTGGCGGCGCATTTGCGCACGTCGCGGATTTTGTTGTCCGCGCGGGAGGCGCAACAGCCGAGTGTGCTGACGCTGGAAGATGCCCCGGCGCAAAGGCTGCTCTCGGCCCGGTTCCAATTGACCGAGCGCGAGGTGGAAGTGTTGCGCTGGGTGGCGTGCGGCAAGACCAATCGGGATATCGGCGATATCCTGGGGTTGAGCCCAAGGACGGTGAACAAGCATTTGGAGCATGTGTATGTGAAGTTGGGGGTGGAGACTCGCACAGCGGCCACGTCAGTCGCGTTGGCTGCAATCTAAAAATGTGGGAGCTGGCTTGCCTGCGATAGCGGCGGGTCAGTTTGCATCTAAGTGGCTGACATTCCGCCATCGCAGGCAAGCCAGCTCCCACATCGGATTCGCATTACCCACCAAAGGTATGCGAGGGCCGCCTCAACGTCGGATCGAACGGGTTGATCCTTGGCCCGATCGCCGCCGCTTCGCGCTTCAACAACTCCACCACCATGGGTAACCGGCTCGGCCCCAGTCGGTCACTGATGGTCGCTACACTCAACGCCGCCACTGCATGCCCGTCCCGATTGAGGATGGGCACCGCCAAGCCGGCCATGCCTTCCAGCACCCCGGTATTGCGCGCCGCGTAGCCCAGGGTGCGCACGTTCTCGACTTCCGAACGCAACAGGACTTCGTCATACAGGTGGAAGTCCTTGAGCCGTGGCAGGTTGTAGCGGATCACCGTCTCGCGCTCTTCCTCCGGCAAAAACGCCAGGATCGCCAGGCTGCCCTGCCCCACGCCCAAGGCCACCCGCCCACCGATATCGCCGGTGAAGGTGCGGATCGGGTACGGACCCTCGCTGCGGTCCAGGCAGATCGCATCGAAGCCGCTGCGCGCCAGCAGGAATAATGAATCCCCCAGTGAAGCGCTCAGGCGCAACATGCTCGGCCGCACCAGGTCACGCAGGTTGCCGGTCTTGCCGGCGTTAGCCGCCAGGGCGAAGAACTCCAGGCTCAGGCGATAACGCTTGCTGCGTGCGTCCTGCTCGACCATGCCCTCTTCCATCAGGCTGCGCAATAAACGGTGGGTGGTGGGCTGGGACAGGCCCACCTGTTGCGCAAGTTGGGTGACGCGTTCGCCGCCCTCCGGCACTTCACCCAGGGTGCGCAGCAATGCGAACAGGCGAGAGACGCCGCCCGCCCCGACTTCTTTGCCACTTTCATTTCGATCAATGGAATCCATAACAACTAATCTCTTTGTAAATTCCGGTGAGTGAATAAATACGAAAATAATAGTCCGTTCAGTGAAATTCCATCTTCCGCCCATCCTAGTCTTCGTCCTAATCTGCGTCCACAGGGGCGAAATGAACAACAACCGGCAGCCGACTCGAGATTGAGCGCCAACGCACCCGAAACACCCTTTTCGCATCTGCCCAAAACAAAAAAGCGCGTTTCGACGCGACTCATAAAGGTGGAACGCAGACATGGCATTTCTCCAACTCAACGCCTTGAGCAAACGCTACGGCGCCGTCGACGCGGTGGTCGCCACCGACCTTGCGGTGGAAAAAGGCGAGTTCGTTTCCCTGCTCGGCCCCTCGGGCTGCGGCAAGACCACCACCCTGCAAATGATCGCCGGCTTCGTTGATGTGAGCGGCGGGCAGATCCTGCTCGATGGCCGCGACATCACCCATGCCAAGCCCGCCAGCCGCGGCCTGGGCGTTGTGTTCCAGAGCTACGCGCTGTTCCCGCACATGACCGTGCGCGACAACGTCGCCTTCGGGCTGAAAATGCGCAAAGTGCCGGCCAGCGAAATCGCCAGCAAGGTCAAGACCGTACTGGACCTGGTGCGCCTGGCCCCCCACGCTGACCGTTACCCACGTGAACTGTCCGGCGGCCAGCGCCAGCGCGTGGCCCTGGCCCGTGCGCTGGTGATCGAACCGCCGGTGTTGCTGCTTGATGAGCCGCTGTCCAACCTCGACGCGAATCTGCGCGAAGAGATGCAGTTCGAGATCCGCCGCATCCAGTGCGCCGTGGGTATCACCACCTTGATGGTCACGCACGACCAGGCCGAAGCGCTGTCGATCAGCGACCGCGTGGTGGTGATGCAGGCCGGGCGCGTGACCCAGATCGACGCACCCTACAAGCTCTACGAACACCCGCGCACGCGCTTCATTTCGGATTTCGTCGGCAAGGCCAACCTGCTGCCCGGCGACTACGACCCGTTGGGCATCCCGCAAGTGCGGCATGAGCGCGGCGACGGTGAGTTGGTCCTGAGCCTGCGCCCGGAAAAGATCAGCCTGGGGGATGTCGGTTCAGGCCGCCTGCAAGGCAAGGTGCTCGACCGCTACTTCTTCGGTAGCCAATGGCTGTACCGCGTCCACACCGACCTGGGCGAAATCACCGTGGTGCGCAGCAACGATGGCAGCGCGCCGCTGGGTTGCGGCGCAGCGGTGGGCCTGGACTGGCATTGCGAACTCCTCCGTGTGCTGGCAGCGGATGAGGTGCGCACATGAGTCGTGGTTATCTGCTCTCGCTGCCGGCGCTGGTGCTGTTTGCCGGGCTGCTGATTCTGCCGCTGGGCCTGACCCTGGTGCTGTCGTTCAACGTGTTTGACTACCAGGTGGGTGTAAAAGCCGATGAATGGACCTTCGCGCACTATCTGTCGCTGTTCAGTGATTCGTACTTCTACGAGATCTTCTGGCGCACCTTCTGGATCAGCGCGCTGGTGACCCTGCTGTGCGTGGTGATCGGTGTGCCCGAGGCCTACATCCTCAGCCGCATGGGCACCCCGTGGCGCTCGATCTTCCTGATCCTGATCCTCACACCGCTGCTGATTTCGGTGGTCGTGCGCGCCTTTGGCTGGAGCCTCCTGCTGGGGGCGGACGGGCTGGTGAACCAGGTCATCCAGTTCCTCGGTGGGCGCCCGGTGAAACTGCTCTACACACCGTTCGCGGTGATCATCGCCCTGGTGCACGTGATGCTGCCGTTCATGATCATCCCGGTGTGGACCTCCCTGCAAAAGCTCGATCCGTCGGCTGAACAGGCCGCGTTGTCCCTGGGCGCCAGCCAGGCCACGGTGATGCGCAAGATCGTGCTGCCGCAGGTCATGCCCGGTGTGCTGTCCGGCACGCTGATCGTGTTCGGCCTGGCCGCCAGCTCCTTTGCGATCCCCGGCCTGCTCGGCGGACGCCGCCTGAAAATGGTCGCCACCGTGGTGTACGACCAGTACCTCTCGGAACTCAACTGGCCCATGGGCGCGACCATCGCGGTGGTGCTGCTGTTGGTCAATCTGCTGATCATGCTGAGCTGGAACCGCATGGTCGAAGGCCGCTACAAAAAATCCCTGGGAGTTTGAGCGCATGTCCAGAAACGGTCCTTTGGCCCTCGGTTTCCATGGTTTGGTCGTGCTGTTCATGATGGCGCCGCTGGTGGTGGTGTGCCTGGTGGCCTTCACTCCGGAAAACACCTTGAGCCTGCCCACATCAGGCTTCTCGCTGCGCTGGTTTCGCGCGGTGTTCGAGCGGGCTGACTTTATCCAGGCGTTCTACAACAGCCTGATCCTGGCGTTCACCGCCGCGACCCTGGCCACCTTGATTGCCGTACCGGCGGCCTTGGCGATCAGTCGGTACACGTTCCCGGGGCGCAACTTTTTCAGTGCGTTGTTCCTGTCACCGATCATCATCCCGCACCTGGTGCTGGGCGTGGCGATGCTGCGCTTGTTCGCGCTGATGGGTGTCAACGGCAGCTTTACCTGGCTGATGCTCGCGCACGTGGTGATCATCACACCGTATGTGCTGCGCCTGGTATTGGCGGCCGCGATCGGTATTGATCGCAGCGCCGAGCAAGCCGCCGAGTCCCTGGGGGCGAGTCGCTTCACGCTGTTCCGCCAGATCACCCTGCCGATGATTTTGCCCGGTGTCGCCGGGGGGTGGTTACTGGCCTTCATCAACAGTTTCGATGAAGTGACGCTGTCGATCTTCGTCAGCTCGCCGGCCACCCAAACCCTGCCGGTACGCATGTATGTGTACGCCACCGAATCCATCGACCCGATGATGGCGGCGGTGTCGGCACTGGTGATTGCGCTGACGGCAGCCACGATGATTCTGCTCGACCGGGTCTACGGCCTGGACCGCGTACTGGTGGGGAAACATTGATGGCCCTGTTCAAGCGCGTGGCCGAGACCGAACGCCCTGCCCTGTCCTTCACCCTGGACGGCCAACCTGCCAGCGGCTTGCTCGGTGACACCTTGCTCACCGCCGTACTGACCTGTGCCGAGCACCTGCGCGGCAGCGACTTCAGTGCCGAGCGGCGCGCCGGGTTTTGCCTGATGGGCGCGTGCCAGGACTGCTGGGTGCGACTTGAAGACGGCCGCCGGGTGCGCGCCTGTTCGACGCTGCTGGAAGAAGGCCAGGCGATCAGCCGTGATCCGGGGCGCCGACCATGAAGCCGGTAGTGATTGTGGGTGCTGGCCCGGCGGGTATCAGCGCAGCGCGTACGCTGCTCGACCATGGCGTCACACCTTGCCTGGTGGATGAGAGCCCGCGCGGTGGCGGGCAGATCTATCGGCGGCAACCGTTGGGTTTCCAACGCACCGCCAAGCAGGTCTACGGATTTGAAGCGAACAAGGCCGACGCCGTGCACCGCACGATTGATGAGCTGGCACCGCTGATCGACTACCGGCCGGAAACCCTGGTATGGAATGCCGAGGACGGTCGCCTGGACATGCTCAACAACGGTCGCGCCGAAAGCCTCGTGTACGCGCGCATCATCGTCGCCACGGGCGCCACCGACCGCATCCTGCCAGTGCCGGGCTGGACTTTGCCCGGTGCCTACAGCCTCGGCGCCGCGCAAATTGCCTTGAAATACCAGGGCTGCGCCATCGGCGAGCGGGTGGCGTTCTGCGGGAGCGGGCCGTTGTTGTACCTGGTCGCCTATCAGTACGCCAAAGCCGGCGCCAAGGTGGTGGCGGTGCTCGACAGCGCACCGTTCAGTGCCCAGTGCCGTGCGCTGCCGGCGCTGCTTGGGCAACCGCTGACCTTGGCCAAGGGCTTGTATTACCGCGCCTGGCTGACGGCCCACGGGATTGCCGTGCATCAGGGCGCCACGCTCAGGCAGATCGAAGGAGAACAACGGGTCACGGGTATTCGGTGGGGCGAACACAGCCTGGCATGCGACGCCGTGGGCTTTGCCCACGCCCTGCGCTGTGAGACGCAACTGGCGGATTTGCTCGGCTGTGAATTCGCCTGGAACGCGTTGAACCGCGCCTGGCTTCCACAACGCGACAGCGCCGGGCGCAGTAGCGTCAGCGGCGTGTACCTGGCCGGCGACGGCGCCGGGATCATGGGCGCCGATGCGGCGCAAATGGCTGGCGAACGTGCCGCGCTGGCGCTACTCGAGGACTCGGGCATCGCAATTGATCACCGCCGCCCCGCCGTGTTGGAACAGCACTTGGCTGGCATCCAGCGCTTTCGCCAGGGCCTCGAAACTGCCTTCCCCTTCCCTGAGCAATGGGCCGCACAGGCGCCGGATGAACTGATCCTGTGCCGCTGTGAAGAAGTCAGCGTCGGTGACGTGCGCGCGGTGGTGGACGAAGGCCACTGGGAGATCAATCGCGTCAAGGCCCACTGTCGCGTCGGCATGGGCCGCTGCCAGGGCCGGATGTGCGGGCTGGCGGCAGCGGAAATTGTCGCCGAACGCTGTGGCCGGGGCATCGAGAACGTCGGCCGCTTGCGTGGCCAGGCGCCCATCAAGCCACTGCCGTTTGGCGTGGAGGTGCAGCCATGATCGACGTCATCGTCTTGGGCGGTGGGATCGTCGGCGCATCGGCGGCCTTGATGCTCGCGCAAAAAGGCCAGCGCGTGGCGTTGGTGGAGCGGGATTTTTGCGGCTCGCATTCCAGTGGGGTGAATTATGGCGGTGTGCGCCGCCAGGGCCGGCCATTGCATCAATTGCCGCTGTCACAGCGTGCTCATCAACTGTGGGCCGACTTGCCGGGATTGATCGGTATCGACGGCGAATACGTACGCTCCGGGCATTTGAAACTGGCGCGCAGCCACACTGATTTTGCCGCGCTGCAGGCGTACGCCGTGCAGACCCGTGGCTTTGGCCTGGGCTTGCAGTTGCTCGATCACGCCGAGCTGCGCGCACGCTTCCCCTGGGTTGGCGATATCGCCGTGGGCGCCTCGTTGTGTCCGCAAGACGGCCACGCCAATCCACGCGTAGTGTCCCCGGCCTTCGCCCGTGCCGCGCAGCGCTGCGGCGCAGTGGTGTACGAGCAGGCCGAAGTGGTCCGCATCGAACATGACAGCCGCCAGTTCCACGTGCACTGCGCCACCGGCCTGCATCTACAAGCGCCGTGGTTGCTGAACTGTGCGGGCGCCTGGGCCGGCACCGTCGCTGCGCAGTTTGGCGAAGCGGTGCCGATCACCTCGGCGCACCCGGCGATGCTGGTCACCGAGCCGCTGCCAGTGGTGATGAATGTGAGCACGGGGGTGGAAGGCGGCGGTATTTACGCGCGGCAGGTCGCCCGGGGCAATTGCATCCTCGGCGGCGGTCGCGGCTTTGCCCTTGGCCCGCTGACCGCGCGCCCAGGCCAGGCAGCGGTGCTGGAGATACTGCGCAATGCCGCCGAGCTCTACCCGTTTCTCAAGGGTGCCCAGGCGATTCGCACCTGGAGCGGCACCGAAGGTTACCTCCCCGATCACGAACCGGTGATCGGTCCCAGCAGTACCCAACCTGGCCTGCTCCACGGTTTCGGCTTTGCCGGCGCCGGGTTCCAGCTCGGTCCCGCGGTGGGTGAAGCCCTGGCAGAGCTCGTCTGCGACGGGGCCAGTCGCCACCCTATCGAAGCGTTTTCCATCCGTCGTTTCCAAGCCTGAGAGGAAAAACATCCATGAACCCACGTATTGCGCTGTCCTGCTTGTCCCTCGCCCTGCTCGCCTCCACCGCGCACGCCGCGCCCACGCTGTACCTGGGCATGAACGGCGGCACCATGGAACGGGTGTACGCCGACAAGGTGCTGCCCGCCTTCGAAAAGGCCAATAACGTCAAGGTGGTGATCGTGCCCGGCACTTCGTCGGACATTCTCGCCAAGGTCCAGGCCAACAAAGACAACCCACAGATGCACGTGATGTTCCTCGACGACGGCATCATGTACCGCGCCATATCCATGGGCTTGTGCGACAAGCTCGCGCCCAGCCAGCCCCTGGAACAGATCCCGGCCAAGGCCAAAATCAAGGACGAAGCCGTGGCCGTGACCCTCGGCGTCACCGGCCTGGGCTACAACGCCAAGATGTTCAAGGAAAAGGGCTGGGCCGCGCCCACCTCGTGGATGGACCTGGCCGACCCGCGCTTCAAGGAAAAGGTCGTGTTCCAGTCGCTGGCTTCGTCCACTTTCGGCCTGCACGGTTTCCTGATGTTCAACCGCATCCAGGGTGGCGACGAGACCAATGTCGACCCAGGCTTCAAGGCCTGGCCGAAGACCGTTGGCCCCAACGTGCTGGAATACATTGCCAGCTCGGCAAAAATCTCCGAGATGGTACAGACCGACGAAGCCGCGATCTTCCCCCTCACCCCAACCCAGGTCGCCACCCAGAAGCTGCTTGGCGTGCCCATGGAGTATGCGCAACCCAAGGAAGGCGCCGTGGTGCTGAACGTGGCCGAATGCGTGATCGCGCGCAATGACCAGCCGGAGCTGGCGCAAAAACTCGCGGCCTTCCTGCTGACCGCCGAGGCCCAGGCGCCGGCGCTGGAGGAAGGTGATCAGATTCCGTCCAACCCGACCACCCCCACCACCGACAAGACCCGCGCACGGGTGGAAGCGATGCAGGGTTATCTGCAGCCCGCCATTTCGATTGACTGGGACCAGGTCAACCAGGCGCGGCCCGAGTGGAATGCGCGCTGGAGCCGGTCGATCGAGCGGTAGGCTGACATGACGGGCGCGCTCAGGCAGCGCGCTTGGCAGTCAAGTAGGAAACGCCAAGCGGAAGGTCGTGCCTGATTGATCGCTCTCCACTGTCACCCGTCCGCCATGCAATTGCATGATCGAGCGCACGATTGCCAGCCCCAGGCCACCGGAATCATCGGGCTGGTTGCGTGACGGATCACACCGGTAGAACCGTTCAAACAGCCGAGGTAGATGCTCCGCTGAAATCGGCGGGCCTTGGTTGTGTACAGAGACCTCGACCCTGTCCTCCCACACCACACTGTTGATAACCACGTCCGTCGCAGGCGATCCATAACGCAGTGCATTGGCCACCACGTTAGCCAACGCTCGACGGATCAACACCGGATCAGCACGCAACTGGGCGTGGGCATGATTGACCAGCGTCATATCGCGTTCTTGCGCGACGCCTTCGAAATACTCACACAGTTGCTCGACCAGATCATGCAGGTTGATGGGATCGTCGTGCACGGAGGCTTGCGACTGCTCGGTACGCGCGAGAAAAAGCATGCTGTCGATCATTCGCGCCAGGCGCTCATATTCCTCTTGATTGGACACCAACAGGTTTTGATAGTCCTCGACCGACCGACTGTGCCTCAGGCTTTGCTGGGTATGCCCCATCAGGTTGCTGAGCGGGGTGCGCATCTCATGGGCGAGGTCTTCCGAGAAGCGTGACAGCTGGGCGAACCCGTCTTCAAGGCGTGCAAGCATTTGATTAAGCGCCTGGCTGAGCGCTTGCAGCTCAGTCAGTTCGTTGAACTCATCCAGCCGCAGATGCAGATGGTGTGCATCGATACTGGCCGCGCGTTGCGCCAGCATACGCACCGGTTGCAAGCCTCGTCGACTGACCCACCCGCCCAGCACAAACGCCAACAAAGCCCCGACTGACATGGCGAGCCAGAGCTTGAGTCGGTAAGCCCCCAGCATCTGCTCACGCTCACCTAACAACTTGCCAGCAATCAGGGTCAAGCTTCGTCCCCCCTGCATGACATCCTTCCAGGCCAGTCGGACTCCCTGCGAAGCATCGCCGTCACCGAGCCGGGCCTGGGTTGCGGCAGGCAACGTGGGCACGCTCATGCCGACGGGGTTGATTTCGATCAGCGCCTGACCGGAGCCGTCGACAATCCAGAGCAGGTTGTCACGGTTGCCCAGCATATTTTCGTAGAGCTTGGGTCGATGTCGTAGTTGCTCGACGCTGACGCTGTCGTTTAGCAACGCTTGCATACGCTCCAGGCGACCTAGCAGCGCCTGGTCATCGCGCCAGGCGATTTCCCGTTGTAACGATTGATAAAGATAAAAACCGATGGAACCCAGCAGCAGCGCACTGACCAGCGCGAACATGACCGCCAGGCGCAGGCTCAGGGCACGCGGGAACAGTTTCAGGATTGCACCTCGAGCATGTAGCCAATGCCTCGCACGGTATGTATCAGCTTGAGCGCATAGGGGTCGTCCACCTTGGCCCGCAGTCGACGGATGGCGACATCGACCACATTGGTGTCACTGTCAAAGTTCATCTGCCAGATCTGCGAGGCAATCAACGAGCGCGAGAGCACCTCCCCTTCTCGGCTGACCAGCAGGTGCAAGAGGGCAAACTCCTTGTTGGTCAGGATCAGGCGTTCGCCCCTGCGCGTGACCTTGCGTCGCAACAGATCCAGGCTCAGGTCGGCGACCAAAAACTGCTCGACCTCACGGGGCGGCCCCCTGCGTAGCAAGGTCCGTACACGTGCCAACAACTCGGCATAGGAAAAGGGTTTGACGAGGTAATCATCGGCCCCTGACTCGAGCCCCTTGACCCGGTCTTCCACGGAATCACGGGCGGTGAGAAAAAGCACCGGGGTTTGCCACTTGCGCCGAATGACCTGAAGCAATTGCCATCCATCCAGGCCCGGCAGCATGACGTCCAGAATGATCAAGTCGAACTCACTTTCCTGCGCCAGGTACTGGCCCTCCAGGCCATCCAGGGCGACTTCGACCACGTAGCCAGATTCAGTCAGGGCTTTGTGGAGGTAATCCGCTGTTTTGGCTTCATCTTCAACGACCAGGATACGCATCTTTTCCTCCAAGGCTGGCGCATAGGCTAGCGCGCCAGACCGTTTCGTTACATTACATATTGGTAATGATGAGGCAATCATTCTGACGGAGCGCTCGGGTCATCATGCCTGGCAATGACTCAGCCAGACCAAACACAGGAAAAAGCATGCGTAAAAGCCTATCCACTTCATTGCTGGTGCCTCTCGCAATGAGCTCTGCGCTCGCCGTTGCAACGCCCGACCACGTTGTGCAGCGCAAGGACGTGTCACTGGCAATGGCCAATGACTTATTGAATGCCGCGCTGGCAGCCTGTCATGCCCAGGGGCGCACCGCCGTTGGCGCAGTCGTCGACCGTGGCGGCAACTTGGTCGCCGTCCAACGCGACGACGATGTCGGCCCGCACAACACGCTGGCGGCTCAGCGAAAAGCCTACACCGCGCTGTCGACCAAGACCCCAACACGGCTATTGGCAGAACGTGCCCGCACGACGCCGGATGCTGAGAACCTCAACACCCTGGATGAACTGTTGCTGCTAGGCGGCGGCGTGCCGTTGCTGTTTGAGGGGCAAGTCATCGGGGCTATCGGAATGGCCGGAGCCGGTGGGGCAGCAACCGATGAAGGGTGTGCATTAGCCGCTATCAACAAAATCCTACCTGCCGTCAAACACTAAGGACATGATCATGACTGTATTGAAAACCCTGTTCGCTGGCATCGTATTGAGTGTCGTATCGTCGCTGGCATCAGCGGCAACCAACCCGCTCAGCGTGCATGTGCTCAACCTACAAGATGGCCTGCCGTCAGCGGGTGTCAATGTCACCCTGGAAAAACAGTCCGGGAAGAGCTGGAACATGCTCAACCATGCAACGACGAACGAACAAGGTCGTGTGACCGGGCTGTACCCGGAAGGTCAGGCCCTGGAGAAAGGCACTTACCGTGTCACCTTCAAAACCGGTGAATGGTTCGCCGCCCACAACACCTCAAGTTTCTTCCCGGAGGTACCGGTGATTTTTGAGGTGGACGGCACTGTCCCGCACTACCACATTCCCTTGCTGCTCAGCCCGTACGGTTTCTCTACCTACAGAGGGAATTGAGTACCTACCCGGCAGGACAACCAGGCCGCCCCTGATCTCAGGGGCGGCTTTTTTAATTGTTGGGCATCTCCCCCGATGACGCGCACGCCCTAGCGTACCTTGCCGCCAGGAACCTCCCTGTCGAACGAACGGGCGATCCGCCCACGCAACGGCGCGTCAGGGTCCATGGCACGGCAAAACACTCATGCTCATTGTCAGTCCGTTTCTTTAAGCATATCTTGTACAAAACCTATACAAGACCATACACCATGTACAACAATACGGATTGGCCGCTGACGCTGTACTTTGACGGTGAATGCCCGCTGTGTGCGCGCGAAATCCGGATCCTGCAACGGCACGCCTCTGATAATCGACTGCTGTTTGTCGACATCAGCAGCGCTGGGTTTGACGCCAAGGCACTTGGTTTCACAGTCGAGCAGATGCAGTCCTCACTGCATGCGCGTTTCGCTGATGGTCGCTGGCTAACCGGCTTGGACGCCACCCTGTGGAGCTGGCGAGCCGCTGGCCTGGGGTTTTGGGCCACGCCACTGACATGGCGTGCATTGCGCCCGCTGTTTGAATTGGGTTATCGCCTTTTCTGCCGCTTACGTCCCCATTTGGCGTGGTTACCTCACCCGGACGGTGGTCGTCGCTGTGTCGATAACCGTTGCACGGTGGCGCAGTCAGAACCCGAGTCCGACAAGAAGCCCGCGTCGAAAATAAAGCACGTCTAGAAAACTTCGTCTTGTCATTGGCCCAACGAAGAACCTGAGTCAACGCTGCGAGGAATCAACATGAACCCGTCATTAGCAGATCAATACCGTGAAATTCTCGTCGGCGTAGGCGAGAACCCTGAGCGCGAAGGCTTGCTGGACACGCCCACGCGGGCGGCCAAAGCGATGCAGTACCTGTGCAACGGCTACACGATGGACCTGGAAAGCGTGGTAAACGGCGCGTTATTCGAATCGCAGAATGATGAGATGGTCATCGTGCGCGACATCGAACTGTATTCGTTATGTGAGCATCACATGCTGCCCTTCATCGGCAAGGCTCATGTCGCGTACATCCCCACCGGAAGGGTGCTGGGCCTGTCAAAGGTCGCCCGAGTGGTGGATATGTTCGCTCGCCGCCTACAGATCCAGGAGAACCTCACAAAACAAATTGCCGACGCCATTCAGCACATCACCGATGCCGCCGGCGTTGCGGTGGTGATCGAGGCCAAGCACATGTGCATGATGATGCGGGGCGTGGAGAAACAAAATTCGGTGATGACCTCATCGGTGATGCTGGGCGCCTTTCGTGAATCCTCCCCTACACGTCACGAGTTCCTGCAACTGATAGGACGACTGGGTTAACGCCAACACATCGCGCCAGACGGTGGGAGAGACTAGATGAACAGTGCGTTCAAGATGAATTCCCTTGGCGAGGGCTATCGTGCCTTGGTGATTGGCGCCAGTGGTGCGCTCGGCTCGGCTTTTTGTGAATGGCTCAATCAGGATCCACGGTGTGCGGGCGTACGTGAGCTGGGGCGCAACAGCGTTCCATGCCTGGACCTGGAGGATGCGGACAGTATCGCCAGAGCGGCCGCAGAATTGACTGGAGAAGCACCGTATCAGTTGATCTTGCATGCAGCCGGCCTGCTCCATCGCGAGGGAATAAAGCCTGAAAAAAGTTACGCCGCGATTGAAGCAGATGCACTGCATTCGGTATTTCAAGTCAATACTGTGGGGCCCGCCCTGGTGTTGCGTTACTTCCTGCCGTTGCTAGACCCTCAGGGCGCAATGGCAATGCTCTCTGCCAAGGTCGGTAGCATCGGTGATAACCGCCTGGGCGGCTGGTACGCCTATCGCGCTTCCAAGGCGGCATTGAACATGCTGATTAAAACCGCGGCAATCGAACTGGCACGAACCCGTCCCCAGGCGCGCTTGCTGAGCCTGCATCCCGGCACGGTGATCTCGGGCTTGTCACAGCCCTTTCGTGGGGCTTCTGCCGCGAGACCAGCAGACATTGCTGCACGCGAATTGTTAACGCTGATTGACCGCTTGGAGCCTGCCGACAGCGGCCACTTCTTTGCTTACGACGGAGAGCGCCTACCCTGGTAGGCGCGTCGTGAACCGTCATCGACAGGGGTTGACCGAAAGCAAGGCGAATGGTGACGTACGAGTGTGTTACATCTCCACTTGAGTACCCAGTTCAATCACCCTGTTCAATGGCAATTTGAAATACTTGAGGTTGCTGTTGGCGTTCTTCAGCAGAAACGCGAACAGGTTTTCTCGCCAGCGTGCCATGCCAATACGCTGGGTCGGGATCACTGTCTCACGACTGAGAAAATAGGTCGTGCGCATCGGGCTGAAATCCAGCTCATTCAAATGACACAGCTTCAAGGCCATGGGAACGTCGGGCTCCTCCATGAAACCGAAGTGGAGGCTGACACGGAAGAACCCTTCTCCATAAGCTTCGACCTCAAACCGTTGGTCTGCACTCACTCGAGGGCTGTCTTCGGACACTACGGTGAGAAGCACCACTTGCTCGTGCAGCACCTGGTTATGCAAGAGGTTGTGCAAGAGTGCATGGGGAACGGCATCCGCCCTGGCGGTCAGGAAAACCGCTGTACCTTGCACCCGGTGCGGCGGCTGCGAACGGATGCTACTGATGAACAACGGCAGGGGCAGCGCGGTCTCGTCCAGCCGCTCGACGATGATTTTGCGCCCCCGCTTCCACGTGGTCATCAAGATGAACAACCCGATACCGGCGATCACCGGGAACGCACCCCCCTGGAAAATCTTCGGCGCATTGGCCGCGAAGTACAAGCTGTCGACCAGTAGAAAACCGAGCAGCAGCGGGATAGCCACCCAGCGCGGTGTTTTCCAGAGCAGCAGGGCCACGGCTGAAGACAGAATGGTGGTGATCAACATAGTACCTGTGACAGCCACGCCATACGCAGCCGCCAAGTTACTGGAAGACTCGAAGCCGATCACCAGCAGTACCACACCCACCATCAATGCCCAGTTGACGGTGCCGATGTAAATCTGACCCTGCTCCTGGCTGGAGGTGTGCTGGATAAACATCCGGGGCACGTACCCTAGCTGGATCGCCTGGCGCGTCAGGGAAAAAGCACCGGAGATCACTGCTTGAGAAGCGATGATGGTAGCCAGTGTGGACAGCGCGACCATGGGGAGCAACGCCCAGCTAGGCGCGAGCAAATAGAATGGATTGCGCACCGCCTCCGGGTTCTCCAGGATCAGGGCACCCTGGCCAAAGTAATTGAGCGCCAGGCCAGGCAATACCAGCATGAACCAGGCACGCGAGATCGGTTTGCGACCAAAGTGGCCCATGTCGGCATACAGTGCTTCGGCGCCGGTCAACGCCAATACGACAGCACCCAGTATTGCCACGCCTATTCCCGGATGGGCGACGAAAAACTGTACCGCCCAAGCAGGGTTGAGCGCTTGCAGCACTTCGGGGCGCTGCAAGATACCGTAGATCCCGAGGGCACCCAACACCACGAACCATAGCACCATGACCGGGCCAAACAGGACACCGATGCGAGCCGTGCCATGTTTCTGTATCAAGAACAACGCCACCAGCACGATCACCGACAGTGGCACGACCCAGTGTTCTATTCCGTCAAAGGCGAGCTGTAACCCTTCCACCGCCGAGAGCACAGAAATCGCGGGGGTGATCATGCTGTCCCCGTAAAAAAGCGCTGCACCGAACAGGCCAAGCAGAACCAGGACTTTACTCATGTGCGGATAAGGCGCTGCTGCGCGGCGGGCCAACGCTGTCAACGCCATGATGCCGCCTTCGCCCTGGTTGTCGGCGCGAAGAATAAACAGCACGTACTTGATCGAGACGACCCAGATCAATGACCAAAAGATCAGTGACAGAATGCCCAGCACACCGTCGTGATTGACCTGAACGCCATAATGGCCGGAAAAAACCTCCTTCAATGTATAGAGGGGGCTGGTGCCAATATCCCCATAAACTACCCCGACCGCAGCGACGAGCAAGCCCACCCCTGACGTCTTGGAAGGGGAGTGTTCATTTACGGCGGTCGCTGTCTCACTCAAGGGGCGCATCTCTCAATTATCAGGGGGAGTGAATGCACGCAATCCTTGGTCATTGCACTCTTTCAGGGCCATCGGAAAAACGAGGCGCGTAGAGGATCAAAAAAACGACGCCAGTATCGTTGCGAGCAACGCCCTCTACCGTAAAGAAGCCGTAAAAATTTCGGACGGAACCTGCCCTTCTTGGCGCGCTCATCACAGCGTGTCCTACCTGGCCAAAGGGCATCGGTTCACAATCGACGTGATGCTGGCGGCGCGGCGCCTGGCAGTGTCTTTGTCTTTCAATGCAGTCTTATTTTACGAAGAAAGAACGCCCGCCAGCGTCGATGATTTACCCTCGAAAGACGTCCGCAGGGCCATCGGCAATAAAGGGTCTAAACGGGGTGCCCTCCGGTATTCAATACACGTCGACAGTGTGGGTTGGTACGAAAAACACTTGAGCCGACTACGTTTGACTGCGAACGGGTGTAACAGTGGCTTGTGGGTACGCGTTCGAGTGTCCAAACGGTCGAGCCACCATGGAAAAATGCCCTAGCACTTCTGGAAATCCAGATCAGCCAGGTTGTTATAGAATGGCTTGAAACTCATAGGGGCTCTGAAAATGATCGACGCAGAACTGCTGAAATTGATGGTTGAAACCTCCGATGACGGCATTGTGATTGCCGAGCAGGAAGGCGATGAGAACATCCTGATCTATGCCAACCCCGCCTTCCAGCGCCTGACGGGCTACAGCGTCGACGACATCCTGTATCAGGACTGCCGCTTCCTGCAGGGCGATGACCGGGACCAAGCCGGCTTGGCCGTTATTCGCGAGGCGATAAAGAACCATCGCCCTTGCCGGCAGATCATTCGCAACTACCGTAAAGACGGCAGTGCGTTCTGGAATGAGCTGTCGATTACCCCGGTATTCAACGACGCTGACCAACTGACTTATTACATCGGGATCCAGAAGGACGTGAGCGCCGAATTCGAGGCTGTCGCGCGTGTGCGCGAACTGGAAGCGGAAGTCGAACACTTGAAGGTTCAACTGGCTCAATGGCAATCCACGTCCCCAATGCTTCAGGACCCAACGCATTAATGATTCTTTGGTGTCCACTGCAAACGACTTTCCTCCGATGACGGCTACCTGGCACCCACACTCAGCTGGAACTTACTGAATGAAGAAGTCGAACCGGCTGTGCCTGGTCTTGGGCGACCAGTTATCTTTCGACCTTGCCTCACTGCAAGGGCTCAACAAGGACCGTGACACGGTTCTACTGGTCGAGGTGATGGAAGAAGCCAGCCATGTGCCCCATCACCCGCAGAAAATCATCCTGATCTTCAGTGCCATGCGTCATTTCGCCGAGGCGTTACGACAGCAAGGGTTCCAGGTGCAATACGTCACGCTTGATGATCCGAAAAACAGTGGAACCGTCAAAGGCGAACTGCAGCGCTGGCAGGCATTGACGCATTCCGATGAAATACATATCACGGAGTGCGGCGACTGGCGCCTGGAACACGCCCTCAAGGACTGTGGGCTGGCCATCCAATGGCATCCCGACAGTCGGTTCCTTTGCACGCGCACCGAATTCTCTGACTGGGCCAAGGGCAAGAAGCAACTGCGCATGGAGTTCTTCTACCGCGAGATGCGTCGCAAAAGCGGGTTATTACTCAATGGCGATGGGAGCCCGGTCGGAGGCGCCTGGAACTTTGATGCGGACAACCGCAAGGCATTGCCCAAGGGCGTCATCCCGCCGTCACCGGCCCGCTTCAAGCCAGATGCGATCACCCAGGATGTGCTTGCGTTGGTAGCCGAACATTTCTCCAGTCACTATGGCAGCTTCGACACGTTCGACTACCCGGTCACACACGCCGATGCCCAGGCGTTGTGGGAGTATTTCCTCGACTGGGGGCTGGCAGCGTTCGGCGACTACCAAGATGCAATGGCCAGTGATGAACCCTTCCTGTTTCATGCCCGGATCAGCGCCGCGCTCAATATTGGCCTGTTGGACCTGCGTCAGCTGTGCCGTGACGTTGAGTCGGCGTATTGGGCCCACAGGATTCCATTAAACGCCGCCGAAGGTTTTATTCGTCAACTCATAGGTTGGCGTGAATATGTACGGGGCGTCTACTGGCTGAAAATGCCCGACTACGCCGGCGGCAATCTGTTTGGCAACAACCGGCCGCTTCCAGCGTTCTACTGGACGGGCAACACCCAAATGAAGTGCATGAGCCAGGCGATCGGCCAAAGTTTGAAACATGCCTATGCCCACCATATCCAGCGGTTGATGGTGACCGGCAACTTCGCGCTGCTCGCAGGCATCACCCCGACTCAGATCTGCGACTGGTACCTGGCAATTTACATGGACGCGTTCGACTGGGTCGAACTGCCCAATACACTGGGTATGGTCATGCACGCCGACGGCGGGTACCTGGGTTCCAAGCCTTATTGCGCCAGTGGCCAATATATAAAGCGCATGTCTGACTACTGCCGCACCTGCGTCTACAAGGTCAGTGAAAGCACGACCGACGACGCCTGCCCTTTCAATTCACTCTACTGGCATTTCCTGATGCGCCACGCAGACCTTCTGCGCAGCAATCAGCGCTTGGGCATGGTCTACAAAAACCTCGACCGGATGACTGAACCCAAACAACAAGCGCTGTGGGATCGCGGCCAGGAACTGCTCGCCAGGCTCGATGCAGGGGAATCGTTGTGAAGAAGAGCGAACTGCCGGTCAAAAAGTGCGCGGTCTGCGGATTAGATTTTGCCTGGCGCAAAAAATGGGCGCGCTGTTGGGATGAGGTCCGCTACTGCTCGCAGCGTTGCCGTCGAAACAAGGCCGCAAACGCTGAAAGTGTGAAGTAGATACGTGTGAGTCTTGTGCAGTGACGACAAGCATGCAAATAAGCAGTCCAGTCGCTGTAGTCGCTTCAAGAGGGTCGGCTGCGATAAGCCGCAGCAACGATTACCGCATGTGCTGGGATCGCTGCTGATGACGTTCACTGGATACGGCTGGTTTGATCGTAGGGTCCAGGCAACCGCTTCATTCTGGAATCAAGCCTTAGCGCGCGTTAAGCGTTTAATGCCTGCCGGCCAAGTCCCAATACTACCCCTGGTCACTGCGCAACAATGCTGTACGGCAAATAGCGCCGTTTTTTAGAACTCGCGACGTTCCGTGCAAGAGGCTGTTGGCCAGAACTCGAAAATGATTTGAATTGCCGAGCTCCGTCATTGTCCTCTCAACACCTCATGCGAAAACAAGCGGTCTAGCAGGGGCGACACCGTTGCCAAGACTCACAATAGAGCCGTCATTCGACGGAAAAATAGGCACCTGCTACCATGCCCATCCCTGTCCAAGGGATGGATGGCCCCAACACGCAATTGACGTTAGCATTCAACTTAATTCGGCTTGAATAGCCTGTCTTCATATCAGGGTCGCATTGTGGAAAAGCTTAAACGCCTTCAAAGCGGAATCGAAGGGCTGGATGCTCTGCTCAAGGGGGGACTGGTTGCGGGCTCCTCATACATTATTCAGGGCCGTCCAGGGTCCGGCAAAACGATCCTCGCCAACCAACTTGGATTCCATCACGCGAATAATGGAGGGCGGGTACTGGTTGCGACGCTCCTGGCTGAATCGCACGACCGGCTTTTTCAATTTCTTTCTACCCTCAGCTTTTACGACGCCTCCAAAGTAGGCGCCGAAATCCAGTTCGTCAGCGCATTTGACACCTTGGAAAACGAGGGTCTTGACGAAGTAGTGAAGCTGCTTCGGCGCGAGATAAGCCGTCAGAAAGCAACCGTGATGGTGGTGGACGGTTTACTCAACGCACGCTCCAGAGCTGACTCGCACATTGACACCAAAAAATTCATCTCTGAGTTACAAGGCCACGCCGCCTTTGCGGGTTGCACCGTGTTATTTCTTACCAGCTCCCGCCTGGATGACGGTAGTCCAGAGCACACGATGGTCGATGGTGTGATCGAAATGGGTGAGGAGCTTTATGGCACGCGCTCAGTACGTCGTATTCAACTGCGAAAGACTCGCGGTAGCGGAGCGATGACGGGCCTCCACGAGTGTGAAATCAACGATCATGGGTTAGTGGTTTATCCACGGCTGGAAAGCCTCTACAGCCACCCGTCAGCACTCGACAGTGCCGACTTGACGCGCATCGCCAGCGGCGTCGCCTCGTTAGACACCATACTGGGTGGCGGTCTGTACAGCTCCAGCGTGACGCTGGTCATGGGCCCCTCAGGAATAGGTAAAACGACCCTGGGGCTCAAGTTCCTCGGCGAGTCCACACCTGAAGCACCCGGCTTGCTGTTTGGATTCTATGAAAGCCCACAGCGACTGCGCTTGAAAGGTGTCTCCCTGGGGGTCGATGTAGAAGGTATGGAAAAAAGCGGCGCCTTGAGCATCGCCTGGCAACCCACCACCGAAGGCCTGCTGGATGGCTTGGGCGCCCGACTCCTGAAAATTGTCGAGGAAAAGGGCATCAAGCGTGTTTTTATCGATAGCCTCAGCGGCATGACGCGGGTTTCGACCAACCCAGCACGGATCACCGACTTTCTAAGTGCGCTGATGAACGAGCTTCGCGCCAGAGGAGTAACGGTGTTCGCGTCCTGGGAAATGCGTGATCTCTTCGGCTCGGAGGTCAGCGCACCCAACTCTGACCTGTCCAGTTTCGTTGATAACCTGATGCTTATGCGCTTCTTCGAGAATCAGTCTGAACTATGCAGGACCCTCTCTATTCTTAAAGTACGAGACAGCTCCTACGACCCCTCTCGTTTTGAGATGGTGATCCGTGACCAAGACGTTGATCTGAAAAAGGCTTCAAGCAATGAGCCACCCACATCCAGTCATTCATCGCTGCCTGGTTCAACTTCCTAAGTCTTTGATTCGGGTTATATTCACATGACCACCATTCTGGTCGTCGACGACGAGTATTTGATCGCTGACATTCTTGGCTTCGCGCTAGAGGATGAGGGGTTCATGGTCGTGAAGGCAGGCCACGGTCAAAAGGGACTTGAAGTGCTTGAGAGAGAGCGCCCCGACTTGATCATCACCGATTTCATGATGCCGGTGATGGATGGACTCGAATTCGCCAAAGCCGTACGAGCCCTGCCCTCCGTTAAACACTTGCCGATTATTCTGATCAGCGGCGCCCAGGCGCACATTGGCATGCAGAGATCTGACTTGTTCAATGTTGTGTTGGAGAAACCGTTTAATATCGACTTGATCATTGACGAGGTAAAGAAACTCCTGGCTGACCGTCATTAAGATGCCAAGTCGAAGTGCCCTGAACGTGTGATTGAACGAAGGGACGATTGGCAGCCGTGTCGAGGTTCAAGCCAGCCAGCGGTTAACTGAAAATGGGCCCTCGTTGGGCCCATTTTTACCTCAAGCGATGATCATTGGGCGAGCCAGGATTCCACGGTGGCCGAACCATGTTCAGCTTTCCACTCTTTCAACCCTTTGTGATTGCCGCCCTTGGTTTCAATGGTCTCGCCGGTGTGCGGATTCTTGTAGACCTTAACCTGGCGGGCTTTGCGTGTACCGGTTTTCGGCGCGGCTAAAGAGGCGCGTCGGCCGGCTTGCGGATCCAGCAGGTTGATCACGTTTTTCAAGCTGTAACCATATTTCGCGAGCAAATCCCGAAGCTTCGTTTCGAATTCGATTTCTTTCTTGAGGCCAACATCACCCTTCAACGCTTCGAGTGCCTGGAGCTGTTCGGCGAGGTGTTTTTCGAGCTGGCGGAATTCGGCAAGCTTAGACATTGGAAACCTCTGGTAGGTAAGTCTTTTAACAGTACACCAAAAGCAGAGTACTGGACGAACGACGGGTGATCGAAAGCGCGCGGCCATCAATCATCTGAAGCCTGTAAGGCAAGCAAGGTTGCGCACTAAGAGAATAGAACATGAATAACAACAGTGATCGCGCCGACTTTATTTATCATTGCACTCACACTAACGAATCCATCGATATTGCATCGAGTGTTGAGCGCAGAACGACGGGCGGCCGCGTTGTTCCGATCCGTGGCCGCGTAGACGCTTAAGAGGACGCCTTGAGATAGGAACGGGCTGACACACGACAGCGATCATTCCAGCCAATCAAGTCGACCTCGGCCATCAACGTGTGGCCAACGCCACCAGTTCTTCGCGGCTGCTGCTGATCTGGGCACCGGCCTTGAGCAGATCATTGACCGCCTGTACGCCGCCCTCCTGCGTGATGCCTCGGCACGCCGGCAGGTGCAAGACCACTTCAAGGCCAGCGCTGAGCAGTTGCAACGCGGTGGTCTTGACGCAGTAGTCCAGGGCCAGGCCGCCGACGATCACGCGGCTAACGCCCTGGGCCCTGAGGTACTCGATGACGCCGGTCGACAACTTGTCGTGCAGGTCGTGGTAGCAGGCACCGTAGGGGTGCAGGTCGGGTTCGACACCTTTCCAGATGAAGTAATCGTAGTCGTAGGGCGTGGGCAACTCGTCCAGCAAGGTGAAGCCTTCGGTGCCCGGTACGCAGTGGCTCACCCAGGTTACATCGGCGTGGGCCAGGCCCGTCGGTTGTAGCATCTCGCTGTGCTGCGACACCACCCAGGGCGCGTGCGGGGTGTGAGCGTCCTTGCTGCCGACGCGATGGCCGGCGAGGCTGGCCATGTAATTGAGTTCGGCACCGATCTGGTCACCGCCCGCTACCGGTAGCTCGTTGGGGCACAGTGGCGTGAAGCTCTTCTGGGCATCCACGTCGAATGAAGCAATGGCGGTTTTCGCAAGGGGCATGGTCGTTCTCCTGTGGCCTGGCATCCACTTAACGCAGTGGCTGATGGCAGCGTCAAGCTGCCGTTCTACCACACCATGACCGCGGCATCGCTACAGAAACCGCGGTTCTTCAAACGGCCGCAGTCGCGAGCAAGCCCGCTCCCGCATTTTTACTCGGCCTGCAGTCAACTCATCCAATTGCCGCCGTCGACGTTATAGGTCTGGGCCACCACATAGTCGGCCTCCTTCGAGGCCAGGAAGATCGCCATCCCGGTCAGGTCCGCCGCCGTCCCCATCCGCCCAAAGGGCACCGCCTCCCCAACCCGCTTCTTTTTCTCGCCTGGCGCCAACCCTTCATGCCTGGCAAACAACGCATCCACTCCGTCCCAGTGCTCACCCTCGACCACGCCGGGGGCAATGGCGTTGACGTTGATGCCCTGCTTGATCAGGTTCAGCCCCGCCGATTGGGTAAGGCTGATCACCGCCGCCTTGGTCGCGCAGTAGATCGCCACCAACGCCTCGCCCCGCCGTCCGGCCTGGCTGGCCATGTTGATGATCTTGCCGCCGTGCCCCTGGCTGATCATCTGCCGCGCGGCGGCCTGCAGGGTGAACAATGTGCCGGCGACGTTGATCGAGAACAGCCGCTCGTAACTGTCGCGGGTGATGTCGACAATAGGCGCGAGGTCGAATAGCGCGGCGTTATTGATGAGGATATCCAGCTTGCCGGCCTGGGCCACCACGGCAGCAATCGCGCCGTCGATGGAGGCCTGGTCAGTGACATCCATTGCCACCGCGTAGGCTTGCGGGCCCAGTTCGGTGGCGGTGGCCTGGGCGCGTTGCAGGTTGATATCGGCGATGGCCACGGTGGCGCCCTCGGCGATGTAGGCCTGGGCAAAGGCGCGGCCGATCCCGCGTGCTGATCCGGTGATCAGCGCGCTCTTACCTTCGAGTCGTTTCATTGAGGTGTCCTGTGAACATTATTTCGGGTAGCCGGCGCGTTTCATCTCGCGCTCGGTGCTGGACTGCGCCTGCAACAGGGCCTGGTCAACCGACATGCCGCCGGTCAGCGCAGCCGAGAACAGTTTGCCGACCGACGTGCCAATCGCCTGGAACTCAGGGATCGTCACGTACTGGATGCCCACGTACGGCACCGGCTTGGCCGACGGGTGTGCAGGGTCGGCGTGCTTCATCATCTCCAGGGTCACCTGGGCAAAGGGCGCCGCTTTCAGGTACGCCTCGTTGTAGGTGGACTGGCGGGTGCCTGGCGGTACGTTGGTGATGCCTTCTTTGTCGGCCACCAATTGGATGTAGTCCTTGGAAGTCGCCCAGTTGATAAAGGCCTTCGCGGCGTCCTTGTGCTTGGAGGTGGCCGGAATCGCCAGGGACCAGGCGTAGAGCCACGAGGACCCTTTATCGGTGACTTCGGTAGGCGCGGCGGCAAAACCTACGCGGTCGGCGACCTTGCTCTGAGTGTTATCGGTGGTGAAGGAACCGGCCACGCTGGCATCGACCCAGATCGCGCATTTGCCGCTGTTGAACAGCGCCAGGGTTTCGTTGAAGCCGTTGCTGGACACGCCCGGCGGCCCATATTGCTTGAGGGTGTTGACGTAGAAGTTGGCGGCAGCGGTCCACTCGGGGCTGGTCAGTTCGGGCTTCCACTGTTCGTCGAACCAGCGTGCCCCAAAGGCGTTGGCCATGGTGCTCAGCAAGGCAATGTTTTCGCCCCAGCCAGCCTTGCCACGCAGGCACATACCGTACTGGTCCTTGTCCTTGGCGGTGAGCTTGGACGCGAACTCACCGAGCTGGGTCCAGGTGGGGTGCGCCGGCATGCTCAGGCCTGCCTGATTGAACAGGTCGGTACGGTAATAGGTGACGGTGCTTTCGCCATAGAACGGCAAGGCATACAAGGTGCCGTTGACCGACAGGCCCTGGCGTACCGAGGGGAAGATATCGTCAGCGTCGTAATTGGCCGGCAGTGGGGCCAGGGGTTCCAGCCAGTGCTTGGCACCCCATAGCGGGGTTTCGTAGGTGCCGATGGTCAGCACGTCGAATTGCCCGCCCTGGGTGGCGATATCGGTAGTGAGGCGCTGGCGCAGCACGTTTTCTTCCAGCACCACCCAATTGAGCTTGATGTCCGGGTGCTGTTCTTCGAACACCTTGGACAGGCGCTGCATGCGGATCATGTCACTGTTGTTGACCGTGGCAATGGTGACGGTGTCGGCGGCATGGCTGGGCATTGCCAAGGCCAGGCCAGAAAGCAGGAACAACGCTTGCGGGATCTTGAACATAGCGGTTTCCACCTGTTGTTTTTCTTGTTGTTGAGCGCCGATTACAGCAGCTTGGCCAAGCCCTCACAAACGCATGGCGAATGCTCGACCGATACTTTTTTAACTGCTGACTGGAAGTTAAAAAAGTATCAGTGCCGGGCGAAACCGGGGGTAGCGCGTCCGTTACCAACCCGCGTATTTTGAGACGATCCAACCTCTAAAAGAGGCATCACCATGCCCGTCAGTCGCGCCCAACTGTTCGAACATCGCCCCGCCGAACTCGAAGTGATCCTGCCCGAACCGGATCATTGCTTTCGCTGGTTCGAACACGACTACCCCTATGACCTGGCGCGCTGGAACCACCACCCCGAATTCGAAATCCACCTGATCCGCCAAGGCAGCGGCAAACTGGTGGCCGGCGACTATATCGGTGCATTCAGTGCCGGGCATGTGGCACTGATCGGCCCCGACCTGCCCCACGACTGGATCGGCGAGCTGGCGCCCGGCGAGTCCCTGAGCGGCCGCGACGTGGTGCTGCAATTTGACGGCGCCGCCCTCCTCGCCCTGCGCAAGACCTTGCCGGAACTCGGTGACCTGTCGGTATTGTTCGAACAGGCCCGTCGCGGTCTGGAATTCATAGGCGACACTGCCGTCACCGCAGCGAATCTGATGGAAGCCATCGGCAGCGCCCATGGCCTGCAGCGGTTGATCCTGTTCCTGCAATTGCTCGACACCCTGAAAAACGCCCCGCCGCAGCAGGTCAAGGCCCTGGCCAGCCCGTGCTATGCGCCGACCCTGGACGCGCGTAGCGCCGAGCGCATCAACAAAGCGTTTGACTATTTGATGCGCGAGCTGACGGGCGATGTGCGCTTGTCGGTGATCGCACAACAGCTGGACATGAGCGAACCAGGCTTCTCGCGCTTCTTCAAGCGCAACACCGGCCACGGGTTCATCGACCTGATGCGCAAGTTCCGTGTGCAACGCGCCTGCCGGCTGTTGCTGCAAAGTGACATGTCGGTGGCCGACATCTGCTTTGAAGTGGGCTACGCCAACCTGTCCAATTTCAACCGGCACTTTCGCATCGAGATGAACCAGACGCCGAGTGACTATCGGCGGGAAACGGCGATGCATCTGTTCCAACGCATTGAAAAAATGACACCCAGTCAATTCTGACCAAAAGGTCGACTAATCCCATTTTTTTTCAGGCTGATCAATCGATTGAGCAAAGTTGGTACAGCCTGTGCAAACGTTTGCGGTACGAACTTGGCCACCCAGTTCACCCCCACCCGAAGAATCGGGTCCAAACCGCGTACGAATAGGGATTTTCAATGCATCACTCCTCTTGGCACCCTGCTTCCCTTGGTGTTTCCCTGCTACTGGCCGCCGTTACGGGAGTACTCAGCGCCCCCATTTTGGCGCAGGAGAAACCCGCCGATGACTCAGCACAGGGCGAAACCCTCAGCCCTGAAGCCAGCCCGGCAAAAAAAGGCGCGTACCTGTCGGACTGGTTCAACCAGGACCTGACGTTGATCGGCAGCAAAGACATCAGCTTCGGCCCCAAGCCGCAAGATGACATCTATCTGGAATACGAGTACTTCGGCCGCAAGGGACCCTTCGAGTTGTACGGCTATATCGACGTGCCTAAGATCCTCACGATCGGTAACAGTAATGACAAAGGCGTGTGGGACCATGGCTCGCCAGTGTTCATGGAGCACGAGCCGCGCATCTCCATCGACTACCTGGCGGGCCGCAGCCTGGCCATCGGGCCATTCAAGGAATGGTACGTGGCGTTCGACTGGATCTACGACCACGGCAGCAACAAGGAAAACCGCGCCAATACCCTGTACAGCGGCCTCGGCACCGACATCGACACCCACTCGCGGGTCAACCTGTCGGCCAACTTCTACGGGCGTTACCAGTGGGAAAACTATGGCGCCAGTAACGAATATTCCTGGGACGGCTACCGCGCGCAAATGAAGTACATCGTGCCCATCGGCAAGTTCGATAACGGCGCCTCGCTGACTTACATCGGCTTCACCAACTACGATTTCGGTTCGGACCTGCACAAGGACAACCCGGCGCGCACCGCCAACTCCGTGGTGGCGACCAATGTGCTGTTGTATTCGTTTACCCACCTGCGCTTTACCCTGGTCGGTCGTTATTTCCATAACGGCGGCAACTGGGAAGACGGCAGCGAGCTGAATTTCGGCGAAGGCAACTTTCGCGCCCGGTCCGACGGCTGGGGCTACTACGCCGGCGTGGGCTACCAATTCTAATCAAGGAGCTTTAGATGAAAGCGTTTACCCGTTTCTCCGTTACCGGCTTCTCGATGGCTGTCGGCCTGGCCCTGCTGCCCCACGTGGTGCTGGCGGATGCACCGGCGCCGATCAAACCCAAGGTCATGCTGATCACCATGTTCGCCCCGGAAGCGCAAACCTGGATCGATCGGCTGGAACTCAAGCAGCAAGTGCGCGTGCCAGGCTTGTCGGCTGAGTACCCGGTGATCCGCTGCAACACCCAGGACGTGTGCCTGCTGGTGACCGGCATGGGCCAGACCAATGCCGCCGCGTCCACCCTCGCCCTGGCCCTGTCACCCAAGTTCGACTTGCGCCAGAGCTACTTCCTGATCGCCGGAATCGCCGGTATCAACCCCAAGCACGGCACCCTCGGCACCGCTGCCTGGGCGCACTACCTGGTGGAGTTCGGCACTCAATGGGAGCTGGATTCACGGGATGCCCCAAAGGATTGGCCGACCGGCTATATCGGCATCAACACCAAGGGGCCCAACGAAAAACCACCCTTGGACTACAAGACCGAAGTGTTTGAGCTCAACCCCAAGTTGCAGGCCAAGGCCTTCGCCTTGTCGCAGAAAGTCGAGCTGACGGAAAGCAAGGAGTCCAGCGCCTGGCGCAAGCACTATCCTGCCGCCCCTGCCAACCAGCCGCCACAAGTCACCCGTTGCGACACGCTGGCGGGCAACACCTGGTTCTCGGGCACTCGTTTAAGCGAACGCGCCGAAGTCTGGACCCAGTTGCTGACCGACAACAAAGGCGAGTACTGCACCACCCAGCAGGAAGACAATTCCACCTATGAGGCCCTGCTACGCGCCAGCCGCGAAGGCCTGGTGGATATCCAGCGCCTGGCGGTGGTGCGTGCCGGCTCGGACTTCGACCGCCCGTACCCTGGCTACAGCGAAGTGGACAACCTGCTCAAATACGCCGATCAAGGGGGCTTCGTGCCGGCGCTGGAAAACCTGTACCGCACGGGTAACCCGCTGGTGCAGGCGATCCTCAAGAACTGGTCGGCATGGGAGAAAGGCGTTCCAGAAGCGTGAGGATCCACCCATAGGCGCCGTCAGGGCAGGAAGATGATTTTGTCCGCACTGCCCTGGTTCACCGCGTCGAAGCACTGCACCCCATCGGCCAGCGCCACCTCACGCAGGCCGGTGGGCAGCGGCAGCAAGCCCTCGTCAAAGAAGCGCCCGAACTGCTCCAGCATGACCGCGCATTGTTCGCAGTTGTAGAGCAGCGAATTGATCCCCACTACCGAGCCGCCCTTGCGATACAAGGCCAGTGCCGGCAGTTGCACATGGCCGTCCACCGGTGCCGCGATAATGGCGATGCGACCGAACGGCGCCAGGCCTGCCACCGCCGCCGGCAGCCAGAACCCCGTGGTGTCGAAAATCACATCGGCACCGCCCTTGAACACGGCATTCACCGCCGCACCCAGTTCTTCCGGCGTGCCCAGGGCAATCGCCTCGAAGCCCTGCCCCTGCAACACCCCAACCTGCTCAGGACGCCGCACTGCGGCCAGCACCTGGGCACCGCGAATGTTCGCCAGGGCCAATGCCGCGCTGCCGACAGCACCATTGGCGCCGATCACCAGCAACCGCGTGCCTTTCCCCACACCGCTGCGCTCCAGCGCGTCCCAGGCGGTGGTGTACGGTACGCCGAGGCTGGCTGCCTGGGCAAAACTCAAATGGGTCGGCTTATGCGCTACGCCCTTGGCCGACACGGTGAGGTACTGGGCATGGGAACCGTCGGCAAAAAAACCCAGGTCGCGGCCAGTGCCCCAGACGTCCTGCCCGACCAGTTCCTGTGGTCCCTCCACGACGACACCGGCAAAGTCGCGACCGGGAATGCGTGGCAAGGTGGTGTAGGGAAAACGGCCGAGCACGTTCTTGACGTCGCTGGGGTTGAGGCCGGCGGCCTTGACCTGTACCAGCACTTCACCCGCGGCCGGGACCGGAGTGGCAACGTCGACAAAACCGAGGGCGGCGAGATCACCGGTGGCAGTAAATTGCAGTGCTTTCATGGCCAATATCCATCGAAGAGAAAAAGGGATCAAGACAACCAGGTGCCCACCAACTGCCGGCCCATGGGCCAGAGCTTTTCGCCCAGCAGCATGCCCATCAGGCCGATCAAGGCGATGGCCGGGGGTGCGGGCGAGCGGAAATCCAGGGCGCCGTAGATCACGCCGACAAACAGGCCAATGGCGAGGGAAATCAGGTAGTTCATGAGGTCAGCGCCGTGTGGGTGGATGCGCTCAGTCTAGAGAGACGAATCCTGAAGCATCGGCCAAGTGCTTCGGGATTTCGGCCAACCCTTTAACCCAGGTAGTGGGAAGGCGCCACACCGAGTTCACGGCGGAACATGTCGCTGAAGCTACTGGGCGAGTAACCGAGGGAGCGGGCAATGCTGCCGACGGACTGGCCCTGGATCAACTCCGCCACTGCCGTGGCCAGTTGCACCTGGCGGCGCCACTCGGCGAAGCCCATGCCCAGGTTGTGCTGGAACAGCCGCGCCAGGGTGCGCACACTGGCACCGGCGGTTTCGGCATGTTGTTCAAACGGGATCTCCAGGGATGGCGCGGCCATGACCGCCTGGCAGGCGTTGACCAGGCGGCGGTCGGCCTCCACCGGCATGGCGATGCGGATTTGCGAGCGACGCGCCCGTTGCAACTCCAGCAAGGCCAGGCTGACCACTGCGTCGTAGTAACCCGCCTCACCGCTGTCACCCTCGTCCACCAGGGTCACGATCAGCTCCCGCAGCAACCCACCGACTTCGATCACCTGCACCTGGCTGTCCAGCGTCGCTGCGAGCGCCGGGCGCAAGTAGATATTGCGCATCTGCAGATCCGATACCACTCGAATCCCATGCTCTACACCCGGCGGCAGCCAAACCGCACGCTGCGGCGGCACCACCAGGGCTTCGCGCGGGGTCTCGACCCACATCACGCCGCTCATGGCATAGAGCAACTGCCCCCAGTCGTGGCTGTGGGGTTCAACGTACAGCCCACGCGGGTACGTGCGCGCCAGGGGCTGCACGAGAACGGCGTGATCACTGAGGTCGGGCGGCGCGGCCTGGGCCATAGGGTGCACATCAATCAGGGTGAGCCGCCATGGTAATGACCACCGCTCGACAATCCGAGTGAATTTTTACAGTCGCGGGTGATCACTTGTTTATACCGGGAGGGTCAATGGACCAATGAATAACGCAAAACTGTTTGTGATCGACTACACGCTGCATGGCGAGCCCAAGTCATTCATCATTCGCCTGGAAAAGCTCGATGCCGCTGAAGCCTGGCATTGGGCCAGTTGTGACGCGGGCGTCGGCCGCATCGGCCGCTTTGCTCGTGAGCAAGTGAAGAAGACCAGCCAGCAGCAAGCTGAGAAATTCGGCATTACCAACGTGCAATGGCGCCGCTCGGACGCGCGCGCCCAGGCTTGATAAGGAAGGGATAACCATGGATTTGCCGGTAGCGGTCAATGGCAAGGCGCGCATTGACTACACCCAGGACACTCTTTTTGGGCCAATGGCCAAGCATGTCGAATGCCAGGTGAGCCTCCAACAGCAACCAGGCTGGACGGTGCTCAAGGTGTTCCAGCCTTTGCCGGATGACCTGCACGCAGCGCACACCGTGGTGTTTGCCCTCGAGGGTCGACGCACCAGCGCGGTCGTAAAGGATAGCCAACGGCTGTCAGACCATAGCCTGCGGCTTGAACTGGAAACCCAGTAGCCAACACCACGCACAGGGCGTGTGGAAGTTGGCTTACCTGCGATGGCAGCGTATCAATGACTGATGGGTGGCTGACTCACCGCCATTGCAGGCAAGCCAGCGCCCTCCGTTGTGAACGCATTCAGCCTTTGGCCGACTTGGCGCATTCGCAGCCCGTGGCCGCTGCGCACGGTTCGCCATGGGCGTGGTGCTCGGCACAGCCCTGGCAGCAATAGCCCTGACCGTCCTTCATTACCGCATCAGCCCCCAATACACACTTGCAGTGTGGGCAGGCACAGGTTTTATCTGGCATGTCAGACTCCTTCTTCATGGTCGTCCCGGTGCGGCGGACGCCGGCACCTTAAGCAGTGACTGCGGCCCGCCGTCGATGGTTCAAATCATCAGTCGGTGCGGGTATTGCTGCGATACATGAACACCAGCGCCAATGCCAGGCAGGCCATCGCCACGACCCGGCTGGCCGACAATTCAATGGCCGGGTTGCCCAGCCAGCCGAAGTTGTCGATCAACATGCCCATGCCCAGTTGGCCGACGATCACCGCGACAGTGGCGACAGCCGTGCCAACCACCGGCACCGCGCCAACCATCACCATCATGTACACCACACCGAACAACGCGCCGGTCAGTTGCCATTTCGGCACATCCAGCAAGCTCACCGCCTGGGCGGGCTCAAAGAACAGGATCAACAACGCGGTGACAATCGCCCCCACCACAAAAGTCACCAGGCTGCCCCGCAATACACCCACGGCCTGGCCCAGGCGACCATTGATGGCTGCCTGCACGCTCAACACCGCCCCTGCGGCAACCACGACTACCAGTAACAGAATCAGATTCATCGCCTTAACCTCGTGCAATCAGAACAAGTGCCACCACAATCAACGCCAGGGCAATCCAGCGCTCGCCATTGACTCGCTTGCGCGCCGTGCCGAACCAGCCGAAATGGTCGATCAGCACGCTCTTGCCAACCTGCCCCGACAGAATCGCGATCATGGTCATCGCAATACCGATATGCGGCGTGGCCAGCGTCAGCACCACCACGTAGATCGGCCCCAGGAAACCGCCGATCAACTGCCAGCGCGGCAGGGTGGACAACGCCGGTCCCTTTTGCGGACCACTGAACAACAGCAGCAGAAACAGGATCGCCGAGCCCACCCCGAAAATGCTCAACGTCGCCCATAAATGGCCGACCTGCACACCCAGCGGCCCTAGCAACCCCGCCTCCACCGACAGGCCCATGCCGGCCAGGATCACCAGCGGCAGCAACAGCAGTCGCAGGCCGCTGTTTTTCGGCTTGGCTTGCGCCACGCCCTCGATAGAACTTGCTTGCATACATCACCTGCACATCAACAAAGGATTGGATGGCGCGCATTATCCAGTGGCAGTCCTGTGCGATAAATGGGAGCATGCCAACAACACCTTTGCGTAAAACGCACAGCATGGAGGCATGATGCAAGGCTTGAACGAACTGAGTTTCAAGGCGCTACGCCTGTTTGTCGCGGTGTTGGATTTCGGCAGTTTTTCCGAAGTGGCGCGCCGTGAGGGCCTGGCACCCTCCTCCATCTCTCGGCAGATACAGTTGATGGAGCAGGCCCTCGGCCAGCAGTTGCTGTACCGCCATACCCGCGCCGTCAGCCCTACCGAGGCCGGGCGCCTGCTCGGGCGGCACGCGCGGTTGATGCTGGAACAGCTGGAAGCCGCCGGCCAGGCCCTGCAAGAACAGGAAAGCGAACCCAGCGGATTGGTGCGCATCAATGCGCCGATGGTCTTCGGCCAGCGTCACCTGTCACCGTGGCTGGGCGAGTTGTGCAGGCGCTACCCGAAGCTGCAACTGGACATCCAGCAAACCGACACCTACGTCGACCCGTTGCAAGATGGCACCGACCTGCTGTTCCGTATCGGCGTGCTCAACGACTCCAGCATGCAGGCACGCATCTTTGCCCCCCAGCGCTTTCGCATCGCCGCCAGCCCCGCCTACCTGGCCCGACATGGCACGCCCCAACACCCCGACGAACTGACCCACCACCAGTGCCTGGCCTACAAAGGCATCACCGGCCAGCAACGCTGGTTCTTCCGCAAAGGCCAGGACGACTGGACGCCCTATAGCGTCAAGGGCCCGATCACCGGCAACCACGCCGACACCTTGACCCACGCCGCCGAGCAAGGGTTGGGACTGGTGGTGTTTCCTTCCTGGCTGATCGGCGAAGGCTTGCGTGCAGGCACCTTGCAGGCGGTGCTGACCGACTATGAAGTGGCCACCACGCTTGAGCCGCAGCAGATTGCGGCGCTATGGCCAGGTAGCCGGCGCTTGTCGCTGAAGGTACGCACGGTGATCGATTACTTTGTGGAATGTTTTGGCGGTGTGCCGTATTGGGATCGGTGACGGGCGCAGGTGCGGCGCGGGAGGTATTTCCTACGACAAAAAGTAGTTCCGACCTGATTTAACCGGCCAGCATCTTTGTGCGTCGCGTGTTGGGCAGCCTGTAACCCTCCCCCTCCATGGATATTGCGGTAGAACTGCCAGCGGGTCCTCGGATCGGCGCAATGAAAGGGAAATGGTCAATGGCTGAAGGCTTTGATGCGCCCCTTCCGGCGCACACCCTGGATGCATTCGAGCACAGGTCCTTTTGTTTAACCTGCGCCCTTAATCAAACACCCACTGCCCAATCAGCCAGGCATTCGCCCCACTGATTACCGCGAACAGGAACCACGCCAGCAACCGTGTCGGCAACCGATTCACGAACGGCCCCATCAGCTGTTTATCACCGGTCATGCGGATCAATGGATACAACGCGAACGGCAATTGCAGGCTGAGCACTACCTGGCTAAGGATCAGCAGCTTGCCGATGGCGTCGTCGCCCATCAGCCATACCCCCAGAAACGCCGGGATCAACGCCAGCCCACGGGTGATCAGGCGCCTTTGCCAGCAGGGAATACGCAGGTTGAGGTAGCCCTCCATGATCACCTGCCCGGCGATGGTGCCGGTAAAGGTGGAGCTTTGCCCGGAGGCCAGCAACGCGATACCGAACAGGATGCTGGCGAACGCGCCCCCCACCAGGGGGTCGAGCAGGTGGTAGGCGTCCTGGATTTCGACCACATCCGTGTGGCCGGTCTTGTGGAAGGCTGCAGCGGCCAGCACCAGGATCGCGGCGTTGACCAGCAGGGCCAGGGCCAGTGAACCGATGGTGTCGATACGTGCCAGCTTGACCGCGTCCTGTTTGCTGGCGAGGTCCTTGCCGATCAGGCGGGTTTGCACAATGGAGCTGTGCAGGTAGAGGTTATGAGGCATCACCGTGGCCCCGAGAATCCCGATGGCCAGGTACAGCGGCGCAGCGTCGCTGATGGCCGAGAGGGATGGCGTGAAGCCGCTGAACACGTCCGGCCAGTAAGGCTTGATCAGGACCAGTTCGATAAAGAAACACACGCCAATGGTCGCCACCAGGGCCAGCATGATCGCTTCCAGACGGCGGAACCCCCGGTTCTGCAGGGCCAGGATCAGCAAGGTATCGAAGGCGGTGATGACAATCCCGGTGGTCAGCGACACACCCAGCAGCAAGTGAAATGCCAGGGCACAGCCGAGCACCTCGGCAAGGTCGGTGGCAATGATGGAGATTTCCGCGAGTAGCCACTGGGTGCGTGCCGACCGCTTGCTATAACGCTCGCGGCACAGTTGCGCCAGGTCCTTGCCGGTGGCAATGCCCAGCCGCGAGCACAGGCACTGCACCGCCATCCCCGCCAGGCTGGCGAGCAGCACCACGAACAACAGGCTGTAACCGTAGCGAGAGCCCGCCTCGATGGCCGTGGCCCAGTTGCCAGGGTCCATGTAACCGATGGAAATCAACAGGCCCGGGCCGGCGAACATCAGCACGCGCTTGAAGAACGAAGCCTTGGGATCCACGGCAACGGAGCCGGCCACTTCCGGCGGGCAAAACGGGGCGGTAGCAATTTTTGGCAGGCTGAATTTCACGCGGGATCCCAGGCAAACACACTCGACAGAGGCGCAGCTTATCAGTCGGGCGCGACCGTGCGCATCACCGTCTCACGCGGCAGGTCGAACGTTTCGACCACTTGCACCACCAGGTCCATCTCCTGATTCAGCGCCTCACGCTCCATCCGCTGGCGAATCACGCCAATCACCAGCACTGCCAGGGTGGTAATCGAATAGGCCGGGCCTGAAAACGCGCGCACCCCACTCACCAGCAGCATCGCCGCTGCCAGGGCCTGGCCGACCACCGGGATAGCCGTGGCGGCCCCTCGGCGCAGGATAAACCCGGTCAGCCCCGCCAGCGCCGTGCCACTCAATGCGGTGGTGGCGGAGCGGCCGACGTCGAAACGGCTGAACATCCCCTGCTCCTTCTGCGCAGCGGCCTTGAGTTCGGCGTCGAACACCTGACGATCGGCGTTGCTGAGTTTGTCCTTGTACTGTTCGATGAGCTTCTCGGCGACCTGGGCTTCCAGGTCGGCCAATTCGACGGTATCGAGCGGCTCATCGAACTTGATCCCCAGCCGCTGAACCACATCTTCGGCGATCTGACGGTAACTCACACCATGCCCACGGGCCAGGTTCATGAAGGTATCGCCGCCCATGCGCTGCAATTCGATAGCCAGCTTGAGCGGCTCGCGCACCGTGGCGTCGATAGACGCACTGCGCTTTTGTGCCATCAATTCGGCGAGGAACTTCAACTCCTCCGGCCGCGCCTGCACCAGCGCGGGGAACAACTCCGCGTCTTCTTCGGCAAAACGCACTTCGGGGCTGCGCTGGTCGGCGCGGATCATGCCGCGTCGCTCGTGCAACAGGTCGGTGTACTGCACCACCGTCTGCAACTGCGGCCAGTAGGCGGCATGGTCGAAGGTCGCCAGGTGCACGTTGGTGACCTTGGCTTTCAGTGCCGGCGTCACCGGGATCGCGTAGCGGCCGATGCAGCGCTCGGTGTCCGGCTTCATGGCCAGGGCCCAGTCCTTGCTGGAGTGGCAATTGATCACCCGCCCCTTGAGCGGCGCCGAGACTTCATCCCACGGGCTCGACGTGCAGATTGCGCCCCCCATCAACAGCAGATTGTCCAGCGGCAGTTCGCGAGCGGTTTCAGGGCTGGCGAGCAGGCTCTTGACCAGAATACGTGCGCCAAGCGAATGGCCGATCAAGTTGATACGCCGGACCGCCATGGACTCACAGTGCAGGTAGCTGGCCAATTCCGGCAGCAGGCTCCTGGCGACTTCGTCCACCCGCGCCTCGACGCTTTTGTAGTGGTCGAGGAAATACGCAATCGCCTTGCCCACCCCGACAGTCGCCGCGCCCAGGCCACCGCCGCCAAGCATCGCGCCAATCACATCCTTGACGGGGGCAAACAGGTTTTCCAGGAAATGCCCCGCCGGCCAGAACAGCATCAGGTTGGTCGAGCCTTCGATACTCGCCAACTGCTCCTTGAAGCCGCCCAGTTGTTGCCGGTTGAAGAACGCCGAATAACCGTGAACATAGAGATTGAGCACATCGCCCTGAGGCTCGCCACACAGTACGAACGTGGGCTTGCGGGTGCGGTGCATTTCATCCCACTGGTGCTGCATGGGGCAGTGACTCCTGATGGCAAGGGACGGCGATAGTAACAAAGGGCGAGGCTCAACGCCGTACCGCTGGGGGAAAAGGCACCCGGTTGGCCGGCTCATCCTTTCAGAATATGGAAGCGGCCTTGGACTTGGCCAGGTAACGCGCCGGCGAATCGCCCAGGTTGCGGCGGAACACCGACGTGAAGGCGCTGGAGCTGCTGAAACCCAACTCGAACGCCACATCCGTGATGGACGAGCCATGGCTGAGCCGCGCGGTGGCCTCCAGCAGGCACACCTGCTGGCGCCACGAAACAAAGGTCATACCGGTGCACTCGCGAAAGTTACGCGTAAACGTGCGCCGGCTCATGCTCGACCAATCGGCCATCTCGCCAATCGAGATTTTCTGCGTGGGCGCCTCGAGAAAGCGCTGACAAGAACGGGCCAGGCGCGACTCCGAAGGCAGCGGCGCACTCAATGGCAACTCAGGCATGGTGCCGATTTCATCGATCAACAGGGTCAACACGCAACGATCACGGACGCTGGGCGAGGCCGATGGCCCAATCGCGAGTGCCGCCTCCAGTAGATGGCGCAACAGCGGCGAGACGCCAAACACCTGGCAGTAGTCCTGCAACCCGGCGCGTCGTGCCGCGTCGTCGTCCAGGTAGGTATTGAGCATCACCACGTCGCCGCGCATGTGCATCTCGTGCGCCACCCCGCCCGGCACCCAGATCGCGCGCTGGGGCGGCACGACCCAATTACCCAGGTCGGTGAACATTTTCAACGCGCCTGTCGAGGCATAGGCGAACTGCCCGCGCCGGTGGGTATGCCTTGGAAACACGGTGCCAGATGGGTACTCGCGCAGCGTCACCACCGCTTCGGGGCTATCGGGTTCGTAGGGCGAAAAGGTGAAGGTCGGCGGCATGGCCCGATTTTGTCAAAGTATGACCTGACATAGCAAGCGGGCCATTAATCTGCCACCTAGAATCGTCGCTCCCCAAGTTGGGTTCATATCGAAGGGATATTCGGAAAATGAGTGTCAAAAACTACTTGGACGTACGAGTAGACGGCGCCGTTCTGATGGTGGGACTCAACCGCCCGCAGAAGCGAAACGCCATGTCTCTGGAAGTCATGCACGAACTGCGCGATACCTTCACCAACATGCCCGAGGGCATTGGTGCCGCCGTGCTCTACAGCACCAGCCAGCATTTCTGCACGGGGTTGGACCTGTCGGAAATCCGCGACCAATCGGTCATCGATAACGTCCAGGCCTTCCGCGAATGGCACAAGACCTTCGAACTGATCCAGTTCGGCAAGGTGCCCGTGGTGGCGGCCATTACCGGTGCCGCCATCGGTGGTGGCCTGGAAATCGCCACCGCCTGCAGCCTGCGCGTGGTGGATGACAGCGCCTTCTTCTCGCTGCCCGAGGCCATGCGCGGCTTGTATGTCGGCGTCGGTGCATCGGTACGTTTCCCACGCATCGCCGGCATCGCCCTGATGACCGACATGATGCTCACCGGTCGCACGCTCTACGCCAAGGAAAGCTATGAGCGCGGCGTGGCCCAGTACCTGGTGCCGGTTGGCCAGGCGGTACTCAAGGCCACCGAATTGGCGCACAAGATCGCCGGCAACCTGCCCATGACCAACTACGCGGTGACTCACGTGTTGCCACGCATTGTCGATCAGAGCCAGCAGGACGGCCTCATGACAGAGGCCTTGATTGCCGCAGTGGTGTCTTCCGACATCCGCACACAGGATCGCCTGGCGGACTTTTTGGATCGCAAGAAGGACAAGATCCAGACCGCGCCAGCGGTGTAACTCCCGGTCGTGAACGTTGCCGAGCCCACCTCGGCAAACCATGGATGGCCTTCACAACTCACTTTCAACCCGGTGAAACCATGTTTCAGCACAGCACTCAAGACGATCTTTATCGCAGCAATGACGCGGCCGATGAACGATTGATCAAAATCGAACGCAGCTGGCACAAACGCGCCCAGATCAAGCTCGACTCCCAACGCCCGGATATCCAGCTGGACCTGCAGGCGCCGGACTTTCTCGAGGCCCTGTTACCTTTCGCCCATGACCCGCATTACCAGAACTACCCGCATGCCCTGAAGCTGCTGATCCTGTCGGCCGGCTGGGTCATCTACAACCAGAAAACCATCGCTATCGAAACCGAAATCATCTGCCCGTCGTGCATCGACCTGCTGCAGTTGGGCTCGCGCCTGAGTTCCGCCAGCGCCGCGACGATTTCCGAAACCCTGGCGGATGAGGCTTACCACACGCTGTTCTCGATCAACATGTGCGAGCTGGCGATCACCCAACGCGGCATGCGCATCAAATGGCCGGAGCTGGAACTGACGCGCCACTTGAGCCAGGCCCAGGCCACCCTGTCCGAGACGGACTTCAAGATCTACCGCCTGGCGTTCTCGCTGGTCTCGGAGACCTTTATCAGCGACTACCTGGCCGACCTCAGCGATGCGCCGGATATCCAGCCGGTGTTCCGTCACGTGGTGGCCCTGCACAAAAAAGACGAGCTGGTGCACAAGCACATCTTCCCGCTGTTCGTACAGCAGGTGGTCGGTGAGTTCACCCCGCAGCAAACCGCGTTGTTCACCCGCGGTATCGCCAACTCCATCCGGATTTTCCCGATGCGCGAGATTTCGGCGTGGCGAATCATCCTGCCGCAACTGCTCGAAGTGTTCGGCGATCAATCGCTGCTGCTCCCCACGCACTTTACCGAGACCGGTGAAGCGGACTACTCGGCCATGCCCGAGATCCTCAGCGCCATTGGCATACACCCCGAAGCGGTGCTGCCAGAGCTGCAGGAAAAGACCGAACCGGTCACCACTGTTTGAACCCAGCGTGCTGCTGCCCCCTACAAATTTAAAAGAGTAATTGTCATGTGTGGATACATTGGCGTCTTCGCCAAGCAACCTCGTGCGTTCAACCCCAACATGTTCGACGCCGCCCTGCGTGCGATCCATCACCGTGGACCGGACAGCTCCAGCCAGTGGTTCGACCCCAAGGGCCAGGCCGCTTTCGGTTATGTACGCCTGGGCCTGGTCGGCCTGGGTAACGGCACCCAGCCGATCGTCGCCGATGAGGGCGACCTGGTGATGATGGTCAACGGCGAGTTCTATGACTATCAACGCATTCGCGCCGAGCTGGAAGGCTATGGTTGCCGCTTCAAGACGTCTTCCGACAGCGAAATCGCCATGCACCTGTACCGCCGCCACGGCGTACGCGGCCTCAAGCAACTGCGCGGCGAGTTCACCATCCTGATCTTCGACCGCCTGCGCAAAAAGTTGTTTGCCGTGCGTGACCGAGTGGGCGTCAAGCCGCTGTACTACACCGAGCATGAAGGCGCCTGGTACTTCGCTTCCGAAATCAAAGCCTTGCTCGCGGCCGGCGTGCCCGCGCAGTGGGACCACGAAGCCTATGCCAACCGGGGTTTCATCCTGCGCGACCGTACCGTGTTCAACAACATTCGCAGCGTCAAACCCGGCTGCTGGATCATCGCCGACGAAAGCGGCCTGCAAACCGAGCAATACTGGGACTGGGAATTCCCCGATGCCCAGGCCACCGAGCAACGCACTGAAGCCGAGATGATCGACTCGCTGCGCCACACCATCGAAGAGTCCGTACGGTTGCGCTTGCACGCCGATGTACCGGTGGGTGTATGCCTCAGTGGCGGCCTGGATTCGTCGGCCATGCTGGGGATTGCCACCGAGCTGACCGGCCAGCCACTGCAGGCATTCCACTTGTCCTTCGAAGGCGAGCAAGCCTACGACGAACGCCAGTACGCCGAAATTGCCGCCCGGCACAACCGCGCCCATCTCAACGTGCTGTCGGTGAACTCCTCCGACATGGCGGACAACTTCGAAAATGCCCTGTGGCACGCCGAGATGCCCTTCGCCAACGCCCACAGCGTGGCCAAGTACCTGCTGTGCAAATACGTGCAGAACCAGGGCATGCGTGCGGTGCTGACCGGCGAAGGCGCTGACGAAGTCTTCGGTGGCTACCCGCACTATCGACGCGACATGGTGCTGTACAACCACGAAAACCAGGACCCAACGGCAATCGCCGAGCTCACCCGACGCCTGCACGCCAGCGAAGATCGCTACCTGCCCGGTGGCAAGAACGATGTGAAATGGGTGCAGGACGAACTGGGCCACGGTGTGTCCTGGTTGCAAACCCAATCGGCGTTGTTCGGGCCCTTGGCTCAGCTGTACAGCGATGACTTCCGTGAGCGCTTCAGCAATACCGATGCCTATCGCGAGTTCTACGACCGCCTGAGCCCGCGGGCGCTCAACGGCTGGGAACCGGTCAACCGCTCGCTGTACATGGTGGCCAAGTCCAGCCTGCCCAACGTGGTACTGACCTCCCTGGGCGACCGCATGGAAATGGCCGGCAGCCTGGAAGGCCGTCCGCCGCTGCTGGATCACCAAGTGATCGAGGCGGCGTGCCGCTTGCCTGTCAACATGAAAGTGCGCGGCGCCACCGAAAAATACGCCCTGCGCGAGGCCATGCGCCCTTATGTGCCGCAGGCTGTCCTGGACCGCAAGAAGCAGTACTTCCGTGCACCGCCTGCGTCCGAGAGCCCGCAATCGAAGCTGTATGAAATGATCAACGACGTGTTGAGCGGCCCAGCATTGAGTAACGTGCCGTTCTTCGATCCACGTAAAGTACGTGCCCTGCTGGCAACCCTGCCAAGCTTGTCTGTCACCCAACGCGCCTCGGCAGACAACTTGCTGATGGAGATTGCCGGGTTGTGCCTGATGCAAAAACGGTTCGCCTTGAACTGACTTTCCGGCGGCACCTCGCGATTGCGGCGTGCCGCCTGACCCAAGGAGGGTCCATGCTGAAAAAACATTTGTCACTCGCCGTACTCGTCACCCTGGTATGGGGCGTCAACTTCCCCATCACCAAACTGGGCCTGCGCGCCATCGACCCGTTTGTCCTCACCGGCATTCGCTTCGCGCTCGCCGCCTTGCCGCTGGTGTTCTTTATCAAGCGTCCTGCCGTCAAGTTCAGCTACGTGGCCGCCTACGGTTTCATCTTCGGGCTGGGCATGTGGGGCGTGATCAACTACGGCATCCAGGTGGGCGTGAGCCCGGGTATCGCTTCATTGATCATTCAGCTCAGCGTGTTCTTCACCATGGGCTGGGGCTTTGTGCTGTTCAAAGAGAAGATCCGCGGCGCGCAGATGCTCGGTGCCGTGCTGGCCCTGATCGGCCTGGCAGGGATCATCTCCACCCAGGAAGGCAACCATGCGGTGCTGGGCGTCATGCTGATCGTGCTCAGCGCAGTGGCGTGGAGCGTGGGCAACGTCATCATCAAGAAGTCCGGGGTCAAGGAGATCTTCTCGTTCATGGTGTGGGCCAGCCTGATCCCACCGATCCCGCTGTTCATCACGGCCTGGCTGATGCACGGCGGCGCCGCCTTCGAGGGCTTGCAAGCCAGCCTCGACCTGACGGCGATCCTGTCGATCCTGTTCCAGGTGTACCTGGCGACGCACTTTGCCTACTGGGGCTGGAACTCGCTGCTCAAGCTGTACCCGGTGTCCACCGTGGCGCCCTTGTCACTGCTGATTCCGGTGTTCGGTATCACCAGTTCGATGCTGATTCTCGACGAGCGCATTTCCACGCCCAACCTGATCTCGATCGGCGTCATCATCGTAGGGCTGGCCGTGGGCCTGTACCGCAAGCCGGTCAACCTGGCGCCGGTGGAGCCGCAGCCGATTGCCCACGTGGAGAGATAGCCATGGCACCCCTTCAGGTCGGGGAGCGGTTGGCTGACGCTGGAACGCGACAGCGCCAACGGGTCGGAATCCCGACTGAAAGGGACGGTGTCGACGCCCCGTACGAAAGCGCGCATGGCGAGGGGTGGGTTCGCGAGAGTGGCCCATGGGTGGATGCCCGGTACAAGGCCAGGCGTTGGCAACCGCGTTCAGCAGGCAACGTTGTCGATCTTGAGCTGACCATCGGGAAACCTCGCAATGATCTCCAGCTCGCCCCCCCATCGCACGGATAGAGTCGCGTAACGTGCTGATGTACCTGTCGGTACGCCGTTCCATCTTGGAGACGGCCGCCTGGTTGATGTTCAATGCCTTGGCCAGGCTTTGCTGGCTCAACTGCTGAGCGTTGCGCAGCTCATGCAGAGACAATCCCTGCAGGTGCTGCTGGAACAGCTGCTGGGCTTCGGCACGCAGAGGTCGGTGAATTGCTTGCACATCCTTGCGGAACGACTCCAGGCCCTTAAGCCCCGTGTAAAAATGCAGCGCTATCACACGCATACGCAGCAAAAACACAGTTATCGACAGGTAAAAAGCGCTCTAATACCCGCCTGTTGACTGGCTTTGAAGATCCTGGAGTTCGTAATGCCCCATGAAGGCAACCTGTTACAAGCAGCCGTGGTGTTCCTGCTCGCCGCCGTGCTGACCGTGCCCCTGGCCAAACGCCTGCAATTGGGCGCGGTGCTGGGTTATCTGTTCGCGGGTGTCATCATCGGCCCGTCGGTACTGGGCCTGATCGGCAACCCGCAAAGCGTCGCGCAATTCTCCGAGCTGGGCGTGGTGCTGCTGCTGTTCATCATCGGCCTGGAACTGTCGCCCAAGCGTCTGTGGGTGATGCGCAAGGCGGTGTTTGGCGTGGGCCTGGCGCAGGTACTGCTTACCGGGCTGGTCATGGGGGTGGTGGCGTTGTGGCTGTTTGGCCAGTCGTGGAACAGCGCAATCGTGCTGGGCCTGGGCCTGGCGCTGTCGTCCACCGCCTTTGGCCTGCAAAGCCTGGCCGAACGCAAGGAGCTGAACCAGCCCCACGGCCGCCTGGCGTTTGCCATCCTGTTGTTCCAGGACATCGCTGCAATCCCGCTGATCGCCATGGTGCCGCTGCTGGCGGGCAGCGATCACCCGACCACCGAAGCCCAAGGCCTGCAGCATGTGTTGCAGATCCTCGGCAGCATCGCGGTGGTCATTATCGGCGGACGCTACCTGTTGCGGCCGGTATTCCGCATCGTCGCCAAGACCGGCCTGCGTGAAGTGTCCACCGCCACCGCGCTGCTAGTGGTGATTGGTACGGCGTGGTTGATGGAGCTGGTGGGCGTGTCCATGGCCCTTGGCGCCTTCCTTGCCGGCCTACTGCTGGCGGATTCGGAGTACCGCCACGAACTGGAATCCCAGATCGAACCGTTCAAGGGTCTGTTGCTGGGCCTGTTCTTTATCAGCGTGGGCATGGGCGCCAACCTCAGCCTGCTGCTCAGCTCGCCGCTGGTAGTGATCGGGCTGACGCTGCTGCTGATCGGGCTGAAACTGCCGTTGCTGTACGCTGTGGGCCGGTGGGTCGGTGACCTCAACCGCGAAAGTGCCCTGCGCCTGGGCGTAGTGCTGGCAGCAGGCGGTGAGTTTGCCTTCGTGGTGTTCAAGATCGGTCGCGACCAGGGCCTGTTCGAACCACACCTCTACGACATCCTGGTACTGACCATCACCTTGTCCATGGCCGTGACGCCGCTGCTGCTGTTGGTGTGCCCGAAGCTTTTCAAGCCCAAGGTCAAGCCGGTGGAAGTACCGGAGGAATACCGCACCATCGAGAGCGACGCGCCGCGCGTGGTCATCGCCGGCATGGGTCGTATGGGCCAGATTGTGGCGCGGATCCTGCGCGCGCAGAACATCTCGTTTATCGCCCTGGACACCTCCGTGGAAACCATCGAGCTGACCCGCAGCTTCGGCGGCATGCCGGTGTTCTACGGCGACCCGCAACGCCCCGAGATCCTGCACGCAGCCAAGGTCGACCAGGCAGAGTTCTTCGTGATCGCCATGGACGACCCGGAGATCAACATCAAGACCGCCGAACAGGTGCGCAACCTCTACCCGCACATGAAGATCATCGCCCGTGCACGTAACCGCCAGCACGTGCACCGCCTGGTGGACCTGGACGCCTCGCCGATTCGCGAAACGTTCTACTCCAGCCTGGAGATGAGCCGACGCACCCTGGTGGGCCTCGGCTTGAGCCAGGCACAGGCCGATGCACGCATCACCCGCTTCAAGAACCACGATTTGCAAGTGCTGGCAGCGCAACACGCGGTGTACGACGATGCGGCGAAGGTGATGCAAACCGCTCAGGAAGCCCGGGCAGAACTGGCGCGGCTGTTTGAGATGGATCGACTTGAGGAAGAGTCCGACAAGGTGTGAGGCTACAGGTGAACGATTTTGCGAAAATTCTGACAGAATACGGCGCAATTTCGTTCACCCCTGGAGCGCTTCATGGCCACTTTCACCAAGACCGCCGCCCTGCTGGCCCTCGCGCTGACCGCAGGTAGTGTATTCGCCGCATCCAAGCCGACCACGCAAACCATCTCCACCTTGGGCGGCAAGTTCACCTTCACACTGCCCAAGGCCTACGTTGCCGACACCTTGCCCACCGGCAAGGCTGAAGAGGGCACCGCCGACACCCAAGGCACCTTGTACGCCAACCAGACCACGAAAAGTGTGGTGATCGTCGCCGAAACCGTGCGCAAAGACGGGGTAAACATCGGCGATAACGACGCGCAATTCCTGGATGGCGCCGTGGCTGGCTTCGTCAAGGACCAGAGCGCCGCCCTGCCCGACTTCAAGAAACAGAGCGAGAAGAAACTGACCGTCAAAGGCCTGGGCCTGCGCCAGGTCGACAGCACCGCCACTCAAGGCGGCGGCAAGACGCTGAATTCCACATTCCTGGGCGGTTCGGGCAACCATCTCCTGGTGATCCAGGCGATTTCGCGGGCAGATGATGCCAAAGGGCATGCGGCGTTGGTGAAGCAGATTACCGGCGGGAAATAACCTGGCGACCCAAGCAACGTCGATCCAATGTGGGAGCTATCGCGGGCACGCCCGCTCCCACATTTTTTGACCGCGTTTATTTCAGGCTTTTTTCCAGCCAGGCCTTGAGGTCCTGCACTTCTGCTTCGCTGATGGTGTGGTTCATGCCGGGATACCCATGAAACTCCGGCTTTAACCCCAACCCCGTCAACACTTCGTTCGCCCGCGTCGCCGAGGCGTAGGGCAGCGCCTGGTCCAGGGTGCCGTGACCGATGAAGATCGCCAATCTACCCAGTGATGCATCCGGCTTGAGCTCAGCCTTGAGCACCGGCAACACGCTGCCACTCAAGGCCGCAATGCCACGCACCAGCGCCGGCCGGCGCAGGCCCACCTCATAGGACATGATCGCGCCCTGGCTGAAGCCCACCAGGAACACTCGGTCAGGTTGGGTGTGGTACTTGGTGGTGGCTTTGCCGACAAAGTCTTCGATCAGCTCGGCACTGCGCTGCAAGTCGGCGGTTTCGCCATCATACTCGCCGTCACCGGGCGTCTTGGTAAACCAGCGATAGCCGTGCGGGTCTACCGGCATCGGGGCACGGGCCGAGAGGTAAGTCCAGGTGGACGGCAGCGCATCCTTGATGCCGAACAAGTCTTCCTCGTTGCTGCCAAACCCGTGCAGGAAGATCACCAGTGGCTGATTGCGTGCATCGCCCTGGGTCTGCTCCAGGTACGACAACGGCAAATCGGTGTGCAGCGTCTCGTCGGCATGAGCGGCCCCGACCACCAGGGTCAGCGCCAGGGCAAACAATTTGAGCATGGGACGTTACCTCAGGGTTTGCGTAGCAGATAAGTGTCCATGATCCAGCCATTTTCCAGGCGTGCCGCCTTGCGCACCCGCTCTATGTGTTCAGCCACTTCGCTCACTTTGCCACTGATGAGGATCTCATCCGGGGTCCCCAGGTAGGCGCCCCAGTAGATATCCAGGTCCTGGTCCGCCACCGTGCGGTAGGAGTCTTCGGCGTCAAGCATGACCACCAGGGTGTCGGCATCGCTGGCCTGCCCCGCCGCCAGGCGGCGCCCGGTGGTGATTTCGACCGACTTGCCAATGCGATTGAGCGGCACTTTGTGCTGCGCGGCCAGGGCCTGCACGCTGGTGATGCCAGGGATTACCTCAAACTCAAAGGTGCAGCGGCCACTCGCCAGGATCGCCTGCAGGATGCGAATGGTGCTGTCGTACAAGGCTGGGTCGCCCCAAGCCAGGAAAGCGCCGACTTCACCGTCAGCCATTTCCTCGTTGATCATGCGTTCGAAGGTCTGTTGCTTATCGCGGTTGAGGTCTTGCACGGCGGTGGTGTAATCGATGTTGCCGCGCACACGCTCGGGGCAATCGGCCTCGACGAAGCGGTAGCCGGGTTCGGTGATGTAGGTCTCGCAGATCTCGCGACGCAGGTCGATCAACTTGTCTTTGCTCTGGCCCTTGTCCATCAGGAAAAACACGTCGGTACGGTTGAGCGCTTTCACGGCCTGCATCGTGATGTAGTCAGGGTTGCCGGCGCCAATGCCGATGATCAGGATGCGTTTCATGGGTTGCTCTCATTACGGGGCGTGGATTTTGCCATGTTCATGCGGCCAGGCGTGAGTTTCCAGGCGCAGTCGCCAGGCCTGGTTGAACCGCAGTTCGGTGGCGGACAACGGCTCGACGTCGATCAAGTAGAACATCGAGATCGGACATTGCATGACGTACAGCACCGCGGCGCGGATCACAAAGGGGTGGGTGACGGCCACCACATGGCCAGGTTGGGACTCCAGGGATTTCATCCACCGGCTAACCCGGGCACACACCTGGTCCACGGATTCCCCGCCGTGAGCGGTACTGGCGCTGTTGCGCCGCCAATCCGACAACTCATCGCGATCAATTTCGTCGATGCCCTTGCCTTTCCAACGGCCAAAGTCACCGTCGCGCAAGGCTTGATCAACAATGGGATGGCTGCCGAACATGCCTGCCGTTTGCCGGGTCCGCGCCTCGGGTCCACACAATAGGCGCAGGTTCTTCTTGTAACGGTCGGCAAGGGACAACTGCGCTTTTTGCCAATCCATGGCAACGGACTCGTCATCGGGAAAACTGCCCCTTTTTTGCAGCGGCGTCACGGCATGGCAAATGAGTGTCAAACGAGTGGCCTGCATCACAATCGCTTCAACGACAAGAATGAGGCCACCAAGACTGGCTTAGTTAGCGCAAGGGTGCAACGCCCTGTGCCAGATACAACACTTGGTAACCCGTGCCGCGATGCTCGGCGTCCAGCGCGCTGTCCGACAAGGTGAACCGTAACAACCGCCACGCCTGCACATCCAGCGCAAGGAACACCGCAAACGTGTCCTTGCTCAGCGCCAGCTGTCGATTGCGGCATTTCTCCTCGGCCAGGATCTCGGCCCGATTGGCTCCAGGCGCCAGTGGCCATTCCTCCCGATAAAGACTCAACGCGCCCAGCGCAGGGCCACGCTGTACATCCAGCGGCAACCAGCTCTCGACATGCGGGCGCCCAAAGCTGTCGAGCACTTTCTGAAAGCGCTCGCCCAACAAAAAGTCAGCGGCCTGCAACGGGTCGGCCCACAGGTACACCGACGAATACACATTGGCCCCGTGCTCCTGAGCGATAAATGCCTTGAACAGCAACCCCTCTGCGTTATCCCACAGCGGCCCCAACTGCGCGGCGCGCCGGCGAATCACAGCCATGTCGTAGTCAGCGGGCAAGCGGTGCGAATACTGTTTGGCAAACATGCGCGAACTCCTGTGCAAGATGAGGGTTGAGCTTGCGCAGCGTCGATGATTTCAACAAGATATCACCCGATATAAGTGCGATAAGGATTCGATATGACCGACGCGCCCAAACCACTGGACATCGATACCGTGCAGGCCTTCGTGCGGGTGGCTGACTTCGCCAGCTTCACCCGCGCCGCCGAAGCCCTCGACACCTCACAGGCGGCGATCAGTCTCAAGCTCAAACGGCTGGAGGAGCGCCTCGGCTATCGCCTGCTCGAACGCACGCCTCGCCACGTGCGGCTGTCGCCCCAGGGCGAACACTTCATCGTCGCCGCCCGTGCCTTGCTCCATGCCCACGAACGCGCCTTGGGCGATATGGGCAACCCTGCACGGCGGCGCCTGGTCATCGGCATCAGCGACCACGTGGCCGGCCCCGACCTGCCGACGTGGCTCAGCCGACTGGCGGCGTATGACCCGTTGGTGATCCTCGAAGTGCGCATCGCCTCCTCCCGCGACCTGGTCGCCGCCTTTGATCGCAACGAACTGGACGCGGTGATCGTGCGCAACGAGGGCGACCGCCAGGACGGCGAAGTGTTGGTGGTGGAGCGCTTCGGCTGGTTCGCCGCACCCACCTGGCAACACACGCCCGGCACGCCACTGCGCATGGCGACCATGGCCGCGCCCTGCGGCGTGCGCCACTTGGCGACACGCGCCCTCGACACCGCGCGCATCGACTGGACAGAAGTATTCGTCGGCGGCGGCGTCATGGCCGTGGGCGCAGCCGTCAGCGCCGGATTGGGCATCGCCGCCCTCGCCCACCGCGTGGCACCGTCTGGCACGGTAGACGTAAGCGAGCAATACGGCTTGCCCGCCTTACCCATGAGCGAAGTCGTCCTGCACAGTCGCATCACTGATAGCCGCTCCAGGGAAACATTGCGTGCACTGAGCGCCACCTTCCGCGGCGTCCTACGCAGTCCCGTGTAGCAGTCGACCTGCCGGCGATAGCCGTTGACGATGGCGCCGGGCGCGAGGATTAACATGGACAACGGCCGAGCATGGCCTTGGGCTTTCGCGCCTGACACACTCCACGTTCAACTTGCAGCAGCACGGCTCGCCATGAATCACACCGCTGACTCTCGCAATACTCAACTTGATCGCCTGGCCTTGGCCCTGGCAGTGTTCAAGCACTACGTCGAGATCAAAAACTACGCCCAGCTTCTGGACAACAACCGGCTTGCCGAATCGTTGATCGCCGATCTGATGTCGTGCTTGATTGGAAGAGGGAAATTCAAGAACCTCAATGAGGAAACCCCCAACCACCCCGCCATAGACCTGCTGTCCGAAGATGGCACGCTCGGTGTTCAAGTCACCACGACGCGCACGCCCGACAAAGTCAGGAAAACCCTGGAAAAGTTCGCCGCCTTGCCCGTCAAGCCCCAACGGCTATTCCTGGTGATGCTCTGCGGACGGCGGGAAAATTATCCAATCGCGTCGTTGGCGGAGCACATACGTCGGGCAGGCATCCAGTTCGATCCGCGTACCGACATTCTCGACCTTGAGTCGCTCTATCGCATGGCACAGGCCAACGACCAGGCGCGTATAGAAGAGGCCGTACAGCGACTGGAAGAAGAGATGGGTCAACGCGCGCTGGCCCTGCTGGGTGATTTCAACAAAAACGCCGACCGTGTATTGCAAGTACTTCATGCTCATGACCTCAGGCGATCAGAGTTCAACGAAATCTTGGGCATTGACCCGACACAAGCACCTACCGACATAACCACCGCCCACGGATTGCAGCCGTGGCTCACCCCAGGCATCTGCACGGCCATCGCGGACCAGTTCAATGTGCCAGTGGGCTGGCTCAACGGTACCGATGACCGGATCGGCGATTACTACAACAGTTCGTCATGGCGCACGACTGGCGATGTCGCAGGTCTGCTTTCCAACGTTGCCGAACGCTATGGGCATGCGCACTTCTGTATCGTGATTCCTGACGGCCTCGATAACCCATTCGAACACCTTGAGCATACGCCGCAAGGTGCGTGGGACGTGCCCTTCCTCGTGTTTTACAAAGCCCGCGGCACCTATGGTGATGTGTATGCACACTTGGGGGTGCAGCCGTGGAATACCCTGCACCATCGTCAAGCGGCAGTGTTTCTGAGTACCGCGCTTCGTGATTTTTCCCGACAGGGATTTGGTCACTTTTCCGTCACTTGGGAACAATGGCCACAGGACGACATCCTGGCAAGCTGCACCGATATACTGCTGGCAGAGCTGATGCAACATCGAACCGGGTTACCGCTGGAAGGGCAAGACTGTATCCATTTCGATGGCCGCTGGCAGTTCACCGGGCAACCATCGCTGACCTCGCGCTTCAACGATGATTATCTACCCTCAGTGCTCCACGGATTCCAGCACCTGCAACAGTTGCAGCACAGGTGCCGGGTACTCCAGCAGCACGTCGATACCCAGGCTGCCTGGCGCGCCATCGCAAGCCCGGCACCCGGCGCCAAACGCATCGACGGCTATCAGGCGTGTGACATCGCGCAGCTCTGCCAAGCGCCCTTGCGGTGCGCGGACGCCCAAGGCAATGAGTGCGAACTGTCGGTTGATCAGGCGCGCGCCCTGATCGATGAGCAACTGGAGATGGCCGCCGCGGACCCGAGAAAGCGATTCATCTTCCTCGACCTCCATGTAGACCGGCTGCAAAGCAGCCGCCCTATCGCTCAAAGTAGCAACTACCGCTAACCACGATGCGAAGCGAGCCGCTGTTGATCGTGATCTTGATCTGGCTTTTGATCTAGCCTTTGATCTGAGGAGCCCCATCAAACACGCTGGCCGGAATTCGACAGAGATTTGGGGGGTAAACCGGCAGGGATGCCGGTTTAGCCGCCCCGCGCCATGGAGGGCGCGTGGCGGCGGCCCCCCAAATCCCTGTCGGATTACGGGCACACCGAGCCTAGGCGAGGTGCCGAGTGTTGGGGCAAGAGCCCTTTGGTTACTTTGGGGCTTTTCCAAAGTGACCCGCTGTAAGAGCGGAACCCCTAGCAGCCGTTACCTAGATAACGGATATGTACCCGGTCTGATCCAATCTCCTGATCGTCTGTCAGGCCGCCTTCGCGAGCAAGCCCGCTCCCACATTTTTGGATCGTGGGGTGACAGGTAGACAGTGGTTGGCTGTCAGGGCGCTTTCGCGAGCAAGCCCGCTCCCATATTTTTGGATCGTGGGGTGACAGGTAGAGAGTGGTTGGTTGTCAGGGCGCTTTCGCGAGCAAGCCCGCTCCCAGATTTTTGGATCGCGGGGTGACAGGTAGACAGTGGTTGGCTGTCAGGCCGCCTTCGCGGGCAAGCCCGCTCCCAGATTTTTGGATCGCGGGGTGACAGGTAGACAGTGGTTGGCTGTCAGGCCGCCTTCGCGGGCAAGCCCGCTCCCACATTTTTGGATCGTGGGGTGACAGGTAGACAGTGGTTGGTTGTCAGGGCGCCTTCGCGGGCAAGCCCGCTCCCAGATTTTTGGATCGCGGGGTTCAATTAGGTAGCGGTCCCCACCACACCCCCTGCACCGCCGCCCGCGTGATGTAGCACACTCGTTTAACGGAATTTTCATATCCGCTCGCCTAAGATCGCCCACCTCGTTGGGGAGTAACCGGCTTCTGATCCCGTCGGAAGCGTTCGTATCAACATATTCGGCAACCTGCCGTGGTGCGGACACCGTCTTTTCGGTTGGTGAGACCAGCGACACATCCATGCCTGAAGTCGGGCGCGTGGCTGTGTCGTTGTCTCATATAGCCCGACTGGAAGCCTTACCGTGAACCCCATTTCCCTGATCCTCCTCGCCCTGGCCATGTCCACGGATGCCTTCGCGGCAGCCATCGGCAAAGGCTCCAGCCTGCATAAACCCCGCCTCACCGAAGCCCTGCGCGCTGGCCTGATCTTTGGCGTGATCGAAGCCATCACGCCGATGATCGGCTGGGCCATCGGTCACGCGGCCACGCGCTGGGTAGAAAACTGGGACCACTGGATCGCCTTCACCCTGTTGGTCGGGCTGGGGCTGCACATGATCTGGAACGGGTTGAAGGCCGATGATGAAGAAGCCGAGAAACCGACCCAGCATTCGTTCATGATCCTGGCTGTCACGGCGTTTGCCACCAGCATCGACGCACTGGCGGTCGGCGTTGGCCTGGCGTTTGTGGACGTGAACATCCTGGTGGCGGCGGCCGCGATTGGCCTGGCGACCATGACCATGGTGACCCTCGGCATGATGCTTGGGCGAGCGTTGGGCACGGTGGTGGGCAAGCGCGCCGAGATGGTCGGTGGTGGGGTGCTGATGCTGGTGGGCGCGACGATCCTGTACGAACATCTCTCGGCCTGAAGCACCGCCCACCACCCAAAATGGCCGCTCTATGTGGGAGCCGGGCTTGCCCGCGATGCAATCAACTCGGTGCATCTGAAACGCCGAGGTGCTTGTATCGCAGGCAAGCCATCTCCCACAAAGAGCCGCTAGCACCGATGCGTCATCGGGGGTATCAGGCGGCGTGGCTTTCTTTTTTCAGGCTGTCCATGTCGATCACGAACCGGTACTTCACGTCCCCCTTGAGCATCCGCTCATAGGCCTCGTTTATGCCCTGGATATCGATCATTTCGATGTCCGAGACAATCCCATGCTTGGCGCAGAAATCCAGCATGTCCTGGGTCTCCTGGATGCCGCCAATGAGCGAGCCAGCCAGGCTGCGACGCTTGAAGATCAGGTTGAATACCGTCGGCGACGGGTGCGGGCTGTCGGGGGCACCGACCAGGGTCATGGTGCCGTCGCGCTTGAGCAGATTGAGGAACGCATCGAGATCATGCGGCGCGGCAACCGTATTGAGGATGAAGTCCAGGCTGTTGGCGACCTTGGCCATTTCGTCCGGGTTCTTGGACACCACCACTTGATCGGCGCCCAGGCGCAGGCCGTCTTCGCGCTTATTGGGTGACGTGGTGAACAGCGTCACATGAGCGCCCATGGCATGCGCGATTTTCACCGCCATATGGCCCAGGCCACCCAAGCCGACCACGCCGACCTTCTTGCCGGGGCCGACCTTCCAGTGATGCAGTGGCGAATAGGTGGTGATACCCGCACACAGCAACGGCGCCACGGCCGCCAGGTTGGAATCGTCGTGGGAGATGCGCAGCACGAACTTTTCCTTGACCACGATGCTGTCCGAATAGCCGCCGAAGGTGTTTTCGCCGCCGAACACCGGACCGTTGTAGGTGCCAGTAAAGCCGTTCTCGCAGTATTGTTCCTCGCCCTCGGCGCAGGACGCGCAGTGCTGGCAACTGTCGACCATGCAACCGACGCCGGCCAGGTCACCGACCTTGAACGCTTGCACATTGGCGCCTACCGCCGTGACGCGCCCAACGATTTCATGGCCGGGCACGGAGGGATACAGGGTGTTGTTCCACTCGTTGCGCGCGGTGTGCAGGTCAGAGTGGCAGACGCCGCAATAGAGAATATCGATCTGTACGTCATCAGCCCCCGGCGCGCGGCGCTCGAAGGTAAAGGGCTTGAGGGAATCCTTGGCGTTCTGGGCGGCGTAGCTGTAAGTCTTGGCCATTTCGTTCACCTGTGTGATCTGACGGTTGTGTGTGATCCGACGTAAGAGATCAGTGGACCAGCATAGACGCCGAACCGTTCAACCGAGCACACGCGTACAAGCCCTTCGTCCGGTTTAGCGCAATAGTGAGGCTGAATTGTTTTGCCCACCCTCACAGGAGTTTTCCATGAGCACCTTCGTTGCCAAAGACGGTACCCAGATCTATTTCAAGGACTGGGGCAGCGGTAAGCCCGTGTTGTTCAGCCATGGCTGGCCGCTGGATGCGGACATGTGGGAATACCAGATGGAATACCTGAGCAGCCGCGGTTTTCGCACCATCGCGTTTGACCGCCGTGGCTTTGGTCGGTCGGACCAGCCGTGGACCGGTAACGACTACGACACCTTCGCCGATGATATCGCCCAGTTGATCGAGCACCTGGACCTCAAGGACGTGACCCTGGTGGGCTTCTCCATGGGCGGTGGCGACGTCGCCCGCTACATCGCCCGCCATGGCAGTGCCCGCGTTGCCGGCCTGGTGTTGCTGGGCGCGGTGACGCCGCTGTTCGGCCAGAAGCCGGACTACCCACAAGGCGTGCCGCTCGACGTGTTCGCCGGGTTCAAGGCCGAGTTGCTGAAGGATCGCGCGCAATTCATCAGCGATTTCAACACACCGTTCTACGGCATCAACAAGGGTCAGAAGGTCTCCGCCGGCGTACAGGCCCAGACCTTGCAAATCGCCCTGCTGGCGTCACTGAAATCCACCGTGGATTGCGTCACCGTGTTCTCCGAAACCGACTTCCGTCCGGACATGACCAAGATCGACGTGCCAACCCTGGTCATCCATGGCGACGGTGACCAGGTCGTGCCGTTCGAAACCACCGGTAAAGTAGCGGCCGCCTCGATCAAGGGCGCCGAGCTGAAGGTGTACAAGGACGCCCCCCACGGGTTCGCTGTAACCCATGCCCAGGCGTTGAATGAAGACCTCCTGGCGTTCCTGAACCGCTGAAAACACCCTCTCCTTGTTTGGCCGGGCTTGCCCGGCCTTTTTTTGCTCAAGAGAAACGCTGATTCAGCACCAGGCGTCCCGGCCCACTGATCAACAAGGCGGTGAAAATGATCAGCAGCAGCCAGCCGAACTGCGCCTCGAACAGCGTCCACTCCGGATGCACCACCCCCAAGGCGATCAGCAGCACACAGAGGATCGGCAGGCACGCCAGGCGCACCAGCACGCCAGCCATGATCAGCAGCGGGCACAACACTTCGGCGAATATCGCCAGCAGCAGCGTGACCGACGCGCCCAGGTGGAACGGATCCTCGATGAGTTTCAATTGCTCGCTGTAGTTGAGCAGCTTGGGCAAGCCATGTACCCACAACAGGAACAACGCCCCGCTGACGCGCAGAAACAATAGCCCCAGGTCCTGACGTTTCGATTCGTGCATACGTGCTCTCGGTGGTTGACATACAGGTCGATTGTGTCGACAACGCCCGCCGCACGCTTGCAAGCCTGTGCTGACCTCAGTCCCCCGTGCCCGCGAACGCCGCGACGATTTCATCGATCACTGCGCGCACCCGTGCGGTGTGGCGCAGGTCGGCGTGGGTCACCAGCCAGACGTCATATGGCAATGGCCGCGTGCGCTGCGGCCACAGGCGCACCAGCCCATCCATCTCGCCGGTGTGCACCGGGATCTCGCCGATGCCAATGCCGGCTGCGATGGAACGGCGCACCAGCAGGCTGGAACTCAAGGTCGCGACAATGCGCCCGCGCCCCAGGGGTTCCGAGACCAGGGTCAGGTCTTTCTGGCCTTGCAGGTAGGGTTGGTAGGCCACCAGGTCATGGCCTTCGAACAGGCTGCCGGGTTCGGGCGCGCCGTGGCGGTCGATGTAGCCCTGGGATGCGAACAGCCCGACCGGCCACCGTGCAATGCGCCGGGCGATCAGGTCGGGGTTGTCCGGGCGAGTATTGCGCACGGCGATATCGGCTTCGCGCTTGGCCAGGCTAAGGATCTGGGTGGACGCGTCCAGTTGCACGCGCACGTCGGGGTGTTTGTCGTGCAGGCGGGCGATGGCCGGAATCAGGAAGTCGATGGCCAGGGAATCGGTGGTGGTCACCCGTACTGTGCCGGTCAGGCGGTCATCCAGGCCTTGGACCTGGCGTTGCAGGTCGAGGGCCGAGCGCTCCATGTTCGCCACCGACAGCAACGCCGCTTCGCCGACCGCCGTGAGCGCATAGCCCTCGCGGGTGCGCAGGAACAAGGTGGCGTTCAAGGACTTTTCCAGGGCGTTGATCCTTCGACCCACGGTGGCCTGGTCCACACCTAATACCCTGGCGGCGCCGCGCAACGTCGACTCGCGGCAAACCGCCAGGAACACCCGTGCATCATCCCAATTCATCGATGCCTCCAATGCTGCATAAATGCATCGCAGCGCTGCCAAATCGCAGCATTATTGCATCAACAATCCTGGATACACTGGTCCCCAGAGAAAAACTTCTGACGTGCCAGCCTGGAAATCGCTGGACAGTATTGCGCTGAACCGCCGACCGCTCGACACGGTCCCACCCCATACGCTCATCGCTGCAGGTAATCTGAAATGACGCTTCCCAAAGAAATGACCTTGATCGAAATCACTACCCCCGGCGCGCCTGAAGTGCTGCAACCGCGCCGGGCCGAGGTGCCGGTCGCAGGCACCGGCGAGATACTGATCCGCGTGCATGCCGCCGGGGTCAACCGCCCCGATGCCTTGCAACGTGCAGGCAAGTACCCGATGAAACCCGGCATGAGCCCGATTCCAGGCTTGGAAGTGGCCGGGGAAGTGGTCGCGCTGGGCGATGGCGTGAGCGAATACGTCGTCGGTGACAAAGTCTGTGCCTTGACCAATGGCGGGGGTTACGCGCAGTTCTGCAGCGTACCGGCCAGCCAGGCCCTGCCGATCCCCGAGGGCATGGACTGGATTCAGGCCGCCGCCGTGCCGGAGACCTTCTTTACCGTGTGGGCCAACCTCTTCGGTCTCGGCGGGGCACACAAAGGCCAGCGCGTGCTGATCCACGGCGGCACCAGCGGCATCGGCACCACCGCCCTGATGCTGTGCCGCGAGTTCGGTATCCAGGCCTTCGCCACTGCCGGCAGTGCCGACAAGTGCGCAGCGATTACCAAGCTGGGCGCCGAAGCGATCAATTATCGCGAGCAGGACTTTGCCGAGGTCATTGCCAAGCAGACTGCTGACAAAGGCGTGAACGTGATCCTCGACATCATGGGAGCCTCCTACCTGAACAACAACATCAAGTCCTTGGCCATGGACGGCCACTTGGTGATGCTGGGCTTCCTCGGTGGCGGCAAGGCCAACGACGTCGACCTGTTGAGCATCCTGGGCAAACGCGCGGTGATTACCGGCTCGCTGTTGCGTGCACGCACCAGGGATGAAAAGGCCGCGATTGCCGAACAGCTACGCGAATACGTATGGCCGGTGCTGGCCGCCGGGCGGTGCCTGCCGATCATCGACAAAGTCTACGAATACACCGACGCCGCCCAGGCCCATGCGCGGATGGAGGGCGGCGATCATATCGGCAAGATTGTGTTGCGGGTGCAATAACACCGGGGGCTGACTTTTGTGGGAGCTGGCATCGCTAGCCAGCTTCCACATGGGTCAGTGCTGCAAGGCTATTGGGCGTACACCGGGTAGTCGATATACCCGGCTTCTGTCCCGCCATACAGCCCATCAGCCCGCAAAGGATTCAACGGCCACCCGTTGAATAGCCGCTGTGGCAGATCCGGGTTGGCAATGAATGGCCGCCCGAACGCGATCAAGTCCGCCAGCCCCGCCTCGACCAAATCAGCACCGCGCTCAGCGGTGTAGCGACCGGCGTAGATGATCCGCCCGCTGAAGGTATCGCGCACCGCGCGGCGGAACGATTCCGGCAACACCGGGGCGTTGTCCCAGTCGGCTTCGGCAATGGACACATAGGCGATGCCCGATTCTTCCAGCACCTTGATCGCTTCGATGTAGGTGTGATGCGGGTCGTCTTCCACCAGGCCGATGTACACACGGTCCTGATCGGTGCCGCTGAACAATGGCGAGAAACGCACCCCCAGGCGCTCCGGACCGACCACGGCGCTCACGGCTTCGACGATCTCGCGTAGAAAACGCAAGCGATTGTGCAGCGAGCCACCGTACTCGTCATCACGCTGGTTGGCGTGGGCCGAGATGAACTGGTTGACCAGGTAACCATTCGCCGAATGGATTTCCACGCCGTCGAACCCGGCATCCAGCGCATTGCGTGCTGCCTGGGCGTAGTGCCCGACCAGTTCCTCGATCTCGAGGGCCGTCAAGGCGCGCGGAACCGGCGGTTGCTTCAACTCACCCTCGCCCGGCGCCGTTTCAATGAACGCCTTGGCCTGCAGTGCCTGGATTGCCGACGGTGCGACGGGTGCGCCTCCTTCTGGCTGCAAGGCGTTGTGGGACACACGGCCGACATGCCACAACTGGGCGAAGATCACCCCGCCTTCGGCATGCACCGCCTGGGTGACCTTGCGCCAGCCGTCGATCTGCGCCGGGGTGTAGATGCCTGGTGTCCACGCGTAACCCTGGCCACGCGGTTCAATCTGCGTGCCCTCGCTCACCATGAAACCGGCCGTGGCACGTTGGCGGTAATACTCGGCCATCAAGTCGGTGGCGATATCACCCGGTTGGGCACTGCGCTGGCGCGTCAACGGCGGCAGGACAATACGGTTGCTCAGTGTGTGGTGCCCCAGTTTGACCGGGGTGCTTAAAATAGGGTCATTCATTTAATAACTTCCACATTGCGGACACGCTAAAGCATTGGCGACTGATGACAGTCGCCAATGAATCGAACGGTTAATTAACTTAAGCGGTGAGTTTCAGCAGCGCCTTGGCCACATCACTGGAGCTGCCAGGGTTTTGCCCGGTGACCAGCAAACCATCGGTAATGACAAAGGACTGCCAATCGGCCCCCTTCTCATAATGGCCACCCAACTTCTTGAACTCATCTTCCACCAGGAACGGCACCACCTTGGTCAACTCCACCGCGGCTTCTTCCGAGTTGGAGAACCCGGTGACACGACGGCCCTTGACCAACGGCTCACCGTTGACCGCCTTGACGTGACGCAAGGCGCCCGGTGCGTGGCAGACAAAGCCGATCGGTTTGCCCGCGCGTTCGAAGGACTCGATCAGGGCGATCGACACCGGCGATTCCGCCAGGTCCCACAATGGGCCGTGGCCGCCTGGGTAGAACACGGTGTCGAAGTCGTCGGCGTTGACCGTGTCCAGCTTCAACGTGGTCGCCAGGGCCTGTTGTGCAGCCGGGTCGGCGGCGAAGCGGTGGGTCTGCTCGGTCTGGAAGTCCGGCTGGTCGCTGACCGGGTCCAGCGGCGGCTGGCCGCCGGCAGGAGAAGCCAGCACCACGTCGGCACCGGCGTCCTTGAACGCGTAATAGGGAGCGGCAAACTCTTCGAGCCAGAAGCCGGTCTTGCGCCCAGTATCGCCGCTGCACAGCACCTGGCTGGCGATGGCGCGGCCGATGCCTTTGCGGCGGTAGCGCTTGAGGATGAACAGGTCGGCCAGTTCCAGGGCGTCGATGCCCGGCAGTTCGCTGCCTTCGATCAACAGGAAGCCGGCAATGTAGCCATCGACCAACAGCAGGTTGGCGCTCCACTGCGGGTCTTGCCAGTAACGGGTCAGGTGTTCGTCATGGATGTAGAAGCGGCCGTCCGCCTCGACATCTTCCTGTTCCCAGTCCGACGATTCATAAGCGTAGTACTGGTAGAGATTGCGGATCAGCTCGGCGTGCTCCGGGCCGGTCTGGATCAGTTCAACGGTGGTTTCAGGCATGGGGCTCTCGGTCAGGAATGCAGGTCGACATTGTTCACAAAACCCACGGACAGTCCACTAGAGCGGCCAACCTTTCTACTTGCTGAACCGATTGCAAATAGGTGTTGCCTCCGCCAAAACCCTGAAACATTTCGAATAAACTCCGCGAAATTGCCTCCCCTTTTTCAAGGACACGTATTTTGACCAACGTCTGTTCCGCCGGCCTGGATGTGGGTTTTGCCTCCCTGGATTACCTGCAGATCTTCATCCTGGGCGTGATCCAGGGCATTACCGAACTGTTGCCGGTGTCGTCCACCGCCCATATGCGCGTGGTACCCGCCCTGCTCGGCTGGCAGGACCCCGGCTCGGCGTTTTCTGCGGCCATGCAGTTGGCAGCGCTGGCGGCGGTGGTCAGCTACTTCTGGCGCGATGTGCGCCAAGTGACCACCGGCAGCATCGGCGCGGTGCGCCGGGGTGACTACAACGACCCGTGGTTCAAGCTGGCCGTGGCCATTGTACTGGCAACCCTTCCCATCGGGATTGCCGGCCTGGCGTTGTCTTCGACGCTGAATGCCTGCAACTCGCCCTTGCGCGGCTTGGGGGTGATCGGCATTTCCTGCGTAGTGATGGCGGTGCTGTTGGCGGTGGCGGAGGTGCGCGCACGCCACACCCGGGAGATGGGTCAGATGCGCCTGCGGGATGCGCTGATCGTGGGGATTGCACAGATTGGTGCGTTGATTCCGGGCGTCTCGCGCTCCGGTTCCACCCTCACCGCCGCGCTGTTCCTCAATTTCAAGCGTGAGGAAGCCGCGCGGTTTTCCTTCCTGCTGGGCCTGCCGGCCATCGCCCTCGCGGGCCTGAAGGAACTGTGGGCGTTGCTGCATGCCGACCTGCCCGTGCATGCCTGGCCGCATTTGCTGTTCGGCCTGGTGGTGGCGAGTGTCTCGGCGTTTTTTGCGATCTGGGGGCTGATGAAGTTCCTGGAGCGATTCTCCACCTGGCCGTTTGTGATCTACCGCGCACTACTGGGGGTCTTCCTGATTGTCGCGGTGAGCACTGGGCTGTTGAGCTGATTCGACATTGCTCTCAACCCACCCCACCTCCAATGTGGGAGCTGGCTGGCCTGCTCCCACCGTTTTGACCCTCTCAGACCGTTAGTCCAAGTCGCTCGCGTCATGCCGTTCGGCCAATTGTTCCTCAGGTGCGCCAGACACCCGGTTCACCCGCCGCCCCCGCTGCACCGCTGGCCGCGCGTCAATCGCATCCGCCCAGCGCAATACGTGCTTGTATTCATGCACCGACAGGAACTCCGCCGCGCCATACAAGCGGCCTTTGACCAACCCGCCATACCAGGGCCAGATGGCGATGTCGGCGATGGTGTATTCATCCCCGGCGATGTACTCGCTCACTGCCAGGCGTTGGTCGAGTACGTCGAGCTGCCGCTTGGTCTCCATGGCGAACCGGTTGATCGCGTATTCCATCTTGCTCGGCGCGTACGCATAGAAGTGCCCGAACCCACCCCCCAGGTACGGCGCGCTGCCCATCTGCCAGAACAACCATGACAGGCATTCCGCGCGAGCCGCAGGTTCAGTCGGGAAGAACGCCCCGAACTTCTCCGCCAGGTACTGCAAAATTGCCCCGGACTCGAAGACCCGAATCGCTGTGGCACCGCTGCGGTCCAACAGTGCCGGGATCTTGGAGTTCGGGTTCACGCCAACAAACCCGCTGCCGAACTGGTCGCCATCACCGATCTTGATCAGCCAGGCGTCATATTCCGCACCGCTGTGGCCCAGGGCCAGCAACTCCTCCAGCAGGATCGTGACCTTCTGGCCATTCGGCGTGGCCAGGGAATACAGCTGCAGCGGGTGCTTGCCCACCGGCAGTTCCTTGTCATGGGTCGCGCCGGCAATCGGCCGGTTGATGCTGGCGAAGGTGCCGCCACTTTCGGTGTCCCAGGTCCACACTTTCGGGGGTACGTAATCGGTCATGCTTACTGCTCCAGACGTGCTTGCGATCAGCGAAGCGCTCCAGACTAAACCAAAGGTTGATGGCTCGTCACACAGTGAATGCCACCGCCCCCCGCTGCAATCGCGTCGATATTGAGTGGTATCACCTTGCGTTCCGGGTAGAGCCGGGCCAGCAGGTCCAGTGCCTTGCGGTCCGCTACCGAATCGCCAAACTCGGGGGCGATGACCGCACCGTTTATGACGAAATAATTGATATAGCCTGCGGCGAAATCCGGGTTCTGCTGGGTGAAGCGGTTTTTGCGCCCATTGAGCGGTGGCGACACGGTATGCACCTGCAAGGCGCGACCATCGGCGTCGGTGGCGTTTTTCAGGATGTCCAGGTGCGCCAGGGTGACCGCGTGATCATAGGCGTCAGGGTCGGTGTCCAGGTTGGCGAGCACCACGCCGGGTGACACGAAACGCGCGTAGAAATCCACGTGGGCGTCGGTGATGTCCCGGCCCTGGATACCCGGCAGCCAGATGATCTTGCGCAGGCCCAGGCGCTCTTTCAGCTCGGCTTCGACCTCGGCCTTGCTCCAACCCGGATTGCGGTTGGCGTTTATCCAGCTGCTTTCGGTCATGATGCCGGTGCCCAGGCCATCCACTTCGATAGCCCCGCCCTCGCCCACCAGTTCGCTGCGCAGGTGGCGCGCGCCGGTTTCCTCGGCGATCCGTGCGGCCAGGAGCGTGTCATCGTCGTGCTGCTGCTTGTTACCCCAGCCGTTGAAGTTGAAGTCCACTGCCCCCAACCCGCCCGCGCCGTCGATGACGAAGTTGGCGCCGGTATCGCGTATCCAGATGTCATCCAGCGCGGTTTCCACGAAAGTGATATTGCGCGTGCCGCACTGTTTTTCGGCAAGCAGGCGCTCGTCTTCGCGGCAGAACACCGTGACCGGTTCATGCTCGGCTATTGCGCGGGCGATGCGTCCCAGGGCGGCTCGCACATCGGCAGTGAAGTCGTTCCAAATGGCGTCCTGGGCGCCAAAGGCGATGAAGGCCTGGCGGTGCCTCTCGCCCTCATCGGGCATGTAGAAACGGCCACGGCGGTTGGCTTGGATGTGCGGGGCGATCAGGGTCATGGCACAGACCACACTGGCGTGTTTGATAAAGGTGCGACGGGTTGGCATGCAATACTCACTTCACAGTGGCTGTCTTGAACTTAGTCCATACGCGCATCCGCGCGCGCATGTCGGCCTGGGGGATGTCCCTGCCGACGATCAGGCGCTCGAAGGTCGCCGCCTCCGGGTAGATGTCCGGGTTGTCGCGCATGCTTGCCTCCACGTCCGGCCAGGCCTTGGCATTCGCGGTGGGATAGCCGGTGAGGTTGGTGATGGCCGCCATGTTCTCCGGGCGCATCACGAAGTTGATGAAGGCGTAGGCGTATTCCGGGTGTTGGGCGTCGATCGGGATGGCCATGGTGTCCATCCACACCGTGGTGCCTTCGCGGGGGATGTGATAACCGAAGGTCACCGCTTTGCCGGCCGCATCGGCGGCGCGCTGGGCCTGGGTCATGTCACCGCTGTAGCCGAGGGACAGGCACAGGTTGGCATTGACCAGATCGGTCACCGGTTGCGACTGGAACTTGCGAATAAACGGGCGCAGCTTGAGCAACAGCTCGCTGGCCGCCGCCAGGTCTTCGCGCTTGGCGCTGCGCGGGTCACGGCCCAGGTAGTTGAGCACCACCGCAAGCACTTCGTCCGGCGAGTCGATCAGCGAGATGCCGCAATCGGCGAACCTGGCCGCGTTTTCCGGTTTGAACAGCAGGTCCAGGCTGTTGACCGGCGCATTCGGCAGGCGCTGCTGGATCTGCTGCGTGTTGTAAGTCAGGCCGATGGTCCCCCAGGTGTAGGGCACTGTGGCGTTGTTCGAATTGACATAGTGGGTGCGCAGCTTCTGCAGGCCCGGCTCGATATCGCCCATTGCGCTGAGCTTGGCGGGGTCCAGGGCCTGCAGGCTGCCGGCGCGCATCAGGCGCTCGGCCACGGTGTCGCCGGGGAAGATCAGGTCGTAACCACTGCCGCCAGCCATCATCTTGGCTTCCAGGGTTTCACTGCCGTCCATCACGTCGTAGATCACCTGGATACCGGTCTCGGCGGTGAACCTGGACAAGGTGTCGGCGGCGAAATAGTCGGCCCAGTTATAGACCTTCAGTGTCTTGTCATCGGCCGACGCGCAGACGGCAGTGCTCAGCAGCGCGCAGCTGAGCAGCGTGGGGACGATCCTCATGCTGGCATCCTCGGCTGGCGACCATCGAGCGTCAGCAGTGCGCCGTACATCTGCGGGCGTCGATCACGGAAGATGCCCCAGGTCAGGCGCTCCTCACGCATGGCAGACAGGTCCAGGCTGTGCACCAGCACGCCGGTGGCGTCGCGATCCGCTTCGGCCAGTAGCTTGCCCTTGTGGTTGCAGATGAACGACGACCCATAGAAACCCATGTGCAGGCTCGGGTCGGTCGTCGCCACCTCGTGGCCAACGCGGTTGGCGGCAACCACCGGCAGCAGATTCGCCGCCGCATGGCCGCGCATGGTCATTTGCCAGTGGTCCCGGGAATCCAGGGTGTTGCAGCCGGGCTCCGAGCCGATGGCGGTGGGAAACAGCAGTACGTCGGCGCCTTGCAACGCCAGGCAGCGCGCGGTTTCCGGAAACCACTGGTCCCAGCAGATGCCCACGCCGAGGCGTCCGAATGCGCTGTCCCATACGCGAAAACCGGTATCGCCGGGGCTGAAATATTCTTTCTCCTGATAGCCGATGGCGTTCGGGATGTGCGTCTTGCGATAGACGCCGAGCAAGCGCCCATCGGCATCCGCCACGCTGAGGGAATTGAAGAAGGCATTGCCGGCCTTTTCGAACCAACTGAGCGGCAGTACCACGCCCAGCTCCCTGGCCAGGGCGGCGAAGCGCTTGAGTACCTGGCTGTGCCGGTATTCCTCGGCCAGCGCCAAGTGCTTGTGGTGTTGCTCGATGCAGAAATACGGTGTGGCGAACAGCTCCTGCAACAGGATAACCTGGGCGCCCTGCGCGGCCGCGTCGCGCACAAGTTGCTCGGCACGGTCGAGGTTGGCGGGCAGGTCCCAGGTGCAAGGCATCTGTGTGGCGGCAACCGTCAGGAGGCTCATGGCTTCACCCACGCAGGCTGTTGCTGGGTGATGCAATGCACCCCGCCGCCGCCGTGCGCCAGGTGATTGATCTGCACCGGCACGATCTCGCGACCGGGGAAAGCCTGGGCCAAGACCTCGGCTGCCACCTGATCGGTGGCAATGCCATAGGCGGGCATGATGATTGCGCCATTGGCGATGTAGAAGTTGGTGTAGGAGGCGCAGAACACTTCGGCCTCGGTGTCCACCGCATCGGTGGCCTCATACAAGTCGACCATCTCGAAGCGGCGGCCCTGGGCGTCGGTGGCCAGTGCGAGGGCGCGGCGGTTTTCGCGCACGACTTCGGCGTAGACCGAGTGTTGATCGTGAGTCGCATCGACCAGCAGCACCCCGGGACGGGCGAACGCGCAGACGCCATCGACATGGCCGTCGGTCATGTCGCCGGTCACATAGTCCGGGTCGCCGGGTAGCCAGATCGTCTTCTTGATGCCCAGCAGGCGCGCGAAGATGTCTTCCATCTCGGCCTTGCTCACACCGGGGTTGCGGTTCGGATTGAGCAGCACCGATTCGGTGGTGATCAGCGTGCCCTCGCCGTCCACATGGATCGCGCCGCCCTCATTGCTCAGGGGCGTGCCGAAGCACGCCAGCCCCAAGTGGTTGAGCACGCGACGAGCCAGGCTTTCATCGAGGTCATGGGCCGACTTGCCGCCCCAGGCGTTGAAGCGCCAGCTCACCCCGGCCGTGCCCAGTTGCGGATGGCAGACGAACGTCGGGCCGGAGTCGCGGCACCAGCTGTCGTTGACGGCGTGCTCGATCAGTTCGATGCCTGGCCCGCACAGCGCCTTGGCGCCGACCACCGCCGACGGATCCACAATCATCTTCACCGGTTCAAAGCGTGCAATCGCATTGGCCACCCGCGCAAAATCCTGCTGCACCTGCGCCAAAGTCACGCCCCAGGTGGTTTCCCATAACGCCTGGTTGTGCGGCCAGGCCATCCACGTCGCCGCATGTAGGGCCCACTCCGCAGGCATCCACCAACCGTTGTTTTGCATTGCACTCTGCTGCATGACAAACACCCTTCAGTTAAGCCATTGTGTTCAGCGAAAACTGCCCACGGCGTCTTGGCTTACATGCTATTGGCGCTCAAAGGACCAGACAAACGATGGATTTTGTAGAAATCTGATTAGAGGAACTTATCAGCATGCTCAAGCACTGGCCGCCACTCGGCACCCTGCGCGGCTTCGAAGCCGCCGCCCGGCTGGGCAGTTTCCACAAGGCTGCCGAAGAACTGCACCTGACCCAATCGGCGATCAGCCAGCAGATCCGCAGCCTGGAGGCCTACCTCGAGCAGCCGTTGTTTTTCCGCAGCGGGCGCAGCGTGAGCCTGACCGACGCCGGCCATGACTTCCTCAGCACCACCCAGGCGCTGTTGCAGCAACTGGCGGTGGGCGTGCGGCGCCTGGGGCAATATCGCAAGCCCAATCAACTGGTGCTCAATACGACGCCGACCTTCGCACGCCACTGGCTGCTGCCTCGGCTTGCGGATTTCCGCCTGCAGCACCCGGAGGTCGATCTGTGGATCTTCAGCACCGACGAAGTACCCGACATGACCAGCCAGACCATCGACCTGGCGGTGCGCGATGACATCAGCTCCCAGGCCGAATGCAGCTTCAAGGTGCTGCACGCTGACCGGCTGTTTCCCGCCTGTCACCCACGGGTGTTGAAGCAGCCCTTGGCGCAACGCACCACCCTGCACGGCGAACGGGAAATGGACTGGAGTCATTGGGCAGTGGAAGCCGGCATCGATATGGGGCAGCAGGACCAGGGCTTGAATTTTTCCGACCCTGGCCTGTTGCTCGACGCGGTGTGCAGCGGGCTGGGGATTGGCCTGGTCAGCCAGTTGTTGAGCCGCCAAGCGCAAGCAGACGGATTGCTCGTGCCCTTGGTAGAGGCGACCATTCGTGGGCCGAGTTGGGCACTGTTGACCCACCGCGACAGCGAGCATGACCCGCTGGCGCGCCGTTTCACGGCGTGGCTGCTCACCCACTTGCAGGTAGGCCCAACATGAACGACCGCCTCGACGACATCCTGGCCGACCACCTGGACGTGGTGTTCTGCGGCATCAACCCCGGCAAGGGCTCCGCCGCCCTGGGCCTGCACTTTGCCAATCGCAGCAATCGCTTCTGGCGCACCGTGCACCTGGCGGGCTTTACACCCGATGAAATCCGCCCTGAAGACGGCCGTACGTTGCTGCACTGTCACTGTGGCCTGACGACGGTTGTTGAGCGCCCCACCGCAAGCGCTGGCGAGCTGGCACGGCATGAGTTCACCGATGCGGCAGCAGCGTTTGAACACAAAATCCAACGCCATGCCCCCCGTTTCGTGGCCTTTCTCGGCAAGGCTGGCTACAGCGCGCTGTCCGGTAAGCGCGAGATTGAGTGGGGGTTGCAGCCGCAGCGGCTGGGCGGTGCGTCGGTGTGGGTGTTACCGAACCCCAGTGGACGCAACCTGGCGTTCAGCCTGGAGCAACTGGTGGTCGCCTACCGACAACTTCGGGAGGCCATTGCGCAGGCCGATCCTGCGCCCTTACTCTCTTGAGCCATCCCTTCGAGCGCAATGGAGTCTTCATGAAACTGATCGGCATGCTGGACTCGCCCTACGTACGCCGCGTGGCTATTTCCCTGGACGTGTACGGGGTGGACTTTGTGCATGAACCGCTGTCGGTGTTCCGCGCCTTCAGCGAGTTCGCCCAGATCAACCCGGTGGTCAAGGCCCCGACCCTGGTGCTGGACGATGGCACGGTGCTGATGGATTCCAGCCTGATCCTCGACTACCTGGAAGCCCTCGCCCCGGATAACAAGAAGCTGCTCGCGCAACAGCCCGCCGCGCGCGCCCAGGAGCTGCAGGTACTTGGCCTGGCGCTGGCGGCCTGCGAGAAAAGCGTACAGATCGTCTACGAACACAACCTGCGCCCCGCCGAGAAACTGCATGCGCCCTGGCTCGACCGCATCAGCGGCCAATTACTGGCCGCCTATTCACTGCTGGACCAGCAACTGGCTGACGGTGGAGCACTGACCCAGGCGTCGATTACCGCGGCGGTGGCCTGGTCGTTCAGCCAGTTCACCGTAGGCTCGGTGGTCAAGGCGGATGCCTTTCCCAACCTCAAGCGCCACGCAGAGCGGCTGGAACAGCACCCGGCGTTCAAGCGTTACCCCATCGAATAAACCACCCAGAGCGGGCTTGCGTGGGAGCGGGCAAGCCCGCTCCCACATAAGCTCTCTGCCACCGTGAGTCGGTGTTGCCTGGCGCAACGGGGCCGGCTCAGACCCACCCACCATCCACGATAAAGTTCTGCGCCGAACACATCGCCGATGCATCAGAGGCCAGGAACAACGCCATATTGGCAATGTGCTCCGGCAGCACGCTGCCTGGCAGGCACTGGCTGCGGCTGATCAATTCCTTCGCGGCATCGTCGACCCACATCGCCAGTTGTTTTTCTGTCATCACCCAACCCGGCACCAGCGTATTCACACGGATGCGGCTCGGCCCCAGTTCCCGGGCGAGCGCGCGGGTCATGCCGTGGGCGGCGGCCTTGCTGGCGGCGTATACCGGGTAGCCGGCGGAGGCCATCATCCAGCCGACCGACCCGAGGTTGATGATCGCCCCACCGCCCGCACTTTTCATCATTGGCACCACGGCCTTGGCGGCGAAGAACGCGTGTTTCAAGTTGACGGAGATGAGCCGGTCGAACATCTCCGAGTCGACTTCTTCCAGGGTGTGGCGCACATCATTGGCGGCGTTGTTCACCAGCACAGTGATGGGCCCCAGGGAGTGTTCGAAACGTCCAATGGCGGCTTTGTAGGCGATCTCATCCGTGATGTCGCAATTCACGAACTCCACCGTATGCCCCCGCGAACTCAACAGCGCCGCCAGGCGCTCGCCCTGGCTTTGTGCGCGGTCGACAAAGCCGACCTTGGCGCCCTGCGCGGCGAAGGCGCGCACCATGAATTCGCCAATACCCGAGGCGCCTCCCGAGATCAGGACAGTCTTGCCTTCAAGGTCGGGGTAAACCGCGTGCCGAGTGTTCATATAATAGGTGCCTCACTTAATTAGTCTTATTTTATTTTGCAAAAATGGCGTTAAAGGCTATAAATTCGCTGTCCAATCGACAAAATATCGCACATTAGTAGAACTATTCCACTCAAAACAACAAAAGGAAGTTCGATCATGAAGCACCCTCGATACCTGCTCTCGGGCTTGGCGATGTCCATGCTGATCGCCAGTGGCGGCGCCCAGGCTGCAGGCCTCAGCAGCGAGCACAAACCTTTCGGCAAAACCAACGACGGCACCGCCGTCGAACAGTACATCTTGCGTAACAGCCACGGCATGCAAGCCACCGTGATCACCTACGGCGGTGTGTTGCAGTCGCTGGCGGTGCCGGACAAACACGGCAAGGTCGAAGACGTCGTGCTGGGCTTCGATGACGTGCAAGGCTATCAAAGCGGCACCGCGTTTTTCGGCGCCACCATCGGACGCTTCGGCAATCGCCTGGCCGGCGGTGCCTTCGAGCTCGACGGCAAACGCTACCAGGTGCCACTCAACGACGGGCCCAATTCGCTGCATGGCGGCGCACAAGGCTTCGACAAACACGTGTGGAAGGCCGAGTCGATCAAGGACAAGGACTCGGTCGGCGTGAAGCTGAGCTACCTGTCCAAGGACGGCGAGATGGGCTTTCCGGGCAACCTGAAGACCGAAGTCACCTACCGCCTCAATGACCGCAACGAACTGCACATCGACTACACCGCCACCACCGATAAACCGACGGTGCTCAACCTCACCAACCACAGCTATTTCAACCTGGCCGGCGCGGGGAATGGCGACATCCTCAAGCAGGTGGCGACCTTGCATGCCAGCCATTACACTCCGGTGAATGCAACGCTGATTCCCACCGGCGAGCTGGCGCCCGTCAAGGGCACGCCGATGGACTTCCTGAAACCCACACCGATCGGCCAGCACATCAAGGAAGATCACCCGCAGCTCAAATTCGCCGAACCGAAACAGGGTGGGTTCGACTTCAACTGGGCGCTGGATACCAAAGGCGATGTGAAGCAGTTGGCGGCCGAGGTGCACGACCCTGCGTCCGGGCGGCGGTTGCAGCTGTTTACCACGGAGCCTGGGGTACAGTTTTATACCAGTAACTTCCTCGATGGTTCGGTGAAGGGCAAGGCTGGCAAGACGTATCAGCACTGGAGTGGGTTCACACTCGAGACCCAGCATTTTCCGGATGCGCCCAACCAACCCAAGTTTGCCTCGACCCGCCTGAACCCAGGGCAGACTTACACCCAGAACACCGTCTTCAAATTCACCGCCGATTAAAACCGCTTTACTGTGGGAGGGGGCTTGCCCCCTCCCACATTTTGAGCCTCACATGACAAGCGGTTCAGCGTTGTTTCATGCGGTCGATGACGACGGCCAGCAGCAGGATCGAGCCCCGGATCACGTACTGGTAGAACGTGTCGATGTTCTTCAGGTTCATCGCATTCTCGATGATCGCCAGGATCAGTACACCGGCAATCACGTGGCGGATCATGCCTACCCCGCCGCTCAACGACACCCCACCCAGCACACACGCCGAGATCACCGTCAGCTCGAAGCCCTGGCCGATCATGGGCTGGCCGGACGTCATGCGCGAAGCCAGGATCACCCCGGCCAACGCGCCGATCACCCCATGCACGGCGAAGATCAGGATCTTGGTGCGGTCTACATTCACCCCTGCCAGCAACGCCGCTTCCGGGTTGCCGCCGATGGCCATGGTGTTGCGCCCATACGTGGTGTAGTTGAGCAGCCAGCCGAAAAACAGGAAGCACAGGACGGTAATCAGGATCGGCACCGGGACGCCAAGCAGCTGGCCGTTGCCGAAGATAAAGAACTGATCCTGGGACACGCCCACGGCCTTGCCGTTGGCAAAAATGTACGCCAGGCCACGCACGATCTGCATGGTCGCCAAGGTGGTGATCAGCGCATTGACCCGTAGCTTGGCGATCACGATGCCGTTGATCAGCCCCACCATCAGGCCCATCAGCAACGCAGCGCCAATGCCCAGCATGACGCTGTCGGTGTCGCGCATCACAATCGCCGCGACCACCCCGGCGCAGGCAATCACCGAGCCCACCGACAGGTCGAAATGCCCCGACGCCAGGCAGAACAGCATGGTGCAGGCGGCGATGCCCACGGTGGAAATCGCCAGGCCCAGCCCGCGCATGTTCAACGGTGAGAGGAAGTTGTCGATGAGCAACGCGCACAGCAAAAAGATACTCACGGCCGCCAATAGCATGGCCCAGTTGTCCAGCAGTGCGCGCAGGTCCAGGGGCTTGCGCGCGGTGGGCAGCACATTGTGTTGAGTGGTCATAATCGTCTCTCAGTTCGCCAGGCTGCGCGGCAGGGCCAGTTGCAGCAGGTTGGATTCAGTGGCGTGTTCGCGAGTTTGCTCACCCCGCATTGCGCCTTCGCACAGCACCAGGATGCGGTCGGAGATGCCCATCACTTCCATCAGGTCGCTGGACACCACAATCACGGCAATGCCCTGGGCCGCGAGGTTATGAATGATCTGGTAGATCTCGGCCTTGGCGCCGATATCGATGCCACGGGTCGGTTCGTCCAACAGCAACACCTTCATCGGCATCGACAGCCAACGACCGAGAATGGCCTTCTGTTGATTGCCGCCCGACAGGTACATGATCTTCTGCGTCGCGTTGGGCGTCTTGACCTTCATGGCCTTGATCTGCTGGTCGGCGTTGCCCTTTTCCCAGCCGTCGCGCAGCAGCCAGCCGAACGTGGAATGGGCACCACGTGCGCTGATATTGATGTTCTCGGCGACGCTGGACAGTGGAATGATGCCCTCTTTCTTGCGGTCCTCCGGGCACAACAACACGCCAGCGGCGATGGCATCGCGGGGTGACTGCAAGTGCAGGGGCTTGCCGCAGAGTTCCAGTTGCCCGGCGCTGGCGCGCTCCAGGCCACTGAGCAGGCGAAACAGCTCCGTTCGCCCGGCGCCCACCAGTCCGAACAGGCCCAGAATCTCGCCCTTGCGCACCGAGAAACTGATCGGCTCACGCAGGCCGGGCCCCAGCAGGCCAGTGACCTTCAGCGCGACGTCGCCCTGCTCACGCGGGCGGTAGTCGTAGATGTCCTGGATATCGCGGCCCACCATGCACGTCACCAACTGGTCGTGGGTCAGCGCACTCATGTCCTCGAACGTACGCACGTAGCGGCCGTCCTTGAACACCGTCACGGCGTTGCAGATGCGGAACACCTCCTCCATGCGGTGGGACACATAGAGCACCACTTTGCCCTCGTCGCGCAGGCGGGTGATGATCGCCATCAAGCGGTCGATCTCCCGTGCAGACAGGCTACTGGTGGGCTCGTCAAAGGCGATTACCTGGGCGCCACGGGACAACGCCTTGGCGATTTCCACCAGCTGGCGCTGGCCGAGCGACAGGCGACCGAGTTTTTCTGCCGGATCGATTTCATCCGCCAGGCCCTTCAGGCAGGCCAGTGCCTGCTGGCGCAGCAGGCTCCGGTTGACCACGCCAAGACGCGACGGCAAGTGCCCGAGGAACAGGTTCTCGGCCACCGTCATTTCCGGCACCAGGTGCAGTTCCTGATGGATCACCGCCACGCCACTGGCAATGCTGTCGGCGGCGTTCTTGAAGGCCATGGTCTGCTCGCCGATCCGCAGCGTGCCGGTACTGGGGATGTAGGCGCCGCCGAGGATCTTCAACAGCGTCGACTTGCCCGCGCCGTTCTCGCCCATCAAGGCGTGCACTTGCCCTGGGTGGGCGCTGAAGCTGATGCCATCCAGCGCCTTGACCCCGGGAAAGGTTTTGCCGATGCCGTCAAACCGAAGGACGGCAGCGGTCATTGCCACAACCCGATCTTGGTCAGTTCTGCCTGGAAGTTCTCACGGGTGATCAGGGTGACTTCGTCCATGGCCGTGTACTTCGCAGGCTCGGTGCCCTTGGTGACCCACTCGAACATCATCAACGCGGTGTTGTAGCCCTCGATATGCGGGCTAGGCAGCATCGAGCCGAAGAAGCCGCTGCTAGGCTTTTTCAGTTCGCCGATGGCGTCAGTGCCATTGATGCCGATGCCGATCACATTGGCGGCCTTGAAGCCGGCGCTTTCGGTAGCGCGTACGCCGCCGAGCACGGTGTTGTCGTTCATGCCGCCGATGATCAGGTTTTTTGCGCCGCTGGGCAGCTTGACCAGGGCGGAGTTGGTGGCGTCCATGCTGCCGGGTACGTCGAGGGTCTTGGCGGCGGTGAACAGGATGTGGTCCTTGGGAATGCCGGCTTCTTCCAGGGATTTGACCGAGCCGTCGGTGCGCTTCTTACCGGTATCGAGTTCGTTGAAAGTATTGATCACCGCGTAGGTGTCCTTCCAGTCCCACCCGCGTTTTTTCGCTTCGGCGGCCATCGCGGCGCCCTGCTTCTGGCCGACTTCAAAGGCGGCCATGCCCAGGTACGGCACGTCTTCCATGAAGGCCCCCTTGGCATCGACGAAACGGTCATCCACGGCAATGACTTTCAGGCCATTGGCCTTGGCCTTGGCGACGATGGCCGGGCCGAGGGACACATCCGGCGGGCAGATCACAAACCCCTTGGCGCCGTTGGCGGCCAGGCTGTCGATGGCCGACAGGGTTTTTTCACCGTCGGGCACGGCGATCTTGATCACAGTGAAGCCATGTTCTTTGCCGGCTTTTTCGGCAAATGCCCATTCGGTCTGGAACCACGGTTCTTCAGCCTGCTTGACCAGGAAACCGATCTTCACTTCCTCAGCGGCCAGTAGCAGGCCACTCAAGCTCATGGCCGAGACCGCCACGGCGGCACAGCACAGGGAACGCAAACCACGACGACGATTCATACGGGTGACTCCTTGTTGTTGTTTTCAAGTCTTGGGTTTAGCCGGCGAAGCGATGACAGGGTTTTCCCGCGACATCGACTTCCATCGCCAATACCGCGCCATCCAAGGGGTGATCCAAGGGGCTGGCAGCACTGGTGATGTACAGGGTGGTGAGGTTCGGGCCACCAAACACACAACTGGTGGGGCGGCTGACGGGCAGTTCGACGATACGGTCCACCTCGCCCTCGGGTGTCAGGCGCAACAGGCAGCTGCCGTCCCAGCGGGCGTTCCAGATATAGCCTTCAACGTCCATGGCGGAGCCGTCCGGCCCGCCACGCTCGTGTGGGCCGAACCACGTTTGCGCGGGGTCGAGCTGGCCGCCTGGCTGGATAGCATGCCGGTACAGCGTACCGTCCAGGCTGTCGCCGAAATGCACCTGGCGGCCGTCATCACTCCACAGCAAGGTGTTGGGAATGCCCAGGCCGCTGAGCAACGGCGTGACCTGCGCATCGGCATCGATGCGAAACAGGCCGCCGGAACGTCGGGTAATGGGCAGGTCTTCACCCTGCTCGCCAATGTTGTTCTGCATCGTGCCCAGCCACAGGCGGCCCTGGGCATCGCAGCGTGCTTCGTTGCCACGGTTGCCTGCTTGTGGGTCGGCCACGCACAGCAGGGTCAAGGCCTCGGTGACCAGGTCGAGGCGATACACGCCACTGCTCAAGGTCACCAAGGCATCGCCGCGTTCACACGGGATGAACGCCGAGACATGCTCCGGCAACTGCCACACCTGCAACTGCCCGCCCATCAGGCGCAGCGCCTGCTTGCCAGCGATATTCACCCAATACAGTGCCTGGGTGGGCGCATCCCAGAACGGACCTTCGCCCAACTGTGCACGGTGCGGGGTAACGGCGATACACGACATGATGCCTCCTGGATTTTTATTCTTCTCAGGTGCGCGTTACAGCGGGTCGCGAGATGGCGTGCCATCCACCAGCCGCTGGATACGCAACGGGTTGGCGTTTTTCAACGCGTCGGGTAGCAGGCTATCAGGGTAATTCTGGAAGCACACCGGGCGCAGGAAACGGTCGATGGCCAAGGTGCCGACCGAGGTGCCACGGGCATCCGAGGTCGCCGGGTAGGGACCGCCGTGCACCATCGAATCGCAGACCTCCACGCCGGTCGGGTAGCCGTTGAGCAGGATGCGCCCCACTTTCTGCTCCAGCAGTGGCGTGAGTTCGGCGAACTGTTGCAGGTCGGCCGGTTCGCCAATGAGGGTTGCCGTGAGTTGGCCGTGCAGGCCTTGCAGGGCAGCGCTGAGCTGTGCCTGGTCGGCCGCTTCCACAAACACCGTGGTGGGGCCGAACACTTCTTCCTGCAGCACCTCATCGCCCTCGATCAACAGGCGCACATCGGCCTTGAACACCTGCGGTTGCGCTTGATTGCCAGCCTGTTTGCTCCCCGCCAGGTGCTGGATGCCAGGGTGCGCCAGGAGCTTTTCCAGGCCCTTGCCATAGCTGCCCAGGGTGCCCGCGTTAAGCATGGTCTGTGGTGGTTGGTCGCCGATCAGTTGCGCGACCTGTTGGGTGAACGCAGTGAATGCAGGCGAAGCAATACCGATGACCAGCCCGGGGTTGGTGCAGAACTGGCCGCAGCCCTGCACCACCGAGGCGGTCAGGTCGCGCGCCACCGTGTCGGCCCGTGCGGTTAATGCCTGGGGCAGCACGATCACCGGGTTGATACTCGACATCTCGGCGAACACCGGGATCGGTTGCGGGCGCGCCGCCGCCATGTCGCACAATGCACGGCCACCCTTGAGCGAACCGGTAAAGCCGACGGCCTGGATGGCCGGGTGCTTGACCAGTGCTTCACCCACGCCACCGCCGAAAATCATATTGAACACACCCGCCGGCATCTCGGTGGCCTCGGCCGCCCGGATGATCGCATCGGCGACGCGTTCTGCCGTCGCCATATGCCCGCTGTGAGCCTTGAACACCACCGGGCAGCCGGCTGCCAGTGCGGCGGCGGTGTCACCGCCCGCGGTGGAAAACGCCAGGGGGAAATTGCTCGCGCCAAACACCGCGACCGGCCCCAGGCCGATGCGGTATTGACGTAGATCCGGGCGTGGCAGCGGCTGGCGGTCAGGCAACGCCTTATCGATGCGCGCGCCGTAGAAATCACCGCGACGCAGCACCGTGGCGAACAGGCGCATCTGGCCGCTGGTGCGTCCACGCTCGCCCTTGATGCGCGCAGCCGGCAGCGCGGTTTCGCGGCACACCAGCTCGACAAAATCTTCCCCCAGCGCGTCCAGTTCATCGGCCACCGCGTCCAGGAACTGCGCGCGGCGCGACGCACTCAAGGCGCGGTAGGCGGGATAGGCCTGCGCGGCCGCCCTGGCGGCGGCGTCGACTTCCTGCGGCGTAGCCTGGTAGAAAGCCTGGGGCAAGGCTTCGCCGGTGGTGGCGTCGATGCTTTGCAACGTGACGCTGCCGTTGGCACTGCGCTGGCCGCCGATATAGTTGTGGCCGAGGTACTGGGTCATGGGGATCTCCTTTAAAGGCTGATGACGTCGCCGGGTTCGAATGCCGCATCGCTGCTGCCGACACGGTTGACCAGCGGCGCGCCGAACTCGGCCTGGCTGATTTCGAACACATCGCCGGCCTGGGTACGTATACCGTCGGCAAATGACAGGGTGGCGGTGCCGAAAAAGTGGATGTGCACGTCGCCGGGCTTGAGGAACTGGCGGTATTTGAAGTGGTGGTATTCGAGGTTTTCCAGGCTGTGGCACATATTGGCCTCGCCGCTGAGGAATTCGTTCCGCCAGATTTCCTCGCCGTTACGCAGGATGCGACTGGTGCCCGCCAGGTGCTGGGGCAACTCACCCACGCGCAACTCTGGGCCATAGCTGCAACTGCGCAGCTTGGAATGGGCCAGGTACAGGTAGTTTTTACGTTCCATCACGTGGTCAGAGAACTCGTTGCCCACCGCGAAACCGACTCGATAGGGCTTGCTGTCCGGGCCGATAACGTAGAGGCCACCGATCTCCGGTTCTTCACCGGCATCGTCGGCAAACGGCGGCACCGGGAAGGCGGCGCCAGGGCGCACGACGATGCTGCCGTCGCCCTTGTAGAACCACTCGGGCTGCACGCCCGCCTGGCCGGCCGCGGGCTTACCGCCCTCCACGCCCCACTTGAAGATGCGCATGGTGTCGGTCAGCACGGTGTCGTCACCGGCCTGGTGCATCTTGTCCCGCGCCGAGGCGCTGCCCAGGTGGGTCAAGCCGGTGCCGCTGATCAACATATGGGCCGGGTCCGGATGGTCCAGCGGTGGCAGGATCTTCAGCTCGGCCAGCAACGTGGCATAGTCGTAGCTGTCGCCCAGGCCCAGGCTGTCCACTTGTTGTGCCAGGCCTACGCCCGCTTCAATGGCTGCCAGGGCCAATTCACGCACACTGCGTGCCGTGCGGACTTCACGCAGCTGGGTACCGTCGATCACGCCGACCCGGCGCTCGCCATTACGCAACTCGAACTGAACTAAACGCATGCCATTTCTCCTGAATTAAGTACGTGTGGCGCCACGGGCACTGGCGGCGAATTGGTCGGCAGGCAGCACATGCTTGCGCTCCAGCAGGCGGTAGACCACGAAGGTCAACACCAGCCCGAACACCATCACCCCAGACAAGAAGTACAAGCCAGACGCCAGGTTGCCGGTGTATTCCTTGAGCGCGCCGATCACGAACGGGCCGATATAGCCGCCGAGGTTGCCCACCGAATTGATCAAGGCAATGCCAGCCGCCGCACTGGCGCCCGCGAAGAAGCGTCCGGGCAGGGTCCAGAACACCGCCGTGCAGGAAAACATCGCGAACGCCGCCAGGCACAGCGCGGCCATTTGCAGCACCGGCACACTGAGCCAGGCACTGAAGAACAGACCGATGGCGCCCAGCACATAGAGCACGGCGAGATGGCCGTAGCGGTCGTTCAAACGGTCGGAACTGCGCGGGATGATCAGCAGGCCGATGATCCCGAAGATATACGGCACAGCCGAGATGAAGCCGGTGACCAGGTCAGTGCCGCCGAACTGTTTGATCAGGGTCGGCAGCCACAGGCCGAGGCCGTAGATGCTCAGGGTGACCGGCAGGTAGAACAGCGCCAGCAACAGCACGCGCTTGTCTTTCAACGCATGCAGCGGGTTGCCGTGACGGGTCTGGCCGTAGGCTTGCAGGTCTTTGGCGAGCTCGCCGGTGAGCCAGGCCTTTTCGTCCTCGCTCATCCAGGTGACCTGCTTGGGGCCGTCCGGCAAATAGCGCAACACCGGCCAGGTCAGCAGGATCGCCGGGGTGCCGATCACGATGAACAGCCACTGCCAGCCGTGCAGGCCAAGGATGCCGTCCATGCCCAGCAACCCTCCGGACACCGGGCCGGTGATCATCATCGCGATGGGTTGCGACAGGATGAACAGCCCGAGGATCTTGCCGCGATGGCGCACCGGGAACCATTGGGTGATGTAGTACAGGACACCCGGGAAGAACCCCGCCTCCGCCGCGCCGAGCAGAAAGCGCATCACATAGAAGCTGTGCGGCCCCTGCACAAAGGCCATGCCGATGGTGATGGCGCCCCAGGTAATCATGATCCGCGCAAACCAGCGCCGTGCACCAAAGCGGTCGAGCATCAGGTTGCTGGGGATCTCGAACAGGAAGTAGCCAATGAAGAACAGCCCTGCGCCCAGGCCATAGGCGGCGTCGCCGATACCGACGTCGGCGCCCATGTGCAACTTGGCAAAGCCCACGGCGGAGCGGTCCACGTAGGCGATCAGGTACAGCAGGATCAGGAAGGGAATGAGTTTCAGCGTGATGCGCCGAATAAGCCGCAATTCCTGGCTCATGGGGGTCGATCTCCGATTGTTGTTCTTATAGAAGCTCGGGGGACGCCTCTCGCGAAAATCCGCCAGGGTCATACCTCAGTTGAGAAGGACTATATAGTAGGACTATTTGCAAAACAACTCTTCCAAAGCATCGATTTTGCGCTTATGTTTAAGCACGCATAGAACATATAGTCATACAATAAGAGAATCGATCATGCCTGATAAAAAGCTCGGCCTACGCTCCGCCCAGTGGTTTGGTACCGCCGACAAGAACGGCTTCATGTACCGCAGCTGGATGAAGAACCAGGGCATTGCCGACCATCAGTTCCATGGCAAACCGATCATCGGTATCTGCAATACCTGGTCGGAGTTGACGCCGTGCAATGCCCATTTCCGTCAGATCGCCGACCACGTGAAACGCGGCGTGATCGAGGCTGGAGGCTTCCCGGTGGAATTCCCGGTGTTCTCCAATGGCGAATCGAACCTGCGACCTACCGCGATGCTCACCCGCAACCTGGCGAGCATGGACGTGGAAGAAGCCATTCGCGGCAATCCGATTGACGGTGTGGTGCTGCTGACCGGCTGTGACAAGACTACCCCGGCGCTGCTGATGGGCGCGGCCAGCTGCGACGTGCCGGCCATCGTGGTCACCGGCGGGCCGATGCTCAACGGCAAGCACAAGGGCCAGGACATCGGCTCGGGCACGGTGGTGTGGCAGCTCAGCGAACAGGTCAAGGCCGGCACGATTACACTGGACGACTTTCTCGCGGCCGAGGGCGGCATGTCCCGTTCGGCGGGCACCTGCAACACCATGGGCACCGCATCGACCATGGCGTGCATGGCCGAGGCGCTGGGCACTTCCCTGCCCCACAACGCGGCGATTCCGGCGGTGGATGCGCGGCGTTATGTGCTGGCGCACATGTCCGGCATGCGTGCGGTCGAAATGGTGCGTGAAGACTTGAAGTTGTCGAAGATCCTCACTAAAGAGGCGTTTGAAAACGCGATCCGCGTGAACGCGGCCATCGGCGGCTCGACCAACGCGGTGATCCACCTCAAGGCGATCGCCGGGCGCATCGGCGTCGAACTCGACCTGGATGACTGGACCCGCATTGGCCGTGGCATGCCGACCATTGTCGACCTGCAACCCTCGGGGCGCTTCCTGATGGAAGAGTTCTACTACGCCGGTGGCCTGCCCGCCGTGCTGCGCCGCCTCGGCGAAGCCAACCTGATCCCGCACCCCAATGCCCTGACCGTCAACGGCAAGTCCCTGGGCGAGAACACCCAGGACTCGCCGATCTACGGCCAGGACGAGGTGATCCGCACCCTCGACAACCCGATCCGCGCCGACGGTGGCATCTGCGTATTGCGCGGCAACCTGGCGCCGCTGGGTGCGGTGCTCAAGCCGTCCGCCGCCAGCCCGGAGCTGATGCAGCACCGAGGTCGCGCGGTGGTGTTCGAGAACTTCGACATGTACAAGGCGCGCATCAACGACCCGGAGCTGGACGTGGATGCCAACTCGATCCTGGTCATGAAAAACTGCGGCCCCAAGGGTTACCCTGGCATGGCCGAAGTCGGCAACATGGGCTTGCCCGCCAAGCTATTGGCCCAGGGCGTGACAGACATGGTGCGGATTTCCGATGCCCGCATGAGCGGCACCGCGTACGGCACGGTGGTGTTGCATGTGGCGCCGGAAGCCGCGGCCGGCGGGCCGTTGGCCACGGTGCAGGAAGGTGACTGGATCGAGCTGGACTGCGCCAACGGCCGCCTGCACCTGGACATTTCCGACGCCGAGCTGGCGGCGCGCATGGCCGACCTGGCGCCCCCGCAAAAACTCATTGTCGGCGGCTATCGCCAGTTGTACATCGACCATGTGCTGCAGGCTGACCAGGGGTGTGACTTTGACTTCCTGGTGGGGTGCCGAGGGGCTGAAGTCCCCCGGCATTCCCACTAATTGGGATGCTATGATGCTGCGAATTCAAGCCAGAGCCTCACCGTAGTCATGGATCACCAGCCGCCCAAGCCGCGCAAGAGCCAGCATGCCCAGATCGTCCAGGACTTGGGCATGCACATCGTTTCCGGTCGCTTCAAGCCCGAAGAACGGCTGCCCATGGAGGCCACGCTCTGCGAGGAGTACAAGGTCAGTCGCTCGGTGCTGCGTGAGGCCACGCGGGTACTTAGCGCCAAGGGCCTGGTGTATTCCAAGCCCCGCGTAGGCGCGGTGGTGCGGCCTCGGTTGAAGTGGCACCTGCTCGACCCGGACGTGCTGTCCTGGTTGATGCAGTCCACGCCGCACAGCGAGTTCTTCAACACACTGGCCGGGGTACGGCGCATCCTCGAACCGGAAATCGCCGCCATGGCCGCGACCACCGCCACCGATGAAGACATCGCCACCATCGAGAAAGCCTACCTGGGCATGGAAACCGCACAGACCCACGAACAACTGCTACAGGCTGACCTGGACTTCCACCGCGCCATTGCCGATGCCACCCGCAACGACCTGCTGGCCTATATGTGCAACATGCTGTCGCTGCCATTGCGCGAGTCGATCAACATAACCAACCGCCGCCCGGACATTCAGGGCCTGAGCCTGCCTCGGCACAAGGCGATCCTCACCGCGATCCAGAACCGCGATGCCCTTGGGGCGCGGCATGCGTCGCTGGTGCAGTTGGATGACACGCGGGTGGCGCTGGATACGGTAATGAATGTGCTCACGCCGCTCTGACCTCCTGCCCGGCAACCACGCTTTATCAGGTGCAAACCCATTCAAATGTGGGAGCGGGCTTGCCCGCGAATGCGCTGTGTCAGCCAGAACATTCAGCGACTGACACTCAGCATTCGCGGGCAAGCCCGCTCCCACCGGTTTACCTGTGTACGCCGTTACAGCGTGTAGGCGATCCCGACCTGGACTGTGCGGGGTTCGCCTGGGTAGGCCACCCTCTTCATACTCGCGGTTGTGGCGCTGGATACGGTAATGAACGTACTCACGCCGCTCTGACCTCCTGCCCGGCAACCACGCTTGATCAAGTGCAAACCCATTCAAATGTGGGAGCGGGCTTGCCCGCGAATGCGCTGTGTCAGCCAGAACATCCAGCGACTGACACTCAGCATTCGCGGGCAAGCCCGCTCCCACAGGTTTACCTGTGTACCCTGTTATAGCGTGTAGGCGATCCCGACCTGGACTGTGCGGGGTTCGCCTGGGTAGGCCACCCTCTTAATACTCGCGGTTGTGGCGCTGGATACGGTAATGAACGTGCTCACGCCGCTCTGACCTCCCGCCCGGCAACCACGCTTTATCAGGTGCAAACCCATTCAAATGTGGGAGCGGGCTTGCCCGCGAATGCGCTGTGTCAGCCAGAACATTCAGCGACTGACACTCAGTATTCGCGGGCAAGCCCGCTCCCACCGGTTTACCTGTGTACGCCGTTACAGCGTGTAGGCGATCCCGACCTGGACTGTGCGGGGTTCGCCTGGGTAGGCATACACATTACCGAACGCACCTTCTTCATACTCGCGGTTGAACACGTTCTTCACATCCAGGTTCAGCCGCAGTTTGTCGTTGACCTTGTAGTAGCCGAGCAGGTCGACCACGGTGTAGGCATCCATCGAGAAGGCAGTGTTGGACGTCTGCCCTGCGCGCTCATCCACGTATTTGCCGCCCGCCCCCAGGCCCAGGCCTTTGAGCGCGCCGTCCTGGAATTCATAGACGTTGAGCAAGCTGAAGCTGTTGCGCGGAATGTTCAACAAGCGCGTGCCCGTGCGCAGGGTATTGTCCTTGGTGACTTCGGCGTCGACGTAGGCATACCCACCGATCACGCGCCACTGCGGGGTGATGTTGCCTGCCACATTCAGGTCCAGGCCTCGGCTGCGTACCTGGCCAGCGGCGACGCTGAAGGTGGAGTCCACGGGGTCGGTGGTGAGCACGTTTTCCTTTTCGATCTGATAGATCGCCGCATCAACGCTCAACTGGCGATCGAAGGCCTCCCACTTGATGCCCATCTCGTAGGACTTGCCTTTCTCCGGCGCAAAACCGCCGCCCTGGCGGCTGGCACCGGTATTGGGCTTGAACGAGCGCGCAGCGTCGGCATACACCGCGACGGTGTCGGTAAGGTCATAGATCACGCCGACGCGCGGGGTCACCGCATTGTCGCTGGCATTCCAGCTTTTCCCGCCTGGCACATAGGTGCGGTAGTCGTGCTCGAAGCGTTCCAAGCGTGCGCCTGCCAGGACTTTGAGACGCTCGGTGAGCGCCACCTGGTCCTGGACGAACGCGGCGTAGGTCTTGAGGTTTTCCTTGTCATGGGTTGGCGTGCGCGTGAGCGCCGGGCGCGCCTGGCCGTAGGCCGGGTTGAAGATGTCGATGGCATACGCGCCCACCGCGCCGCTGGAGCGCTGGATGATCGACGTGTAGTCGTAGTCTTCGAACTCGACGCCGGTGAGTAACGTGTGGTCCAAGCCGGCTGTAGAAAAGTGCCCGGTGAGGTTGAGCTGGGTGTCTTTGTCGGTCCACTCCAGCTTGCGGTAGTTGAAGTTGCGGCCCAATGTGCGACCGTCAGCGGCCAGGCCATTGGCTTCGATGGCGTTGCCTTGCAGCGTGCCGTCCAGCCATTGGAAGCCGCCGCCCAAGGTCCAATTGTCATTGAGCAGGTGTTCGAAACGCAGCTGGGCCATGCTGTTGTCGTTGTGCAATTTGCCGACGTCTGGCTCGCCCCAGAAGGTGTCGCGCGAAGGCGTCCCTTTTTGGTTCGGGTAGCGCGTCAAGCCACGGTCCAGCGGATGGTTATTGCGCATGAAGTCGCCCTCGAAGATCACCTTGGTGTCGTCGGTGGCTTGCCAGGTGAGCACCGGCGTCACGCCGTAGCGTTCGGTTTCCACATGATCACGGAAGGTGTCGCCGCCCTCGCCCACCACGTTCAGGCGATACGCCAGGCGACCTTGCTCGTCCAGCGGGCCAGACGCGTCGAGGGTCGCGCGCTGCATGCCCTGGTTATCCAATTGGCTGCCGAGGGTCACCGTCGGCTCGGCCAGCGGTTGCTTGGACACCACGTTGAAGGTGCCACCGGGGTCACCACGGCCGTAGAGCATGGTCGCCGGGCCGCGCAGCACTTCCAGGCGCTCGAGGGTGTTGGCGTCGGGCATGTTCGGGTAGCCACGGTTGATCGGGAAACCATTGCGGTAGAACTCGCCGGTGGTAAAGCCGCGCACGGTGAAGGTGGTCAACCCCTGCCCGCCGAAGTTGTTCGCCCGGCCCACGCCGCCCGCGAAGTCGAGTGCATCCTGCAGGCGGGTCGCACTCATGTCCTCGACCACGTCTTTGGAGACCACGGTGATGGACTGCGGCGTTTCATGGATCGAGGTATCGGTGCGCGTCGCACTCGCGGAGCGCGTGGCGTGGTAGCCCTGCACTGGCCCCTGGGCGGTTTCATAGTCGGCAGCGCCGGTGACGCTGGTGGTTTGCAGTTCGATGGAGGCTTTCTCAACTGGCTCGACCTGCGCCCAACTCAACGGGGAAAACGCCTGAAGCACACACACGGACAGCACAGTACGACGCATGGGAATAACCTAGTGAAAGAGCCAGATGGAAGGGCATATCTGCCAGTTATTTTGCGGCGCAGGGTATAACAACTGCACAGCAATTGATATGCATTCTCATTTGTTATGTGCGAATTTTTACCGTCTCGCGGGATTCGCCGGCTACGCTCAGGGTTCAGCAGGAGGAATTGCCATGTGCGGACGACTGACGCAGTACCGCGGCATTCATGACTTCGTGGCAGCGTTGAGCATGCCCAACGCCCTCGCCGACTCGGCAGGCGATCAAGCCCGCTACAACATTGCACCCTCGACGCAGGTGGCGCTGTTGCATGTGGACAATGAGGTGCTACGCGCCGACCGCGTACGCTGGGGCTGGCGCCCGCACTGGGCCAAGGACCGCGCGCCACCGATCAACGCCCGCGCCGAAAAAGTCGCCCACGGCGCGTTCTTTCGTGCGATCTGGCCGCATCGCGCCATAACGCCGGTGGACAACTGGTTTGAATGGGTGGATGAAGGCGGCCCGAAAAAACAGCCCTACCTGATACGTCGAAGAGACGGCGCCCCTGCGCTGTGCGCCGCCATCGGCCAGCTACCCGACGCCGATGAGGGCGCGGGCGAGCACGATGGGTTTGTGATCATCACCGCCGACAGCGCCGGCGGCATGGTCGACATCCACGACCGCCGGCCGGTGGTGCTCAACCCGGCGCTGGCGCGTGAGTGGCTTGACCCGGCGACAAGCAAGGGCCGGGCCGAGCAGATGGTACTGTTGCAGGGTGAACCGTCCGAAATATTCGAATGGTTCAGGGTGGACATTGCGGTGGGCAATACGCGCAACGACGGGCCCGGCTTGATCGAACCCGTCGACAGTCAGGCTCAGCGATAGCGTTCCAACCAATGCGCGTAAGGCGCAGGCAAGGTCCACGACGATTTCTCTACCCCCAGCTCCTTGGCTGCAAAGTACGCCCAATGCGGGTCAGCCAGGTGTGCACGGCCGACCGAAACCAGGTCCAGGTGCCCGGCCTGCAACGCGCCTTCAGCCAGTTGCGGGGTGCCAAAACCCCACGCCGACGTCACCGCAATACCCGCTTCACGACGCACGCGCTCAGCGATCGGGCCCATGAAGGCCGGGCCCCACGGGATATTGGTGTCGGGGATGGTGAAACCGACGCTGACGCTCAGCAGGTCCAGGCCACCGGCCTTGAAACGACGCGCCAGTTCGATGGACTCGGTGAGGGTCTGTTCGTCGCGGCCGTCGTATTCGATCACGCCAAAACGTGCGGTGAGTGGCAGGTTTTCCGGCCAGACCTCACGCACGGCGGCCAGGGTTTCCAGGAGGAAACGGCTGCGGTTGTCGAAGCTGCCGCCGTAGGCGTCGGTGCGCTGGTTGGAGTGTTCGGAGAAGAAGCTCTGGCCCAGGTAACCGTGGGCGAAGTGCAGCTCGATCCACTCGAAACCGGCGTCACGCGCGCGACGGGCAGCGTCGACGAAGTCCTGGCGCACGCGGGCGATGTCGTCCAGGGTCATGGCGCGTGGCACCTGTGGCAGGTTCGCGCCGAAGGCGATGGCCGAGGGTGCGATGGTTTCCCAGCGGCGGGCATCGGAGGCGGCCATATGGTCGTCACCTTCCCATGGGCGGTTGGCGCTGGCCTTGCGGCCGGCGTGGCCGATCTGGATACCCGGCACAGAACCTGCAGCCTTGATGGCCTTGACCATCGGCACGAACGCTTCGGCGTGGGCATCGCTCCAAAGACCGGCGCAACCTGGCGTGATACGGCCTTCCGGCGCGACGGCGGTGGCTTCGACCACGAGCAGGCCGGCACCACCACGGGCCATGCTGGCCAGGTGCACAAGGTGCCAATCGTTGACGATGCCGTCATCGGCCATGTATTGGCACATCGGCGGAATGGCAATGCGATTGCGCAAGGTGACGTCTTTGAGTTTGAACGGTTCGAACAAAGCGGTCATTGAGAACTCCAGGATCGAGTGAGTGATTCGATAGTTCGATGGTAATCGAACTATGGTATTCAACGATACCCCCCTGTTATGATTCGCTTCATGCGAGCCTTTAAACACCCCCCTCTCGAAGACCTGACGCTCGAGCGCCTGCTCTACGCGCTGAGTGACCCGGTGCGCCTGGAAATCGTGCGTTGCCTGGCCGGCGTGCCCGAGGCCACCTGTGGCGAACTGGACGGCGGGCGGCCCAAATCGAGCATGTCCCATCACTTTCGCGTGTTGCGCGATGCCGGGCTGGTGCACACCCGCAGCGCGGGGACCACTCATCTGAATTCGTTGCGCGCCGAGGTACTTGAAGAACGGTTCCCGGGCTTGCTGCAGAGCATTCTGGCGCAGCACTAGAACCCGGATCAGTCCAACAGCGCGATCAGGTGTGGCTCGATCGATGTCTCCAACACCTCCAATACGGCCAACGTCACCGGCAACTTGAAGCGCCGCCGCCCTGCGCTGCCCGGGTTTACATACAGCGTTGCGCCGCGCCATTCGATCAGGGGCTTGTGCGAATGGCCAGTGATCACCAGCCGCGTTTTTGCCTCCAGCAACGCGGGTACGTCAGCGATGTCATGCACGACCAACGTCTGCCAGCCATTCACATCGATGTTCAGATGATCCAGCACCTGTGCCGCCCATGCCGCGTCCTGGTCATTGTTGCCGCGCACCACCTGCAAGGGCGCAATGCGCGCCAGTTGCTCGATGATCTCAGGGCTGCCAATGTCGCCGCCATGGATGATCAGCTCGCATCCTTGCAAGGCCGCGACCGCTTCTGGGCGCAACAGGCCGTGGGTGTCGGAAATCACGCCAACTTTCATGGAGCCTCCGGGGGTTGGGTTCGGTTCAAGCGGGGCAAACAGGCATGCCATCCAGGTGCACGCAGTCTTTGCCATTGCGCTTGGCGGCGTAGAGATTGCGGTCTGCACACTTGAGGACCACCGACATATCCGCGCCTGCCGTAAAGCGTGTAATGCCGGCACTGCAGGTGTAATCATGGGGCGGCGCGACACTGCTGCGAATTGCCTGCAACAGGCGCAACGCATAATCGGTTGCGACGCACGGATCATCGCAGACCAGCAAGACGCCAAATTCCTCGCCGCCAATCCTGCCGAAACTGTGGCTGCCACGGGTGGATTTCAAGCAGGTGGCCATCGCGCAGAGAATCTTGTCCCCCACATCATGCCCGAACTGGTCATTTTTCAACTTAAAACTGTCGATATCCAACATCATGAAGTAGCCGGTATCACCGGTCGCAATCAGTTTGGCGAAACGTTCCATAAAGGCTCGCCGATTCAACAGCGACGTCAGGTAATCGGTTTCTGCCAGTTCGCGAAACTCGCTCTCGACCAGCAGCACAGAACGCAGGTTCTTCAAGTAGGAGAAACTCAGGACAAAGCCAATGGACACCGACGACAGGCAAAATATGAACAGGTAGATTTCGACGCCTGCGTAAAAAACCACCTGGATATTGGGCCACATCACCATCCAGACCAACGCGGCACACATCAGGAAATCCTGAGCCGTGATAAACAGGATGGCGCTGCTGATCACCAGGGTGAGCGCCAGCGGCAAGGCAAACACTTGCAACTCAGGGTTGCCGCGCATCACATAGGCAAACCCGACGGCCAGCAACACCATGTAGACAGCGCCCAGCATCCGCCACAGGTAAAAATTGGACACGACACGGTGAAGCCGGCAGACCACCAGCAGGCAGAGCGTGATCAACAGCTTATACAGGCCAAACGTCTTCAACGAGTCAGCCCACAACACACTCAACCAGGCGATAACGCCGATGAGTTCAGCCTGGGTGATCGCGGTCGACAGCAGCCTTTGCATCCGTGGCCGAAGCTTCACATTAGCCGGCATCCCTTCACTCCCTGTGCATGAATGACCTACTGACTGTCGGTATGACCCAAATGCAGGCTGTGCAGGCTTATTGCAAATGAATAAGCCATGAAGCGTCTGACCAACAAGATAAACGGCGGCAGCACTTCAAGCAGTGTCTTGGAATGGATTTTGAAGTAGCCCCTGTCTGCCCCCTCGCGAACCAAGCGAATGATATGGGTCTTGGACACCGATAACCGCTCAGCCAGTGAAAGATAGGAAGAGGCGCGGAAACTGGCGCCCGCGTTATCCAATGCGCACGCATCGTTATAAATGGCCAGCATCAACAGGTGGCCGGCATCCCGATTGACCAGCCAATAACTCTCGGGCAACAACTCGTTCAGGGTCAAGTTGGCCTCAAGGACGGCCGCAAAGCCTTTGAAATAAACCGCCAGAAACGCGCGATCATCCAGCTCGCCCACTTGCCGGATCAAGAAATCCTCGGGGTACAGCGTGCCCAGCGGCGCTACCACGGAAGTGAGCATCGACCTGACCTCCGCGCAGGCCTGTGACGACGGGCTGAAGACTCGGAAACGGCTGTCCTCCGGATGCCCCGCCACTTTCATGAACCCCAGGGCGCGGAACAACATGAAAATCGACTCCAGGCCGTTCCTCGAACAAAACCCACGCGCCGCGCACGATGCCTTGACCTCGGACAGCAGCGGCACAGGCTGGGAAAAATAAGCACTTAATAACGCGAAAGACACCATCAAGCGATTGAACTTCAATGCCGTCTTGTAGAAAAACGGTCTTTTCGAATAGGGTCCCAGCAACATCGAATAATGCGTGCGAATGCACGCCTCGAACTCCGCGTGGCATTCAACAACACGTGCTGAATGATCCAGCGCCAACTTCAACGAACGACCGCACATGAGAAAGAGCCCTGATCAAACAAACTGAATTCACTGATTTCAATTGCAGTACTTCTGCAATCAGGTCTCACAACAACTCACGTCAGAATAATTGCCAGTAATGGCGTTTTGCCGCAGTGCAATTTATCGTGGATAGAGTACGGGACCGCATCGCTACCAAAATTGTTCCGCCCCCTCTTTGGCAACTTGATGGACGACAAACTCCGAGACATTTACTTACATGTCGAAAGCGCCCTCGAAAAGCCGGGCCACGCCAGCCTGATCACACAAGGCCGACTTAAACGTTTCAGTCACTGGGCGAACCTTACCCACGTCCAGGCGTCCGAGCTAAGGCACTGTTGCTTACCGCTCGCCGCGAGGTTCTCGTTTGAAAGCCGCCATCATCAAAAAGTACCGCCTGATCATCAAGACCATGGGCTACGTGGGCTGGGCCCTGTTCTGGCTGTTGCTGTGGGACGTCGCCGTCACCGTGGACTTCATGCTGTTCCTCACCGCCAAGATCAATTTGCCGCTGATGCCCCTCACCCTGTTGGGTTCGGCGCTGGTGGTGCTGATCAGTTTTCGCAACAGCAGCGCCTATAACCGTTGGTGGGAAGCCCGCACCCTGTGGGGTGCGATGGTCAACAATTCGCGCAGCTTCGCCCGCCAGGTACTCACCCTGCTGGACGACCCCGACGGCGAAGTGAACCCGGTCAAGGCCACGCTGCTGCGCCGCCACGTGGCGTACGTGAACTGCCTGGCCGCCCACCTCAAGGGCGAGCCGTGCCCAGAAGAAGTGCGTGCGTTCATCCCCAGCGAGGAGTTTGCCCGCAACGGCGCCACCAACAACTTTGCCAACGATATCCTCACCGGCTCGGCGGCGCTGCTGGCCAAGGAATACAAGGCCGGCCACCTCGACAGCATCCGCCTGGCACGACTGGAGTCGACCCTGGTGGACTTGTCCAACGCCCAGGGTGGCATGGAGCGGATCGCCAACACGCCGCTGCCCTACCCCTACGTGTATTTCCCGCGCCTGTTTATCTCGCTGTTCTGCCTGATCGTGCCAGTGGGCCTGGTGGAATCCCTGGGTTGGTTTACCCCGCTGGCCTCGACAGTGGTGGGTTTCATGCTGCTGGCCATCGAACGCATTGGCACCGACCTGCAGAGCCCGTTCAACTCCAGCGAACACCAGATCCAGATGGAAACCATCTGCGAAACCATCGAGAAAAACCTGCAGTCGATGCAGCGTGATGCGCTGGGTGGCGAGCGCATCAGTTAAACCCTCCCTTCGGCCTCAAGTGCGTGCCCTCCCAGTCGATATACCGAGGGTACGCATGGGCCACACCTCCCTCATAACAACACATGCGACGCTCGACGCTACTGTTTTCTCCTTGCCAAAATTATAAATACCCGCGGGTGAAGTCATGAATATCAAGCAAAAGCTGACCTGGGCATTTGCGGCCATCGCATGCGTGCCGGTTATCCTGGTGGCCGTGCTGGTCGTGTTGAATCTGCGCGAGGGGGCCCTGGCCAATTTCCTCGACAGCAGTGGCCGTGAGATTCGCCAGATCGACAATGGCATGAAGCAGTTCTTCGACGGCATCAGCCAGAACGTGGACTACGTGGCCAAGGACCCGCGCGTTGTCGCGGCCAAGGACCTCAAGAGCTACGCCGGCGCCGATGCCGCACAAATCCCCCTCACCCCGACCAACACAGCGCTGCTGGAGATTTTCGACCAGTTTGCCAAGAGCCATCCGAGCACCGCCTACCTGTCCCTGGGCTTGAAGGACGGCGGCTACGCCAGTTGGCCCGACGACACCAAGCTCAACAACTACGACCCGCGCGTACGCCCCTGGTACCAGGCGGCCATCGCCGCGCCGGGTAAAACCGTGCGCACGGGTGCCTACTATTGGGCGCCGGACGATGTGACGCTGATCGGCACCGTGCACACCGTCGCCGACGCTACCGGCAATATCCTCGGTGTGGTCGGCCTGGACGTGTCGCTCAAGCAGCTCACCGAACTGGTGCGCAACATCAAACTGGGTGACAGCGGCTACCTGATGCTGGTGGAAGCCAACGGCAACGTGCTGGTGGACCCCAGCGACGCCAAGCACAACTTCAAGCCCCTGGCCGACCTGGGCCCCCACTACGCCGAGCTGGCCAAGCGCGGCGACGGTGTGAGCCAGATCGACATTGATGGCGTGCCCTACATGGCCAACGTGGTCAGCTCCAAGGACCTGGGCTGGCGCTTTATCGGCCTGATCAAGCGCGATGAAGTGATGGCCGGCGCCACCCGCCTGACCTGGTTGATCGCCGCCATTGCCGCGGTACTGGCCCTGGTGTTCGCGATTGTCGGCGCCAGTTTTGCCAGCGTCATCGTGCGCCCGATTCGCGGCGTGGCCGACGGCCTGCAAGAGATCGCCGAAGGTGAAGGCGACCTGACGCGCCAGCTCAAGGTGCAAGGCAAGGATGAAACCGCCAGCCTGGCCGGTTGGTTCAACCAGTTCCTGAGCATGATCGCGCAGTTGGTGCAGCGCATCGGCAATGCGTCGTCCGACCTGCAGACCGCCGCCGCCGACACCAGCGAAGTCGCCCACAACATGAACCAGGCCGCCGGCCGCCAGCGCGAAGCCGTGGAACTGGTGAGCACCGCGTTCAACGAAATGGTAGCCACCGCCAACGAAGTGGCGCGTTCCTGCAGCGCCGCCGCCACCAGTGCCGACGAAGGCTACCGCGACGTGCACGACGGCCAGCAGCACATCGGCGAAGCCACCGGCAGCGTGCTCAAGCTCAGCGAAGACCTGCAGCGCTCCACCCAGACCATGCAGCAGCTGGAGCAGGACAGCAAAAACATCAACACCATTCTCGACACCATTCGCTCGATTGCCGAGCAGACCAACCTGCTGGCACTCAACGCGGCGATCGAGGCCGCACGCGCCGGCGACCAGGGCCGCGGCTTTGCGGTGGTCGCCGACGAAGTCCGCGCCCTCGCCCGCCGTACCGCTGACTCCACCGGCGAGATCGACAGCCTGCTCGGCAACCTCGCCCGCCGCACCCAGGAAGTCACGCAGCAGATGCAAGGCAGCCTGCTGGTGTCCCACACCAGCGTGGAACGTATCCAGCAAGCCCGCGACAGCTTCGACAAGATCCGCGGCTCGGTGGACTCGATCCGCGACCAGAACACCCAGATCGCTACGGCCGCCGAGGAACAGCACCAGGTGGCTGAAGAGATCAACCGGCACATCGCGCAGATCCATGCCGATGCGCAGCTGGTCGAAGGGTTTGCCCATTCGGCGCAGACCGGGTCAGGTCGGTTGACGGATATTTCAGGTCAGCTCAAGGGGTTGGTGGGTCGCTTCAAGTTCTGATAGGTCGGCAAGCCTGGTCCCATTCAGCGCATCACTGTGGCAAGCGGGCTTATTGCAGAAAGCGGGGCAAGCCCGCTCGCTGCAACAAGCCCGATCACCCCACGTTGCCCCCGCCGGTTACCTCGCACGCTGAGCGACATTTAGCCACACGCCATCATCGCAGCACCTGTAATAGTCTATTGCAGGACTCTAATGTACTAACCAGTTACTTATCTTGCTAAAATCGCGTCTTTGCCCTCTCACATTCGAGTCCTTTCGACATGAAACGAGCATCGCGCGCCGCTGGCGCCTCTAGATTCTTACTGCTGGGCCTGGGCGTGATCATCGCCCTGCTCGGCCTCGCGCTGGCCATTGGCGGCGTCAAACTGGTCAGCCTGGGAGGTTCCTGGTACTTCCTGATCGGCGGCGCGGTCATGGCGATTGCCGGGCTGTTGATCGCCGCTCGCAAACCGGCCGGGGCCTGGCTGTTCGCGGCGTTCCTGATCGGCACGGCCATCTGGGCGGTCGCGGATGTGGGCCTGGTGTTCTGGCCATTGTTCTCGCGACTGTTCATGTTTGCGGCCATCGGTATGGTGGTGGCGCTGGTCTACCCGTTGCTCGTCAACAAGCCTGCCCGCGGCGCCTATGGCGTTGCCGCCGTGCTGGCAGTGGCCGTGGCGGTAGCAGCAGGCAATATGTTCGTCGCTCACCCAAGCGTCGCACCGACCGGCGCCGGCCCTGGCATCACCCCCGTGGCCGCGGCCGATGCGCAGAAAGACTGGGCGCACTACGGCAACACCGAAGGCGGCAGCCGCTTCGCCGCGCTGGACCAGATCAACCGTGACACGGTCAATAAGCTCAAAGTGGCCTGGACCTACCACACCGGTGATGTCGCCATCAGCGATGGCAACGGTGCAGAAGACCAACTGACCCCCCTGCAGATCGGCAACAAAGTGTTCATCTGCACGCCGCACAACAACCTGATCGCCCTGGACGCCGACACCGGCAAGGAGCTGTGGAAGAACGAAGTCAACGCCAAATCGGCGGTGTGGCAGCGTTGCCGTGGCATGGCTTATTTCGACGCCAGCGCGCCGATCGCCCAGCCGACCCAGCCCAACAGCTCGCCGATCATTGCCGCCAGTGTTCCTGCCGGTGCGCAGTGCCAGCGTCGCTTGCTGACCAACACCATCGATGCACGCCTGATCGCCGTGGATGCTGACACCGGCAAGTTCTGCGAAGACTTCGGCACCCACGGCCAAGTGGACTTGAAGGCCGGCCTGGGTAACGTGCCGGACAGCTACTACCAACTGTCCTCGGCGCCGCTGATGGCCGGCACCACCGTGGTGGTGGGTGGCCGCGTGGCCGACAACGTCCAGACCGACATGCCGGGCGGCGTGATCCGTGGCTTCGACGTCATCACCGGCCAGATGCGCTGGGCCTTCGACCCGGGCAACCCGGAAGACAAGCAAGCCCCGGCAGACGGCAGCACCTATGTGCGCAGCACCCCGAACAGCTGGGCGCCAATGTCCTATGACCCGCTGATGAACACCGTGTTCCTGCCCATGGGCAGCTCGTCCACCGACATCTACGGTGTGGAACGCACCCAGCTCAACCACAAATACGGCGCCTCGGTGCTGGCGCTGGACGCCTCCACCGGCACGGAAAAGTGGGTGTACCAGACCGTCCACAATGACCTGTGGGACTTCGACCTGCCGATGCAGCCAAGCCTGATCGACTTCACGCCGCCAGGCAGCGACAAAGCCGTGCCTGCGGTGGTGATCGGCACCAAGGCCGGGCAGATCTACGTGCTCGACCGCGCGACCGGCAAGCCGCTGACCGACGTGCAGGAAGTCCCGGTCAAGGCCGCCAACATCCCTAACGAACCCTACTCGCCCACCCAGCCAAAGTCGGTCGGCATGCCACAGATCGGCGCGCAAACCCTCACCGAGTCGGACATGTGGGGCGCCACGCCGTTTGACCAGTTGCTGTGCCGCATCGACTTCAAGGGCATGCGCTACGACGGCCTGTACACCGCGCCGGGCACGGATAAATCCCTGAGTTTCCCGGGTTCGCTGGGCGGCATGAACTGGGGCAGCCTCTCCACCGACCCGGTGCACGGTTTCATTTTCGTCAACGACATGCGCCTGGGCCTGTGGATCCAGATGGTGCCCTCGCAGAACAAGGCCCAGGCCTCGTCCGGTGGCGAAGCGCTCAACACCGGCATGGGCGCCGTGCCGCTCAAGGGCACGCCGTATGCGGTAAACAAAAACCGCTTCCTGTCGGTGGCCGGCATCCCGTGCCAGGCGCCGCCGTTCGGCACCCTGACCGCGATCGACATGAAGACGCAAAAGGTCGCCTGGCAAGTTCCGGTCGGTACCGTTGAAGACACCGGCCCGCTGGGTATCCGCATGCACCTGCCGATCAAGATCGGGCTGCCGACCCTCGGCGGCACCCTGTCCACCCAGGGCGGCCTGATCTTCATCGCCGGCACCCAGGACTTCTACCTGCGCGCCTTCAACAGCGGCAACGGGGATGAAATCTGGAAAGCCCGCCTGCCCGTCGGCAGCCAAGGCGGCCCGATGACCTACGTGTCGCCGAAAACCGGCAAGCAGTACATCGTCATCACCGCCGGTGGTGCGCGCCAGTCCACCGACCGTGGCGACTACGTGATCGCCTACGCACTGCCATAACCCCCTCCAGGCGCGGTGCACCCTCGCACCGCGCCTTCTGCTTTGGAAGAACCCGCATGACCCCCTCTTCTCATCTTTCCCTTGGGCGCCTGCTGCTCGGCCTGGCCCTGGGTGCCGCCCTGCCTGTGCAAGCGGATGACACCACCTTGACCGGCGACTGGGGCGGCCTGCGCCGTGAACTCGACGAGCAAGGCGTGCGCTTCACCGGCGACTACAGCGGCGAAACCGCCTACAACGCCCACGGCGGCCAGCATCGTTCGGCGCGCTACTCACAGAACGTCAAGCTCGGCGTGCAGTTCGACCTGGGCAAGCTCTACGGCTTCAACAACGGTGACCGCATCCAGCTCACCCTCAACGACCGTCGCGGCAACAGCGCCTCCGAAGACCTGGTGGGCAACCGCCTGCCGATCCAGGAAAACTACGGCGGCCTCTACACGCGCCTCACCGAGCTGAGCTACGAGCGCACGCTGTTCACCCCGGCGCTGAACCTCAAGCTCGGCTACATGGCCATGGGCAATGACCTCGGCGGCCTGGACAGCGGCATCCTGTGCAACTTCATGAATGCCGGTTTCTGCGGCCACCCGCTGAACATGTCCGGCGGCAGCGGCTGGACCAACTACCCCAACGCACGCCTGGGCGCACGGGTGAAATACGACTTCGCGCCGTCCTGGCAAATGCGCGTCGCCGCGTTCAACGTCGACCCGGACAGCAACGGCGACTCCAGCCGCGCCTGGCATTTGAGCCCCAAGCACACCACCGGCACCGTCGTGCCCATCGAACTGGTGTACAAACACGCAGGCCCACTGCCGGGTGAATACAAACTGGGCTATTACTACGACAGCTCCGACGTCAAACGCATTGGCAGCAACAAGGAGGTCAGCGGTCGCGGCGGTCACTACCTGCTGGTCGACCAGGCGGTGTGGGCGTCCGACTCATACGCCGGCCGCGTGCTGCATGCCTTCGGCCAATACTCGGCTGCCAGCGAAGCGGCCTCGCCGTTCAGCAAGTGGTACGGCGCGGGCGTGGTGCTCTACAAGCCGTTCGAGGGCCGGCCACGCGACACCCTGGCCTTGGGGTATGGGCGTGCCGTACCCAACCCCCGCAGCCGCGATGTACAGGAACTGGCCGCCTTCAACGCCGGGACCGATTATCCCAACCTGAACAATGCCGAACAGTTGATCGAACTCAGCTATGGCTACCAGGCCACGCCATGGCTGAACCTGCGCCCGGATGTGCAATACATCATCGAGCCGGGCGCGTTCTCCGGTGCGGACATCGACAACGCCCTGGTGGTGGGCCTGCAGGTCAAGGCAGTGTTCTAAGCGCCGAGCGCGGTCAAATCCTGTGGGAGCGGGCTTGCCCGCGATGGCGGTGTATCAGTACATGATGTCCTGACTGACACGCCTTATATCGCGGGCAAGCCCGCTCCCCCATTTTATCTCTCGCATACTGTTTGAATACGCTGCCCTAGACCGCGCCCTGCTGATACTCCCGTGGCGTACAACCGAACTCACGGCGAAACACCGTGTGCAAGTACTGCGCGGAGGTGAAGCCGCAGCGCGATGCGATGTCGGCGATGGCCAGGTTGTGGTCAGCCAGGCCCTTGGCGGCAGCTGCGAGTTTGAAGCGCAGGATCTCGTCATGCACGCTGCACCCACGCACCTTGCGAAAGTGCGCCTCCAGGGAGGAACGCGACACGCCGACATAAGCCGCCACCTGGGCGGTCTTGATGCCCTGGCAGGCGTACTGGCGGATGAACAACAGGGCTTGCATCACATACGGATTGCCCAGGGGTTGATGCAGGCTGGAGGCCTGCACGTTGATCGCATCCGGCGGTACCAGGATCTGCGTTCCGGCACAGGGTTTGCCGTGCAGCATCTGGTGCAGCAGCGCCGCGGCGGTGCGGCCCATGGTTTCGGTGCCCTGGATCACTGAACTCAGGGGCACCCGCGTGAGGGTGCGGGTCAGCGGGTCATTGTCGATGCCGATCAACGCTACCTGCTCCGGCACGGCGATGCCGGCGGTGAGGCAGGCTTGCAGCAACTGCCGTGCGCGGGCATCGGTGACGGCGATGATGCCGATAGGCTTGGGCAAGCTGTGCAGCCAGGCGATCTGCTGTTCCACCGCGCTGTCCCACAGCGGCGCGCTGGTGCCCAGGCCGCGATACACCTCGACGTGCAGGCCATCGCGTTGCAGCAGGCGGCGAAAGGCCTTTTCGCGCTCCTGGGCCCAGCGATTGGCCTGGGCTTCGGGCAGGCTGAAGCAGGCGAAGCGCGTCAGGCCGGCTTCGATCAAGTGTTCATACGCCAGCTTCATCAGCGCATGGTTATCGGTCGCCACATAGGGAATGCCCTTGGGGTAGGCGCGCGCATCCGCATAGGAACCTCCCACCGCCACCACCGGCACCTTGCTCGCGGCCAGCGCCTCGCCGATCAGCGGGTCGTCGAAGTCGGCAATGATGCCGTCGCCCTGCCAGCGCTCGATGCCTTTGAGACGGCACAAGAAGTCCTCTTCGAGGAACAAATCCCAGGACGCACGGGTGCTGCTCAGGTAATTGCCGATGCCGGCGATGATGCCGCGGTCGTAGATTTTGCTGCCGTTGAAGAGCAAGGCAATGCGGTGCACGGGCGGTAGGGTTTTCATTGTTTTTATCCTGGGGCCGGTCGCCACAGACTAGACCCTGCCACTCAAAATCGCACCATCCCTTGGTGATTTTCATAATCGGCAGTGCCAATGCCGTTGCTAGTATCGAGACACCGCCAAGAACAATAAGGAAAACGCCATGCCGTACTTCCCCGGTGTCGAGCAGGTTCGCTTTGAAGGCCCCGATAGCGATGCCCCCCTCGCCTTTCGCCACTACGACGCCAACAAACTCATCCTCGGCAAACCCATGCGCGAGCACCTGCGCATGGCGGCCTGCTATTGGCACACCTTCGTGTGGCCGGGGGCGGATATGTTTGGCGTCGGCACCTTCAAGCGGCCGTGGCAGCGCAGCGGCGATCCGATGGAACTGGCGATCGGCAAGGCCGATGCCGCCTTCGAGTTTTTCTCCAAGCTGGGCATCGACTACTACAGCTTTCACGACACGGACGTCGCTCCCGAAGGCAGCTCGCTCAAGGAGTACCGTCACCACTTCGCACAGATGGTCGACCACCTCGAACGCCATCAGGAACAGACCGGGATCAAGCTGCTGTGGGGCACCGCCAACTGTTTCAGCAACCCGCGCTTTGCCGCCGGTGCCGCCAGTAACCCGGACCCGCAAGTGTTCGCCTACGCCGCTGCGCAGGTGTTCAGCGCCATGAACGCGACCCTGCGGCTCAAGGGCGCCAACTATGTGCTGTGGGGCGGTCGTGAAGGCTACGAAACCCTGCTCAACACCGACCTCAAACGCGAGCGCGAACAGCTTGGGCGCTTTATGCGCATGGTGGTGGAGCACAAGCACAAGATCGGTTTCAAGGGCGACCTGCTGATCGAACCCAAGCCCCAGGAGCCGACCAAGCACCAGTACGATTACGACAGCGCCACCGTGTTCGGTTTCCTGCATGAGTACGGGCTGGAGCATGAGATCAAGGTGAACATCGAGGCCAACCACGCGACCCTGGCCGGGCACAGTTTTCATCATGAGATCGCCACGGCGGTGTCCCTGGGGATCTTCGGCAGCATCGACGCCAACCGCGGCGACCCACAGAACGGCTGGGACACGGACCAGTTCCCCAACAGCGTCGAGGAAATGACCCTGGCCACGTATGAAATCCTCAAGGCCGGGGGCTTCAAGAACGGTGGCTACAACTTCGATTCCAAGGTGCGGCGCCAGAGCCTCGATGATGTGGACCTGTTCCACGGGCATGTCGCTGCCATGGATGTGCTGGCCCTGGCATTGGAACGCGCGGCGGCGATGGTGCAGAACGATCGGTTGCAGCAGTTCAAGGACCAGCGCTATGCCGGCTGGCAGCAGCCGCTGGGCCAGGCGGTGCTGGCGGGTGAATTCAGCCTGGAATCGCTGGCCGAGCACGCGTTTGCCCATGAGCTGAACCCGCAGGCGGTGAGTGGACGGCAGGAGATGCTCGAAGGCGTCGTCAACCGTTTCATCTACACCTGACTGTAGGCGCCGGCTTGCCGGCGATTGCGGCGGAGCAGCCTCCGCCCATGCCAGCTCAAACACCGTTATCGCCGGCAAGCCGGCTCCTGCACAGGCAAGCGTCGCTGGTGACATTCGCGCGACAAATCTATGCGCCAAGCGGCGAAGGACGCTCTACAGTTCTACCCGCATCACGCTGTGTCTTTCCAACAACAATAAAAGGACGCACCACCATGAAGTCATTCAAACGTACCCTGCTCACCACTGCCCTGGCCCTGCTCGCCCTGCCGGTGATGGCCGATTCGGCTCATCCGAAGATTGGTTTTTCCATCGACGACCTGCGCCTGGAGCGTTGGTCCCGTGACCGTGATTACTTTGTGGCGGCAGCGGAAAAACTCGATGCCAAGGTCTTCGTGCAATCGGCCGATGCCAACGAGCAGAAGCAGATTTCCCAGATCGAGAACCTGATCTCCCGTGGCGTCGACGTGATCGTCATCGTGCCGTTCAACGCCACGGTGCTCACCAACGCTGTTGCCGAAGCCAAGAAGGCCGGGATCAAGGTGGTGTCCTATGACCGCCTGATCCTCAACGCCGATATCGATGCCTACATCTCCTTCGATAACGAAAAAGTCGGCGAGATGCAGGCCAGCGGCGTGCTGCAAGCGGCGCCCAAGGGCAACTATTTCCTGCTTGGCGGCGCGCCCACCGACAACAACGCCAAGGTGCTGCGCGAAGGCCAGATGAAAGTGCTGCAGCCGGCCATCGACAAGGGCGATATCAAGATTGTCGGCCAGCAGTGGGTGAAGGAATGGAACCCCACCGAAGCCCTGAGCATCGTCGAAAACGCCCTGACCCGGAACGACAACAAGATCGACGCCATCGTTGCCTCCAACGACGCCACCGCCGGCGGTGCGATCCAGGCCCTGGCCGCGCAGAAGCTGGCGGGCAAGGTGCCGATCTCCGGCCAGGACGCCGACCTCGCGGCCATCAAGCGCGTGATCGACGGCACTCAGACCATGACGGTGTACAAGCCGCTCAAGCTGATCGCCACCGAGGCCGCCAAGCTCTCGGTGCAGCTGGCGCGCAATGAAAAACCCACCTACAGCTCGCAATACGACAACGGCAGCAAGAAGGTCGACACCATCCTGCTCACCCCGACACCGCTGACCAAGGCCAATGTCGACCTGTTGGAGAAAGACGGGTTCTACACCAAAGAGCAGATTGCCGGGCAGTGACCGCCATGTCCGACTACCTGCTGCAAATGAACGGCATCGTCAAAACCTTTGGCGGTGTCAACGCGCTCAACGGCATCGACATCAATGTACGGCCGGGGGAATGTGTCGGCCTGTGCGGTGAGAACGGTGCTGGTAAATCCACGTTGATGAAGGTGCTGTCGGCGGTCTACCCCTACGGCACCTGGGAGGGTGAAATTCTCTGGGACGGGCAGCCACTCAAGGCCCAGTCGATCAGCGAAACCGAAGCGGCCGGCATCGTCATCATCCACCAGGAGCTGACCCTGGTGCCGGACCTGTCAGTGGCCGAAAATATCTTCATGGGCCACGAGCTGACCTTGCCGGGTGGGCGCATGAACTACCCGGCAATGATCCACCGTGCCGAGGCCTTGATGCGCGAGCTCAAGGTGCCGGACATGAACGTGGCGCTGCCGGTGTCGCAATACGGCGGCGGCTACCAGCAACTGGTGGAAATCGCCAAGGCCCTGAACAAGAAGGCACGACTGCTGATTCTCGACGAGCCTTCATCGGCCCTGACCCGCTCGGAAATCGACGTGCTGCTGGACATCATCCGCAGCCTCAAGGCCAAGGGCGTGGCCTGCGTGTACATCTCCCACAAGCTCGATGAAGTGGCGGCAGTGTGCGACACCATCGCAGTGATCCGCGATGGCAAGCACATCGCGACCACCGCCATGGCCGACATGGACATCGCGAAGATCATCACCCAGATGGTCGGCCGCGAGATGAGCAACCTCTACCCCACCGAGCCTCATGAGGTGGGTGAGGTGATTTTCGAGGCGCGCAACGTCACCTGTTATGACGTGGACAACCCCAAGCGCAAGCGCGTGGACGATGTGTCGTTTGTGCTCAAGCGCGGTGAGATCCTGGGCATCGCCGGGCTGGTCGGCGCCGGGCGTACGGAACTGGTGTCGGCGCTGTTCGGCGCCTATCCCGGCCGCTACAGCGGCGAAGTATGGCTGGACGGCCAGGTGATCGACACGCGCACGCCACTCAAATCGATCCGCGCCGGGCTGTGCATGGTGCCCGAGGACCGCAAGCGCCAGGGCATCATTCCCGACCTGGGCGTAGGCCAGAACATCACCCTGGCCGTGCTCGATACCTATGCGCACCTGACCCGTATCGACGCCGAGGCCGAGTTGGGCAGCATCGACCAGCAAATCGCGCGCATGCACCTCAAGACTGCCAGCCCGTTCCTGCCGATCACCAGCCTGTCCGGCGGCAACCAGCAAAAGGCCGTGCTGGCGAAAATGCTGATGGCCAAGCCCAAGGTGCTGATCCTCGACGAACCCACGCGCGGGGTCGACGTGGGCGCCAAGTATGAGATCTACAAGCTGATGGGCGCCCTGGCCGCCGAGGGGGTGTCGATCATCATGGTCTCGTCGGAGCTGGCCGAAGTGCTCGGTGTCTCCAACCGTGTGCTGGTGATCGGTGACGGCCAGTTGCGCGGTGACTTCATCAACGAGGGGCTCACCCAGGAACAGGTGCTCGCCGCTGCGCTCAGCCATAACAATAATGATCGGAAGACCGCGTAGATGAATCAGGTCAAACACCTTTTCACCCGCTACAAAATGCTCGCCCTGGTGATCGCCGTGGCGGTGATCTGGCTGTTTTTCAGCTGGCAGACCGAGGGCGGGTTCCTCACCCCGCGTAACCTGTCCAACTTGCTGCGGCAGATGTCGATTACCGGGATACTGGCGTGCGGCATGGTACTGGTGATCATCAGCGGCGAAATCGATTTGTCGGTGGGGTCATTGCTGGGGTTGCTGGGCGGGCTGGCGGCGATCCTGGATGTGGTCTACCACGTGCCGCTGCTGGCCAACCTGAGCCTGGTCGCCCTGTGCGGCTTGATGATTGGATTGGCCAATGGGTACATGACGGCCTATCTGCGCATTCCTTCATTCATCGTCGGCTTGGGTGGGATGCTGGCGTTTCGCGGGATTCTGCTGGGGATTACCGGCGGCACTACCATTGCGCCGGTATCGCCTTCATTGGTGTATGTCGGCCAAGGGTATTTGCCGCATTCGGTCGGTATCGGCCTCGGCGTTTTGCTGTTCGCCCTGACCCTGTTCCTGACCTGGAAACAACGGCGCAACCGCGCACTGCATGGGCTGGCCGCGCATTCATGGGTGCGTGATGTGTTGCGCGTGGTGGTGATCGGCGCGGTACTGGCCGGGTTCGTCACTACCCTCAACAGCTACGACGGCATCCCCGTGCCGGTGCTGCTGTTGCTGGCGCTGCTCGGCGTATTCAGCTACGTCACCAGCCAGACCGTGTTCGGCCGCCGCGTGTATGCAGTGGGCAGCAACATGGAGGCGACGCGCCTGTCGGGCATCAACGTGCAAGCGGTGAAGCTGTGGATCTTCGGCATCATGGGCGTGATGTGTGCCCTCGCCGGCCTGGTCAACACCGCCCGCCTTGCGGCCGGCTCGCCCTCGGCGGGGAACATGGGCGAGCTGGATGCGATCGCGGCGTGCTTTATTGGCGGCACGTCGATGCGCGGCGGTTCGGGCACGGTGTATGGCGCGTTGCTGGGGGCGTTGGTGATTACCAGCCTGGATAACGGCATGTCGATGCTGGATGTGGACAGTTACTGGCAGATGATCGTGAAGGGCAGCATTCTGGTGTTGGCGGTGTGGGTGGACGTGAGCACACGCACCGGGCGGCGGTGAACGTCCGCAAGAGTAGCGAAACACCCATGCAGCCGCTGGATAAGTGGCGTTAGTGGCATTTGCCTGAAGCCCACGCACACCAGCGCCTGAACGCGATAAAAATTGTGGGAGCTGGCTTGCCTGCGATGGCGGTGTATCTGTGCCCAACAGGTCGACTGGCACACCCCCTTCGCGGGCAAGCCCGCTCCCACATTCGATCACCTACAACCTTGGGTTACTTGGACACCGGCATCGACCGCCTGAAGCCCACACGCACCAGCGCCTGAACGCTCCCACCTTCGATCACCTACAACCTTGGGTTACTTGGACACCGGCATCGACCGCCTGAAGCCCACACACACCAGCGCCTGAACGCGATAAAAATTGTGGGAGCTGGCTTGCCTGCGATGGCGGTGTATCAGTGCCCAACAGGTCGACTGACACGCCCCCTTCGCGGGCAAGCCCGCTCCCACCTTCGATCACCTACAACCTTGGGTTACTTGGACACCGGCATCGCAAACTCGGCGCCTTGCTCGATGCTTTCCGACCAGCGCTGCATGATCGACTTTTGCTTGGTGTAGAAGCGCACGCCTTCAGTGCCGTAGGCGTGCATGTCGCCAAACAGGCTCTTCTTCCAGCCCCCGAACCCGTGCCACGCCATCGGCACCGGGATCGGCACATTGATCCCAACCATGCCCACTTCGATCCGGCGTGCAAATTCACGGGCGATGTTGCCGTCGCGGGTGAAGCAGCTCACGCCGTTGCCGAACTCATGGTCGTTGACCAATTTTATCGCTTCGGCGAAGTCGGTCACGCGCACGCAGGCCAGCACCGGGCCGAAGATTTCTTCGCGGTAGATGCTCATCTCTTTGGTCACGTGGTCGAATAACGTCGCGCCCAGCCAGAAGCCGTTTTCCAGGCCCGGTTCGGTGGGCACGTAATCACGTCCGTCGAGCAGCAATTGCGCGCCGGCTTGCACGCCTTGTTCGATGTAGCCGCTGATGCGCTCCAGCGCCGCACGGGACACGATCGGGCCCATCTCGGCCTTGAGGTCGCGGCCGTCGGTGATGCGCAGTTGCTGGGCGCGTTCGGTCAGGGCGGCGATGACTTTGTCACCTACATCGCCCACCAGCACCGCCACGGAGATGGCCATGCAACGTTCGCCGGCACTGCCGTAGGCAGCGCCCATCAGGGCGTCGACGGTTTTTTCGATATCCGCGTCGGGCATCACCACCATGTGGTTCTTCGCGCCGCCCAGGCCTTGCACGCGCTTGCCGTGACGGGCGCCGGTTTCGTAGATGTACTGGGCAATCGGTGTGGACCCGACGAAGCTCACCGCCTTGACGTCGGGGTGCTCGATCAATGCATCCACCGATTCCTTGTCGCCCTGCACCACGTTGAACACGCCTTTGGGCAAGCCGGCTTCACGCAGCAGTTCGGCCATGAACAGCGAGGCGCTTGGGTCGGTCGGGCTTGGCTTGAGGATGAAGGTGTTGCCCGCCGCGATGGCGATCGGGTACATCCACATGGGCACCATCACCGGGAAGTTGAACGGTGTCACGCCGGCCACCACGCCCAGCGGCTGGCGCATTGTCCAGTTGTCCATGCCACGGGAGACCTGGTCGGAGTGCTCGCCCTTGAGCAGGTTCGGGATGCCGCAAGCGAATTCGAGGATGTCGATGCCGCGGTCGACTTCGCCCTGGGCATCGGTGAAGACCTTGCCATGTTCAGCCACGATGATGCGCGCCAAGTCGTCCTTGCGCTCACGCAGCAGGTGCAGGTATTCGAACAGCACGCGGGCACGGCGGATTGGCGGGGTGTCGGCCCAACCGGTGAAGGCGGCCTGGGCAGCGGCGACGGCTTCGGCGACGGTCTGGCGGCTGGCCAAGGCCACGCGGCCGGTTTTTTCGCCGGTGGCCGGGTTGTAGACGTCCTGATAGCGGTCATCACGGGACACGCGCTGGTCGTTGATGTAGTGCTCGATCGTTGTTGTCATGGCAGTGAATCCCAAGTGCTTAACGTTGGATCACACGATAGGCTTTCGATTTGTTCCGAACCAGAGCAGAATCCTGAACTTATTGTCCATTCTTGCGAACAATACACCCATGGAAAAGACTGAGATCGAGGCGCTCTGGACCCACATCCATTGGCTGTCGGTGTTGGAGGAACAAGGCACCTACACCGCCGCCGCCGCCCGCCTGGGCGTGAGCAAATCGGCCGTGAGCCAGCGCATTTCCGACCTGGAAAAGGCCACCGGTGCACGGCTGGTGACGCGCACCACACGCAGCGTAAGGCTCACCGATGCGGGACTGTCGCTCACCCGTGATGTGCGCAGCGCCTACGCGCAGATCGCCCGCAGCTTCTCGTCCGTGCGCGATTCGGCCGGGGAAATTCGTGGGCTGGTGCGCCTCACGGCACCGGTAGCATTTGCCCGTCAGCAACTGGTGCCGCACTTGTCCGAGTTCCTGCAGCAATACCCGCAAGTGCGTGTCCAGCTGGATGTGTCGGACACCCTGAGCTCACTGGCCGCCGAAGGCTACGACCTGGCCGTGCGCCACGGTTTCCAGGTGCCGGAAACCCATGTGGCGTGGAAGCTGTGCGACACCGGCTCGGTGCTGGTTGCCACCCGCGATTACTTGCAACGCCACGGCGAACCACGCGAACCCGGCGACCTGACCGCGCATAACTGCCTGTTCTACCCTCGCGGTACCGACCAGCCCGCGTGGACCTTCGAGCGCGGCACCAAAAACATCCAGCGACTCACCGTACCCATCGCTGGCAGCTTCGCCACCAATAACAGCGAGGCCTTGCGCGACTCGGCGCTCAACCACCTGGGCATTGCCCTGCTCCCGGACTTCAGCGCCCACGCCGCCCTGGCCGGTGGCACGCTGGTGCAGGTGCTCAAGGGCTGGACGCTCAAGGGCGCGTTTGCCGATGAGATCTACCTGATCCGGCCTTACTCGCCCCATGTGCCGAAGTCGGTGACTGCATTGGTGGGTTTTTTGAAGGAGAAATTGTCGGGAGGATTTCACTTCATGGAGTGAGGTTTATCACTTGCTCGACGGAATTAAATGTCCATAATGGACAAATTAGTTTATCCGTGGAGTCCCCCATGCCCAGCACGCCTCATGTGATCTCTCAGGACCAGGCCCGCGAATTGCTCGCCCAGATCGATGTGCCGCACATCCTGCGCAAGCTGTTCCTTGATCTGGCGGCTGGGCAAGCCGTGCAGCCGGCACAGCAGTGGGTAGCATTCCCGCACGCCGCCGGCGACTTCATCAACTACCTGGGTGTGCTGGCCGAGGACGGGGTGTATGGGGTCAAGACGTCGCCCTATATCGTGCGCGAGCAAGGCCCGCTGGTGACAGCATGGACCTTGCTTATGTCGATGAAGACCGGCCAGCCACTGCTGTTGTGCGATGCCGCCGAGCTGACCACGGCACGCACTGCCGCCACCACGGCCCTGGCAGTGGATGCGTTGGCGCCGTTATCCGCGCGGCGCTTGACGATTATTGGCAGTGGCAAGGTGGCACAGGCGCACCTGTACTACGCCAGACAACTGCGGGACTGGCAGCGCATCAGCGTGTTCTCGCCAAGCCTGGCCAGCGCCTCTGCCTCGGCCATCGCACACCTCAAGCACCTGGATCCGCGCGTGGTCATCACCCCCAGTGGCGAGGCGGCCGTCGAAGACGCCGACGTGATCTTGCTGTGCACCTCGTCGGCCGGGCCAGTGATCGACCCGGCACGCTTGAGCAAACCGGCGCTGATCACATCGATCAGCACCAATGCCCCGCGAGCCCATGAAGTACCGCCGCAATGCCTCAACGCAATGCAGGTATTCTGCGACTATCGCCACACCACCCCGGGCTCGGCGGGTGAAATGCTGATCGCCGCCGAGCAACACGGTTGGGACCCGCGCACCATCGTGGGCGACCTGCCCGAACTGCTCAGCGAAAAGGTGCAGCGTCCGACCTACGACCGCCACGTATTCTTCCGCTCCATCGGCCTGGGCCTGGAAGACATCGCCCTGGCCAATGCCCTCTGGAGACAGTTATGAGCCACGCAGACTTCATCATCATCGGCGGCGGCATTGCCGGCGCGTCCACCGGTTTCTGGTTGTCGCAACACGGCAAGGTGCTGGTGCTGGAGCGCGAAAACCACCCGGCCTACCACTCCACCGGGCGCTCTGCTGCACTGTATACGGCTGCCTACGGAACCGCGCAGGTGCGTGCGCTGACCCTGGCCAGCCGTGCGTTCTTCGACAACCCGCCGCCCGGTTTCTGCGAACACCCATTGCTCACGCCTCGGGGCGAGATGACGGTGGATTTCATTGGCGATGCGACCGAGTTGAACGCCCAATACCTGAGCGCCAAGGCCACCGTGGCGCAGGTCGAACTGCTCAGCGCCGACGAAGCCTGTGCGAGGCTGCCCATCCTGCGCCGCGAAAAAGTCCACGGTGCGCTGTATGACCCTACCGCCAGCGATATTGACACCGATGCCCTGCACCAGGGCTACCTGCGCGGTATCCGCCGCAACGGCGGCGAGGTGCGTACCGACAGCCACGTACTCGGTTTGAGCCGTGACGCCGCCGGCATTTGGCAGGTGCACACCCAGGGCGCCACCTGCACTGCGCCGGTCATCATCAACGCGGCCGGTGCCTGGGCCGACCATATCGGCGGGCTCGCCGGGGCCGCGTCCATCGGCTTGCAACCGAAGCGGCGTTCGGCGTTTATCTTTGCCGGCCCCGAAGGCGTCGACAGCCACCACTGGCCGATGCTGGTGGCGCTGGACGAGTCGTTCTACATGAAGCCCGACGCCGGTATGTTCCTCGGCTCGCCGGCCAACGCCGACCCGGTCGCGCCACAGGACATCCAACCCGAAGAGCTGGACATCGCCATGGGTATCTACCAGATCGAAGAGGCCACCACCCTGACCATCCGCCGCCCGACACGCACCTGGGCCGGCCTGCGTAGTTTTGTCCACGACGGTGATCTGCTGTCGGGTTTTGACCCGGTGATACCCGGCCTGTTCTGGGTAGCGGCACAAGGCGGCTATGGTATCCAGACCTCACCGGCCATGGGCCAGGCCAGTGCAGCACTGGTGCGTGGCGCGCCGCTGCCGGAGGCATTGACGCGGTTCGGCCTGGACGCTGGTATGCTCTCCCCTGCCCGCCTGGAGCCTCATTGATGAACACCGCTGAACAAGACACGGTCATGCAGAACTTCCGTGCGATGGCCGACGCCATCGCCACCCTGTTCTTCCCCCACGCGGAAGCGGTGCTGCATGACCTGCGCTCGCAAAAAGTCGATTACATCGCCAACAACCTGTCCAAGCGCAGCATCGGCGATGACTCGGCGTTGGAAGACATGCTCAGCGATGACGTCAGCGACGTGAATATCGGCCCTTACGAAAAGCTCAACTGGGACGGTCAGAAAATCCGTAGCCTGAGCACCGTGCTGCACGACCACAAAGGCCGCCGACTGGCGGTGCTGTGCATCAACCTGAATATTTCATTGTTCGAGAATGCCAAGGCGGCACTGGATCTGTTCCTGTCGCCGAGCAAGCTGATCCCGCAACCCGACTCATTGTTTCGCGATGACTGGCAGGAGCGCATCAACACGTTTCTGCATGCGTGGATGCGCGAACGTCAATTGAGCCTCAACCTGCTGAGCCGTGACCATAAGCGTGAGCTGGTGCTGGCGCTGCATGCCGAAGGGGCGTTCAAGGGCAAGAGCGCGTCGAACTATGTGGCCAATGTGCTGGGCATGGGGCGGGCGACGGTCTACAAGCATTTAAAAGAACTGAAGGGCTGAACCCTCACGCCTGAACATCACTTCAGCGCACATGTGGGAGCGGGCTTGCCCGCGAAAGCGCTGGTTCAGCCAACCTCAATGTTGAATGTCAGCCCGCCTTCGCGAGCAAGCCCGCGCCCACATTTCACCCACGTGTACCTCTCAATCGCCGTAGATGTCAGACTTGAAGTACTGCTGCGAAATCTTCTGGTACTCACCACTGGCGCGAATGCCGTCAATGGCCGTATTCAACTCGCTGACCAACCCGGTATTGCCCTTGCGCACTGCAATCCCGGCGCCCTCGCCCACGTATTTGGGGTCCTTGAGTTCCGGGCCGACAAACGCGTAGCCCTTGCCCCGTGGCATCTGCAAGAAGTCATTCAAGGGAATGGTATCGGCGAAGATCGCATCCAGCCGCCCGGCCGCCAGGTCCATGTAGATTTCTTCGTTATTGCTGTAGCGCTTGACGTTGATTCCCTTGGGTTCAAACACCTCGGTGGCGTAGCGATCCGTGGTGGTGGCACGCTGCACACCCACCGTCTTGCCCTTGAGGCTGGCGTACTGGTCATCGACCACCGCACCGTCCTTCATCACCAGGCGCGATGACGTGAAATAGTACTTGTGGGTGAAGTCCACCGACTTCTTGCGGTCTTCGTTGATGGTCATGGACGACAGGGCCAGGTCGATTTTCTTGACCTTGAGGGACGGAATCAGACCATCGAACTCGCCTTCAACCCACACGCACTTGACCTTCATCTGCGCGCACAGCGCATTGCCGATGTCGTAGTCGAACCCGACGATCTTGCCTTCCTGGGTCTTGGACGCGAACGGTGGGTAAGCCGCCTCGATCCCGATGCGCAGGGTTTTCTCGGCCGCCACCACATGGCTGGACGCAAGCAGCCCCAAGGCCAGGGCGGTGATGAGGGAGCATTTCTTCATAGTCGTGTACTCGCAAGTTGTTGTTGGTTTGGCAAGCGTGAAGAAAAGGATGAATCGGCAATCTTGTACTTATAATTCCATATTGGACTTTTACGTATCGACCGTCAATCACGCCGCCTCGTAAGCCGACACCCATGAGTTTTTTGCACAACGCACCGGTGTTTTTGAGCGTTCTGCTCTGATTTATGCGTGCCTATACTCGGTCCAGCCTCTGGGTTCAGCCGGGGGCAAGTCCCACAACAATAATTAAGGACAGCCACCATGACCCAGCCCTTCCTGGCCGCTCGGGATTTTCTGCTCGCTCACCGCACCGACTACGCCACCGCCGTACGGGATTTCCGCTGGCCACAACTGGACGAGTTCAACTGGGCCCTGGACTATTTCGATGCCATGGCCGAGGGCAATGCGGCGAATGCGCTGTGGATCGTCGAGGAAGACGGCAGCGAGCAGCGCTACAGCTTCCAGCAACTGGTCGCGCGCTCCAACCAGGTGGCCAACCACCTGCGCGCCCTCGGGGTCAGCCGGGGTGATCGTGTGTTGTTGATGCTCGGGAACGATGTGGCGTTGTGGGACACCATGCTCGCCGCGTTCAAGCTCGGCGCCGTGGTCATTCCCGCCACGGCCCTGCTGAACCCCGACGACCTGCGCGACCGCATCGAGCGCGGACAGGTTCGTCACGTGGTGGTCGGCGAAGCGCATGTGCACAAATTCGCCGGGCTGGCGCAGGGTTGCAGCCGTATCTGCGTGGGTTCGGCACCCTCCGGCTGGGTCGCACACAGCGCGGCCTTTGAATACCCCGAACACTTCGAAGCCGACGGCCGCACCCTGGCCACCGACCCGATGCTGCTGTATTTCACCTCGGGCACCACCTCCAAGCCCAAGATGGTGCTGCACAGCCATCAGAGCTACCCGGTAGGCCACCTGTCGACGATGTACTGGATCGGCCTGCAACCGGGCGACCTGCACCTGAATATCTCGTCGCCAGGTTGGGCCAAGCATGCCTGGAGTTGCCTGTTCGCGCCGTGGAATGCCGGCGCGTGCATCTTTATCCATAACGTCGCGCGGTTCAGCGCCCCGGCCTTGCTGAGTGCGTTGGAACGCTACGGCGTGACCAGCCTGTGTGCGCCGCCGACCGTGTGGCGCATGCTCATCCAGGAAGACCTGGCCAGCTACAAGGCACGCCTGAGCCTGCGCGAACTGGTTGGCGCAGGCGAGCCGCTGAACCCGGAAATCATCGAACAGATCCAACACGCCTGGGGCCTGCCGCTGCGTGACGGTTTCGGCCAATCGGAAACCACGGCCCTGGTGGGCAACACCCCCGGCCAGGTGCTCAAGCCGGGGTCCATGGGCCGCCCGTTGCCGGGCTATCAGGTCGCCTTGCTTGATCCCGATGGCAACCCCGGCACCGAGGGCGAAGTCGCCCTGCCTTTGGACGTACGCCCGCTCGGCCTGATGTTGTGCTACGAGGACAGCCCGGAAAAAACCGCCGAGGTCATGCGTGACGGTTACTACCGCACCGGCGACACCGCGCAGATCGACGCCGACGGCTACATCACCTTCGTCGGTCGCGCCGACGATGTGTTCAAGGCTTCCGACTACCGCATCAGCCCGTTCGAGCTGGAAAGCGCATTGATCGAACACCCGGCCGTCATGGAAGTGGCCGTGGTGCCGAGCCCCGACCCGTTGCGCCTGGCCGTACCCAAGGCGTTCCTGATCCTGGCCCACGACGAGCCGGGTAGCGCTGAGTTGGCCCAGCATATTCTCGCCTTCGCCCGTGAGCATCTGGCGCCCTACAAACGGGTACGACGTATCGAGTTCGTCACCGAACTGCCCAAGACCATTTCCGGGAAGATTCGGCGGGTGGAGCTGCGCCAGATGGAGGTGCTGCGACGCCAAGGTGATACGCGGGGTGAGCATGAGCACTTCGAGGAAGACTTCGTACGGCCAACGGCTGATTCGTAGTCGCACAATCCTGTTGAATACTTGCCTGATCCTCCGACTTATCGACTAATGGATAGATAGCCCTTGCGCGCTGGTCTAGAGTTCGACAATAAGCGGCCACTGCGTTCATGACTAAAACAGGCCGCACCTACCGTCGATCAGCAGGTGAGCCATGGAATTACGAATCAACCAACAGGCCTATGAGGTCGATGCCGACGCGGACACGCCATTGCTGTGGGTGATCCGCGATGACCTGGGCCTGACCGGCACCAAATACGGCTGCGGCCTGGCCCAGTGCGGCGCGTGCTCGGTACTGGTGGATGGCAATGTGGTGCGCTCCTGCGTCACGCCGGTGGCTGGGGTGGTCGGGCGTGAAATCACCACCATCGAAGCGATCGAAACCGATGAAGTCGGCAGGCGTGTGGTCGCGGCATGGGTCGAGCGCCAAGTGGCGCAATGCGGCTACTGCCAGTCCGGGCAGGTGATGGCGGCTACTGCGCTGCTCAAGCACACCCCGGCACCCAGCAAGGCGCAGATCGACGCGGCCATGATCAACCTGTGCCGCTGCGGCACGTATAACGCCATCCACGCGGCTGTCGACGACCTGGCCAAGCAGGGGAGCGTCTGATGAACCTCATCAACGAACTGCTCGATACCCCGGTGAACCTGTCGCGTCGCCGCTTTCTGGCGAGCACCGCCGTGGGGGCGCTGGTGATTGGTTTTGGCCTGCCACTGGGCTCGGGCCGGGTGCAAGCCGCCACCACCGCTGAACGCGGCACCCAGGTGCCGGCGTTTCTGGAGATTCGCCCGGACGGCAGCGTGCGCCTGCTCAGCCCCTTCATGGAAGGCGGGCAAGGCACCCACACCGCCATGGCACAGATTGTCGGTGAAGAACTGGATGCCGACCCCGCGACCTTCATCGTCGAGGCCGCCCCGCCCGGCGAAGCCTATGTGGTGATGGAAAACGGTATGCGCATCACCGGCGGCAGCATGTCGGTGCGCATGAGCTACCCGACCATGCGCCGCCTGGGCGCCCTCGCCCGTGCGATGCTGCTGCAGGCCGGCGCCGAACAGTTGGCCGTACCGGTGAGCGAGCTGACGACCCAGCCAGGGCGCGTGGTGCACGCGGCGTCCGGCCGTTCGCTGGGCTACGGTGAGCTGGCCAGTCGCGCCCTGGACATGCCGGTGCCCGATCCAGCCAGCATCACCCTGCGTGACCCTAGCCAGTTCCGCTGGATCGGCAAGCCGGTCAAGCGCCTGGATGCCTACGATAAATCCACCGGCAAGGCGCTCTACAGCATCGACCTGAAAGTCGACAACATGCTCCACGCGGCGGTGCAGCACGCGCCACGCCTGGGCATGACCGTGGGCAGCCTGCGTAACCAACCGCAGGTCGAAGCCATGAAAGGCGTGCATTCGGTGCACGTGCTGCCCGGTGCGGTGGCGGTGGTGGCTGAACGCTGGTGGCACGCCAAGCGTGCGGCCGAAGCGATCCAGGTCGACTGGCAGGAAGCTGCGGCGGACTCGACATTACGCGTCATGCCGGCAGACTTTTCCAGCGACAAGCACCGTGACTTCCTAGCCGCCCAGCAAGGCCCGGCCCGCGACGATGAGAATGAAGGTGACGTGGCCGCTGCACTCAAAGGCGCCAAGACCCAACTCGAGGCGACCTATCACAACCAATACCTCAACCACGCCCAACTGGAACCGCCGTCGGCGCTGGCGCGCTTCAATCCGGACGGCACCTTGGAGATCTGGCTGCCCAACCAGGCACCGGACATGTTCCGCGCCGACATCGCCAAGCGTACCGGCCTCGACCCTGCAAACATCACCCTGCACTCGCCCTTGCTGGGTGGTTTTTTCGGCCGGCATTTCCTGTACGACTCGGCCAACCCCTACCCGCAAGCCATTGCGCTGGCCAAGGCCGTCGGCCGTCCGGTCAAGCTGATCTGGAGCCGTGAGGAAGAGTTCCTGCGCGATGTGCTGCGCCCATTGGCCGTGGTCAAGTTCCGCGCGGCGCTGGATGACAAAGGCTTGCCGATCGCCATCGAAGCGGTGAGTGCCACTGAAGGTCCGACCGAGGCCCTGGCCGGTAAACAGGGCGATAAAATCGACCCCACGGCCGTCGAAGGTCTGTCGGGCAAGTCCTACGCCATCCCCAACAAACGCATCGCGCAGATCTACGTCAAAGGCGCGCCCATGCTCGGCTACTGGCGCTCGGTGGGCAATTCGCTCAACGACTTTTTCTATGAGTCGTTTCTCGACGAGCTGGCGGACAAAGGCGGTCACGACCCCTACGAGTTGCGCCTGCACCTGCTGCGCGACAACCCACGGCTGACGACCTTGCTGCAGGCGGCGGGTGAACTGTCCGGGGGCTGGAAGCGTGGCCCCTTCACCGCTGAGGACGGCACCCGGCGCGCACGCGGCGTGGCCATGGCCTCGCCGTTCGGCTCGCACACGGCGGCCATTGCCGAGGTGTCCATCGAGGGTGGGAAGGTCAAGGTGCACGATATCTGGCAAGCCATCGACCCGGGCAGCATCGTCAACCCGGCGATTGTCGAGGCGCAAGTCAACGGTGCCGTGGCGTTGGGTTTATCCCAGACGTTGCTGGAAGAAGCGGTGTACGTGGATGGCAAGCCGCGGGCGCGCAACTACGACCTCTATCCGATCCTGGCACCGGCGCAGATGGCGCGAGTGCATGTCCGGGTGGTCGAGAGCGGCGAAAAGATGGGCGGTATCGGCGAGCCTCCGTTGCCCGCCGTGGCACCGGCCGTGGCCAATGCGGTGGCGCAGTTGACGGGTCAGCGTATTCGCAGCCTGCCAATGAGCCGACACACCTTCAGCTGACTCTCAGGAAACGCCCATGAACAACCGTCGATTCGCAAGAACCGCAGGCTGGCTGGCGCTGCCCTGCCTGGTTGCGGCAGGCCTGCTGGCCTGGTACGTCACCCGTGAGCCTGCTACGCCCTTCGAACAGGCGCAGGCCGCCACTCCCTTCGAGCCCGCCGTGGTCAGTCGTGGCGAATACGTCGCCCGCCTCAGCGACTGCGTGGCCTGCCACAGTCTGCCGGGCAAGGCGCCGTTCGCCGGGGGCCTGGAAATGGCCACGCCGCTGGGCGCGATCCACGCCACCAACATCACGCCGGACAAGCAACACGGCATCGGCGCCTACACCTTGGCCGACTTCGACCGTGCGGTGCGCCACGGCGTGGCACCCGGTGGACGCCGCCTGTACCCGGCCATGCCCTACCCGTCTTATGTCAAACTCAGCGACGACGACATCAAAGCGCTGTACGCGTTCTTCATGCAGGGCGTGCAACCGGCCAACCAGCCGAATATCCCCAGTGATATTCCATGGCCGCTCAACCTGCGCTGGCCTATCGCGCTGTGGAACGGCGTGTTCGCCCCGACCGCCAGCTATGCGGCCAAACCGAACCAGGACGCGCTGTGGAACCGCGGTGCCTACATCGTCCAAGGCCCCGGCCACTGCGGCAGTTGCCACACGCCGCGCGGGCTGGCCTTCAACGAGAAAGCCCTGGACGAATCCGGTGCGCCGTTCCTTGCTGGCGCCCTGCTCGACGGCTGGTACGCACCCAGCCTGCGCCAGGACCCCAACACCGGGTTGGGACGCTGGGACGAGGCGCAGATCGTGCAGTTCCTCAAGACCGGGCGCAATGCCCATGCGGTGGTCTACGGTTCGATGACCGAAGCGTTCAACAACTCCACGCAGTTCATGCAGGACCACGACCTGGCAGCGATCGCCCGCTACCTCAAGTCACTGCCCGGCGACCCGCAGCGTGACGGCACACCCTGGCAGTACCAGGCGGTGACCGCGAGCCAGGATGCCCCCGGCGCCCACACGTATGCGACCCGCTGTGCCTCCTGCCACGGCCTCGACGGCAAAGGCCAGCCCGAATGGATGCCGCCCTTGGCCGGCGCTACGTCGGCCTTGGCCAAGGAAAGCGCCTCGGCGATCAACATTACCCTCAACGGCTCGCAGCGTGTGGTGGCGGCAGGCGTACCCGACGCCTACCGCATGCCAGCGTTTCGTGAGCAATTGTCCGACCAGGAGATCGCTGAAGTGCTGAGTTACGTGCGCGGCACCTGGGGCAATAATGGCGGTGCGGTGGACGCGAAGGCGGTAGGCAAATTGCGCGGGCATACCGACCCGGCGAGCAGCAGCCCGATTATCTTGCACATGCGCTGAAGCGAAACGAACCTGTGGTGAGCGGGCTAGCCCCGCTCACCGCGACAATCCTTCCACGGTGTCCCTGAATGTGCACGCCTGTGCTTATCGGGCGACGAGCCCCGCATTGAACATCCCTTCAAACCGCGCCTTGTTGGCTGCGTAATACGCGGCCACCGCCTTGTCCGCCGTACTCTCCCGCGCCTGCATCATCAGCGCTTCCAGGTCGGCCTGGGGGATAGAGAAATGCGCAAAGAAGTACGCCACTTCAGGATGCTCCTGGCTGAAGCCTTTGCGGGCCATGGCGTGGATCTGCTCGGCGCCGCCGAAGATCTGCTTGGGGTCATCCAGGTAGCGCAGCGACCATTTGGAGAACATCCAGTGCGGGCTCCAGGCGTTGATCAGTGACCACTTGTTGCGCTTCAGGTTACGGTCCAGCTCATTGAGCATGCCGCTCTCCGAGGACCCCACCAGCTTGTAACCCGTCAACGCGTAGTCTTCCATCGCCTTGACGGTGAGCTTGTACTGGCCGTTGCCGACTTCGGACGTAAAGATCTTGCCGTCGAACTTCTCGCGGATGCCGGGCTTGTTCAGGTCTTCCACACTGGCCACTTCCGCGACCGGCACCGAGGTGGGCACGGCCATGCCGATGCGCCCCTCATAGAGCACGCCGAGGTCTTCCAGGCGGTCCTTGTACTTGTCGTAGAACGCCTTGTGGGTACTGGGCAGCCAGACCATCGGGATCAGGTCGATGTTGCCGTTGGCCAGCGCCTGGAACTGAATACCGATGTCGGCCATCACCAGTTTGACCGGTTGCTTGAGGTGTTCCTGCAAGGCGGTACTGGCGAGCTTGACGGTGATTTCCGTGTCGGACCAGTTCACCCAACCGATGCGTACCGGTGGTTTTTCCTCCGCATGGGTCAGTGCAGCACTGGCACCCATCGCGAGGCCGAGCAGGTAGGCACAGGCTTTTTTCCGATAGCGCACATGAGCATTCATCAGGCGTCCTCCTAGGGGGTGAAGGCGATCTTAGCGACGACTTCAGGCTGTCGCAATAAAAATGTACATGCATGTCGTCAATTATTGACACCTATGTACATTTACCCTAATTTCAGATCGCCAAGCCTGATGTTGCCCACGACGGAGCACCCCCTGATGTCCAGCGATCCCCTGCTGCAGCCTTACAAGATCAAGCACCTGACCCTGCGCAATCGGATCATGACCACCGCCCACGAACCGGCCTACCCGGTGGACGGCATGCCGCAGGCGTTGTATCGCGCCTACCATGTCGAACGCGCCAAGGCCGGGGTGGCGCTGACCATGACAGCCGGTTCTGCTGCGGTGTCGCGTGACAGCCCGCCCGTGTTCAACAACGTGCTGGCGTATAAAGACGAAGTGGTCGGTTGGTTGAAGGACCTGACGGATGAGTGCCACGAACATGGCGCGGCCGTGATGATCCAGCTGACACACCTGGGCCGTCGCACGCGCTGGGACAAGGCGGATTGGTTGCCGGTGGTCTCGCCGTCGCACCGTCGCGAAGCCTCACACCGCTCTTTCCCGAAGAAGATGGAAGACTGGGACATCGAGCGAATCATCAAGGACTATATCGACGCCGCCGAGCGCATGCAGGCGGCCGGCCTGGATGGTCTGGAGCTGCAAGCCTACGGGCATTTGATGGACCAGTTCTGGTCGCCGCTGACCAATGACCTCGACGGCCCGTACGGCGGTTCACTGGAAAACCGCATGCGGTTTACCTTCGATATCTTGCGCGGCATTCGCCAGCGGGTCGGTGAAGACTTCCTGCTGGGCGTGCGCTACACCGGCGACGAGGCGTTACCGGGCGGGTTCAACGCCGACGAGGGCCTGCAGGTGTCGCACATGCTCAAGGACAGCGGGCTGGTAGATTTCCTCAACGTGGTGCGTGGGCATATCGATACGGATGCAGGCCTCACCGATGTGATTCCGATCCAGGGCATGCGCAATTCACCGCACCTGGATTTCGCCGGCGAGATTCGTGCATCTACTGGCTTCCCCACCTTCCATGCGGCGAAAATCCCGGACGTTGCCACCGCGCGCTACGCCATCGCCTCGGGCAAGGTGGACATGGTCGGCATGACCCGCGCCCATATGACCGACCCGCATATCGTGCGCAAGATCATCGAGCGGCGCGAGGAGGACATTCGCCCCTGCGTCGGTGCCAATTACTGCCTGGATCGCATCTACCAGGGCGGCGCGGCTTATTGCATCCACAACCCAGCGACTGGCCGCGAGACCAGCATGCCCCACGACATTCCCAAGGCCGCGCACACGCGCAAAGTGCTGATTATCGGCACGGGCCCGGCCGGGCTGGAAGCAGCGCGCGTCGCCGGTGAGCGCGGTCACGACGTCACCGTGCTGGAAGCAGCGGACCGGCCCGGTGGCCAGATCCGCCTGACGGCGCTGAGCGAGCGGCGTCGCGAGATGATCGGCATCATCGATTGGCGTATGGCCCAGTGTGAACGCCTCGGCGTCCGGTTCCACTTCAACACCTGGGCCGAAGCCGAGACGGTGCTGGCCCATGAGCCGGATGTGGTGATCGTCGCCACCGGCGGCATGCCGCACACCGAGGTACTCACCCAGGGCAATGAGCTGGTGGTCTCGACGTGGGACATCATTTCCGGCGACGTCAAACCGGGGCGCCACGTGCTGATATTCGACGATGCGGGCGACCATGCCGCCCTGCAAGCGGCCGAGGTGATTGCACGGAGTGGCGCCACGCTCGAAATCGTCACTCCAGACCGCGCGTTCGCGCCCGAGGTCATGGCCATGAACCTGGTGCCTTACATGCGCAGCCTGCAGGACCTGGACGTGACCTTCACCGTGACGTATCGGGTCGACTCGGTGGAGAAACGCGACGGTCGGCTGCTCGCCCACTTTGGCAGTGACTACGGCAAGGTGCACAAGCAGCGGGTGGTCGACCAGGTTGTGGTCAACCACGGCACGATTCCCCTGGACGACCTGTACTTCGACCTGCGTGGGCATTCCAGCAACGGGGGCGCGGTCGAGCAGCACGATCTGATTGCCGGTAACGCGCAAAACATCGTGACCAACCCGCAGGGTCGCTTCCAACTGTTCCGGATCGGCGACGCGGTGGCCGCACGCAACACCCATGCAGCGATCTACGATGCGTTGCGGTTGGTCAAGGACCTGTAGAAGACCACTGAGAGCTGGTGAGCTTTAGCGAGGCGGCGATAGCGATGGGACAGGCGACGGAAAGGCCAGCAGTGCCGCCGCCTTCGCCGCCTCGCTGGGGCTCGACAGCGCCCACCGTTGAGCGTCGTCGTGGCTCACATCCCACCGGCAAAGCAGATCCCTGTGGGAGCCTGGATGTGGTCCGACTTCAGCCAAAAAAGCAGCTCCCATATTTGAGGCAGATCGCGTCCTTGCTTACTCAGTGCTCGTTATCGGCTCTTCAAAGGTGTCGGCCAAGGGTACAAATACACCCGGCGTGGTTTCGGCGTAGCCGAACGCCCCGTAGAAGCGGTCCAGTTCGCGCCGCTTCAGCGCTTTACCGGTGAACACGCTCACATACTGGGGAATACGCCGGAAACGCACGATCACATCCTCGGTTGTTTTCATCGAGATGTAGCCGATCTGCGTGAGGTAGATGGTCCTGGCGCGCACATCGGCGGCTTCGTCATCGTAGCCAAAGCGCCGGAACATGCCGGCCAAGGCATTGATGCGGGTGTCATCGGCCAAGGCGATTTCCGCGCTGACGTCCGCCGATTGCATGGCCCAACTGCGTACGGCGAATTCGAATTGCGAGTCGAACAGCTCCGGGTTCAGCCAGCATTCGAATACGTTGAGAATGGCTTCGGAAATGCTCTCGGCGTAGCGCTCGCACTGGTGCACCAGGTTGCCGGTGTTCTTGTCGCGCCAACGGGCCAGCAAGGCGGCAAGCAATTGCTCGCGGTCTTCATAGAACCAATAGAAGCTGGTACGTGACAAGCCCAATTGCTTGGCCAGCGGCATGACACGCACAGCGTCGATGCCGGACTCTTTCAACGCGGCGTAAGCGGCGTCCAGCCATACGTCGACTGAGCCTCGCCAGCCCGAATCCTGGGCCTTGCCTCGCGGTTTTACAGTTTGCGACATCCGGGGGTTACCTTTGGCGGGGAATTACAGGCCACTCTACACCGCAACGTGTGCAGCGCACAGGGAATGTACATCGCCGTACATTCCCTGTGCGCCCTGCTCGCCCCTTGAACACCCCGCAGGCTTAACGACCTCAAACCTGCACTAACTTGAACGATTGTGCGCTTTTACCTATCCATAAAGCAGGACCCCCAGACACGAGAACGGCTCGTGTCAGTCCTTGTGCGAGCTACGAACCCGGCCCCTCGGCGCCCTTCACATCGCTCGCCTACGACGACCTTGAGGTAAAGGCCATGGCCGCGAACACCCGTAAAGCATCGACACCCTTCGCCCCGGACGAACTCGCCAGAAACGCCAAACTGTTCTACGAAGCGGATCGATTGGAAAAAGACGCCTACGACATCATTGGCACCAGCCTGGCGACTGCCGACGCATGGCTGCGTTTCACCGAGGCAAAACGGGTGGCGGACACGAAACGCACCGAGGCGTATCAGGACCTGATGCGCATCCGGCGCAGCACGCTAGGTTCGAGGTCCGGCCAAGCGCTGTGCAATGACCGATGATGCACGCCCGCGCGCTGTCCATCTGAAAGAGTAGCCAGCCACCCAAACCCCGACTTTACTTGTCGGGATGTCGTGCGCCGCAACAATTGAACCCTGTGACAAGGGCGTCGGTCATACGGCGGCTTGGTCACTCCTCTAACTCGTCTATGGAAGCTGCAGTGAAAAACCTGACTCGTGCAGAACTGGAGGCGCAAGTCCTGCATTTGCGTGCCCTGCTGGAAGGCGCAGGCATTGACCCGTTGTCAGGCGCTGTGGGCATTGGCGCGGCGCAGCGCTGCATGGAAGAAACGCAGGCGGGCTATCACCAGGCGATGCTCGACCTGTCCAGCATGCGTATTGAGCACACCGCACTGCGCCAGAGTGAGGAACGCTTTCGCACGATCCTGGAGACGGTCGAATCGGCATTTGCCATCGTCAAGGTCAAGTTCGACGCCGATGACCAACCGATTGACTACCTGTTCGTCGAAGCCAACCCGGCCTTCGAGCACCAGGCCGGGGTCGACCTGCGCGGCAAGTGGGTCACTGAGTTCGCCCCAGACCTGGAGCAATTCTGGTTCGACACCTACGGGCACGTAGCGAAGACCGGTGAACCGGCGACCTTCGAAAACTACGCCGAAGCCTTCAAGCGTTGGTTCGATGTACGCGCCGTGCGCGTCGGCGATCCCAGTGACCGGCAGATCGCGATCATCTTCAGCGATGTCACCGAACGCCGTAACGCCGAAGAGCGCCTGCGCATCAGCGAGGCCGTGGCACGGCAAAACGTGGAGCGCGTGCAACTGGCGCTGGCTGCCGGCGCGATCATTGGCACCTGGCACTGGGACATTCCCAGCGACCGCTTCAGCATCGACGAAGCCTTCGCCCGCGCCTTTGGCGTAGACCCGGCGTGGGGCCATGAGGGCCTGAGCCTGGCGCAAGTGATGAAGTCGGTGCACCCCGAAGACCAGGCCGGGCTGACCACTGCGATCCATGCGGCGATTGCCCGTGGTGGCGCCTATGCGCACCAGTACCGCGTGCGTCGCAATGACGGTCAATATTATTGGATCGAGGCCAATGGGCGGGTTGACCTCGCCGAAGATGGCACCCCATTGACGCTGCCCGGCGTGGTCATCGACGTGGAGAGTCGCCGGTCTGTCGAGGCCGAGCGCGACCGTGCGACTGCCGCACTGCGCGCCCTGAATGAAACCCTCGAACAACGCGTGGCCGAGCGCACCGTCGAGCTGATCCAGGCCGAAGAAAAACTGCGTCAGTCGCAGAAAATGGAAGCGGTCGGCCAATTGACCGGCGGTCTCGCCCACGACTTCAACAACCTGCTGGCAGGCATCTCCGGCGCGTTGGAACTGACCGCGCTGCGCATTGCGCAAGGGCGCTGGCAGGAAGTCGACAAGTACATCACCACCGCGCAAGGCGCCGCCAAGCGTGCGGCGGCGTTGACCCACCGTTTGCTGGCGTTCTCGCGCCGCCAGACCCTGGACCCACGACCAACTGATGTGAACGTGCTGGTGGACGGCATGGGCGAGCTTATCCAACGCACGGTGGGGCCCAGCATCACGGTCGAAACCCTCGGTGTCAGCGGTGTATGGCTGACACTGGTCGACGCCAGCCAACTGGAAAACGCCTTGTTGAACCTGTGCATCAACGCTCGGGATGCCATGCCCCACGGTGGGCGTATCACCATCGAGACGGCCCCTGTGTGGGTCGATGCCGAAACCGCCAGCGCCCATGACTTGACGCCAGGGGAATACCTGACGCTGACCGTCAGCGACACCGGCACCGGCATGACGCCCGAGGTCATGGCCAAGGCGTTCGATCCGTTCTTTACCACCAAGCCCATCGGCCAGGGTACCGGGCTGGGGCTGTCGATGATCTATGGGTTCGCCAAGCAATCCGGCGGGCAGGCACGGATTGCGTCGCACGTCGGGCGCGGCACTGCCATCAGCCTCTACCTGCCGCGCTACCAAGGGCACGCCATTGAGGCTGCGCCCGAACTGGGCAGTGCCTGCGCGATCCCCGCCGAGCGCGGCGAGACCATCCTGATCGTGGACGATGAACCCAGCGTGCGCACACTGTTGATGGATGTGCTGGGCGGCCTCGACTACAGCCTGATCGAAGCGAGTGACAGTATTACCGGCCTCAAGATCCTGCGCTCTGATGTGCATATCGATCTGTTGATCACCGATGTGGGCCTGCCCGGCGGGATGAACGGTCGCCAGATGGCCGACGCGGGCCGGGAAATGCGGCCCACGCTGAAAACCCTCTTCATCACCGGCTATGCCGAAAGCACCATCATCGGCGACAACAGCCTCGGTCCGGGCATGCAGGTGTTGACCAAACCGTTTGCGATAGACACCTTGACGGCGCGGGTAAGGGAGTTGATCGAGTCGTGACTATCCGCCCTGTTTAGCTGCAGGATGAAAAGACATTTAGGTACCCTGCTCAACGCTTATCTCACCAGCAACGCCTCGTGGATCTCAATCACTGGTACCCCCGTCTCCTTGCGCGCAGTGTCCAACCAGGCTCGGGTACCGGCGATGTCGAAAATCTGCCCCTGGTCCATCAATGCAAGAATCAGCTCGTCCGAGATGCGATAACGCCCGCAGTCCGGACAGTCTCGTTCTTCCCACGGGCCGTTGCACATCACGCGATCAGCAGCTGCCACACAGATCAGGCAATTCATCTCGATCACCCTTTTATTGGTGTAAACGGTTTGGCCCAGGCGATTCGAGACTGCCTGGGCCACCGCGCATCACTTGCTGTCGTCCGCCTTGCCTTCTTGCATCTGCACAGACGACTGGGTTCCACTGGTGTTGTCTTTGGTGGTGTTATCGGCGCTGTCAAAGCATCCATGCAGCATGAATACACTGCACAACCCCAGGCACATCCATAACGTTTTCATGATCGTTCACCTGCTGACGATAGTGTTCATTGCGCGATCCAGAGACAAGACGAAAAGGAATTTTCGTCAGCGCATGGTTTATCTGGCCAAGGGAACCCACCGGACGTTCAAGAAATCCGCTTCAAGGCTGACCAGCGGTATGAGGAGGCTCACACGCGGATCGCATTGGGATTTTGCCTGTGCTTGATGAGGAGGTGATTCACTGTGCACGCCTGACAGCAGGGCAAGCGCATTCCAATTATTGCATCGCTTCAAACTCGCGGTGACGGGGCGCACCGCTCACCTGAATGGAACGATACGGCGCCAGGGGCTCTCTATTCAAAAGACCGCCAACAGCCGGAATGAACGCAGCGCGTTTGCCGGAGAATCAATGCGGATACGTCCGCCCCTCATCCATATAAGGCCAGCCATCATGTCCTATGATTATCAGGGTATCGCCAGTGTCATCACTGCATCTCGCCACCTGGGAACACGCTCGGATGAATGCCTTAACGACTCGGTAAACATCCAACTGACCAGCAGCGGCAAGCCGACGATTGCGCGTTTGAATTTCGACACGCCACTTCAGTGGCCCGCCCACCCCAACTTTGTCGCGGTCAACCTGCCGGACGGTTCATCGGTAGGTGGGGTGATCGCCGAAATTGAAAAATCGACCGAGGGTCCTGGCTGGGTAACGTTTACCGTAGATGACTGACGCTTCAAGCCGGCTTGCCGCTGCTCGACACCTGACCGCGACCTCTTGGAGCCCCTTCTTCGGGGCTCTTTTTATTCCCCTCTGCGCGGCAAGCGCTGGGGCCATCAAGCATAGTCAAGCGGAGCTGTCTTCGTCAGCCTAAAACCCGTGTTTTGACAGCAAAAACACCTGTAAAAAAATATTTCACGCAGGCCCAAACCGCTTTCTACACTCACCTTAAAGGCCCCTGTTTAGCTTGCTCCAGACACCCAGGCAGGATCGCGCCCGCCCCACATAATCAGTAGTTTTTTCGCAACAGAGGACGAGGCTCATGCCATCAAGCAAAGGGGTTTCACAGCTGATTTGTGTGTTGTGGTCGAGGCGCAGGCTGCGCGTCCTCTCGGATGAGGAAGCACGCTTGGTCGAGCACTTTCGCGCACTGTCAGAAGCTGATCGCGTGGCCATGCGCTATTTGACCTGCGCCTTCAAGGAGATGTACCGATTTTGACAGGCGCATGTTTACTCACCGCCACGCGGACGATTGACGCCAGCGTGGCGAAGACCTCCTTCGCAGGTCGTCTGATTTGACCCACTCGGCAAGACCCATCCCACACCCCTGCACAGTATTACTGACAGACTTTTCCGAAAAACCCAACGGTCATGAAAAATGACAAGCCAATTCGTACGATAAACGCTATGTCCTTAGGTGTCTGGGCAAGAAGCCCATCGTTTTATCCACCTCATAAAGGACGAGGCTCATGCCAACCACCCCATTTACACCCTCACTGCGTACCGCCTCCACTACCTGCCTGCGCCCCCGCCAGCTCAATCGAGAGGAGGAGCGCCTGGTCCGCCACTACCGCTCATTGTCAATCGAGGATCGAAGTGCCGTACGTTGCCTGCTGTTCGCGGTATTCGCGAGTACGTCGAACGCCATCACCAGCAGGAATTAACGCCGAGACAAAGCTGGCGCAGGTTCAGCCACGCGCTGGACCTGTTATCGCAGCAGGGTGCCCGCAGCTCGCTGGCGCAGTCGTGCAAGGCGTCGCTGCGGATATCACAACGCTGAGTTTCAACAAGCTCGCCTGGGAAAACCTCAAGGTACGTGAGCCAAGCATGACGAAGATTCCGCACCGATGGCCACAGCCGCAACACGACACCCGCTTAAAATAAACATATACGCGAGCCACCTTAAACCATTAAACGTCTTTACTCCTGGCGATTAATTCCAGGACAGGCACTACTTTGATAGCCTTACTTTCCAACACTACAACTGCCGACCGCGCCGCCCCACGAGAAAAACATGAATAAAACGCAATAAACTAAACCTCGAGATGCCCATGTTTATTCAACGTACGATGCCAGGCACTTGCTGCGCTCTCTCAACCCCACTTACGACGAAACAGGTCTAATACTGCGCACCATGAACGACCGTCAATTAAACGAGCTGTTTACTGCATGACCCCTCAGGCACCCACCGCACTTAAACAATATCAAGATGACACCAATACACATTAGTGCGTAAAACAGATACAGATAACCAACGACAACTTTTTTCCACTACCACCTTTCGAATACTCAAGAACTTTCCTACTCTAATTAGAGAGACAACCCTCAACTCAACCAGAACTTTATGTACAAGGATAAATGCCATGGGATGGCGGCCTGCCAGTCAAGCGAATTGCCCAGAATCAAACCCAAACCACGACAAGATTTTCGAGTCGTTTCAACTCGGTGCCGCCGAACTCGGTTATGAATATTGCTCCATCCTCCTGCTGTCGAGCGATACGCCATCCGCCCCCCCACTGTTCTCGAAGAGCAGCTTTCCGGACATTTGGAACCAGCACTTCAGGCAGCACTACGACTACCAAAACAATCCCGTCGTCAGTCATTGCAAGACGTCTGTCTTGCCGATGCTTTGGTCATGGTCACTCTTCAACCCATTGCCCAGGCTGTGGGAGGATCTTTGCCTGTTTGGACTGCAGCATGGCTTCTCTCAAGCAGTGCATGACCCTCATGGCCTCACCGGCATCTTCTGTTTCGCCCGCAAATTGCCGGCGATCCATCCCGAGGATTTTTACGAAAAAGCGGGGTTGATGCTGTGGTTGACCCATAAAATCCATGCCCTGCTTGCCGAGAGCCTGTTCGTTGCCCCCCCGTTGGTCAGCTTGACCGCCAAGGAACTTGAAGTGCTGCGATGGACCGCAGAAGGCAAGACTGCTGAAGAAATTGCCATCATCCTGTCGCTCACCGCACGCACTGTCGGTTTTCATATGCACAGGATCATGTGCAAACTCGGGGTCCGAAACAAAACGGCGGCGGTCATACAGGCCACTAGGCGAAAGCTGCTCTGAAAACCACCTGAGTCATGCCTGCGATTCCGCAAAGGCTACGACAGCGGCAGCTTCTCAGGCGTATGCCGCAGAGCGGCGGTCACCGAAGAAAAAAAACACCAACGGTGTGCATCCGTTTTGCTGCCCTGCGCGTACATTCATTACCCTCATCCGGAGGGCAGAAGAACCCAGGAGATGCATCATGCAAACCTTTCTTCAACGAATCGCAGCAGCGGCCTGCTTCGCCGCCGTTTGTGTCACTGCCACCACCAGTTTTGCCGCCGATACCGTGATGGTCGGGGGGGCCGCGATGTACCCCAGCAAGACCATTGTGGAAAACGCGGTGAATTCAAAAGACCACACCACGCTCGTTGCAGCAGTCAAGGCAGCCGGACTGGTGGACACGCTGAACAGCAAAGGCCCGTTCACTGTGTTTGCTCCGACCAACGAAGCCTTTGCAAAATTGCCGGCCGGCACGGTCGATACACTGGTGAAACCCGAGCACAAGGCCGACCTGACGAAAATCCTGACCTATCATGTGGTACCGGGCACGCATACGTCGGCACAACTGATGGCCGAGGCCAAGAAGAACGGCGGCACGCTCATGTTGAAAACGGTTCAAGGTGAGTCGCTGACGATCAAATTGCATGAGGGCAAACTCTGGGTGATCGACGCAAAAGGCGGCAAGACCGGTATCAGCATTGCCGATGTGATGCAGTCCAACGGGGTCATCCATGTGGTCGACGCGGTGCTGATGCCGTAATGCGCGCCTCTCCCGGCAAACCAGGTGCGCCGGGAGAGGCCGTTGCCCACTATGCCTTTGCTCTATCCTGGGCATAGAAAAAACAACATCATAATGATGGCACTGTCTGATACCTTGTCGTGGGATCACAAGTACTCTGAGGATTATCATGGGCAAAGGCGCACCTATTCCGCCGAATGAAATTGAACGGCTAAAAGAGGTCGCGAAATTTTGTCCAACTGACAGCGATCACGATGATGTCTTCGATAAAATCGTTGAGATGGTCTCTGCTCATTACAACGCTCCGATAGCACTGATTTCCATCGTCGATGTACACCGGCAATGGTTCAAGGCGGGCGTGGGGCTCAACGATACCCAGACGCCTAGAGAGGTCTCTTTTTGCGCCTACTCGACGTTGGACAACACCCAGTTGGAGGTGTTGGACGCCACGCTCGATACGCGCTTTGACGACAACCCGTTGGTCACGGGGCCGCCGTATATTCGTTATTACGCAGGCGCCCCACTGATCACGGAAGATGGTTTTACCCTGGGAAGTCTCTGCATCATTGACACCGTCTCCCGCCCCGCGATGAGCCCGCGTGATAGTGCAATGCTCAACGGCTTCGCCGAGTTGGTGATGAAGCGCATACAGGGCGTGCGGTCGCGCAACTTTGTAGACCAACCCACAGGGCTATTCAATCGACTCAGGCTTGAGGAGGATATACGTCAAGCATTGAAGCTCAAACACGCGTGCCATGTGTACGCAGTCGATATTATCTCGCCAAAGTTTCTCAATGATATTGTAAAGGCCCTCGGTTATAGCTTTGCGGGGGACTTGATTCTGGCGATCAAATCGCGCTTGCAATCATTACTGCCCGCCCAGTGTTTACTTTATAAAATAAGCCCGACGCGATTTGGCTTCCTCCTTGAAGAGGATCAAACGACCGAGCCGGTCTGCGAACGTATTCTCAATGACTTCAAAAAGCCGGTTGAATGCCACGGCATCCCCATCCTCATGCAAGTGGGGATTGGTGTCCTGCCTATCCATGATTCCGGCCAGCAGGATTGGCTCCGACTGGTGGTGAGCGCGGCGGATGAGGCGCGTGACCGCAAGCTCGGATGGTCGCTCTATGAGCCCCATTTTGACGCCGCTCAACAACGTGCCTTTAGGCTCTTGAGTTCGTTGCCAGAGGCGGTCAACTCTAATGAGCAGTTCAGCCTGGTCTATCAACCCAAAATCAAACTGCCCTCAGGAGAGTGTCATTCGGTAGAAGCGTTGATACGTTGGACTCATCCATTGCTCGGCACCGTCAGTCCTGCCGAATTTATTCCATTGGCTGAAAAGACGGCGCTGATACCCTCCGTTGGCTTATGGGTACTCAACGCGATTATCCAGCAAGCCCTTGTTTGGAGAGCACAAGGCTTGCGTTTGCGGATCGCGATGAACATTACCGTCAGTGATCTGGAAAGCCCCGACTTCGTAGACGCGATGATTCATGAAATTCAGCACTACGGCCTGGACCCGGCCGGCTTTGAACTTGAATTTACCGAAAGCATGCTGATGACCCACCCTGAAGAAGTAATCCGGCAACTTGAGCGTGTTCGTCAGATGGGCATAGAGGTTGCCGTTGACGATTTCGGCACGGGCTACAGTAATTGGGCATATTTGAAAGAGCTCCCCGCCAACACCGTCAAGATTGACCAGTCCCTGATCAGCGGGCTGGGCACCAACCAAAATGACAAGCAGCTGGTTAAAACCCTCATCGGCCTGGCCAAGGGGCTCGGCTACCGAGTCGTCGCCGAAGGCGTAGAAAGCAAAGAAATCCTGGACCTTTTAATCGCGTGGGGGTGTTCTGAAGCCCAGGGCTACTTAATTGCAAAGCCTATGAACCCCACGGATCTGCAGGCCTGGATGGGACAAGGGAGCCAAGGCGAAGGGTTGGCATGATCCTGGAGAATGCATGCCTTGAATCATTTGTAGGATGCGTCGTTCGCCCATCGTCACCTGCCGGTCGCCAGCGGCAACATCGCGACCCGCCGCATCAGCCCTTTGAGCGCCTGCGCTCAACCTTCAGGCGGCAGCGTAATAGCAGGGCTGCCATCACGTCCGGTCTCTTGGAGTGTCGGCGCATCCAGGGTGCGCACGGCAATCCGTTGAGTGGGTTGGCAACCGGTTGAGCAGGCACCACAACCGCTGTTGCACCCTCCGGCCTTGGCCGGTGCCAAGCGTCGCCACACACTGATCACCGCGCCAACCAGCAGCACGGCGATTACAGCGTATTGAGCCATGAGTCCCAGTGTCATAAGGCGGCCTCAGCTATTCGATAAGTGATAAACGCGAGCGCATACGCGACGGCAAACATGTAGCTGAACGCCAAGGCGACCTGCCCCCAACTGGCGGTCTCCTTGCGGATCACCGCCAGGGTGGACATGCATTGCGGCGCGAACGCGAACCACATCATCAGGGCTAACGCGCTGGCCAGCGGTACCTGGGCGGCCAGCGTTTGGGTCAGCGACGTGAGATCGTCGCCGTTGGCCACGGCATACACCGTGGCCAAGGTCGCGACAGCGGTTTCGCGTGCGGCGAAGGCCGGAATCAGCGCCAGTGTGATTTGCCAGTTGAAGCCCAACGGCGCAAACAGATGCTGGAGCGTGGCCCCCAGGTAACCGGCAAAGCTGTAATCAATCGCCGGGTTGGTTGCGCCCACCGGTGGGTTCGGAAAGTTCGAGATGAACCACATGATCACCGTGAGCGCGAGAATGACGCCCGTCAGTTTCTTGAGAAACAAGTAACCACGCTCCCACAACATCACGATCAGGTCACGTGCGCGCGGCAGGCGGTAGGCCGGCAGTTCCATCATCAGCATGGGTTGCTGCTGGGTGGTCGGCCTGAAGCGCTTGCACACCCAGCCGACAGCCATGGCGCCGAGAATGCCCACGCCGTACAAACCCAGCAACACCAAACCCTGAAGGCCGAACACGCCGCCGACACGGATGTCTGGAATTACCGCACCGATCAACAGGGCATAGACCGGCAGTCGCGCCGAACAGGTCATCAGCGGCGCCACCAGTATGGTGGTGAGCCGATCATATCGATCACTGATACTGCGCGCCGCGATGATGCCTGGAATCGCACAGGCAAAACTCGACAGCAGCGGAATGAACGAACGACCCGTCAAGCCGACGGCACGCATCGGTCGATCCAGAATGAAGGCGGCCCGCGGCAGATAGCCAGACTCTTCCAGGATGAAGATGAAAAAGAACAGCACCAGGATCTCGGGCATGAACCCCAGTACGGTACCCAGCCCGCTGATCAACCCATCGCAGATCAGCCCGCGCAACGGCCCCTCTGGCAAATAGGCGCCTGCCAGCACGGACAGCGCGCTGAAACTGTCACCGATCCAGTCCGTGACGGGTTTACCGATCAGGTAAACGCCCTGGAACACCAGAAACATGATGGTGACCAGTGCCAACGGCCCTACCACCGGGTGAATCAACCATCGATCAAGCGCATCGACACGCTCATCGGACAGGTGAGGCGTTTTCACACATGCCTCGAGGATGTCACGCACGCGCGCATGTAAGTCGGCGCCCTGCTCCGGGGCTGGCGCCGGCTGGATGTCATCGCAGCCATCCACCGCCTTCAGCAACGCGGCGGCGCCATCGCGGCGAACGGCGACCGTCTCTATCACCGGCATCCCGAGCTCGCTAGAGAGCCGAGCGGTATCGATACGAATACTGCGGCGACGCGCAGCGTCAGCCATGTTCAGGACCAGGACCGCCGGTAATCCCAGGCGTTGCAGCTCCAGTACGAAGCGCAGGTGCAAGCGCAGATTGGTGGCATCGACCACGCACAGCAACAACTCGGGGCGCTCCTCGCCGGGGTACGAGCCCTGCAGCACGTTCAAGGTGACCTGTTCGTCCTGGCTAACGCAGGCCAGGCTGTAAGTCCCCGGCAGGTCCAGCACTCTGAATGTGCGCCCGCTGGCCGTACGTGCCACCCCCTCCTTGCGCTCCACCGTCGCACCGGCATAGTTGGCAACCTTTTGCCTGGCGCCGGTCAGCAGATTGAACAGCGCGGTCTTTCCACAGTTCGGATTACCCACCAAGGCTAAACGCAAGGTCGCCATTCAAGCGCTCACTTCGACGAAGATCATGTGGGCTTCGTTGCGGCGCAGCGCAAACCGACTGCCGCCCACTTGGATAAGCACCGGATCACCGCCCCAAGGTGCCCGCGCGACCACCGTAACCGGCTCACCCGGGACGAAGCCGATGTCTTGTAGGCGCTGGCTCAGCGGATCGGCGTTGCCGGTGCCTTCAACATGGGTTACGCAAGCTTTTTGGCGGCGAGGCAGGTCACACAAACGCATAGTGGCATCCAACGAAGATGGTAATGATTTCTGTTTGAGCGATGCTAGGTGCCGGACAGTCCAGTTACAAGCAGATGAAAATATCTTCATTTTCAGCGTGTCTGGCTGGGGTAAGAAGTGTTTGAGAGAGGGGGCGGTGCCGCCATGGTCTCGACATTTGGAGTCAAGACCGCTGGCTATCCGAGTTCAATCAAGAACGGCACACATGGTCGACGCAGGCAGCAACCTGACCGGATTGCCAGGATGTCAGTGGATTAGCGCAGATACGAAAAAAGACGCTGATGCGTCTATTCCTTAAATTTCAGGCAAAAAAAAGCCACTCTATTGAGTGGCTTTTTCTTTGTGTTTGGAGCGGGAAACGAGACTCGAACTCGCGACCCCGACCTTGGCAAGGTCGTGCTCTACCAACTGAGCTATTCCCGCGTCTTGGTGATGCGCATTCTATAGAATTATCAGAACCCGTCAACCCCTTGATTCAAAAAAGTTTTATTTCTTTTCCACGGTGGTGCGCAGATGCGGCCAGGCGGCGCGCAGATACTGGAGCATGGACCACAAAGTCAGGCCGGCGGCGATAAGCAGCAAGGCGTAGCCCAGCAGGACCCAGAAGGTGAAGTCCGACGGGTTGGCCAGAAGGATGACCAGCGCAAGCATTTGCGCAGCGGTTTTCCACTTGCCCATGTTGGAGACAGCGACATGGGCGCGGGCGCCGATTTCGGCCATCCATTCGCGCAGGGCCGAGACGACGATCTCGCGGCCGATGATCACCGCGGCTGGCAGGGTCAGCCACAGGTTGCCGTGTTCCTGCACCAGCAAGACCAGCGCCACGGCCACCATCAGCTTGTCGGCCACCGGGTCCAGGAACGCACCGAACGGCGTGCTCTGTTCCAGGCGGCGGGCCAGGTAGCCGTCGAGCCAGTCGGTGGCGGCCGCGAAGGCGAACACGGAACTTGAGGCCGCGTAGCTCCATTCGTACGGCAAATAGAACAACAAAATGAAAATCGGGATAAGCAGGACGCGTAGAACGGTGATCAGATTAGGGATATTCATCGGCACAACTGGCTACGAGGTGGAAAGGCATTCTATTCGCTATGCAGATTCGCATAAATCAACTCAGCGAGCTTTTTACTGATACCGGGTGCTTTGGCTATTTCGTCAATGCTGGCACGGGACAGCTCCTGCAAGCCACCAAAATGTTTAAGCAAGTCGCGACGCCGCGTCGGTCCGACCCCCGCCACCCCTTCCAGGGTTGAGGTTCGTCGGGTTTTGCCACGACGGGCGCGGTGGCCGGTAATGGCGAAACGGTGGGCTTCGTCGCGGATCTGCTGAATCAGGTGCAGTGCAGGTGAGTCGCCCTTCAAGGTGAACTCATGGGCGGCATCATTCAAGTACAACGTCTCGAAACCAGCCTTGCGCGTAGCGCCCTTGGCCACGCCGAGCAGGATCAGGTCGGGCACCGCCAGTTCGTTGAGCACGTCGCGGGCCATGGACAACTGGCCCTTGCCACCGTCCACCAGCAGGATATCTGGCAGCTTGCCCTCGCCGTCCTTCAACTTGCTGAAACGCCGCGTCAGGGCCTGGTGCATGGCCGCGTAGTCATCGCCAGCGGTGACGCCTTCGATGTTATAGCGCCGGTAATCGGATTTGATCGGCCCTTCCGGCCCGAACACCACGCAGGACGCCACCGTGGCCTCACCGCTGGAGTGGCTGATGTCGTAGCACTCGAGGCGCTGCGGCGGTTCATCCAGGTTGAGCACTTCGGCCAGGGCGTCGAAGCGTGCGGCGACGTGCTGTCGATTGGCAAGGCGTGCGCTCAGCGCCTGTTCGGCATTGGTCACGGCCAACTGCTGCCAGCGCGCGCGGGTACCCCGTACGCGATGGCTGATGTCCAGCTCGCGGCCGCGCAGTTCATGGATCGCTTCGATCAGGGTGGGGAAGTCTTCATGCACCACGTTGACGATCAGTTCCGACGGCAGGTCGCGCTCGGGGCTGCTGACGTAGTATTGGCCAAGGAAGGCTGCCATGACTTCGGCCACCTCCTCATCGATACCCGTCTGCGGAAAGAAATTCTTGCTACCCAGCACCCGCCCACCGCGCACGCTGATCAGGTGCACACAAGCGCCGCCCGGGTTGACGAAGGCCGCGATCACATCCACGTCGCCGCTGCCGCCCTCCATGCTCTGCTGATCCTGCACGCGGCGCAGCAGGGAGATCTGGTCGCGCAGCTCGGCGGCGCGCTCGAAGTCCAAGGTGCTGGCGGCCTGCTCCATGGCGCCGGAGAGTTCGTCAGTAAGCGCATTGCTGCGCCCTTCGAGGAACATCACCGAGTGGCGCACATCCTCGGCGTATTCGGCCGGCTCGACCAGGCCCACGCAGGGCGCCTTGCAGCGCTTGATCTGGTATTGCAGGCACGGCCGCGTGCGGTTCTTGTAGAAGCTGTCTTCGCACTGACGCACAAAAAAGGTCTTCTGCAGCAGGCTCAGGCTTTCGCGGATTGCGCCGGCGCTGGGATAGGGACCGAAATACTTGCCCTTCTGCTTCTTCGCGCCCCGGTGAATACTCAGGCGTGGGAATTGGCCGTCAGATAAAAACACGTAGGGGTAGGATTTATCGTCACGCAGCAGGATGTTGTAGGGCGGCCGCCATTCCTTGATCAGCGTCTGCTCAAGCAGCAGTGCTTCGGTTTCATTGGCGGTGATGGTGGTTTCGACCTGAGCGATACGCCCCACCAGCGCTGCGGTCTTGGGCGCAAGACCGCTCTTGCGAAAGTAACTCGCCAGGCGGTTCTTCAGGTTCTTGGCTTTGCCCACGTACAGAAGGCGTGCCTCGCTGTCGAACATGCGGTACACGCCAGGGCGGCCACTGCAGGTCGAGAGGAAGGCACTTGGATCAAACGGTGTGGTCATGTCAGGCGCTGGCGTCCACCATGCCGTGGCGCACTGCGAGCAGGGTCAATTCAACATCACTGCTGATGGCGAGCTTCTCGAAAATGCGATAGCGGTAGGTGTTGACGGTCTTGGGCGACAGGCACAGCTTGTCGGAGATCGTCTGCACCTTCTGGCAACCGACGATCATCAGGGCGATCTGGATTTCCCGCTCCGACAGCGCATCGAACGGCGAGTCGCTGGTGGGCTGGAATGACTTGATGGCCAATTGCTGGGCAATCTGCGGGCTGATGTACCGCTGGCCAGCAAACACCAGGCGAATGGCTTGCACCATCTCGGCCAGGCCTGCGCCCTTGGTCAGGTAACCGGCCGCACCCGCCTGCAACAGGCGTGTCGGAAACGGGTCTTCTTCACACACCGTCACCACCACGACCTTGATGTCCGGATGGCTGCGCAACAGTTTGGTCGTGGCGCCAAGACCGCCGATACCGGGCATCTTGACGTCCATCAGCACCACATCGGGTTTCAACTCCCGGGCCTTGATCAGGGACTCTTCCCCGGACTCGGCCTGGCCGACTACTTGCAGGCCATCGATGTCAGCCAGCATTCGTGTAATGCCTGTACGAACGAGATCATGGTCATCGACTACTAGCACCCTAATCAAGCAGACACCTCGCGATATGGTCTTATAGGTTGCTGAACACCTTAGCAAAAAACCAAGGCGCAGACCTAGCTGCAAGCGTCATATATATAGAGTTTGAACACACAGTAGCCGTCCACCGAGCGGTGAACGGCTGTAATTGTTGGGCAGCGGGTCAGGAATCCTGGGGCTGCGACTTGGTTTTTCCGTTCTGTGCAGCGGAGTGTTCGGCCAGGGAAGACGTCAAGCGGCGAATCGCAGCCTGGTCTTCCTCGAACATCGCGCGGTAGTCACCCAGGACTTTTTCTTCGATATGGCTGAGGTTTTCCAGTTGAATCGGCGTTGTCACACCGGTCAACACGTACAACACATCTACACCTCTTTTGGCGACACGCGACAAGTAGTCCGCTTTGGGCGCTCGCCCTCCGCTTTCGTATTTTCCTTGTGCGTTGGCTTCCACGCCTCCTATTTCACCGAAGACTTTCTGCGACAATCCGAGTCGCTCCCTTTCTTGCCTCAAACGCGAACCGATTCCACTCATTTGGATGTATGATCCTATTTGGCACACCCCGAGAGGTGACACACTCATCTCTTCGTTAAACAAACTTGAACGGTTTTGAACTATGCCCGGAATCCGTACTGCCGCACAAGCCAAGGCCTGGCTGGACCATCAAGGGAAGTCAGTTCAAGCGTTCGCTCGTGAACATGGCGTTGATCCGGCAACCACCTATCAAGTGCTCGCTGGGCGCAAAAAGGGACGGCGTGGAGAAGCCCACAAGGTGGCGGTCCTGTTGGGCATGAAAGAAGGGATCATCCTTGCTGAGGCTGGTAACCAGCATAACGTTCAGTAAGTCGTCTCCTGAAGGCAGTATGCGCTTATTAGCATCGGGTGCATGGTTTAGCTTGAATGGCGGCAAACACGCTCCATGCGCCAAAAGCACTCTTCTTCACCGACAATGCTAAAGCCGTGGCGCTGATAGAGCCGCCTGGCCGGATTGGTCTTGAACACGGTCAAGCGTAACAAGCCCTGGGCCTGGGCCTTGAGTGCCATCTGCTCCAACACCCAACTGCCTGCGCCCTGCCTGCGGCACGCTGGGATCATATGCAACTCGCGGATATAGAGCGCTCGGCTGTCACGGCTCAAACTGATGAAACCCATCACTGCGTCATCGTTGCAGACCAGCCAGTTCTCGCGCCCCGCCCAGGCGACGTCGAAACCATCGTTGGACCACACCAGACCGTATTGCAGGTAGTAGCGGGTCATGGCCTCAAAGGTCAGCGTCCGTGCGAACGGCAGGTCCTGGTCTGTCGCAGCGCGCAGGTGGAACGCCATTTAGACAGCTACCACTTGGCCAGCCCACTGCCCGTCCTCGCGACGGGCAATCACTAGCGCATCGCCAGCACCGGGGGCGGCGGCCAGCAAACCACCATCAGCCGTCCAGATAGCGCTACGACCGGCGCACACATACCCCCCCGATGGGCCGCCATGATTGGCCATCAACACCACCAGGCCATGCTCGGCCGCATAGCCCTGGAGCAACGCGCTGTCGGTGGCATAGCCGCCCTCGCTGATCAACACGCCGGCAGCGTAGACTGTGGCGCCGGCCTCAGCCGCCAGGCGCGGATGACTGGCATGGGCGAAGTCCGCACAGACCGCCAGCGCGATTCGGTCATGCCCCCACTCGAGGACCGCACCGCCCTGCCCCGGGACAAATGCCAGCTCTTCGCCAGGGTGCAGATGCTGTTTGGTGTAGACCGCCACGGAGCCATCCGCCGCCAGTACCAGCGCACCAATCAATACACCGGCCTCGGGCGCCAGGCGAATTGGCATTCCCACCACCGCCGTCAGCCGCAACTCCCGCGCCATTTCGCGCAAAGGCAACAGGACAGGGTCATCTGGCGCAATCGCCAACCCGGCTGCCAATGAAGGTTCATACCCAGTCAACGACAGCTCCGCAAACACCAGCAATTCCACACCTTGCTCGGCAGCCGCTCGCATGAACGCCAGGTGGCGTTCGATATTGGCCGGCAAGTCGCCCGCAATGGAAAGGGATTGAGCAGCAGCAAGGGTCAGGGCAGTCATGGTCGCGTCCAAGCAATCATCATCAAGTGGTTACAAGCATATCTCGCCCCATAGCAGTTGGTATCGGTGCGCGATAGAAATTACTGATTGAATCCTCCTGCATGCCTCTAGTAAGCTCCCCCCATCATTTGGAGACATACCATGTTGCAACTCACCCACACTCAGGTTTGCCCTGCTGCCAGCGCCACGCGCTCGGTATCGGCTACCCGCGTGACCGGTTCGAGCGCAGCTGTCAGCTTTTATTTTGGGTATTGGTTTAGCCACTGGCGCGCCTGATACCTGAAATCGGCGCCCACTACTCAAGGGGTCGCCTACCAGAGAAATCTAAACCCCCGGTCGGCTCCCCGACCGGGGGTTTTGTTTTTTCAGGCCCCTATCCATTTTGCGGAACACTTTAAGGACACACGACATGAACTACGCCACCTATTACCGCTACGACACCTCCACCGCATGGCGATTTAGCCAGCTCCGCTCGGGACAGCCTGCCGCCTCCGATCGGTCACCTATTGGTGGCAAGCCAACACACGTAGCCAATACGGCCAATTGTCGAACACCCCAGTAGGGCCAAGCGCGCGGGAACTGCCCGCCGCTTGCCCAGGAAGCCATGAACATGAATTCTGCCACCGCCGCTCTGCCCGTCTCCGCCCTGACCAGCGCCAATGAAGCCCTGACCCAGCGCCTGCCCAGCTCCCTTGAGCTCAAGCATCAGTTGCCTCTTAGCCCGTTCCTCAATGAGCAGGTCCATGCCCATCGCCAAGCCGTGCGCGCCATCCTCAATGGCCAAGACTCACGGTTGCTGGTGATTGTCGGCCCGTGCTCTATCCACGACCCGGAATCGGCCATGGAGTACGCACGCAACCTGAGAAAGCTCGCGCTGGAGGTCAGCGACCAGATGCTGCTGGTGATTCGCGCCTATGTCGAAAAACCGCGCACCACCATCGGTTGGAAAGGCCTGGCCTATGACCCGCACCTGGATGGCAGCGACGACATGGCCGCCGGCCTCACGCTGTCGCGCGAATTGATGCGCGAAATGCTGCGCCTGGGTCTGCCGGTCGCCACCGAGCTGCTGCAACCCATGGCCGCCGGCTACTTCGATGACCTGCTCAGTTGGGTCGCAATTGGCGCGCGCACCACCGAATCGCAGATCCACCGCGAGATGGCCAGCGGCCTGGGCATGCCCGTGGGCTTCAAGAACGGTACCGACGGCGGCGTGGCGATTGCCTGCGACGCGATGCGCTCGGCCGCCCACCCGCACCGCCACTTCGGCGTCGACAGCCAGGGCCATCCGGCGATCATCCAGACCCCGGGCAACGCTGACACGCACCTGGTGCTGCGCGGCGGTCACCGAGGGCCGAACTACGATGCACAGAGCGTGGCGCAGGTGAAACACGACCTGGCCAAGTCCAAGGTCGCGGCGCGGATCATGGTCGACTGCAGCCATGCCAACAGCGGCAAGGACCCATTGCGCCAACCGGCGGTGTTCAACGAGGTACTGGAACAGCGCCTGCAGGGCGACACCTCGCTGATCGGCATGATGCTCGAAAGCCACCTGTTCGAAGGCTGCCAGCCGTTGAGCGCGTCGATGAAATACGGCGTGTCGGTGACCGATGGCTGCCTGGGCTGGGATGGCACCGAGCAGTTGCTGCGCAGCGCAGCCGAGCGATTGCGGGAACAACACGACATCCCTGCGTGATGAACATCAACAGGTAGGCGCTGGCTTGCCGGCGCCTACACGTTGAACGTCGTGGGCTCAGGGAAGCGGATACAGCGCCTCATCGAACTGTGCCAGTTTCGGGAACACCAAAGGCTGCTCATCCGCCAGCCCTCGCAACCGCTGGTCATAACCCACCAGGAAGTCCTGTCGCGCATCTGCGCTGATGTAGGGCACATGCCACGCCACGAACGGCGCCAGCACGTCATAGCCGACATACGCCAGCGTGCCGCGCAGAATAGGCCGCAACATGTCTTCCAAGGGCCCGTGGACCGCGCCCTCACCAAACATGTGCTCGCGCCCGCCCAGGGTCACCGTCACCATCGCGCGCTTGCCGGCCAGCCCGCCTTGATCGTAGAAACGCTTGCCGCCATAACACACACCCGACACCAGTACCCGGTCGATCCAGCCCTTGAGCATCGCCGGTGCCGAAAACCAGAAGATCGGAAAGTTGAGGATCAACAGGTCAGCCCACAACAGTGTGTCCAACTCACCCTGGATATCCGCCGCGATTGACTGTTTCTTTACCCCCAGGCGTTGCTCCAGGGCATACACCAGGTAATCCGGATTTTCCCGCGACGAAAAGTCCGCCGCCGACGCCACCGGGTTCCACTGCATGGCGTACAAATCACTGACCTTTACCTCATGCCCCTGGCCCTCCAGCGTGGCAACCGCCTGATCGCGCAAGGCGGCAGTAAACGACTGCGGTTCAGGATGGGCGTGAACAATCAGAACCTTCATGTGCATACCTCAAACAGTGTGTGCGGCCGGTTGGGCCAGTGCATGATCGAACCCGTACGTCATCGTGTGGTTTTCGCCCATGGGCGTGTTCCTTCAAAGGTCAACAGGCACAGGCATGCCTGAGCTCGATCAAGGTCACACCATTGCGTCTGAACGCGTTGCGCAGGTCCACCTGCAATTCATCCAGGTTTCGGGGCTGGTTCACCGTGCAGCCGAACGCCTGGGCGAACAGGGCGAAATCCGGGTTGCGTGGCAACACGCCGAGGGGTTCGATGTCCAGGTTGAGCATGTCGTCGCGGATCTGGCCGAGGGCGTCGTTATTCCACAGCAGCACCACTAGCGGGCTGTCCAATTCCTCCACGGCGGTGGCCAGTTCCTGGGCGGTGTAGAGAAAACCGCCGTCGCCGACCAGCACCAGGCCCGGCCGCTGCGGCGCGCCGAACTTGGCGCCGATGCCTGCCGGCAGGCCATAGCCCAAGGTGCCGTAGCCGGTGGGGTGCAACCAGCTACGCGGGGCACGGCTGGGGTAGGCGTAGTTGCCGGTGTAGGCCAACTGGGTCATGTCGCTGCTGACAAACGCGTTGCTCGGAAGCTCGGCTTCGATGCGGTCGAGAATGGCTTGGTGAATGGACTGCAGCGGGCCGTGTCCCAACTCGACCGCCTGCAGCAATGCTGACACCTTCGCGATGGCGGCTTCTGCAGGGCGAGGCGTGGTCGGCAGGCGCTCCAGCAAAGCTTGGACCGTCTGCTCGGCATCGCCTTGCAACGCCACGGCACAGGGGTAGAAATCATTGAATTTGCGCGGGTCGATGTCTACCCGCAGCAAGTCGCCGCCCAGGGGCAAACGCTCGCGCCAATAGTCGGTGTCGGCCATTTCCGTGCCCACCGCGAGCACCACATCCGCTTCGCCGATCAGTTGCCAGCCAGGTTCAATGCACAGGGTGGAACCGGCATTCAACGGGTCATCGATCGGGAGCAGGCCCTTGCCGGCTACGCTGGTGAAAAACGGCGCCGCCAATTGCGTGCTCAAGCGCTGCAATACCTCGCCTGCCGCCAGCGCCCCACCGCCGGCGATGATCATTGGCCGCTTGGCGGCAGAGAGCTTGGCCGCGGCCTGGTCCAAGGCTTGCGCCGAGGGCAGGCCGCGACCCGGGCGACGCACCACTTCATGGCTCCAGTCACGCTTGACCGGTGCGGCCAACACGTCCAGCGGCACCGAGATGTGCACCGGGCGAGGTCGCTCGCTGTCGAACACCGCGTAGGCGCGGGCGACCAGTTCGGGCAAATCCTCGGTGCTCAGTGCTACGGCCGAAAACGCGGTGATGGGTGCGGTAATCGCGCGCTGGTCCTGGGTTTCATGCAGGCTGCCCCAGCCCTTGCCGAGACTTGCCGTGTGGTTCACGCTGGAGATCATCAACAGCGGGATCGAATCGGCGTAGGCCTGGCCGATGGCCGTTGCGGCATTGGTCACACCGGGGCCGGTGATCACGAAGCACACCCCGGGCTTGCCGCTCACCCGCGCATACCCATCGGCCATGAAACCAGCGCCTTGCTCATGGCGCGTGAGCACATGGCGAATGCCACTGCCGGGCAGGCCGCGATACAACTCCAACGTGTGGACGCCGGGGATACCAAACACCGTATCGACACCGTAATTGGCCAGCAACCGCACCAGGGCCTGGCCGCCGGTCATCGTTCTATCGTGCATGCTCATCTCCTAGACGGATCAATGCATCGACCGCGATGGCGCCCTGGGCATTGACCAACAATGGGTTCACATCCAGCTCCAGCAACTGCCCGGCATTGGCGCAGGCGTAATCGGCTACCGCTCGGATCGCCGCCACCAGTGCGTCCATATCCGCTACTGCTCGGCCGCGAAAACCTTGCAGCAACACGGCGCTGCGCAGGCTCAGCAAGGCATTGCGGATTGCGCTGTCGGTGGTGGGCAGCAACAGGCTGCGGCTGTCCTTGAGCAGTTCGACCAGGATACCGCCGGCGCCGATGACCAGCGCCAGGCCAAAATCGTTTTCGCGCTTGATGCCCACGATCAACTCCGCCAGCGGTGGCGCCGCCATGGACTCCAGCAGCAGTTGATCGAAGGCGACGTACGGCGCATGAGCGCCGATGTGTTCGCGCATCTGTTCAAGCGCAGCGCTGAGGGCCATGCCGTTTTGCAGGTTCAGCACCACCGCACCGGCTTCGGTTTTATGCGGCAATTGCGCGCTGACCGCTTTGAGCACCAAGGGATAGCCCAGCAGTTCTGCATCGCTGACCGCTCTTCCCGGTGTACTCAACACCCCGGCGGGCGTGGTCAGGCCGAACGCACGCAAGGCTTGCTTGGAGGCCCATTCATCAAGGGCCTCGCCGCCACCTTGCAGGCCGCGAGGGCACAGTGGCTGGAGAATCGATTCGCCCCGCTCCAGCAAGACCCGACGGGTGTTCTGGTAGCTGGCAATCCGTCCCCATGCGGCCAGCGCATCCTCCACGCCTTGCAACGCCGCGATGCCCTGGGCATGCAGGCGTTCACGGGCGGTGGCCGGCAACAGTTCGGGAAAAACCGAGGTGACAAACCCGCTCTTGCCATGGCGGTTGAGCGCGTCGCAGAACAGCTCCAGCAGCAGGTCGCACTCCTGGCGCTCTCCGGTGAACTCGGCCGGGTAATCCAGCACCAGCATCGCCGCATCGGCCTCGGTGCGAAGTACGGTGTCGAGCATGGCATCGAGGGCTTCACGTTCGCCCCAGATGGCGGTGGTGAAATCCAGCGGGTTGACCAGGTTGGCGTAGCTGGGCAACACCTGGGCCAGTTCACTGCGCTGGTCTTCATCCAGCGTGGGCAGGGCCAGATGATTGCGCTCGGCATAGTCGGCAATCAGCCCCGCATCCCCGCCGGAACAGGCCAACGCAATCAGGCTATTGCCCGCAGGGAGATTGCCACACGCCGCGGCTTTCAGGGTTTCGACAAAACTCACCGGCCCGCTCACGCGGATCACGCCCAGCCGCGCGAACAGGCTGTCGTACAGCGCATCGGAGCCGGACAGCGAACTGGTGTGACTCAACGCCAACTCGGCACCGATCTGCGACACGCCGGTTTTCAGCGCAATAATCGGAATGCCCTTCTCCAGCGCCTTGTGCGCCGCACGGGCAAACCCCGGCACATTCTTCAAGCCTTCCAGGTGCAGGCCGATGGCAGTGACGCGCGGCTCATCGAGCAGCACATCCATCAATTCGGCAACGCCCAGCTGTGCCTGGTTACCCACCGATGCCATATAGGCCACCGGCAGCGAACGGTCGCTCATCGACAGGTTATAGGCGAAGTTGCCGCTCTGGGTCAGCACCGCTACGCCCTTCTCCACCGCCTTGCCACCATGGGCTACCGGCCACAGCGCCGAGCTGTGCAGGTAGTCAAGCAGGCCGTAGCAGTTGGGGCCGAGCAAGGCCATGTCACCCGCTGCGTCTAACAGCTGCTGCTGCATGACGGCTCCGCTGGCACCGGTTTCGGCGAAACCCGAGGCGTAGCAAATGGCGCCGCCCGTGCCGATGGCAGCGAGTTCGGCGACGCAGGTCAAAGTGAGTTCACGGTTGGTGGCGATAAACACCGCATCTGGCCCGCAGGGCAAATCGGCCACGCTGCGCACGCAGGGAATACCGTCGAGGCTGTCATGCTGCGGATTGACCAGCCACAGCTGCCCGGCGAACCCGCCATCAGCGCAGCGCTTGAGCGCACGCGCCATGCTGCGCCCGCCGACGAAGGCCAGGTGCCGGGGCGCCAGCAGGCGCTTGAGGTTGTCGCCAATAGCCTGGGACATAAGCATTCTCCGCGCCGATCAGCGCAACAGCGGCCGCAACAATTCACGGGCGATGATATGACGCTGGATTTCCGATGTGCCTTCCCAGATCCGCTCGATCCGCGCGTTGCGCCAGATGCGTTCCACCGGCCCTTCATCCATCAAGCCCATGCCACCGAAGATCTGCACAGCCTCGTCGGCGACCTTGCCCAGGGTTTCACTGGCGAACAACTTGGCCATGCCGGCCTCGCCCTCGGTCATGCTGCCCTGGTCCATCTTCCAGGCGGTGTGCAGGGTCAGCAGTTCAGCCGCGCGGATCTGCGTGGCCATGTCCGCCAACTTGAAGCTCACGCCTTGATAAGTGCCGATGGGCTGGCCGAATTGCTTGCGGTCCGCCGCCCATTGCAGCGACACATCCAACGCACGCTGGGCCTGGCCGACGCAGTTAGCGGCAACCATCACACGGCCGGCGGTGAGCCAGGCGTTGGCCACGTCCCAGCCCTTGCCCACCTCGCCCAGCACCTTGGAGGCCGGCACGCGGCAGTCGTCGAAGAACATTTCATAGGTGTGGTAGCCACGGTTGCTGACGCACTTGGGGCCACGGCGAATGGTCATGCCAGGCGTGCCGCGATCGACGAGAAACGAGGTCACCGCATTGCGCTGCCGACCGTTGTGTTCGTAGGTATCGGTGACCGCGAACACGATGGCGAAATCGGCGTGCCCGGCATGGCTGATAAAGTGCTTGCTGCCATTGATCACGAAGTCATCGCCACTGCGCACTGCGCGGGTCTTGATGGCATTGGCATCGGAACCGGCGCCGGGTTCGGTGAGGGCAAAACAGTCGACTTTCCTGCCCTGCACACACGGCAACAGGTAATCGCCAACCTGTGATCCCGTACACGCCATGAGGATCTTGGACGGCCGCGCGACAAACACATGCAGCGCCCATGAGACCTTGGACAATTCCCGCTCGATCAGGGCCTGGGACAGGTAATCCAGGCCACCGCCACCCACCTCTTCCGGCATGTTGAACGCATAGAAACCCGCGGCAATCGCCTTGTCGCGAATCTGCGCAGCCAACTCGGGCGAGACCTCATCGGCACGGTCCACCGCCTCCTCATGGGGCAACAATTCCTTGGCAACAAAACTGCGTACCGCGTCCACCAACATATCTTGCTCTTGGCTGAGTTGGAAATTCATGGCGCTACCTGTTCGAAGGTGTAGTTGTTATTTGCCGCAGAAATTCGGGAGGCGTTTTTCCATGGATGCACGCAGGGCTTCGGCGCCATCGGCACTGCGCCCGCACAACAGGCCAGCAGCCAGTTCGGCCTGCAGTTGCTCGGGCAGGCTGCGGTCGGCACCTTCACGAATCAGGGTCTTGGCCTGGGCAAAGGCGAAGGTCGGGCCGTTGGCCAGGCGGGCGGCGAGGTCCGTAGCCTGGGCGTGCAGTTGCTCATCGGCGACGACTTCACCGACCAGGCCGGCAGCCAGGGCACGGTCGGCGCTCCACAGTTCGTCGAGGAACAGCAGGCGCTTGGCCTGCTCACTGCCTATCAGGCGCGGCAGATGCCAGCTGGCACCGGCGTCTGGCGAGTAGGCCATGCTGGTGTAGCCGGCCTTGAAGCGCGCCGATTGGGCCGCGATACGCAGGTCGCAGCACAACGCCAGGTCCATGCCCGCGCCGACGGCAGTGCCATTGATCGCGGCAATCGTGGGCTTATCGAGGGTGTGCAGGCGGGTCATCAAGGCGTGGGCAGTGTCGGTCCAGCCGTAGGTTTCGAGGGCTCCACGGGCTTCGGCGTCGGCCCACTCCGCCAGGTCTGCACCGGCGCAGAAGCTGCGACCGTTGCCGGTCAATACCACCACGCGCACTGCCTCGTCAGCGCTGAAGGCATCGAGCAAGGTGTGCAGGTGCTTGAGGGTGGGAATGTCCAAGGCATTGCGCTGCGGGCCACGGTTGAGAGTGATCCAGGCAACGCCTGCTTGTACCTGACTGAGCACGGGCGAATCGGTCGTCATGGCTTCCTCGAATTATTTTATTTGGCTTGAGGGGTGCGACATGAGGCGATACTAAACAAGTGTTCAGTAAGAAGGCAATGAGCACCCTGCAAATATTTTCAGAAGGGAAAATGCCGGCCTGGACGTTACGCCCAGGCGGACCGGGACAAATCAGGGTTTGACTTGAAAACGCTGGCGACCGCCCGCCTGCAGGCCGTCCACCCAGGCCTCGCAGATCTGGATGCCCTGCTCGGGCGTGAACGTGCCGGGGTTGAGCCCCGACTCCAGCCACAATCCATCGAGCAATGCGCTCAAGCCGATGGCGGCGAGGTCGGCGTCGAAGTGCTTCCAGCCCTCCTGCACGGCCATGTCGGTCAGGGCTGAACGCATGATGGTGCGGTACTCGCCGTAGGAGTGCTCGTGCGCCAGGTTGATCGCCGGAGCCGTCTTCACGGCACCCCAGAACACCAGCCAGGCGTCCAACAGGTGCGGGTCTAGCAATTCGGCGGAAAACGAGCCACGGAACAACGCCGACAGGCGCTCCCGAGGGTTCGGCGGCGCCTTGGCCATGGTCTCGCGCAGCAGGCTCATGACCTGGTCGGTGATGGTGCGATAGGCCTCGGCCACCAACTCGTCCTTGCCCGAATAGTGGTGGCTGATCAGCCCCACGGACACCCCGGCCTCGGCGCTGATCTTGCGGATCGACGCGCCTTGGAACCCATCACGCTTGAGGCACGTCAGCGTAGCCTGGACCAGCGTGGCCTTGCGCTCTTGCGGCTCCATCCTGGAAAAACGGGATTCCTGGGTCATGCGGCGGTTTCCTTGGGTTGAATCGGCAGCACGACTCTACATCAGTCACGATACACCGGCGACACCCGATCCAGCGTTCGCAACATCGCCGCCCAGGCCCGTTGCGTGGCGTCCACGTAACCACGTTGTGGGTGGGTGAGCGACACTTTCTGCTGGAGCCGGGCGACAGTTTCAGCGTAGCCCGCTGTTTGGAACGCCGACTCAGGATTGTGGGTGCAGCTCGATATTGCCAAGCAGAAAAACGGCACCCGGTAGGGTGTCCTGCTGCAGGAGAATATCGCCTGCGCCACGCGCTTCGACTTTACCACCTGGCACGCGGGCCAAGGCTGCAGGCTCCAACGTCAGTCAACCTTCCAGTTCAACCCGGCGCGCACCCTCTGCCCGTCGTTCTTGGACCTTGGAATCGTAGGCATAGGTTTTCCGACAAGGATGGGAGTGGTCAGGCCGCCGGCCATTCGTGACCTGCGGTAAAGAGTCCTTTTCGGATTCGGCGGTTTTTCCGAAGGAACGACGGGCGGATACTCGACTCCATTGTTCACATCTCTTCAGGAGCTACTGATGTCTATCGCTACGCAAAACGTTCCGGCCTTTGGCCTCGGCACCTTCCGCCTGCAAGGCCAAGTGGTGATCGATTCCGTCAGCACCGGCCTGGAGCTGGGCTACCGCGTGATCGACACCGCGCAGATCTACGCGAACGAAGCAGACGTCGGCCAGGCCATTGCCGACAGTGGCATCCCGCGCGATGAGTTGTTCATCACCAGCAAGATCTGGATCGCCAACTTCGCCGAAGGCCAGTTGATCCCGAGCCTGCGCGAAAGCCTGCGCAAACTTAAAACCGACTATCTGGACTTGACCCTGATCCACTGGCCGTCACCGGAAGACCAGGTGCCTGTGGCCGAATTCATGGGCCAATTGATGGAAGCCAAGCGCCTGGGCCTGACCCGCCAGATCGGCATTTCCAACTTCACCGTCGACCTGATGAAACAGGCGATTGCAGCCGTTGGGGCCGAGCACATCGCCACCAACCAGATCGAACTGCACCCCTACCTGCAAAACCGCAAGGTCGTGGACTTTGCCACTGCCAACGGTATCCAGATCACGTCCTACATGACCCTGGCCTACGGCGAAGTGCTGAAGGACCCGGTGATCCAGCAAATCGCCGAACGCCATCAGGCCACCCCGGCGCAAGTGACGCTGGCCTGGGCCATGCAGTTGGGCTACGCGGTCATCCCATCGTCAACCAAACGCGCCAACCTGGAGAGTAACCTCAAGGCACTGCAACTGAGCTTGAGCGCTGCCGACATGGCGCAGATTGCCGAGCTGGAACGCGGCCATCGCCTGACAAGCCCCAAGGGTATCGCCCCCACGTGGGATTAAACCCGTGCCACAGGCGTGCGGGATAACTCCCGCAGCCACGGCAAGACCCGCAGGCCGGTGGAGGCTGCGGGTGGGTCGATGATGTCCATGAAGTGTTCCAGATTGACGTTGTCCGGCACGCCGGGCAACCGCACCCGCACCGCCGCCGTTGCGTCGGCGGGTGCGTGCGGGTCCAGGTCAAGGTGATCATAGACCAGCACATGGTGCGCCTCGGGCTGAGGCCCGACTGTGTGGACCGCCAGCCCTGCGTTGATGATCAACACGTCAAAGGGCTGGGCCGGGATGGCGGTGAGCAGCTGGACCTCTTCTAGGGTTTGCACCGGGACGATCCGGTAATAACCCAACCGGTTGAGCATTTTCTCGATGTGCAGGCGTTGCAGATGTTGCTCATCGGCAATCAGGATGGTCAGTGCTTTGTTTGGCATGGCGAACCCCTGGGCAGGCTGTGCTCGTCAGTGAGCGTCGCCCATTTTCCTGACATATCCCGAGGACAAAATCAGGCTTGTTCCCGTTCCATGTAGGAGTTCTCCCAAATCAACCGAATGGCTACCTACCCCAGTCAAGCCTGCTTGCAGTGCTGGCTCAGACCATGATGCAAACCTTCGATGGCCGCATCTAACGCCTCGACAGCAGCGGCGAGCGCAGCGTGGTCGCGCCCTTCACACACCCCCTCCAAGGTTTCGCAACAAACGACCAGCACCTGTGCCTTGACCATGTGGGCCCCGCCTTTGACACGATGGGCCAGGTCATGCAGCTTGGCGAAATCCATCTGCTCACGCAGTGCCGGCAGCAATAGGCGGTCCTCTACAAGGCTACTGAGCAAGGGTGCCAGCAACTCGTTGAGTGCGGTCTTCTCGCCCCCGGTCAATGTGATCAACACGCTCAAATCAAACAGCGGCTCGACTGGGTGTGCTGCAGAACTGACCGTGCGCGATGCCAACGCGGCCCGCAAATCATCGAGACCGGTCGGTTTGAACAGGCAACCATCCATGCCCGCCTGCCTGCAGCGCTCCGTCTCCTCCGGCTGGGCATTGGCGGTGAAACCCAACAACAGGCACGGCACCAGGCCACGCAGGCGCTCTTGGGCACGGATATCACGTGCCAATGTGTAGCCATCCATGGTGGGCATGTTGCTATCGGTGATCACCCCATCAAAATGCCCGGCCTGCCACAATGCAAAGCCCTCCGCGCCATCTTCGGCCGTGACGATGTGATGCCCCAGGAAGCTTAGCTGCCGAGCCAGGAGCAAGCGGTTGGCCGGGTAGTCATCGACCACCAGGAGGTTCAACGCCTGCGTCGGTGGAACACGTGGGACAGGCGAAGAAACCGGCGCCGCCGTGGTCAACGCCAGCGTCAAGGTCACGTCTACCCGCGTTCCCTTGTCCAGCACGCTGCTCAAGTGCAATTGACCGCCCATCATCTCGCACAGGTTGCGGCTGATCACCAACCCGAGGCCGGACCCACTGCGCGCCGACTGTTCGTTATTACTGCCCTGGATGAACGGGTTGAACAAACGCTGCTGATCTTCGGCACTGATGCCAATGCCCGTGTCCTCCACAGACAAACGCAGAGTCAAGTGGTCGCCGGCCAACGCCGCTGCACACTGGGCGCCCAAGCGTACCTGGCCGGTGGCGGTAAACTTGATGGCATTGCCAAGCAGATTGGACACCACCTGTTTGAAGCGCATGGGGTCGATCAGTACCGATCGGTCGGTCAGCGGGTCGAGATCGACGTGCAGCAACAGGCCCTTGTCCCGCGCCAGCCCCTCGAACACCCGGGCCACAGAGGCCAACAATTCGTGGAGATTGGCGGGTGCCAGGGTCAGTGACAGGTGGCCGGTTTCGATCCGCGCAATGTCCAGGATATCGCCAATCAGCTCCAGCATGCTCCGGGACGCCATCGACGCCACCTCCAGCGCGTCCTGATCGACGCGACCTTGCTCGGCGTTTTTCTGGGCCAACTCGATCATGCCGATCACCGCGTTCATGGGGGTCCGAATCTCGTGGCTCATGGTCGCCAGGAACGTGGTCTTGGCGCGGTTGGCGGCGTCTGCTTCTTCCTTGGCCTCCTGCAACTGGCCCAGCAGGCGCTGACGTTCGCTGACGTCCACCCAACCGGCAATCATGCCCACCACATTGCCGTTGCTGTCACGGTACGGCAGCATCCATTGGTAAATAGTCAGCACGCCGCCACCGGGTACTTTGAGTACTCGGTCCTGGATCCGTGGCTCACCGCGCTCCATCAGGCCCAGGTAGTCAGCATGAAAGGACTGGGCCTGGGGCGGGTTGCCGGTGTCAGTTTCCACCACCGTCCTGCCGATCACGTCCTCCAGCTTGAAGCCGAACACATCGAGGTAAGCGTTATTGCACGCCATCAAGCGGCCCTGGCGATCACGCACGTAGATGGGGTGGGGGGTGCCGTCGATCAGCACGCTCATAAACCGCATCTGGTCGCTCAAGGCGCGTTCGGCCTGGGCGCGCTTGTGAATCAGGTTGCGCAGGTAGAGCACCCAGCCCAGGGTGACCAACAGCAGCAGTGCTGCCACGCCAAAGCCTTGGAGGATCACGCTGCGATGACGGATCCAGTAGCTGTCCTCGATGATGATTTCACTGCGCCAGTGGTTGGTCAGTTCGTCCATTTCTTCAGGCGTTATGCTCAACAGCGCCTTCTCGAGGATCGAATACAGCTCCAGCTCGCTACGGTTGACGCCGAAGGCAATCCGCGCGGGCTCAGTGCCGACGGTACTGGTGATACGCAAGCGATCACGGTAATGGCGCGCAATCATGTAGCGCGCGCTGATCAGCGAAACAACGGTGGCATCGACACTGCCTTTGGCGACCAACTCCAGCGCTTCCTCAGGGTTCTCGACATCCACGAAGACGATACCCGGATAATCCCGCGCGACCTGCACGGCAAGGCTGTTGCCGCCGATAAACGCCAGGCGTTTCCCGGGCATATCCTCCAGGGTCACCAGCCGCTCATCGCCGGCGCGCGCGACCAGCACATAGGGGTTGGAGAGGTAGGGTCGGGTGAACCGGACTTTCTCGGAGCGTTCGACGCTGGGCGTGATCACCGCCATCATGTCGACTTGTCCAGTACCGACCTCGTCAATCTGGCGAAGCAACGAACTGCTCTGCATCACCTCGAACTTCAAGCCCGTGCGCAAGCTGATCCGCGACAGCACCTCGTCACTCAACCCGACGAACTGCCCTTGCTCATTGAAAAAGGACAGCGGCATGAACTTGTCGAGTGCCGCAACTTTTACCTTTGGGTGCTTCTCCAGCCAGCGCTGCTCATTGTCACTCAAGCGTAACCGGTCTGCCTCCAGGAAGCCGCTGTCGCCGGCGCTCCAGCGTCGCAGGATTTGCATCTGCTGGCTGGTCGGTATAACGGCCAGCGCCGCATTGATGATGTTCAGCAGGCGAAGGTTTTCCTTGGTGAAGGCGAACCCGAACGGGTTGACCTCCAATGCGGAAAAATCAGCCATGCGCACGTTATTGAGATGGTTCTTGTTGATCAGATAGCGGGCGCTGATGGCGTCGCCCAGGTAGACATCCGCCTGGCCGAACGCCACGGAACCAATGGCTTGGTGGGTCGAGCCATACAACAGCAAATGCGCCTTTGGGTAAAAGGTCTGGACAGCGTCGGGTTGCATGTAGTGATAGAGCATCGCGACGCGCTTGCCGGCGAGGTCGGCGCTCAATGAATGACTGTCACCCGCGCGCGTCACCAGCACGGGTTGATCGTTGGCGTAGGAACGGGACAGCACCAGTTGCTTGTCGGCCGCTTCATAGCCATTGGCCGACCCCACGAAGTCTACCTCGCCGAGCTTGAGCGCCTCGATGACCTCATCACGGGTGTCGTAGCGTCGAACCTCGACAGGTACATTCAGGATAAGGCTGATCAGCCACGTGTAGTCAGCCGTGATGCCTTCAAAATCATTATCGTTGCTAAGGTCGAAAGGTGCGTAGTCAGGCGCCGACACCCCCATCACCAACAGGCGCCGTTCACGCAACCAGCGCCAGTCGCTTTCATCAAGCTCCAGGCGTGGGTTTTCGAGCGTGGAGTGACCAAACAGCCGCAGGTTGTGTGGCTTATCCAGGGCCATCGCCACGCAAGGCAACAGCCCCATCAGCAAGATGGCCGTGAGACGCTTCAGCCGGGAGGTGGTCATTTCAAATCAGGTGGTTGCGCTGGGCGAACTTGGACAGGTGCACGACCGAGGACATCCGCAGTTTCTCCTTGAGCCGCGTCTTGTAAGTGCTGATGGTCTTGTGGCTCAACAGCATGTCCTCGGCAATTTCCTTGTTGCCAAGGCCCAAGGCCAGTTTTTGCAACACCGTCAGTTCGCGGTCTGACAATGAATCCACCAGTTCTTGCTCGGTGGTCTGCAAATCGTCGCGGCGCACAGAACTGGTCGCCACGCTGGGGAAGCAACTGTAACCGGACCTGATCGCCCTGATCGCCTTCTGCAACTCGTCAAGCTCACCCGTCTTGGCAACAAAGCCCATGGCCCCGGCGCGCATGCAGCGGGTGGAGAAGAACACGGCAAGGTAGGAGGTCAGCACCAGGATCTTGCAATGCAGTTCCAGCGCCTTGATCCGGCTGATCACCTCCAGCCCGCCGAGCTTGGGCATTGCCAGGTCGAGGATGACCAGATCCGGGCGCTCTTCACGCGCAATCTGCATGGCATCGGCGCCGTTACCTGCTTCAAAGATTTCAACGAAACCTTCCTGCTTCAATAGGTACTTCACAGTAGCGCGTATAAAAGGGTGATCATCCACAATTAAAGCTTTGCTCATAAGACTCCCCCAAGGGATCAGTACGCTTACATATCACACGGGACCTATCTACCTGTGAAAAGTGACAGTCCCGACAAACGGTACTGAATATTCTGCGCGACGCGCCAGGCAGCCAAGGTCCCTCCTTTTGATAAAGCACGGTAAACACATAGCGCTGCGCCCTTGTTTCTGAGGCGCAAGCGCGCAACCTTAACAACAGCGTGTCTAACCAAATGAAGGGATAGTCTTGAATGCCTGTAGGACTTTTCCTTGCAATAGCATAGTCAGCTTTGCTCGGAACATCGCCTGACAGCCGGGGACTACTCGGTGGTACTCGGGCTCCAGAATGCCTGCACCACCAGGGTCGACATTGAGATACGCGCCACCAGTGCGTCCAACTCGTCACCGTCGACCGAGGTCACGGCCAGGGTGGCTTCGATTTCCACCTCCTCCGTGCCGAAGGGGCGCACGTCGACATCGCTGGCCGGGTAGTTGCACCGTGCCAGTTCAGCCTCCAGCAAGGCCAGTACGGCTTTTTGCTGGGTACGCCGGGCGATCACATACAGGATGTTGGTGACCTCTGCCGACACCACATCCAGCGGCTGGCGGTTGATGTTATTGACGATTGGCCGCAGCAAGGTGTTGGCCGCGAGCACGAACAACGTGCCCAGCAGCGCTTCAAGGATCAGGTCGGCGCCCGCGCAGGCCCCCACCGCTGCCGACGCCCAGAGCGTGGCCGCCGTATTGAGCCCGCGCACATTGCCTTCTTCACGCATGATCACGCCGGCACCGAGAAAACCGATACCCGACACCACATACGCGACCACCCGCACCGCGCCTTCCGCGCCACCGAGACGATTGGCCATGTCGACGAAAATCGCCGCGCCCACCGCCACCAGCACGTTCGTCCGCAGGCCCGCCGTGCGCTGGCGGTACTGGCGCTCGAAACCGATCAGGCCACCGAGGATAAAGGCCGCGCTGAGGCTGACCAGCGTATCGATCAGGGAATTGAGGTTGATGTTGTCGATTGCTTGCATAAAAAATCTCCTTGGCCACTGCCTCTTCTGGGCGCTGGCTTGCCAGCAAGCCGGCGCCTGCAAGGGGCCTTGTTACTGCCAGCCAAACTTACGGATGTAGTAGCCCTTCACCGCCTGGGTCAGGGCCATGTACGCCAGCAGGATCACCGGCAGGAACACAAAGTACAGCGACGGCAGCGCCTGCAATTTGAAGTAATGCGCCAGCGGCCCCATCGGCAAGAAAATCCCCACGGCCATGATCACACCGGTCATCACCATCAACGGCATCGCCGCACGGCTCTGCAGGAACGGGATTTTCGGGGTGCGGATCATGTGCACGATCAGTGTCTGCGTCAGCAGCCCCACCACGAACCAGCCGGACTGGAACAGGGTCTGGTGGTCGGGGGTGTTGGCATCGAAGACATACCACATGAGTGCGAACGTGGTGATGTCAAAGATCGAACTGATCGGCCCGAAAAACAGCATGAATCGCCCCACGTCGCCGGGCTGCCAACGTTGCGGTTTGGCGAGCATCTCGGCATCGACGTTATCGAACGGAATCGCAATCTGCGAAATGTCGTACAGCAGGTTTTGCACCAACAGATGCATCGGCAGCATCGGCAAGAACGGGATAAACGCACTGGCCACCAGCACCGAGAACACGTTGCCGAAGTTGGAACTGGCGGTCATCTTGATGTACTTGAGCATGTTGGCGAAGGTGCGCCGGCCTTCCAGCACGCCCTCCTCCAGGATCATCAGGCTCTTTTCCAGCAGGATGATGTCGGCGGCTTCCTTGGCGATGTCCACCGCGCTGTCCACCGAAATGCCGATATCGGCGGTACGCAGCGCCGGCGCGTCATTGATGCCATCGCCCATGAACCCCACCACATGCCCATTGGCCTTGAGCAGGCGCACGATGCGCTCCTTATGGGACGGCGTCAGCTTGGCGAACACATTGGTGGTTTCCACGGCCGTGGCCAGTTCGGCATCGGTCATGTCCTCGATGTCGTTGCCCATCAGCAGGCCTTGTTGCTCCAGGCCCACTTCGCGGCAGATCTTGGCAGTCACCAGTTCGTTGTCACCGGTCAGCACTTTAACCGCGACGCCGTGGGCCTTGAGCGCCTTGAGAGCAGGCGCAGTGCTTTCCTTTGGCGGGTCAAGGAAGGCTACGTAGCCGATCAGTGTGAGGTTGTTCTCATCCGCCAGGCTGTAGGTGTCACGCCCTGGTGTCATCGGTTGCGCGGCCACGGCGACCACACGCAGGCCTTCTTCATTGAACGCAGCGGTGACCTGGCGAATACGAGCCAGCAGGTCTTCGGTCAACGCTTCGTTGACGTCGCCATGGCGCACGTTGTTGCACACCGACAGAATTTCTTCCACCGCCCCCTTGCAGATCAACAGGTGCGGCTGGCCTTGCTCGGCGACCACGACGGACATGCGGCGGCGATTGAAGTCGAATGGGATCTCATCGACCTTCTGGAAGGCGGTGCCGACCTTCAGCTCGCGATGCACCTCCACGTGCTCCAGCACCGCCACGTCCAGCAGGTTTTTCAGGCCTGTCTGGTAGTAGCTGTTGAGGTAGGCCATTTCCAATACGTCGTCGGACTCTTCACCCCACACGTCCACATGCCGCGCCAGGAAAATCCTGTCCTGGGTCAGGGTGCCGGTCTTGTCGGTGCACAGCACGTCCATGGCGCCGAAGTTCTGGATCGCGTCCAGGCGCTTGACGATGACTTTTTTGCGCGAGAGAAACACCGCGCCCTTGGCCAGCGTCGAGGTGACGATCATCGGCAGCATTTCCGGGGTCAGGCCCACGGCGATCGACAGGGCGAACAGCAGCGCTTCGGTCCAGTCCCCCTTGGTGAACCCGTTGATGAACAGCACCAGCGGCGCCATCACGAACATGAAGCGGATGAGCAACCAGCTGACCTTGTTGACGCCATGCTGGAACGAGGTCGTCGCACGATCGGTGGCGGTCACGCGCTGGGCCAGGGCGCCGAAATAGGTGCTGTTGCCGGTCGTCAGGATCACCGCCGTCGCGGCGCCGGACACCACGTTGGTGCCCATGAACAGGATGTTTTCCAGGTCCAGCGGGTTGCGGGTGTTGGCATCCTGCTGCTGGGCGAACTTCTCCACCGGCATCGATTCGCCGGTCATCGCCGCCTGGCTGACGAACAGGTCCTTGGCGCTGAGCACGCGGCAGTCGGCGGGGATCATGTCGCCTGCCGACAGGACGATCAGGTCGCCCGGCACCAATTGCTTGATCGGCAGTTCGATGCGCTTGGCTGCGTCACGACGCAGCACCGTGGCGGTGTTGCTCACCATGGCCTTGAGCGCATCGGCGGCCTTGTTCGATTTGGCCTCTTGCCAGAATCGCAGCAGCGTCGACAGCACCACCATGGAGAAAATCACGGTGGCGGCCTTCATGTCTTCGGTCAGCCAGGAGATCACCGCCAGCAAGGTCAGCAGCAGGTTGAACGGGTTCTTGTAGCAATGCCACAGGTGAACCCACCCTGGCAGCGGCTGCTCATGCTCGACTTCGTTGAGGCCGTATTGAACGCGAAGCGCATCGGCTTCCTGGGTGCTCAAGCCTTCGGAGTGGCTGCCCAGGGTGCCGAGCAATTGCACGCTACTGCTGTTGGCCGAGACCACCAGGGTTTGCGCCAGGGTCGGTGGTACTTCGCGGCTGACGCTGGCGTCGGCCACGGTGTCGAGCATCGCCAGGCGACGGAAATGCCGGGCGATGTGCCGGGTCCGCAGGAAGCCGGCGAAGAACTCTTTCAACAGAGTGAGGTTCATGGTGTTACTCCTGCGCGAGGAAACGCTCGTGCAGGTACCGCCGTGCGCACCGCGCCCGTTTTAAAGGCACAGCCGGCTTGGCCCGCCTGCCGTAAAAGGCAGGCGCGTCCGTAGCATCCCGAGGTGAGTCAGGTGCTGGTCAGCGTCGATGAGAGGGATTCGGGCAGGCGCCAGGATTGGCTGCTGCCGGGATGCCGCTTCTCGCGTTTAGTGGCGAGACAACGGCATCGAGAAAATGCGCGTTACCTTGCCAAGCCTGTGCCGGTTACCGAAACCGGCCGACTACTGTCGCTCGAACAAGTACCCACTGAGGGTCTCCGCTATTGATGAAAACGCGCGAAGCTTACGCCCCGATGACAGGAGAGTAAACCGTAGGAAAGTTTCCGTATGGGGAATAAGAAGAATCTTCAGGATGGGTTCAGGAAGACACGTCTGGGGGCCTGCAGCTGCTGTACAGCCGCGCTATGGCATCGCGGGTCGATCGCGCTCGACGCGCTGCAGGTACTCATCAAGTTGCTCACCGACCAGCGCCTTGACCTGAATCGACACCCTGTTCACCTGCCGGCCCATCGTAATGCCCTCACGGGTACGCACTTGCACATAGCCAAGCCTGGGCCAGAAGCGTTCGGCCTTGGTATTGCCGATGACCACCGTCAAGCGCAGCCATTGGGCCCCGTTGCGTACAGCCCACGCCTCAAGATCAGCATGCAGCTGCTGCGCCAACCCAGTGCCATGCAAACGCGCATCCACCAGCAACAGGCCGATATGCCAGACACCAACCGCCAGCACATCCGCCGCGATGTTCACCACCGCAACCAATTGATTGTCCAGGTCGCGGTAACCCAGCCAATACATCCGCCGGCAGGCCCACCCCGGGGGCAGTTGCCCCAGCAATTCCTCCCGCGCTTCAGTCGGCGTGGCTGGCTCACCGTTCACCGCGATGAAGTAATCTGGCGCCCGCTCAAAAAAACGCTGCAACTGGGCCTCATCGCGACCACCCAGCTCCTTGACCTGAATACCCGCAACGGAACATCTGGGCAATCCGCCTGAATCAACGTCCATGATGACCCCCTCTCAATCGTCTCGGGTCAGCACTTCCAACAGCTCAATCTCAAAACGCAGATTGCTATTGGGCTTGATATGCGCGCCCATCGACCGCTCGCCATATGCCAAATGCGCCGGTACGAACAGGGTGCGCACGCCGCCTACCTGCATGCCCATCAACCCCTGGTCCCAGCCCTTGATAACCCGTCCGGTGCCAATCACACACTGGAACGGCTTGCCCCGCTCCCAGGACGAGTCGAACACCGTGCCGTCTTCCAGGGTGCCGGTGTACTGGGTGGTGATCAGCGCGCCCTTGACCACAGTTTTGCCGGTACCCAGGCGGACGTCGGTGATCTGCAGCTCTTCGTTGCTCATGGGGTGCTCACTGAATACTTGAAGGTTGGCGTTTTCCCAGAATCAATCGGGTTTGGCAAGTAAAAAGCCCCGACCGCAGGACGGTCGGGGCTTGGTGGCTATCAAGGCGCGGGGCGTAGCCCCATAAACTCCTGCAAGGCATGGATCAACTGATACTGATAGACATACCGCTCACTCCTGAGCGGCTCCCAACGATCGACGAAAAAGCGCCCGGTTTCGTCCACTTGAATAGGTGTGGTAACGATCTCACCCGTGCGCGAACGATGAATGAGCAAGGTCTGGGCAGGCGTCGGTCGGTCAATCAGGAAGTAGCCGGTTTGAGTGAGGCGTGACCGATCCGCAGGCGTGAACGCGTCCGGTGGTTTGTGTCCGGCCACCGCAACGTCGAGCGCAAAGTCGCTGCGCAGTGCTACCCACTCATCGGGACGCATGGCTTTATGGGCCGTTTCCCACCGACCAGCCCGCAGGCCAACAGGCTGGCTGAGAGCCACATCGTTGACATGCAGGCTGATAGCACCCTGCATATTGGCCACTCCCGGAATACCCAGGTAGGTGTCGGTATGGCTGTTGCCCACCAACGCCGCCCAGCGATGAGGGCCATGTGCAAGCTGGTCCTGGGTAATGACTTCGTTGGCGAAGTAGCTGAACATTGTCGCGCGGGACTGCGCTTTGTTCTGCATGCCTTCGACGCGGTAACTGGCCAGGCAATCCAGCGCGTGGAGGCGGATCTTATATTTGGCGGCGGTTTCTATCAGCGCCGTATACGTGTGCGGGCCGTCGTAACCCAGCATATGCCCGCGGTCCTGTATCCGCAGGTAGTCCTTGAGTGCCCTGGACATCGGCGCTCCGCGATACAGGGCATCCAGGTCCGCTTGATGCAGGTCCGTGAACAGGTGTTCAACGTAGAGCGTCTTGACCTTCATGGCCTTCAGTTCCTTGATCAACAACGCTTTGCTGGACCGCCCGCTGTGCGCTTCGCCAATCAACACCCCGTTTGACTGTGCGTATGCGCGCTCGAAGAACTCACGCGCGGTCAGGCCAGGAGACAAAAGCGGCTGTACCGGCTTGGCCGGTGGCACGTAGTCTTTGAAGTGGGCGGTAGCAGCAGCATCAAGCTTTTCGCGGGTTTGCTGGAAGACGCTATAGGCCGGTCGAAGTTCTGGGTCACCTGGAAAGTAACGGGAATCCAGACCTTTCGCCGTATCTTTGAGCCTGATCACCGCATCACGCATTTCGGCGGGAATTTCAAACGCGCTATAGCTGTGCTGAGCCGCGGGTGCCAGCACCTGCGACGTGGACTTGGAGTAAGCGGTCTGTAGGCTAATCTTGAAGTCAGCCTTGGCCATGGAGTCGCCCGCAATAGCGCCAGGCGTGTCCTTCCAGACGCCTGTCGGCGAGCCGGCACCCACGTCCTCGACTCGCAAGCTGACAGTATTGTGCAACTCTGCCAAGCCAGGCACCTGGTCGTGAGTATTCATCCGGCGATGATCCACCAAGGCCACCCAACTGTCGTCGGGGCTGGCCGCCACGTCGTTGGCGATCACCTTGTGGGAGTAGAAATTACGCAAGCGGTTTTCACGTGGCGTCAGCACCGACGTGGCCCCTGCGGACAACGCGTCATCCAGGAAGTAGGACGTGGACGCGTCCAGCGCCTTGACCTCGATGCCGTGCTCGCGCGCCGCCAGCACCAGTGCTCGGTAGGAATAGGGGCTGTCTGCGGGGGTCGCCATGGCCTTGTCGACTGCCTTGAGGTGCTGGTCGATGGTCTTGGATACCTTGGCGGTTTTCAGTTTATCCAGCTTGGCGCGGAATACGTCGGCAGGCAGGAACTCGATATACAGGCGCCGCACGCCTTGCTCATACAGGGTTCGCATCTGCTGGATCAACAGCTGCTTGCTGGCGATGGAGTCAACGCTCGCCCCGACGATCAACCCTTTGCTTTCGCTAAGCAGCCGCTGCAGCACGACCGGCGCCAGGGTATTACTGTCAAAGCTCAACACATCGGCACGCGGGACGAGCGGCGCCAGGGCATCGAAGTGGGCTTTCGCATCCAGGGCCAGGTTGGCCACCGCCTCGGCGTAGGGCTCTCGCAAGTGGGAGAGATTTTTGGCGATGACGCTCCTGCCACTGTCCGCCCCAAAATTATCGGCGATGCCCGCAACGGACGTCGCCACTGCGTTGGGGCTCACCACGTATTCAAGGTCTTTCAACAGTGCCGGTGGGGCTTCGTAGCGCTGCAATGGCGCCGCGACGACGGGGAGCTTTTCATATTTGGGCGCACCGCCCGTGACGCCGCTGCGCACCCAACGGCCTTGGGTATCCCGAATCGCCAGCCGTCCGGTGGACTGCCAACGCCCGGTCAGCGGGTCATGCCTCAATAGCAGGAAACGCCCGAGGGCGTCAGGCTGTTTGGTGGTCCACAACGCCTGGCCCTGGAACAACACGGCCTGCAGATCATCGATGGCAGTTGCCGGGGTGTGCAATTGCCTGACCAACGACAGCGCCTGTTCCTGCGATGCCGTGTGCAACAGCGGACGCATCGGCTTGCCCCAGGGCATGCTGAGCGCCGGGCGCAAATCGGTAAATACCGCGCCAGCGCTATTGAGCAGGTAGCCAAGGTAATGCCCGAACGCTTCGCCCATCTGCCCCTGGTTATACGCATGCAGCGCGAGCATGCCATCCTTGAAAGCCAACAGCATGCCCAGGCTCAGGCTCAGCACCGGATAAGGCGCGGTGGCGATGGCAACGAGCGGTTCGATAACAGCCCACACCACGTCCATGATCATCTGCGTGCGGTTGACGGTGGTGGCTTCCACATCGTCGATCTTGCGCTGCAGCTTGGCGTCGTACAGCGCCTGGCGCAGGTTGAGCAGCACCGTCTCGCGACGGATCGGATCATGCCGGCCAGGGCTGGGATGGGTGCGATCAAGTGTCTGCGGCAGTTGCTGTCTGGCGTTCTCCAGAAACGCCCGCACACGCACCTTTGACTGCATGCCCACGCGCTCGGCGAAATAGCCGACCATGCCATCCACATGCTTCAACATATAGTTGAACAGCCGCGCTTCGCGAAACGCAACACCATCGGGCGCGTTAGGCGTGTACAGCAGCACCGGGTCATGCCCACGCTTGAACAAGAAGGTGTCGATCACCCAGTCGCCGTCCACGAACAGCCGATGCACCTGATAGCTTTCACGCACCTGGGCCGAGGCATTGCCCAGGTTCTGCAGGCAGGTATCGAGCCATTCGAAATCCGCCTGGGCGATGTGGCCCTGCAGGCGTGATTCCAGTGCTGCATTGCGCATCTGCAATTGGCTGATCGCCAGTGTTGCATCACGCCTGAATCCATAGCCAGGGCTGCCCGGGCTCTGCAATTTTCCGCGCACTTCGTCGGCATAACGCTGGCCGACCCACACACCGCGCACCGAGCGGGCAACGGCCTCGGGCGTGAGACGGCTGAGGTCGACACCCACAGGCCCGGTGAAAGTGGCCGAGGTCTCAAACTTGGGGTCCAGGAAACCCACATTGTCTTGGTAACCGTCGCGGTACAGCTGCGTATACGTCATGGACGGCGGCGTTGTCAGGCCCGGGAACGCCTGGGGGTAATGGGCCCATACGGTGTCGGGGTCGACGTCCTGCTGCCCCAGCAGCGCGTTCAAGCGCGCCTTGGCTTGCCCGTGCACAAACGTCGCAAAGCTGGGGAACTGCGACGGGGACTGCGGGTGGGCGTTGTACGCGCGCAAGGCGCCCTCGGTGTCCTGCGCCAGGGTGGTGAGCGCCTGGCGCTGTGCCAGGCTGGCCGAGCGGTACCACAGGGGGGTGGCGAAGTTGCGATCATCGTCGCGTGTGGCCAGCAGGTGCTGGGCCATGGCCTTGAGGCTGGCGGCGTAGTCAGGCGCGAACGTGAAGCTGACCTTGTGGTGCTCCTGGGCATGAGGCATGAAGCTCAGGCCGGCGAGGATCTTGTGCATGGCCGGGCGAAAACGCAGCGCGAGCGTACTGATGACGTAATCCTTCATCGCGGGGTTCATGCACCAGCCCAGCAAGTGCGCCTTGCAGCTGGCCTCGTTGTCGAATGCCAGGAACTGCTGCGCGACAGGCGCTTGGGGTGTGCACAGCAGCAGACGCTGGGTCCCACCGTCAGCGTCCGTCTGGCGCAACAGCCAGAAGCCGTTGAGCTGCGCTTCATGGTACGACACGGTCGCGGCACTCAAGTATTGACCGGTGCCCTGGCGCAACGCCTGGATCAACGCATAGTCGCCCTCGCCCAGGTGGTTTTGCAGCAGGGCGGTATACGCCAGGGCACAAAGGCGGTGCTCCAGCATCGACTCAATGGCCTGCTTGACCACGGGGCTGGTGTGGCTGTCGCGCTGCACCGCGGCAAAGTCCAGGCGCGGTTGCAGGCGGCCCAGCAAAGTCGCGAGGTAGGTCGGGGTCAGGTCCTGATAGTCGCTGCTCAACGGCGCTCGGTCATAGGTCAGCGTGGTCTTGGTCAAAAAGGCCGAGCCTGGCGTTTCGTCGCCTGCGTGCAAGCCACGCAGCGCCAGCAGGCTCAGGCTTGGCGACTGCTCATAATCACCCACGCCCGCGACGGTACGCCGTGTACTGACCTGCAATCGGTCCGGGTCCAGGTCGTGGATATCCAGGTCTTCAGCCAGTTGCTCGATCAGCTGATAACGGGCCAGGGCAGGCGGCGTGGCGGCCGGCCCCATCAGGTTGATCACGTGGGCCCGCGCCTGGTCATAGCGCCTCAGCAACTCGGCCAGGGTGCCACGCCGCTGGGCGTCGGCGCTGCGATACCAATCGGGCGCACTGTAGCGCAGGCAGCGGTCGAGCAAGCGCTGGGCATGCAAGGCCAGGCGTGGCCCAAGGTCGGGTAATGTCGACTGGATGGCGAGGTCAAGGTCGGCCACCACTTCACGCGCGCTGCGTCCGGGGTTGTCGACCAGGTCGAGGGCCCACTCGATGTCCTGTTCGCGCTTGGCCTTGAGCGCGTCGAAGACATGCTCGAAAAGCGGCTCCCCGGTGATTGGCGTCAACGTCAGCGGCCAGATACCGGCCGGACCAAGGGATTGATAGCGCCTGGGCAACAACGCCAGGTATTCGGCTCGAGCCGCAGCGCTGTCCATGGAACCCCGCAGGTAACGGTCGAGTCCGGCCAGCGAATCGAACACCTCGATGCCCCGTAATGGGTGGAACAGCAACACATTGCCCACCGCGTCGTCACCGGTCAGCGAGGTCACCACGGGGCTGTTGCGCACCGTCAGCACGAACGCGCCGGCGAACGCTACGGGTTGGTACTGGTAGGCAAATGTCAACGCATACACCCCGGGACGAAACGCCGGCCCCAGGGAAACATTCGTGACCAGCCGAGCCATCTCGGGGTGCAGCAAACGGTCGGCGAGGTCACGCCGGGCCTCGTTTTCAAATGCGCGGATGCCGGCGTCGTGGCTGCTAAAACTGCGTAGCCCTTTGCCGTCGATGACGCTGCGCTCAAGCAGCGCCTGCACCTGCGCGTTCAACCCGCTGCGCAGTCGTGCCAGCAATGCCTTGCCGTCGGCGTGTTGCAGGTCAGCCTGTTCCAGGGCCTGGTACAACTCGCGAAGGCGTGCAGCAAGCACCTGGTTGTGGGCGCGCAACTTGTCGTTCAAACCCTGCAAATACAACTGCTCCGCGCTCGCCGATTGCTGGGGCAGCAGCGGTGCAGGTTGCTCAAACAGGTGATGACCAATCAGGTTCAGGTAGCCCTTGATTTCGCTGAACGAAGGGGCAGGTGCCGGGGGTATGACGGTGCTCATGGGGAGTGGGTCCATGTCGATGAAAGAAGCATCAGCATGGAGAGCGCCAGGGACGGACGGTGTTAGATAGATAGCGGCGCTGGGCGATTGATAAGTCCTTTCGGAACACACAACACTGAAGATAATAGAGCTGCTGGGTCAATCACATGTGCTAATCAACTTGGCCGCGTCACGTCACCTACGAAAAAACACGACATTCCCTAATCCAAAATCACAGGCTGCTTATTTTCGCTTCAGCGTGCGTGCATCAACCTGTGAGGAAACCATTATTACTAGAAAGTGAATATCAGCATGACGATTGGCTCTGACTTTAACTACCCAGCGGATATCGCCCGACACCATCGTCGCGAGAAACGTTCTCCGCCTGAACGCTGGAGGGCCACGTACCCGAATCCGCCAGACTTATGTTTTGACTACCGCGCCTTGGTAGAACAAACCAACGGAATCGCCCAGGCCACTCAACCCGATCATAAAATCTGCATTATTGGCGCGGGCATTACAGGCTTGACCACCGCGCGCGAACTTCACAGGTGCGGGTTCAACAACATCACACTGATTGAAAAGTCAAAGCGTATTGGTGGCCGGCATCTGACCGCACTGGGGAATAATTATACCAACAGCGTCGGCAGGCCACCTTTTGAAATGGGCGCAATGAGAATGCCATTCTTCAATAAATCGAATGAGCCACCTAAAGAGGGGCGATCGCTGATGGCCTATTACGCCAACGCATTCGAACTACGCCATTCAGACTTCCCGAACCCGGGCAGTCCTGCAGTCCGCTCTACTGGTATATATCTACGAGAGGGAAGCATGGACAACAGCACGGAACCCACCATGCTTATCTGGAAAAACACCGATGGTGCAACCCCTCCTCCGGGACCAACGTTGGGTAACGTCTTCGCAAGATGGAAAGCATTTGCCGAGCGAATGACTTTAATCGTCTCTGAGCATTATGGTTCTGAGCGCTGGGAGGAGATGTGGGCTTCGATAGTAAGAAAATATGAAAGTATTTCCTTTCGTGACCTAGTCAAAATGCCGAGCATCGAAAATTGGCTGCCAGGTGATCCTGGAAACTTTGGAGGCATGGGTATGAATGCACAGGAGTCCGCCGTTTTCTACTCCATCGGAATTGGTGACGGCAGTTGGGTAGCCTTCTACGACGTATGCTCGCTTTACCCGCTGCGCACGGCAATATTCGGATTCAGCAGTCATTTGCAGCTGATCCACGGGCGTGTGAACGCAGACGGCACGCCGATGGACTCGCCCTACTTAAACGCTGCCGCGACCGTCGATTCGAGAGGCATTGTATTCAACAAACCCAATTACATCGGACTTGGATCGCTGGCCGAATCCCTGCTTTTCATCAAACCGGATGAAACCCATGAATCTCTATACGAACATCTCCTGAAAGATCAGTTTGGCTTAATGACCAGCAGCGCAGTGACAACGCTGAAAAAACTTAACAACGGAAAAATACGGGTTTACTACGACTGGAACATCACAAAAAAAGAAAGGACCAGCAAAGCGTTCATCGATTGCGACTCAGTGGTAATGACACTTCCCTCCTGGCTGATCGAGACACAAATATCAATTGAGAATTTCAGCCAGGCAATGCTCCCATTCGAAATCACGGAGGCCTACAAATCGGCCCATTGGGAAACCAGCTGCAAGGTGTACGCTCCGCTTAAAAAGTCATTTCTCTCTCACAACAAAAACATTCCCCAGATCATTGTGACAGACAGCCTTGTCCATGATGTTTATACCTATCGTTACAACAACACCAACACCTATGATTGCATTCTCCTCAGCTATACGTGGGAGGACGATGCCACCAAACTGTCGGTCTTCAGCGATAAAGAACTCGTGGACAAATGCATTGAGGACCTTGACCGAATCCTTTTGAAGTCTACAAATATAAAGGAAAAAATATCCCCCTATATCGGACGAAAACAGGCAGTGGTCCAGCGTTGGATGAACGACAAAAATTCGCTCGGCTGCGCAAAGCTTTACCGTGCAGGCACTTATTACGACGCCATGAAACTGCTGAAATACAACAGGGACTTCTCTCCTACATCAGGCCTATACCTGTGCGGGGAGTCTTTTTCCGTTGACGCTGGCTGGACTGAACCCTGTTTCAGAGGAGCCATCGATACCGTGATCAATATCTGCAACAATACCCACGCACATTTCAACGGTGGGTTTACTATGCAGGACTACCCCACCTATAAAGCAGAGCCATAAAAGAAACAGACTACAACGCAACGGGAATCACCTGACTTTTAATTAAACACTCGCTCGCCTCTTATAAACACCCAGCCGATTTCCGGTTGTATAACAATAAGAGGTCACCTCCATGAGCGAACCAGCAAGCCCCGCACGCGTAGCAGTCATACAACTTGATCCGCAGGTTGGCATGCACAACCGGGCCAACAACTTGCGTCAAAGTCTTGCCCTGGCAACCGAAGCTGCAAACGGTGGAGCCAACCTGATCGTGTTGCCCGAGCTTACCAATTGCGGATATTTTTTTAGCAGTCGCCAACATGCTTTTGATCACGCCGAACGGGTTCCGGAGGGCGACAGCGTACAGGCCTGGATAGATTTTGCTTGCGAGCGCCAGGTGTATCTGGTGGCAGGCCTGTGTGAAATAGACGGCATGCAGTTATTCAACACGGCCGTACTGCTAGGCCCAGACGGGTTTATCGGCAAATACCGCAAAACGCATTTGTGGAACCTGGAAAAGCTTTGGTTCACCCCTGGCGACACAGGCATTCCGGTATTTGAAACACCTATCGGCCGTATTGGCTTGCTGATTTGCTGGGATATCTGGTTCCCAGAGGTACCACGCATTCTCGGTCAGCAGGGCGCTGATATTATTTGCAGCCTGAACAACTGGGTGTGGACGCCACCTCCCCTGTTCGATGACGCCGGCAAATGCATGGCGTCGTACCTGACAATGACCGCCGCCCACGTCAATAACGTGTTTATCGCTGCAGCGAGCCGCATTGGCGAAGAACGCGGAGCCCGTTACCTCGGATGCTCGTTGATTGCCGGGACCAATGGTTGGCCGATCGGAGCGGTTGCCTCGGCCAACCGCCAGGAAATCCTGTACGCCGACATCGATATCACCAGCGCACGCAGTGCTCCAATCTGGAACAGCCTCAACGACCTGCAACGCGATCGACGCAATGATCTCTACGATCAAATGCTCGGTTACTCCCAACACCCTGCCCTTCCGCGCTGATCGGAGGGCACGACATGAAAACGCTCAATACCGAAACAAGACACCACCGTTCCTGGGTGGACCTCACTGTCCTGATACTGGGGTTGTTCAGCGTGCTCCTGGTATTTTGGGTGGCGCTCGGCAATCAAGGCTCGTGGCCGGGCTACGCCGAGATGGTCGCGAGCCTGCCTCATCCTGTTGCCTGGCTACGGTGGATACTCGGGGATATCAGTGAAGTAGCCTTCTACAAGCATGAGCTTGCATCCCTTGGATTGCTGGGCGGCGCCTACCTCGCGTGGTGGGCGAGCAAGCACGGTAAAACATGGCAAGGATTTTCCATTTCCTATGGGACGGGACTGTGGCCCTGGCTGGTCACCAGTTCACTGTTAGGGCTACTGTTGAGCAATCTGCTGTGGGGCTGGAGCGTCACCGCACAAACGTGGCAACCGACGTTTGCCGCATTCGTTTCATTACCAGCGGCAATGGTGCTGATGTTCGGCGGAGGCTGGAAAGTTGCGGTAAACGGCGCGGTGTTGGGCGCATTGCTGGTAACGCCTGCGTGCTTGCTGATCGTGAACTTCGTGTGCGTACCGCTGGGCCTGCCCGCGGTGATCGGCAACGTGGTAGGCATGGCCGTGGGCAGCGTCATCGCATTTGTACTGTGTCGCAGTGTGCCTTCGCTGGTGCGTTCAGACTACATCGCCCTCGCCAAGCCTGCACCCGCGCGCCCCCCTGTCTACGGCATTACCTGGAGCCTGCGTCGGGTGCTGGCGGACTTTTCCGAAGCGCCATTTTTCGGGAATGAACTCGCCAGTCTAGGGTTGCTAGCAGGCGTATTGGTGGCATACGCTCTGAACCCGATCAGCCCGGTCTATGGCTCAGGCTTGGTCTTACCTCTACTGGTAGCGCAGGCGCTGACATCGTCGTTAGGTGTAGTGATCTGGCGAAAACAGTGGATCAAACGAGGCTGGTATCCGACCTATGTTCCGCTGGTGTCCGTAGTACCTGCGGCGGTGCTGACCCATGGTGGCAGCTGGGCAGTCATGGGCTCAAGTGCGCTGCTCGGGGCGCTGATCGCTCCGCCCTTGGCCTGTGAGCTTGCGGGGCGTTTGCCCGCGCACTTTCACCCGTACATAGGTAACGTCACGTCAATGGCCTTGAGTACGCTGATGATAGTGCCGCTGGTAGGCTGGTTAATCCAGGCGTAAACGCCCTTCCTACGCTGCACACCCTATGCAGCGTAGGACCCGCTTCTGATTCGTTATAACCAATGCCAGAACCGACTCCAGAACCCTCGCCCCAAATCATCCTTGCACCGCGCATATTGCGCCGCGTACATCTGCGAGCGCGCCTGCACCTTACTGGCCACTGGCGGCAACCACGCCTTCGCGGCATAGGTGCGTTGGCGATAGCCGCCCCAGCCTTCGTGGTAGTTCAGGTATTGGCCATACGCGTCGTATTTGTAGACCCCGTTGAGCGTGTAGGTCTTGTCCATGTACCAACCGACAAAGTCGATGGCGTCGTCGAAGTCCTGCCGGCTGGCGCCGCTGCGACCGGTGCTCTTGCGGTAGTCGTTCCACACCTCGTCCTTGGCCTGGGCGTAGCCGGCGGCGGTGGAGACACGGCCCCAGGGGATAATCCACAGCAGGTATTTGCGTGGAGCCAAGGCGTCCTGTCGGAAGCCGGACTCTTGATACATGATGGCGAACGGCACCTGGATCGGCACGCCCCAGCGCTTTTGCGTGACTTTGGCGGCGTCGTACCAGTCGTCCTTTTCGCGGAAGATGCCGCAGATGTCATTGGGCGTGCGTGGCGGCGAAGTACCGCAGGCCGACAGCAGAGAAGTGAGGAGTAACAGTCCGACGGCTTTGCCTGCGCTCAAGGGGCACCTTTACGAGAGACACGTAAAAGGTCGGCATTTTACGCGTTCATTGAGGCAGGTGGAAAAAAGGAAGGCGGCCTCCTGGCCGCCCTCCTTCGTTATCAAGCCAACATCAAGCCAACGGCACGCGACGGTTGGTCAGCGCGAGGCGACCAACAAAGAAGCTCAGCGCTGCACCCAGCAGCAGCATGGCCAAGGTGCTCCAGGCTGCACGGGACAGTTGCTTGGCTGCCACTTCACCTGCTTCACGAGCCTTCTGTTCAGCCTGTTGTTTCAGCTCATCGACCTTTTGCATGGCTTGCTGATAGGCCTGGGCATAGTTGTCGACGATCTGGGTGGCCTCTTCCTTGCTCTTGCCGGTACGGGCAGCAACGATGTTAACCAGTGCGTCCTTGTCGGCCGCATTCAGTGCTGGCTCACCGGAAGCCTTGACGCGTTCGAACCACTGCTTCAAGGCATCACTCGCCTGGGCAGGATCAGTCGCTGCGGCGGTAGCCGATTGCTTGCCATCAGCGGCAGCCTGGTCGGCCTTCTGCTCGACGTTGGCCGGGTCCAATTCAGGCTTGCCACTTTGCTTGAGCAGCGTATCCAGCTCACCTTGCAGGCTGTTCCAATCCAGCTGGATGCCTTGCTCGTTCAACTGTTGTTTGACGCTGTTACCGATGCCTGGCGCTGCAGCCGCAATGCCGCTGCCGGCAGCCGACAGGCCCTTGCCCACAACGTTACCCGCCGTACCGACCACGCTGGCAGCCAAACCCGCCAGCAACCACGTGGTCAACAAGGTGGTGACCGTCCAGGTCAGCACACCGTGCAGGCCGCCGCGATCCGGCGCGGTGCGCCCCGCCACGAAGGCGCCCACGCCAATCGCGATCAATGTCGACACGAACAACCAGATCCCGGCGCCCGTGCCGAAACCGCTCAGTGGGTTACCGGCCTGCATCGGGTCGACAGCACTCGCGCCGATGGCCGTGCCCAGCACACTCAGCACCAGGTAGGTGACCAGTGCAATTGCACTACCGGCCAATACCGAACTCCAGGACACGCGAAACAGCGAACGATTGGTTTCATAGACAGTGGTCATACAAAGGTCCTTAACAAGTTATGAGAGCAAGGCAAAGTGCCTTGATGGTTGGGAGTGTGGCGAAAGGACATACGTTCAGTCGTGGGCCAAATGCACCAGGTCAACTGGTGCATTCGCACTCCCCCGATGCGACTTTCTCTGCACTATCCTCAACCCCAGGTGTCGTACCCCCATGTGCTGTCTACCGGGAGAAACCATGAGCCAGGATGTCCTTGCCAAAGAAACCAACCGCCGCCAATTGCAGCAGATCATCTCCGGGCTGTCCGACGGCGTGATTCTGGCCGAGACCGACCAGACCCTGCTCTGGGCCAACGAAGCGGCGCTGAGCATGCATGGCGTCAGTGAGGTCGAGCAGCTCGGTGCCAACACGCAGGAGTACGCCAAGCGTTTCTCGCTGCGCTATCGCAATAACCATCCGTTGCAGCTGGACAGCTACCCACTCAGCCGTGTGGCGGCGGGTGAAGAGTTCAGTGATGTGATCGTGGAGGTCACCCCCACGGCCGACGCAGATCGCAGTTGGGTGCATCGCTTGCGAAGCCTGGTGCTGAGCGACGCTCACGGAGAACCGGAACTGCTGGTACTGATCCTCAGCGACGCCACCGAGTGGGCCAGCGCCGAGCAACGCTTCGAGAAAACCTTCAATGCCAACCCGGCGCCCGCGGTGATCTGCCGCTTGAGCGACCTGCGCTACATCAAGGTCAACCAGGGCTTCCTTGAGATGACCGGCTACAACCGTGACCAAGTGATCGGCCGCTCGGTGTATGAACTGGATGTGCTGGAGCAGGCCGAGCGTAAAGACCTCGCCATCCAGCGCCTGGGTGACGGCGCGACCATCCCGCAGATGCAGGCCGAGCTACGCCTGCCCGAGGGTGGCAGCAAACTGGTGATCGTCGCCGGCCAACCGTTGGACATGAATGAAGAAGACTGCATGCTGTTTTCCTTCACCGACCTGGAACCGCGGCGCAAAGCGGAAATTGCCTTGCGCCAAAGCGAGGAGCGCTTCGCCAAGTCGTTCCGACTGACACCGGTGCCGACCCTGGTATGCAGCGCCGCCAACCGGCAAGTGCTGGATATCAACGAAGCGTTCATGAACATCACCGGCTTTACCAGTGAAGAGCTGATCGGAAAATCCATCGAAGACATCAATTTCATCGACAGCCCCCAGGCCTGCGCGCAACTGTTCGCTACCCTGGAGAAAGCGGGCAACCTCGACGGCCAGGACCTCAAGGTCCGCAAGAAAGGCAGTGAAGTGATCGACTGCGTAGTGTCTGCCGACACCGTGATCATCCAGGACGCGCCGTGCTACCTGCTGGTGATGATGAATATCACCGAACGCAAACGCTCGGAACTGGAACTGGTGGCGGCCATTGAAGAAGTGATGCAGGACGCCTCCTGGTTCAGCCAGACACTCATCGAGAAGCTGGCCAATGCCAAAAGCGTCAACAGCCCCAACGCGCCGAACGTGGCGTTCACCGACCTGACCGCCCGTGAACGCGACGTACTGGGCTTGATCTGTGAAGGCCTGGCCGACAAGGAAATCGCCTCGCGCCTAAAACTGGCACCCAATACCGTGCGCAACCATGTGGCCACGGTCTACTCCAAGCTCGGCGTGCACAGCCGCAGCGCGGCAATCGTATGGGCCCGTGAGCGCGGACTGTTCGCCGGTGAGTTGCGGGTAAAAAGCAAGAAATAGAGTGCAAATGCACTAGTGCGACCAGTGCAAATTCGCCTTATTCCCGCGTGATGCGTTGCATAACCTTGAAGAGTGGGCACAGGCCTTGGAGCCCGTGCCGTAATGATTTGATCTCTTGAGGAGATGCACCATGAAAAGCGAACAAGTCAAAGGCGCGATGGAGAAAGTTGCAGGCAAGGCCCAAGGTTTTCTTGGCGACCTGACCGGTGACGAGCAACTGCAAGCGCAAGGGCTTGCCCGCGAAACCGCCGGGCAATTGCAGCAGACCTATGGCGACGCACTGGACACCGTGAGTGATTTTGCCAAGCAAAAACCCCTGGCGACGGTCGCCGTGGTTGCGGGTCTTGGCCTGCTGGTGGGCCTGTTGTTGCGTCGTCGTTGAGGAGGCTGAGCATGTTCAGCCTCTCTCAATTACGCAACTGCATCGAAGAAGCGCTGTTGCCGCTGACCTGTGAATTCACCCTGTGCCGGGATGCATCGTTGACCTTGAAGGTCTTCGATGCCGACACCGGCCGGGTCGACTTGGTGGTGACGGGTATCAGCGTCAATAAGTTGCAGTCCGCTCAGGCCGTGGAAAAAATGGTGGAAGAGCTGCGCTATGAGCTGCAGAGCAACACCATGGGGCATCTGACGCTGGATGACTTGCCGCTGTCGCCCTCGGCGCAGTAGCAGCGCCTTTTTATGGCAATGGCCGCGGCTTCAGCGAGGCGCCGATGTAATAAAACACCCCGCCCCCGACAATGAACGCCCCCAGCATGTAGAACATGGCGAGCGCCGGCCAACTGGCAAGCACCAGCCCACACAGTACAGGCCCCAGGGCGGCGCCCAGGTTGGACAGGTTCTGCGCGCCGTAGTACATGCCGCGCAGGTGGTCTGGGGCGATACGGTCAATGAACATGTATTCGGCCGGGAACACGATGATCTCGCCTACCGTGAATACCGCCATCGCCAGCACCCACCACAACACGCTGGTCGACAATGCAAACCCGATCACCCCCAGCATGAACATGCCCAGGCCCGCGATCAGCCACTGGCCCAGGTAGCGATGGGAGATGCGCCGTCCGATCACGTACTGCAAGGCGATCACCAGCACCGCGTTGGTGGTCAGCACGGCGCTGACCACGGTGTAGGTGTACTCCGCGCTGGTGGTGGTCACCAGGTACTGCGACAGCCACGCGGTGAATTGACCGAACACCACGGCACTGAGTACGCCACCCAGGGTGAAGCAGACCAAGCGGTGATCGCGCAGCAATACACGGCCGACGGCGAGGAAAGGCACCGGTTTTTGCGCGGCATCGACGGTGGTCAGCGTGCGGTCTCCCCAACGCCAATACAGCACGAAAAACCCCATCCCCAGCAGTCCCGACAGCACAAATGGCAAGCTGATATCCAACCTCGCCACCATCGCCCCGAACGCAGGCCCAACGGCATAGCCGATATTGGTAAGGGTGTACTTGATGGAAAACACTTCGCTGCGCGCATCTTCGGGCAAAAGGCTCGCAAAGCCGGCTTTGACAGCGATGTCGATCACGGCATAAGCCAGGTTGATCAAGATCAGGCAGGCATAGAACGCCCAGATATTCTGCACCAGCACCGTGCCGATAAAGCCCAGCACAAACAGCGCGCTCAAGCCGAGTAACAACCGATAGCTGTTAGTTCGGTCAACCAGGAAGCCGCCATACACGCTGAGCAGAGAGCCGACGATCAGCGAACTGCCGATGACCAGGCCAACGTGGGTAATGTCGAGTGCAAAGCGGTGGGTGAGGTAAATCACCAGGTACGGAAACGTGATCGCCTTGGCCAACGTGAGCATGAGCGTGGCCGACAGCAACAGGTTTACGGTGCGGGGGTAATTTCTTATTGTGGCAAGCATCCTGCTCTCGATCTTTGAAGGTAACGCGGCGTCGATGGCCGGTTACCTTAACCCAGAGCAGTCGCGACAGACACGATCATTTCTTGACCGGGGTGATCTCCAGGATGGTGCCGTTGGTGGTCTTGAGCAGCACGAATTTATCGCCTACCCGCGCCCATTGGCTGTCTTCCTCAGGCTGCTTGAGACCGCGTTTTTTCCAGTCACTGACGGCCGACTCCTTGCGCATCAGCATGTCCGGCGCACGGTCACCTTCTTTCAGGTCACGGGTATTGATGTTCGAAGGTTGCACGGTTTCCTGTGGAGTATCACCGGCCTGCACAATGAAGCTGGCGGTGGACAGGCTCGTGGCGACCAGCAGGCTGGCGATCAGGGATTTCGATTTCATGGGTGCTCCTTCAATGAATGATGCGTACCCAGGTTCGGACCGCTGCCACGCGTGATCATTCAATCAAGCCTCGCCACGCGAGGGCCTATTCAGGGGCCGCCGGTGTGCCTTGATGGAACACCATCTGCCACTGCCCTTTCTCCTCCCGCCATATCGAGCTGCGCAGTGAAGTCCCGACACCACTCCGGTGGCAGCGATAAGTCACGAGCGCCACGCCCTTGCTCAACAGCTTTACGGCGAATTCGGTGATGCGACGCGCCGCGAACACCTCATCCTGCAGCCCGTCGATGACCTGTGCGCGACTGCCCCACACATTGCCGCTGGCACCGTACTCAACAAAATCTTCAGCCAGCAATTGTGCCAACCGAGTCGCATCCGAGCGGGTAGTGCTTTGCTGTAGCGCCTGTTCAAGCCCCAGCAAATGCGCGTGTAAATCCATTCCCATTGCCTCCGTGAAATAAATCCTGTAATTTTTCATGAAATTAATCGAAATAAATTTCATGAGCCAACAAGAAGAACTCGCCACCCTCGCCACGCTGATCCACGACCTGCGCAAGCACAAGAAACTCACCCTCGCTCAGTTGGCGCAGAAAATCGAGCGTTCCGTGGGTTTCCTGTCTCAGGTCGAGCGCGGCCTGTCGCGCCCGACCGTGGCTGATCTGACTGCCATCAGCCACGCCCTCGATGTGCCCACCACCTATTTCTACAGCCAGCCCAAGCCCAAGGCCGTGGACTGGATCACCCGGCCCAACGAGCGGCGCACGGTGTATTACGCCAATGGCATCACCGACATCCTGGTCTCACCGAGCATGAACGGCGCGTTCTCGATACTCGACAGCCTGCTGGCTCCCGGCGCCAACAGCGGCGAACAAACCATGAGTGATCGGGCCGAGCAGGCCGGCTTTGTGCTGGAGGGTGAGTTGACCCTGTGGGTAGAGGGCGAGGCCGGTTCGGTCACCCTCGGCCAAGGCGACAGCTTCCACTTGGCCAGTTTCGCCTATTGCCGCTACGCCAACCTGACCGACCTGCCCGCCCGCGTGCTGTGGGTTTACAACTAGGAGCAACCCCCGTGAAAAGCCCCGCCTCCACGTTACTGGCCGAAGTACGGACCTTTCGCCAGAACCATCCCGACGTGCGTTATGTCGACCTGATCGCCCTGGACATTCCCGGGCACTTCTACGGCAAGCGCTACCCCATCGAGATGCTGGAAAAAGTCGCCGCCGGCAGCCCGTTGAAGCTGCCGCAGAACGCCGTATTGCTGGGGGTTCAGGGCGGGTTGTTCAAGATTGGCGATTATTGCTTCAACGACGGTGACCCAGACGCCAACCGCCGCCTGGTGCCGGGCACGCTCAAGCCGGTCAGCTGGGAATCACAGCCGTTGGGCCAGATGCTGATCACCTCGGACGGCACCGAAGCCCCCATCCCATTCGAACCCCGCGAAGTCCTGGCCAAGGTGCTGGAGCGCTTGCAGCACAAGGGCATCCACCCGGTGGTGGCGTTTGAACTGGAGTTCTACCTGTTCGATAAAAAGCTGGACCAGGGCCTGCCGCAATTTGCCCGCGACCCGCTGAGCGACGATGCCGACGACCAACCCAACCTGCATATCGAACGGCTGTCGCGGTTCAGCGCAGTACTCGACGATATGGCGCAAACGGCCAAGGACCAAGGCATCGATATCACGGTGATCACCGCCGAAATCGGCCCCGGCCAGTTCGAGATCAACTTCGGCCACCTCGACGATGGGATGCGCGCCGCCGATTGGGCCGCCCTGTTCTGCCGCAGCACCCGCGGTGTGGCGCTCAAGCACGGTTACCGCGCCAGCTTCATGGCCAAGCCTTACCTGCAATTCCCCGGCAGCGGCATGCATGTGCATGTCAGCCTGTATGACGCTGCGGGCAACAATCTGCTGGCGGCCCATCAACAGCAACCCCTGCGCCATGCCGTGGCCGGATGCCTGGAATTGCTGCCGCACTGCATGCCGATCTTCTCGCCCAACCACAACGCCTTCCGCCGCCTGGGGGCGGCGGTCAATGCCGCAACCCGCGCCAGCTGGGGCTTTGAAGACCGTGACGCCTGCCTGCGCATTCCCGAATCCGACCCGCGCAACCTGCGTATCGAGCATCGCCTCGCCAGCGCCGATGCCAACCCTTACCTGGTGCTGGCGGCGATCCTGGTGGGCCTGGAGCACGGCCTTGAAGCCCAGCGCGAACCCATCGCACCGCTCAACCAGGACCGCAGCAGCGGCACCGACTTCCCCCTCGAAATGCTCGAAGCGGTGCGCGCCATGCAGCACCAGGCGGTATTGCGCGATAAGCTGGGCGCCGAGTTTGTCGACGTGTACTGCGAGAACAAACGCCAGGATCACCTGGCCTTTCAACAAGAGATCAACGCGCGGGAGTACCGCTGGTTTCTTTAACCTCCCCTGGAATCACCGATGACCGATCAAGCTGCCCCGGCGCTGAAAGAACTATTCAACCTCGAACGCCTGCAACACATCGCCAGCGAGATGACGGCGGTGTACCCGGCGTTCGACGCCAAGGGCTTCCTCAAGCACGCCAAGGCGGGGCTGGCCGATTTATCGGTGATGCAACGCATGGCGCGGGTCAGCGAAAGCCTGCATGCGGTGATTCCCCTGGACTACCCGCAAACCCTCAAGGTGCTTTATGCGCTGGCCCCGCGCCTGAACAGCGCGTTTGTCAGCCTGTTCCTGCCACACTTCGTGGCGAGTTACGGGCGGGATGATTTCAAACGCTCCATGGCCGCCCTCAAATACTTCACCACCTTTGGCTCCGCCGAATTCGCCATTCGCTATTTTTTGCTGCACGACTTTCAGCGCACGTTGGCGGTGATGCAGGAATGGTCGCGCGATGACAACGAACACGTGCGTCGCCTCGCCAGCGAGGGTTCGCGGCCGCGCTTGCCCTGGTCATTTCGCCTAGCCGAAGTCCAGGCCAACCCTGAGCTGTGCGCGTCGATCCTCGACAACCTCAAGGCCGACAGCAGCCTGTACGTGCGCAAGTCCGTGGCCAACCACCTCAATGACATCACCAAGGATCATCCCGACTGGGTGCTCGGCCTGATCGAAGGCTGGAACCTGGATAACCCTCACACCGCCTGGATCGCCCGCCACGCCCTGCGCAGCCTGATCAAGCAAGGCAATACGCGCGCACTGACGGTCATGGGTGCCGGGGCCAAGGCCGAGGTGCAGATCCACCACCTGCAGGTGACGCCGGCGGTGATCAACCTGGGTGAACGCATCAACCTCTCCTTCACCCTGGAATCCACGGCCGTCGCCCCGCAGAAGCTGGTGGTGGATTACGCCATCGACTATGTGAAAAGCGCGGGGCACAGTGCAGCCAAGGTGTTCAAACTCAAGGCATTCACATTGGCCGCGGGCGAACATCACCGCATCAGCCGCGGGCAACACATCCGCGAACTGACCACGCGCAAGCACTACCCCGGGAAACACACGGTGCATGTGTTGATCAATGGCGAGAAACTTGCCAGCGTAGATTTTGAATTGAGAAATGGCTGACACAAATCAAAGAAAAGGCTCTAGGACGGGCCTCTAAGCCTGATAAATTGTCGAACAATCCTGGCATTGCCCATTGAGATCCATTATCATCCGGCGCCTTCTCGCTACCCGTCGGGTAGCTGTTTCAATGTGTCACCCGAGGCGCCCATGTACCGTTTTTCGTTCCACCGCCCCCTGATTGCCCTCAGTCTGGGGCTTGTCAGCCCTTGTGTTTTCGCAGCAAAGCAACCCTTGGCCGAAGCCCCGCTGGCCAGCGACACGGACCTGCAGTGCCACTTCAACCGAGACGCAAGTACCGACTGCACCACCACCTACCGCTATACGATCCTCAAGCCCAACGGCCGCGAAATGCTCTCGCGCATCGACTTCGACTACTCCGAAGGCGATACCTTTGAAGTGATCAGCGCGCAGTCCACCCAGCCCGGCGCCAAGCCGGTGGCCTTGGACGCCACGCAGATCGACACCCGCACCGCGCCCAACCCGGACCAGGGTTTCAGCCGTGATAAACAGACCTCTTTGGCCTTCCCCAACCTTCGGGTCGGCACCCAGATCCGCTACACCGTGCGCGAGCATCACCCTGCCAAACCGCTGATGACGCAGTTTCACTACGTGCTCAAATTCGGCCCTAGCGCCGCGCGCCGCGACCACTTCAAGGCGCGCTTCACTGCCGAGCAGCCGATCCACTGGCGCAGCGAACTGTTCGACGGTTTCAGCGTGACTGCTGCGCCAAATGGCAAGTCTCTGGACGTGGTGCAAAAGGCCCCGACCTATCTCAATTACATCAATGAATCGTCCAACGCCGCGCTGCTGCGCATCCCGCGTATCGAGGTAGGCAGCACCCTGGAACGCCAGGCGTACTTCGGTGGTTTCGCCCAACGCTACAACCAGATCCTGGGCGCCAGCCTGCCGCCGCAGAGCACCGCTGCCGTGGCTGCCGCACGCAACCTGGCGCCAGCGGAGCAGGTCGCCGCCCTGATGCAGCATATCAACGACCACTACCGCTACCTGGGTGACTGGCGCGCCACGGAACGCGGCTATGTGCCGTTCGAACTGGCGGAAATCGAGCAGCACGGTTATGGCGATTGCAAAGACCTGGCGATCCTCCTGACGGCCCTGCTCAAGGCCAGTGGCATCCAGGCCGAAACCGCCTGGGTCAGCCGTGGCGACGTGGCGGAATCGTTGCTGATCCCCGGCACCCATGCCCCGAATCACGCGATCGTACGTGCCGAGGTGGAGGACCAGGTCTGGTGGCTAGACCCGACCAACCCGGTGTTCGCGCCGGGCCAAGTCATGCCCGACATCCAGGACCGCTGGGTCCTGGTCAGTGACGCCCAAGGTCAGGTGCGCGAGGAACATATTCCCCTGGAGCGCCCCGAAACCAGTCTGCGCCTGGACAAACAGGTGCACTACGACAAACACGGCAACGGCGCGACCCAGGCCAGCATCACGTTCAGCCGCCTGCCGCTGATGCGACTGAGCGTCGCCGACCGCCAGCAAGGCAGCACCGCCACCGACCAGAACATCTGCGCCAACTTTGGCAACGAGATCAGCGACTGCCGCATCACCCGCCCGCAGACCGCCTTTGTGGTGCAGGATGGCTATACCGTCACAGCGCACATGAACGATCAGCGCGCACTGGAAAAACTGGCGAACGACTACGTCTATACCGATGAGTCGCTCAAGGGCCGCTGGGATGGCTTTATCAACTACCGCCGCCAAGGGCAGCAAGCCGACCTTGATATGGGCAACCCGGAAACCAATGACTACACCATCACCCTGAGCGGTGGGCAAATGGAAAAAACCATACCCGGTTGCCAGGTTCGCTCGCCGTGGTACGACCTGGATCTACAGGGCAAACGGGAAAATGGCGCGTTGCGCTATCACTATCGGCTGAGCCAGAAAATGCGCTGGCTGACCCATGATGAGATTGTCAGCGAGGCGTTTGGCCAGATGATTGACGACGCGCGTGCCTGTGCGGAGCAGGTGCATCAGGTGGTGAAGCTCTAGGGCATACCTGACACGACCCCAAACTGTAAGCGCTGGCTCGCCAGCGCTTACAGCTCGAGCTGGCTTCTTCAGGTAGGCTCGCCGAGGAGCAAGCGCTGCTCCCGCGCACACAACTCCACCACGTAATCCCACAACACCCGCAGCCGCACCGACTTGTGCAGCTCACGGCGCGAGCTGATCCAGTAGCTGCGCTGGATCCCCTCCCCCGGCAGCAACGGCACCAGTTCCGGGTCGCCGGCTGCCATGAAGCACGGCAACACCGCAATCCCTAGCCCGGAACGTGCCGCCTGGTGCTGGGCGATCACGCTGGTGCTGTGGAACACCACCTTGGGGTTGCGGCAGAAGCTGCTGAGGAATTTGAGTTCCTGGCTGAACAGCAAGTCATCCACGTAATCGATCCACGCATGCGCTGCAAGGTCTTCACGTTTTTCAATCGGCGGGTTGCGATCCAGGTAGGCGCGGCTGGCGTAGAGGGCCAGGCGGTAGTCGGTGAGTTTGCGGGTGACCAGTTGATCGACGCTCGGGCGTTCGAGGTGGATGCTGATTTCCGCTTCGCGGTTGAGGATGCTGACGAAGCGCGGCACCGCCACCAGTTCCACTTCCAATCCGGGGTAGCGCTCGAACAGCCCGCCCATGCGGCTCGCCAGGAACATCACGCCCAACCCTTCGGCCACCCCGAGGCGGATCTTGCCCAGGGGCGCGGCGGAGTGGGTCAGTTCGTCTTCGGCCAGCAGCGCGACGTTTTCCATGGCTTCGGCGTGCTTGAGCAGGGCTTCGCCGGCGGGGGTCAATTCGTAGCCCTGGGCATGCTGCACGAACAGTGCGGTGCCGAGGCTTTTCTCAATCGCTTCGATATGCCGGGCCACCGTGGCGTGGGTGGTTTTCAGGCGTTGCGCGGCAGTGAGCAAACGGCCGCTGCGCTGTAGCTCGAGAAAGTACCGCAGGTCGTTCCAGTCGAACATGACGCCTCCATTGCATGAGCCTGGGCTACGCTGTTTAAAAACGCACAGCAGCTGGGTAAAAACTAACATTTTTAAGACGAAAACTAACAACTAGGATGGAACCAATAAGAAAAACAAGCGAGGCCTCAGATGCCCATTCCAACTGCTGAATACGATTACATCGTCGTAGGCGCCGGCCCCGCGGGTTGTCTGCTGGCCAATCGACTGTCCGCCAACCCTGCCCATCGCGTGCTGCTGCTTGAAGCCGGTGGCCGTGACAATTACCCCTGGATTCATATTCCCGTCGGCTACCTGTTCTGCATTGGCAACCCGCGCACCGACTGGTGCTTCAAGACCGAAGCCCAGGAAGGCCTGCAAGGCCGCGCGCTGAGTTACCCGCGCGGCAAGGTACTGGGCGGATGCTCGTCGATCAACGGCATGATCTACATGCGCGGCCAGGCCCGTGACTACGACGGCTGGGCGGCCGAAGGCAACGCCGGTTGGGCGTGGAAAGACGTGCTGCCGCTGTTCAAACACAGCGAAAATCACTTTGCCGGCGGTTCGCAATTCCATAGCGACGGCGGTGAATGGCGGGTCGAGCAACAGCGCCTGCACTGGCCAATCCTCGATGCGTTCCGTGACGCGGCGGCGCAAAGCGGCATTGCCGCGATCAGCGACTTCAACCAGGGCGACAATGAAGGCTGCGGCTACTTCCAGGTGAACCAGAAGGCCGGAGTGCGCTGGAACGCGGCCAAGGCGTTTCTCAAACCGGTTCGCCAACGCCCCAATCTCACCATACTGACCGACGTGGACGTTGACCGCGTACTGCTGGAAAACGGCCGCGCGTCCCAGGTGGTCGGGCGCCAACATGGCCAGCCGGTGAGCTGGAAGGCGCGCAAGGAAATCGTTTTGTGCGCCGGCTCCGTGGGTTCGCCGGGCATCCTGCAACGCTCGGGGATTGGTCCATCCAATGTGCTCAAGCCATTGGGCATCGATGTGTTGCACGAATTGCCAGGCGTCGGCGGTAACCTGCAGGATCACCTGCAACTGCGGCTGATCTACAAGCTGGAAAACGCCCGCACCCTGAACCAGATCGCCGGCACGTTGTGGGGCAAGATGGGCATGGGCCTGCGCTACCTGTATGACCGCAGTGGCCCGCTGTCGATGGCGCCAAGCCAGTTGGGCGCGTTTGCCCGCTCCGGCCCGGAACAGGCCTCGGCCAACCTTGAATACCACGTGCAACCGTTGTCACTGGAGCGCTTTGGCGAACCGCTGCACGCGTTCCCGGCGTTTACTGCGTCGGTCTGCGACTTGCGCCCGCAAAGTCGCGGGCGTATCGACATTCGCTCGGCCAACCCGGCGGACGCACCGCTGATCCGTCCCAACTACCTCAGCCACCCGGAAGACTTGCGCGTGGCCGCCGATGCGATCCGCCTGACGCGCCGCATTGTTGCGGCACCCGCCCTGAGCCAGTTCAAGCCGGTGGAATATCTGCCGGGCGACTCGCTGCAGACGCAAGAGCAACTGCACGAAGCCGCTGCGCGTATCGGTACGACGATCTTCCACCCGGTCGGCACCTGCCGCATGGGCAGCGACAAAGACGCGGTGGTCGACGCCGAACTGCGGGTGCATGGCGTGCCCGGATTGCGCATCGCCGATGCCTCGATCATGCCGCGCATCACGTCCGGCAACACCTGTTCACCTACGCTGATGATCGCGGAGAAGGCCGCGCAGCTGATCCTTTCGCCGAATACAAGGAACCTTGCCCCCGAAAGAGCAATGAGCGCACCCGCATAACCTGCAGGACACCGGCGCTGAGTTTGGCGCCGACAGTGGAACAACAATAAATAATCACTGTGAGGGCTACCCGATGTCAGAACATGCTCAACCCCTGGGCTCGTCGATAGACGCGAGCACCAGCAACGACTCTAAGAAGGTCATCTTCGCTTCGTCCCTGGGGACGGTGTTCGAGTGGTATGACTTTTTCCTCTACGGCGCCCTGGCGGCGGTGATCAGCAAACAGTTCTTCGCCGGGGTCAACGACACCACGGCGTTCATCTTTGCCTTGATGGCCTTCGCGGCCGGCTTCGTGGTGCGGCCGTTCGGAGCACTGGTGTTTGGGCGGCTGGGCGACATGATCGGGCGCAAATACACCTTTTTGGTCACAATCATTTTGATGGGCGTGGCGACGTTCTGCGTCGGCCTGTTGCCCACCTACGCCAGCATCGGCATTGCGGCGCCGATCATCCTGATCGTACTGCGGATGCTGCAGGGCCTGGCGTTGGGCGGCGAATACGGCGGTGCAGCGACCTACGTGGCGGAGCATGCGCCAGCGGGCAAGCGTGGGTTCCACACCAGCTGGATTCAGTCCACCGCGACCCTCGGCCTGTTGTTGTCGTTGCTGGTGGTGCTGGCGTGCCGTTATTTCACCGGTGACCAGTTCGAAGTGTGGGGCTGGCGCATTCCGTTCCTGTTTTCCATCGTGCTACTGGGTATTTCCACCTGGATCCGCATGAGCCTGCACGAGTCGCCAGCGTTCCTGAAAATGAAAGAGGAAGGCAAGGCCAGCAAGTCGCCGATCCGCGATTCTTTCGGCAAATGGGACAACCTCAAGATCGTGCTGATCGCCCTGTTCAGTATCAACGGCGGCCAGGCGGTGACCTTCTATGCGGCGCAGTTCTACGTGCTGTTCTTCCTCACGCAGTTCCTGAAAATGGACCCGGCCCTGGCCAACATGCTGCTGATCATCAGCGTGGTGATTGGCGCGCCGTTCTTTATCTTCTTTGGCTGGCTGTCAGACAAGGTCGGCCGCAAGCCAGTGTTGATGCTCGGCCTGCTGCTGGCGACCGCGTTGTACTTCCCGATCTTCAAGAGCCTGGCGCACTACACCAACCCGGCGATGGACCAGGCCAGTCACCAGGCCCCGATCACCGTGCTGGCCGACCCGGCGACCTGTACCTTCCAGTTCGACCCGGTGGGCAAGGCGAAATTTGACAGCCCATGCGACAAGGTCAAGACCTTCCTGGTCAAGCAAGGCCTGCCCTACAGCAGCGCTGCGGCACCTGCCGGCAGCCCGGTGCAGGTGAGCGTGGGCGACGTGCGTATCGACGGGTTCGACGAAAAAGCCCTGCGTGGCGCCGTGACACTGGCCGGCTACCCGTCTTCGGCGGATGTGGCCCAGGTCAACAAGACCATGGTGGTGGTGCTGATCGTGGCACTCATCCTGATTGCCGCCATGTGCTACGGCCCGCTGGCGGCGTTGATGGTGGAACTGTTCCCGACGCGCATCCGCTATACCTCGATGTCCCTGCCCTACCACATCGGCAATGGCTGGTTTGGCGGGTTCCTGCCGACCGTGTCGTTTGCCCTGGTGGTGTACACCGGCGATATTTTCTATGGCCTGTGGTACCCGGTGGTGGTGACCGGCGTGAGCCTGATTGTGGGAATGATCTGCCTCAAGGAAACGCGGCATGTGGATATCGATAAGAACTAACCCGGTCTCCTGAACACAGGGACACCCCGGTGGGAGCGGGCTTGCTCGCGAAGACCATGGATCAGTCGCAGATGAGTTGACTGATCCACCGCCTTCGCGAGCAAGCCCGCTCCCACATTGTTTTGTGATGACCACACAAATTGCTGTACATCCATACAGATAATGGTTGATCAAAGCCTTCCGACTGAGCATCCTGCAAGGCATCAACCCGATCTGACGTGATGACCATGCGGCTGTACCTCTGTGAAAAACCCTCCCAAGCCAAGGATATTGCCGCCGTGCTCGGCGCCAACCGCCGTGGCGACGGTTGCTGGCTGGGCAGCGGAGTCACGGTCACCTGGTGCATTGGCCACTTGCTGGAAACTGCCCCGCCAGACGCCTACGACGCCAAGTACAAGCGCTGGGTATTGGCCGACCTGCCCATCGTCCCGGAAAAATGGAAGATGCGCGTCAAACCGAAGACCGCCAGCCAGTTCAAGGCGGTCAAGCGGCTGCTGGGAGAAGCCCAGGAACTGGTGATCGCCACCGACGCCGACCGTGAAGGCGAGATGATCGCGCGTGAGTTGGTGGAGCATTGCCGCTACCGCGGGCCGATCCAGCGACTGTGGCTGTCGGCCCTGGACGATGCTTCCATTCGCAAGGCCCTGGCGGCACTCAAGCCCGGCGCCGAGACCTTCAGCCTGTATCACTCGGCCCTGGGTCGCTCCCGTGCCGACTGGCTGATCGGCATGAACATGAGTCGCCTGTTTACCTTGCTCGGGCGCCAGTCCGGTTACCAGGGCGTATTGCCCGTGGGTCGGGTGCAAACACCCACTTTGCGCCTCGTGGTGGACCGCGACCGCAGCATCGCCGATTTCGTGCCGGTGGCTTACTGGGCCATCGACGTCGACCTGCGCCACGAGCACATGACGTTCACCGCCCAATGGCGCGCGGCCGAGGATGCCTGTGATGACCAGGGCCGTTGCCTCAACCCGCAACTGGCGCGGGAGGCAGCCGACGCGATGAGCAATGCCGCCAACGCGCGCCTGACGAAACTGCGCACCGAGCGCATGCGCGAAGTCGCACCCTTGCCCTTTGACCTGGGCACCCTGCAGGAGATCAGCTCCAAGAAACTCGGCCTTGGCGCCCAGGAAACTCTGGATATTGCCCAGTCGCTGTATGAAACCCACAAAGTCATCACCTACCCACGCAGCGATTGCGGCTACCTGCCACTCAGTCAGCACGGCGAAGCGCCGAAGATTCTCGCGGCATTGGGCCGGGCGGATCCAGCCGTGAACGCGCTGATGCGGCATATTGATCCCCAGCGCCGCTCACGGGCCTGGAACGATGCCAAGGTCAGCGCTCACCACGGCATCATTCCTACCGGCGCCGGCAAGGATGTCGGGCAACTCACGGGCAAACATCGTGCGGTCTACACCCTGATTCGCGCGCGCTACCTGGCGCAGTTCCTGCCCAACCACGAATACGATCGCACCCAGGCGGATTTCGACTGTGCAGGCCAAGCGTTGCGCGCGGTGGGCAAGGTGGTGATCGAACCGGGCTGGAAACGCGCCCTGCCCGAGGCCCTCGCACCGGCCAAGGGGCGTGAAGCACCGCCGCCACAAGCGCTGCCGACATTGGTGCAGGGCCAGGATTACGCGGTCGCCAAGGTCAACCTCAAGGACCTGTGGACTCAACCGCCCAAGCCCTTCACCGAAGGCGACCTGATCAAGGCGATGAAAAACGTCGCCAAGCTGGTGGAGGACCCGCTGCTCAAGCAAAAGCTCAAGGACACCACCGGCATTGGCACCGAAGCCACCCGCGCCGGAATCATCCAGGGGCTGCTGGACCGGGGTTACCTGGTGAAGAACAGCAAGGCGTTGTCCGCCACGCCAGCGGCGTTCAGCCTGATCGACGCGGTGCCCCGCGCCATTGCCGACCCGGGCACCACCGCAATCTGGGAGCAGGCATTGGATATGGTGCAAAGCGGCGAAATGAGCCTGGAGGCATTCGTCGCCAAGCAGGCGGCCTGGATGAGCAAGCAGGTAGCCCGCTGCAACGGTATGCGCATGACCATCACCGGTCCGGCCAGCCCGGCGGGCCGAGGCGCCACGCCGTGGAAAAAGAAACGCAAGAGCGCACCACGCCAGACGGCAGCCAGCCCCAAGCGCGCGAAAAAGCCGACAAATACCGGATAAATACCGAAAAAATCCGGTGAATGACGTTTTTCGACGGGTTTAACGCCGCTTTGGACCTTGCCGCGGCGTGGGCCGTCTAGGATTCTGTAAGGGGACCTGACTACCTAACAACAACACCGGAGTGGCCGCCATGAAAACCGTTGCACAAGTGCTCAAAGCCAAGGACCAGAAAAACCAGGACGTCCATACCATCCAATGGGACCACACCGTTTTTGAAGCGCTGGTGCGGATGTCGGAGAAAAACGTCGGGGCCTTACCGGTTGTCAAGGAAGGCGTCGTTGTAGGCATCATCAGCGAACGTGATTACGCACGTAAACTCATTCTCAAAGGTCTATCTTCGGTCACCACCCGGGTCGATGAAGTCATGAGTTCTCCAGTGATCACCGTCGACTCGCATAAAAAGGTCGATGAGTGCATGAACATCATGACCGACAGTCACCTGCGCCACCTGCCCGTGGTCGAAGACGGCAAACTGCTGGGCCTGCTGTCCATCGGCGACCTGGTAAAAGAGGCCATCGCCGATCAGGCGGACCTGATCAAACAGCTGGAGCAGTACATCCGCGGCGAATAGGGGAACTCATGCTCGACACGCTGGAACATCAAGAGGATCACCTCGACACGTTGCAACGGGCCATGGCCGACCGGCGCTTCCTGGTGCTGACCGGTGCGGGAATCAGCACATCATCGGGCATTCCCGATTACCGTGACAGCGAAGGCGTGCGCCGAGGCAAGGCTCCGATGATGTACCAGGAGTTCCTCGCCACCCCGCAGGCACGGCGCCGCTATTGGGCGCGGGCGATGCTGGGGTGGCCTCGCGTACGCATCGCCCAGCCGAACACTGCACACCGTGCGCTGGCGACCTTGCAACAACGCCAGCGGATCACCGGGTTGATCACGCAAAACGTCGACACCCTGCATGACCAGGCCGGTAGCCAGGGTGTGATCGAACTGCATGGCAGCCTGCACCGGGTCTTGTGCCTGGACTGCCAGCAACGCAGCGAGCGCGGTGTGATCCAGCGGCAGATGGAAATCGACAACCCCTACCTGGCGCAGGTCCACGCCGTGCAGGCACCCGATGGCGACACCTTGCTCGACCCCACCTTTGAAGAACACTTTCAGGTCCCCCGCTGCCCCCATTGCAATGGCGAGCGCCTTAAGCCGGATGTCGTGTTTTTTGGCGAGAACGTAGCACCGGCAACGGCCGCCAGGGCGATGGCCGCGGTAGATCATGCCGAGGGACTGTTGGTGGTGGGGTCGTCGCTGATGGCCTATTCGGCCTTCCGCTTGTGCAAGGCCATGGTCGAACAGGGCAAGCCTGTCATTGCCATCAACCTGGGCAAGACGCGTGCAGATGACCTGCTGCAGGTGAAAATCGAGGCGTCCTGCGAGCGGTTGTTGCCTCTGCTGACCGACCGTTTGAGATAACCCCTGCACCACGGCTCAAAACTGGAGCAGCCTGCAAGCCAGCGCCTCCAGCGTTTTGCGTCGAATTCATCCTCTCGGGCATACGACCCCTACCTCCAGAAAATGACGCCCAAGTCACGTTTTCCCGCATTCTCCCGCCCCCACAAGCATTTATGTAGTGATCAAAAATAATCACTACATAATCGTTGACGTAACGTTTTTGTCCTTGCATTATCGAGACGTCTCCCGGATCGGGAGCGTTGGCAACAAGCGTTTTGAACAAGCTCGTCTGACCGCCGAGCTGTTTTTTCCGGATGTGCACTGCCCACAAGGCGGATTGATGAAGCTGACCGACCCGGAGGGTTCGGTACAAGGCGCTCAAATGCGACTTGTCTTCGTTATGAAAGCATTGCGTAGCAGTTCATCAGCAACACTACATGCATCAGGTTCAAGACCCTGCCCGTATTCGGCAGACAGTCGCTGACGCCCGGTTTTCAGAACCGGAGACACCTTAAACATGTACTAACGAACTATTTGATAGATCGCCAACTGGTCAAGGGGCTTACACATGAATCTGAACAACCAACCAACTATCGATGAATTGGCTGAGATGTTCGCAGCGCAGAAAGACACACTCGACGACCATATCCTGTGGATTGGCAAATCGGGCGAAGTCCAAATTGACTGCCTGGCGCCCCACACCGAAGAAGCCGAGTTCGACCGCAATAACCGTGAACTGGCAGCGCGCCTGAAGATGTACCGCCGTGGCCAGGGTTATGTCGGCAAGAAGGCGGCCGCCGATCGCAACTTTATCGAGCAGGTTTTCGACACACTTAACAACGCATGGGAATCTTTCAAAGATAACGCCCAAGTCAAAGTGATCGACCGCTACTACTAAATAACAACGCGCTCACGGTGGGAGCTGGCTTGCCTGCGATAGCGGTTTAACGATCAACCCTGTTGTTGAATGTTAAATAGCGATCGCGGGCAAGCCAGCTCCCACCGTTGTTTGCGGCAGTATCAAAAAGTGGGAAACCGGCCTTTCGCAGCTTCATCGCGAAAAATATCGAACAGCACCTGCGCTGCCGCCGACAGTTCGTGCCCCGGCTTGGTCAGCACACCAATCGGTCGCTCGATCACCGGGTCGGTCAAGGTGATGCAATGAGCACCCGCCTCTTCCATTTGTTGTGCACACAACGCTGGGACCGCGCTGACACCCAGGCCGCTGGCAACCATCTTGCCCACCGTCGCCAATTGATGGCTCTCCAGTGCTACCGGCAGCTTCCTCTGCAGCGCGCCCAGATGTTCCTCCAGCATCACCCGTACCGTGGACGGCCGTTGCAAGGTGATGAAAGGTTGCTCCAGCAAGGTGTTCCAATCGATCTCGGCACACGCGGCCAACGGTGAATCACCGGGCACCACGGCAATGAAGCGGTCCAGGTACAACGGGGTGAACGCCAGCGACGAACCTTCTGGCGGCTCGAACGCCACGCCCAGTTCCACCTGGCGGTCGCGCACCATCTCCAGCACCTGCTCGTTGATCAAATCGTGCACCGTGACATTCACCTGCGGGTACCGTGCGCGGAATATCTTCAGGATCGGAGGCAACAGGTTGCCCGCAAAGGAGGGCATCGCTGCCACCGTGACCCGTCCACGCTGGAGGGTGAAGCGCTGGCGCAGCTCGTCTTCGGCGTTGTCCCAATCGGCAATCAACCGGCGTGCCAGGGGCAGCAATGACTCACCTTCAGGTGTCAGCGCAACGTTGCGGGTATTACGGCTGAACAACCGTCCGCCCAGTCCTTCTTCCAGCCCCTTTATGGTCAGGCTCAGCGCCGACTGGGAAAGGTGCAGGCGCTCACAGGCGGCGGCAAAACTCAGGCTCTGGGCCACAGCGAGAAACGCGCGCATCTGTTTAACGGTCATGGGTAAGCTCCAAATGACAAGTTGAAAGCTGCAAGTGAAAGCGGCCGCTAACGGTGTGTGAAGCATGCGGCTTGACGCTTATTATGCTGTTTTCTAGATCAATCAACCTTAAAAAACAACTTAACAAATCAATCCGCCGGAGCAACACTCGGTTCATTGGCTGGCCCACATACAATAAAAGAGGTGCATATGGCAGGTTTCGATAAACGCGTGGCGTCCTATGAAGAAGCACTGGCAGGCCTGGAAGACGGCATGACCGTACTCTCCGGTGGCTTTGGCCTGTGCGGTATTCCAGAAAACCTCATCGCCGAGATCAAGCGCAAAGGCACCCGCGACCTGACGGTGGTTTCCAATAACTGCGGCGTCGATGGCTTTGGCCTGGGCGTGCTGCTCGAAGAGAAGCAGATCAGCAAGGTGATTGCCTCCTACGTCGGTGAAAACGCACTGTTCGAGAAGCAATTGCTCAGCGGAGAAATTGAAGTGGTGCTGACGCCCCAAGGTACCCTGGCCGAGAAAATGCGCGCCGGTGGCGCCGGTATCCCGGCCTTCTTTACCGCCACCGGCGTCGGCACCCCGGTAGCCGAAGGCAAGGAAACCCGCGAGTTCAACGGTCGCCCGTACCTGATGGAAGAGTCCATTACCGGCGACTTCGCCATCGTCAAAGGCTGGAAAGCCGACCACTTCGGCAACGTTATCTATCGCCACACCGCCCAGAACTTCAACCCGCTGGCCGCCACCGCCGGCAAGATCACCGTGGTCGAAGTCGAGGAAATCGTAGAGCCGGGCGAGCTGGACCCGGCGCAGATCCACACCCCTGGCATCTATGTCGACCGGATCATCTGCGGCACGTTTGAGAAGCGCATCGAACAGCGCACCGTGCGCAAATAATCCGCCCCCAGCCCGAACAATAAGGACTCATAAAATGGCGCTTACCCGCGAACAAATGGCTCAACGCGTTGCCCGCGAAATGCAGGACGGTTTCTACGTCAACCTTGGCATCGGCATTCCGACCCTGGTGGCCAACTACATTCCCGAAGGCATGGAAGTGATGCTGCAATCGGAAAACGGCCTGCTCGGCATGGGACCGTTTCCTACCGAAGAAACCATTGATGCCGACATGATCAACGCCGGCAAACAAACCGTGACCGCGCGCATCGGCGCCTCGATCTTCTCCTCCGCCGAATCCTTTGCAATGATCCGTGGCGGCCACGTTGACCTCACCGTGCTCGGTGCGTTTGAAGTCGACGTACACGGCAACATCGCTTCCTGGATGATCCCCGGCAAGCTGGTCAAAGGCATGGGCGGCGCCATGGACCTGGTGGCCGGCGCAGAAAACATCATCGTGATCATGACCCACGCCTCCAAGGATGGTGAGTCCAAGCTGCTCAGCCAATGCAGCCTGCCGCTGACCGGCGCGAACTGCATCAAGCGCGTGCTGACCGACCTGGCCTACCTGGAAATCGAAAATGGCGCTTTTGTCCTCAAGGAACGCGCACCTGGCGTCAGTGTTGAAGAGATTGTGAGCAAGACCGCCGGTAAACTGATCGTCCCGGACCACGTTCCAGAAATGCACTTCCAGTGAGGACAGATTCCATGCAAGACGTCGTGATTGTTGCTGCCACCCGCACCGCCGTGGGCAGCTTCCAGGGTTCACTGGCGAACATTCCGGCACCGGAACTGGGTGCCGCTGTGATCCGTCGCCTCTTGGAACAGACCGGCCTGGACCCGGCCGAAGTGGATGAAGTCATCCTCGGCCAAGTGCTCACCGCTGGCAGCGGCCAGAACCCGGCGCGCCAGGCCTCGATTCTCGCCGGCCTGCCACATGCGGTGCCCAGCCTCACCTTGAACAAGGTCTGCGGCTCGGGCCTCAAGGCCCTGCACCTGGGCGCCCAGGCCATTCGTTGCGGTGACGCCGACGTGATCATCGCCGGCGGCATGGAAAACATGAGCCTGGCGCCGTATGTGCTGCCCGCCGCGCGCACCGGTTTACGCATGGGCCACGCCAAGATGGTCGACAGCATGATCACCGACGGCCTGTGGGATGCGTTCAACGATTACCACATGGGCATCACCGCTGAGAACCTGGTGGACAAGTACGGCATCAGCCGTGAAGCCCAGGACGCGTTCGCCGCAGCGTCCCAGCAAAAAGCCGCCGCTGCCATCGAGGCCGGGCGTTTTGTCGATGAGATCACGCCGATCCTGATTCCCCAGCGCAAAGGCGACCCGGTGGCCTTCGCCGTGGATGAACAGCCACGCGCCGGCACCACCGCCGAGTCCCTGGCCAAGCTGAAACCTGCGTTCAAGAAAGACGGCAGCGTCACCGCTGGCAACGCTTCCAGCCTCAACGACGGCGCCGCAGCAGTGCTGCTGATGAGCGCCGACAAAGCCAAGGCCCTGGGCCTGCCGGTATTGGCGCGCATCGCCAGCTACGCCAACGCCGGCGTCGACCCAGCCATCATGGGCATCGGCCCGGTCTCGGCCACTCGTCGTTGCCTGGACAAAGCCGGTTGGAGCCTGGGTGACCTGGACCTCATCGAAGCCAATGAAGCCTTCGCTGCGCAATCCCTGGCCGTCGGCAAAGAGCTGGAATGGGACGCCGACAAGGTCAACGTCAACGGCGGCGCCATCGCCATTGGCCACCCGATCGGCGCCTCAGGCTGCCGCGTGCTGGTGACCCTGCTGCATGAAATGATCAAGCGCGATGCCAAGAAAGGCCTGGCGACCCTGTGCATCGGTGGCGGCCAGGGCGTCGCCCTCGCCCTCGAACGCAACTGATTCAACGAGCAACACGGAAAAGGCCTGGTTCCACGAAAACCAGGCCTTTTCTTTATGCGACCCTACTGAAAAAAGCAGTTCAAAGGCCCCCGCCCACATTGGTTCTGGATTGTCAGCCCGTCCGGGGCACCGCAAACACCGCATTCGCCCGCGCCACCACTTTCTCTCCTACCTGCAGGCTCACTGTGGCAAACGCCATCTGCCGCCCGCGCTTGTGGTGCTCCAACCGCACCACAATCCACTCGCCCACCTGCACCGCGCCCAGGTAATCCAGGTTCATGCTCGCGGTAATCAACGGCAGCGGCGGGTCACTGGAAAACGCCATCGCGTACCCCATGCCAATATCCGCCAGGGTCGCCAACACTCCCCCATGCACTGTGCCCCGCCCATTGGCGTGGCGATTGTCGGCCCGCAAGCCGATCTCCAATTGCAGGCCCTCCCCCCGGCAATACGCCGGGCCTAACAGATCAAGCAGGGGACTGCTGCGGGGTAGCGAGACAAAACCTTCAGGCACGGTGTGGCAATCATGGCGGATTCTTCCTTGGAGTCGGGCTTGAGGTGTACGCCAGGCCACACGTGGCAACCATCACCATCAGCCACGCAAATCCCCCACGATGCTTTGCGTTAATCCACCAGACCCGCTTTAATCGCCGTCAATTCCCCCTGATCCCAAGGAACAGCAATGCGCCATCTGGACGGCAAACTCCATTCCTACCTCGTGCTCTTGCTGGCAGCGTTGGCCATGGCCGGCTGCTCGCCCAAGGACCACTCCCGCGCACGGGTGATCAACGGCGAACAAAGCCAGGCCGGCGCTCAATTGGCCTACGAGCACGAACTGAGCCTGGCCCTGCCCGGCGCCCTGCTCGCCCCTCGTATGCAAGCCACCCGCGAAGCGTGTGAAACAGCACGCTTTGGCGCGTGCAACATCCTCGGCATCACCGAAGACGGCAGCGGCGGCCAGATCATCCTGCGCATCGCGCCCACCGGGGTGGAACCGATGGTCGCGATGGCTGCTGAAGGCGGCAGACTGGGCCAACGCATCACCACCGCCGAGGACTTGGCCGATGCCGTCGCCGACGTGCGTCGTCGCCAGGATCGGCTGCAAGCCCAGCAACAGCGGCTGGATGAGTTGGCCAAACGCAAGGACATTACCGTCAGTGACCTGATTGCCTTGAGCAAGGAACAGGCGTCCATCGAAAACGAGCTACAGCAACTGGCCCAGGTTGCCGCCGGCCAGCAACGGCGTATCGACACCAACCGCGTGACGCTGAACTTCCGTTCCTCTGATGGTGCCAACCAGCCGTCACGGTTCAGCCGGATGTTCAGCAATTTGGGCGAAAACCTGGTGGAAGGCACTGCCGACGCCCTGGAGCGATCAAGCTATGTGCTGCCGTTCGTCATCCTGGCGTTCCCGGTCGTGTGGTTATGGGTGTGGCTGTGGCGGCGCTTTGTCAAACGCCGCAGCTGATCAGCGCTTCATGCAACGCTGATAGCGCTCGTCGACCCGCTTGGCGAACCACGCCGTGGTCAGGTTGCGGGTGATCTTGGGGCTCTTGAGCACGATGCCCGGCAGGATTGCCCGTGGCATTGGCTTGCCCGCGGCCTTGTCGGCCAGGGCAAACACGCGCTTGTAGAGTGGGGTGTCCTCGAAGTCCAGTTGCTCGCCCTGCTCCAGCTGGCTGCGGATGCTGGGGTTGCGCATATCCAGCTTCGCGCCCAATGATCGCACCGCCAGCTCAGTGGTACCGGGGAGCAAAGAACCGTAGCGAATCAAGTCCCCATCCAGCGCCAACTCGGTGCCCGAGGCGCGGCTGACGGCGGCCTGGAACGCGGCGTTGCGACTCGCGTACCAACCGGCATTGAAGTCGGCGAAGCGATACAGCGGTTGGTCATAATTCACCGGGTAGCCGAGCAAATGCGCGATGCCGAAGTACATGCCGCCACGGCGGGTGAAGACCTCGCGGCGAATGCTGCCATCCACCGTGTAGGGATAACCCCGGGCCTGCTTTTGCGCAAAGTCGATACTCACCTGCATCGGGCCTGCGGTGTGCACCGGGTTGAAACCACCAAACAGCGTGTTGCCCAGGGGCACCATGCTGATGAAGTCATCGAAGATGCCGCTCAGGTCCCTCTCAGTGCGTGCGGCGCTCAGGCGGTCGGCATACGTCTTGCCGGTGGGCGAACGCAGTTGAAGGGCGCTGCGTACCACAAAGGCGGGCACATGGACCTTGGCGGCGCGACGTTGGATCTCGTCCTGGGCGATCTTGCCCATGTTCGGCACGGGCGGGTCGACCTGATAGGTGGACTCCTGCTCGGTGACCGCCAGCACGGCGCAGATGTTTTCTGTGCTGGGGTAGATTTTCTGGGTGTCAAAGGCGGTGTAGATGTCCTGCGCCCAACCATTGCGGTCCGGCACTGTGGCCGGCAGCAGGCGCACAATCTGCGCCTTCACCTCGGTCTCGCTGCGCTCCGGCTGTTGCGGGTTGCGCGTAGTGGAGCAACCGGCCAGCACCAGCAAGGTGGCAAGGCAGAGGATCAGGCGGCTTGAATACATGGGGCTTCCTTGGGTGACGACGGGCCGGGCATTGCAGATATCGACCGATAAGTCTGAGCAGGGTTCGCCAACCTGATGCGCTCGCCAGGGGCCAACAGAACGTGACAGGATCGGTCATGGACCATGCGTACACGGAGTTTGAATGCCATGCCCAGCCTGAACTTCCTGATGACCTGCCTGATTGTCGTATTGATTCCCGGCACCGGCGTGATAAATGCTGGTACTGAGCGCTGTATTCATGGCGATGACGCTTGCGGTGTTCGTGGTGTATGGCCTGCTGGCCAATGTCTTTCGCCGTGCAGTGATTGAGTCACCACGGGTTCAACATTGGTTGCGCCGCAGCGTTGCGGCGGTCTTTGCGGGGCTGGGGTTGAACCTGGCGTTTGCGCAGCGCTGACACCAGGCAAAAAAATGCAGGCGCTGGCTTGCCAGCCCCTGCAGTGGCTGTGGGGGGGGTTAGATCCCTGCCAACGCCAGGTCCATCGCGAAGTAGGTGAAGATCAGGTCCGCACCCGCGCGCTTGATCGATCCCAGGGTCTCACGCACCACTCGGTCCTCATCGATCGCGCCGGCTTGGGCGCCGAACTTGATCATCGCGTATTCGCCGCTCACCTGATACGCCGCCACCGGCAGGCGCGAGGCTTCGCGGATGTCGCGGATGATGTCGAGGTAGGCACCGGCGGGCTTGACCATCAGCGCATCCGCGCCTTCCTGTTCGTCCAGCAGCGATTCGCGCACGGCTTCGCGGCGGTTCATCGGGTTCATCTGGTAGCTTTTGCGGTCACCCTTGAGTGCGCTGCCGCCGGCTTCGCGGAACGGACCGTAGAGCGCCGAGGCGAATTTGGTCGAATACGCCATGATCGGGATATGGGTGAAACCGGCGTCATCCAGGGCGCGTCGAATCGCCTGGACCTGGCCGTCCATCGCCGCCGAGGGGGCGATGACGTCGGCTCCGGCACGTGCCGCCGCCACGGCTTGCTTGCCGAGGTTGACCAGCGTCGCATCGTTGTCGACCTGGGCGCCGTGCATGACGCCGCAGTGGCCGTGGTCGGTGTACTCGCAGAAGCAGGTGTCGGACATCACGATCATCTCAGGCACCGCGTCCTTGATGATCGAGGACATGCGCGAGACCAGGCCGCGCTCTTTCCAGGTATCGCTGCCGCTGGCGTCCAGGTGGTGGGACACGCCAAAGGTCATCACCGACTTGATACCGGCACGGGCATAGCGCTCGATCTCGCCGGCCAGTTTTTTCTCGGGGATACGCACGACGCCCGGCATGCTGGTGATGGGCACGAAGTCGTCAATTTCTTCTTCGACGAAGATCGGCAGCACCAGGTCGTTGAGGGTAAATTCGCTTTCCTGGAACAAGCCACGCAGCTCCGGGGAGCGGCGCAGGCGGCGTGGACGGGCTTGGGGGAACTGGCTGGTCATGGCGGTCCTGAAAAAAATGGCAGAAAACTTTGGGGCGAAAGCTTATGCCCCCAGGGCCCCGCAGCACAAACGCCAAGGGGCCAACAGTGTATTGCGTGGGCCGTAACAATTTATTGATCTAGAGCTGTACTCGTCCGTCGATGCACACCGCGACGGCGCCACCAACCCAGATTTCATCGCCCTGGCGCTCAACGAGGATTCGCCCCGCACGTCCTATGGCCGTGCCCTGGCTGACCACATAGCGCTCGGGGGCCAGCCCCTCACCGAGCAACCATTGAGCGAGCCCGGCGTTCAAGCTGCCAGTGGCCGGGTCTTCCTGGGCCCCGTCGCCGGCGATAAAGGCACGCACTTCAAAGTGCGTCTCCACATCGTCACGAGCCGGGTCACAAGGGGCGATCACACCCACGGCCAAACCCAGCAATTGCGAGTAATCCGGTTGCAACGCCAGCACCTGGTTGCGCTCGGCCAGCATCACTGCCAGCCAGCCCGCGCCGTTGTCGACCCACTGGCTACGAAGAATCGCTCCAGGCGCCAACCCCAACGCCACGCGCACGCGTTCTATCACGCTGGCCTCCACCGGTCCTGCGCGCAACAGCGGCGGCGCGATAAACGCCAGTTCATCGCCCTGGCGGCGGATACGCACCAGGCCGATTTCGCACTCCTGGATGATTTCGTCGCCTGTAGGAATGCCACCGGCCTGCAGCCACGCGTAGCAACTGCCCAGCGTCGGATGCCCGGCGAACGGCAGCTCCTTCAAGGTGGTGAAAATGCGCACCCGGTAGTCAGCCCTGGGATCGCGGGGCGTCAGCAAGAACGTGGTTTCGCTGAGGTTGGTCCAGTTGGCAAAGTCCGCCATCTGCTGGTCGCTCAGGCTGTCGGCACCGAACACCACCGCCAGCGGGTTGCCTTTGAGCGACACGCGGCTGAATACGTCCAGCTGTTTGAAATCGAAAGTCGGCATGGTTCAACCCGGAATATTAAGGCCACGTATCACTGCTGGCCGTGCGACGAAACCGTCCAGCGCGCGCAGTACATTGGGGAAGTCGGCAATCCCTACAAGGTCACCGGACTCGTAGAAGCCGATCAGGTTGCGGATCCATGGGAAGGTCGCGATGTCAGCGATGCTGTACTCGTCGCCCATGATCCAGGTACGGCCCAGCAGGCGCTTCTCCAGCACGCCCAGCAAGCGCCGGGACTCGGCGGCGTAGCGGTCGCGAGGGCGCTTGTCTTCATAGGCCTTGCCGGCGAATTTGTTGAAGAACCCCAGTTGGCCAAACATCGGGCCGATCCCCCCCATCTGGAACATCAGCCACTGGATGGTTTCGTAGCGGGTGGCAGGGTCTTCGGAGAGCAGCTGGCTGGTTTTCTCGGCCAGGTAAATCAGGATCGCGCCCGACTCGAACAACGCCAGTGGCACGCCGCTGGGGCCATTGGGGTCGATGATCGCGGGGATCTTGTTGTTGGGGTTCAGGGACAGGAACTCGGGAGACAACTGGTCCTGGGTCCCGAAGCTGACTTTGTGCGCCTCATAGGGCAGGCCCAATTCTTCGAGCATGATCGACACTTTTACCCCGTTGGGCGTGGGCAGTGAGTACAACTGCAAACGCTCGGGATGGTGAGCCGGCCATTTGCTGTTGATCGGGAAAGCGGCGAGTGGGTTCATTGGGAAGTCCTCAAGGCAGCATGCGCCGTTAAGCTCAGAAAGCCCCCATGATAGTCATCCCCACGGTGTCCTGCATGGGTCATCAATGCGCAACATCGGCTGGCTATTATCCCGCATGGGCGAACCAATAGGCCCACATGCACTCTCAAGTGCGCTCGTACGGTGAATGGAGGCGCCTCGCTCTATCGACAGGGAAAACCGCAGGACGCCGGATGCGTCACTGGGGCCGGGCTTGTCCGCCTTAATCCGATGCACTGAAGACTCGACACCCATGACAATCAAGCCTCTGTGCCTTGCGCTGCGCCTGAAGCGATATTCATACATCATGTTGCCGCTGTTATTAGTCGGCGGCGCTCTCGGCCTGACCCTGGAGTCGCGCGTCAGCAGCGCCGACCAGGTGGACGGCGTGCAAACCCTCGTGTTCCTGCGCCATGGTGAAAAACCCGCCGGCGGCCTGGGGCAACTCAATTGCCAGGGCCTCAACCGTGCGATGAACCTGGCCACGGTATTGCCGGAAAAATTCGGCAAGGCCAATTTCGTCTTCGCCGCCAACCCGACACGCAATGTGGAGGAAGGTGAGCTGGACAATTCCTACAGCTACATTCGACCGCTGATGACCATCAGCCCCAGCGCGATCAAGCTGGGCCTGCCGGTGAACATCAAGTTTTCCGCGAATGACACCAGCGCCCTCGCCGATGAACTGGTGGAAGACAAGTATCACAACGCCATCATTTACACCGCCTGGTCCCACGGCTACCTGCCGGAGTTGATCAACAAGGTCGCCAGTGAAGCCTCGGGCGAAAAGCACACCATCACCGACGACTGGTCCGGCAGTGACTACGACACCCTGTATGTACTGACGCTGACCTGGCACAACGGCAAGGCTTCCCTGCTGAGCCGCAACTACAAGCAAGGCTTGAACGATGGCGACCAAAGCTGCCCGGAACCGACACAGGTGAGTGCCGACAGCTGACAGCGTATGATGCGCCGCTACTGACTCACCTGCGGATCATCACCATGCCCAATCTCACCTCCTCCAAGCCTGACAGGGGCTGGTCTTTCTGGTGGAAACCTGCGCTATTCCTGCTGGTCGCCTGCGTGGGCCTCTACTATGTGAAATGGTCGCCCTACTACCTCAAGGCCTTCGTTGCCGCCGACAGCCACAGCATTGGCGCCTCCATTCTCAACGATCAGCAAAGCGCGCCACTGGCCGCCGCGCTGGCCTATGCTCAGGTGTATTTCCTGGCGATCTGGAAGGCGGCCGTGCTGGCGGTGGTCCTTGGCTCACTGCTGCAAGTACTGATCCCCCGCGACTGGCTGCTGCGCCTGTTTGGCCGTGCTGGGTTGGGATCGACCTTGCGCGGCGGGCTGTTCGCCCTGCCTGGGATGATGTGCAGTTGTTGCGCAGCCCCCGTCGCCGCGGGCATGCGGCGCCAACAGGTGTCAGTGGGCGCGGCGCTGGCATTTTGGATCGCCAACCCGGTGCTCAACCCTGCCACCCTGGTGTTCATGGGCTTTGTGCTCGGCTGGGGCTTTACCGCGTTGCGCCTGGTAGCAGGCGTGGTGCTGGTGGTGGGCGTGTCCCTGGTGGCACAGCGCATTGCGCGGCCAGACCAGCTGCCGCAAGCCGCACTGGGCGCCGTGGCAGAGGTCAGCGCAGGCGAGTCGCAACCGTTCCTCAGCCGCTGGTTGCGTACCCTGTGGCAGCTGTTCTGGAACACCATTCCGATCTACATCCTGGCGGTGCTGATATTGGGCGCGGCACGGGTCTGGCTGTTCCCGCATGTGGATGGCGCCATGGCCAGCAGCCTGATATGGCTGGTGCCACTGGCGATTGTCGGCACGCTGTTCGTGATTCCAACGGCCGCGGAGATCCCTATCGTCCAGACCATGATGGCACTGGGCATGGGCACTGGACCCGCGGTGGCCCTGCTGATGACCCTGCCCAGCGTAAGCCTGCCGTCACTGCTGATGCTGCGCAAGGATTTCGATACGCGCGTGCTGGTGACGGTGGCTGGGTTGACCATGCTGGTGGGGGTGCTTTGCGGGCTGATCGGATCGGCTATCCTCTAGCCAGCAAACGCTCGCGCAGATACGCCACCACAGCCCCTTGCTCTCCTGCAAACTCGATCCGTGCGCCTTTGCTTTCACGCTGGAAGGCGTACATCGGGTCGTAATACTCGCGCAACAGCCCTTCGATCCACACCCGGTGCAAATCCACTGCGCCGGTGCGCGCCTGTTCCGCCAGCGCATCCTGCATAACCGCCTGAAGTCTCTGGAAACGTTCACCGCCCAAGCGTTTGTGGATGTTGGACAGGCTCTGGGTCAGGCGCTCGGCAAACACTGCATGGCCCTGCTCGCCAAATGCCTCGATGAACTCGGCACACAGGTCCACCACGTAGTCACGCAGGATACGCTCGACCCGCCCTTCAACGCTGTCCTCCAGCCACACCATGGGGAAGGCCTGCATGCCTTTGTGCAACGGCAACGATAATGCACAACTGCCAATCATGCGGCTTTCGTCCTCGACCACGAACTGTTCGATGCCGTTCGCGCGCTTTTTCAGCAGGTCTATCGCCAGGCGGTTTTCGAAGTCGATGTTGGACGGCTGCGCCGTGGCACGCTTGCCAAAGCTGGAACCGCGATGGTTGGCATGACCCTCCAGGTCCAGGGCATTGTTTAAATGGCCGAGCACTTCGGTCTTGCCGGTGCCGGTCATACCGCCCAGCAACACGAAGTCACACTGCGTGGCAGCTTGCTCGACAGTCTCCAGCAAAAAGGTGCGCATGGCTTTGTATCCGCCACCGACTCGCGGGTAATCGATGCCCGCCTCCGTCTTCAGCCATTGCTGAACGATCTGCGAACGCAAACCGCCGCGAAAGCAATACAGGTAACCCTGCTGATTCGCCTGGGCGAACCGCGCCCACTGTTCGATGCGCTCGGCCTTGACCCGCCCGGACACCAGCTCGTGCCCCAGCACGATTGCCGCCTGCTGGCCTTGCTGCTTGTAGCAGGTGCCGACCCTCTGACGCTCGTCATCGGTCATCAGTGGCAGGTTGATCACACCCGGAAAGGCGCCCTTCGCGAACTCGACCGGCGCACGGGTATCCATCATCGGCCGGTCATTGAGGAAAATATCGCGGTAATCGGTGATGTCCGGCGCCATCAAAACACCTCTACCGCGTGGGTCTGTCGCTCGACCAGCTCACCAATAGGCTCAAGGCTCAGGCCCAGTTCGGCCGCCACGGCCTGGAACTCGGCATCGCCTTCGGGGGTCACCGCGATCAACAGGCCGCCGCTGGTCTGCGGATCGCACAGCACACGCTTGTGCAACTCCTGCAGGCGCCCGAGCTTGCTTGAGTAACTGTCGAAGTTACGCAGGGTGCCACCTGGCATGCAGCCTTGGTCCAAGTAGTCCTCGATCCCCGGCAGGCGTGGAACGCTCGCGTATTCGATACGTGCCGACACACCGCTGCCATCAGCCATTTCCACCAGATGGCCCAAGAGGCCGAAGCCGGTGACGTCGGTCATGGCCGTGACACCCGCCAATTTACCGAAACGGCTGCCAGGCTTGTTCAAGGTACACATCCAGTCACGAGCCAGGCCGATGTCCACCTCACGCAACTTGCCCTTCTTCTCAGCGGTGGTGAGGATGCCGATGCCTATGGGCTTAGTGAGGTACAACCGGCAGCCAACCGTGGCGGTATCGTTGCGTTTCATGTGGCGCTTTTGCACGATGCCGGTCACGGCCAGCCCGAAGATCGGCTCCGGAGCGTCGATGGAGTGGCCGCCCGCCAGGGGAATACCGGCTTCGTCGCACACCGAACGGCCACCACGGATCACCTCTCGGGCTATCTCCGGCGCCAGTACGTTTACCGGCCAGCCGAGAATGGCGATCGCCATCAGCGGGTCACCGCCCATGGCATAGATATCGCTGATCGCGTTGGTGGCGGCAATCCGGCCGAAATCGAATGGGTCATCGACAATCGGCATGAAAAAGTCCGTGGTGGAGACCACGCCGCGTTCGTCGTCAATGGCGTACACCGCTGCGTCATCGCGTGAAGCATTGCCCACCCACAGGTTGGGGTCGAGGTTCTGTGCGCCACTGCCGGCGAGGATCACTTCCAATACCTGGGGCGATATTTTGCAGCCACATCCCGCGCCATGGCTGTATTGGGTAAGACGAATCGGCTCGTTCATGTAGGACCTCACGCTATCAAGTGCACGAATTCTAACAGACAGCAAAAGGCCGGCTGAGCACTTGTGTGCGCAGCCGGCCTTTTGGTTTCAGCCGTTATTGCCGGGCAGCGAGCAAACGCTTGTGGCGGTTGCGACGGGCAATGTTCAAGCATTCGATAGCCGCCGAGAACGCCATGGCCGCGTACACGTAGCCTTTAGGCACATGGGCGCCGAAGCCTTCGGCGATCAACGTCATGCCGATCATGATCAGGAAGCCCAGGGCCAGCATCACCACGGTCGGGTTGTCGTTGATGAACTTGGCCAACGGCTCGGCCGCCACCAGCATCACGATCACCGAGGTCACTACGGCGATGATCATGATCGGCAAGTGCTCGGTCATGCCCACGGCGGTGATGATGCTGTCGATGGAAAACACCAGGTCAAGCAACAGGATCTGCCCGATAGCCGCAGCAAAGCCGATGGCTACGGTATTGCCGACGCTGGCCTTCTCCTCGGGCTCCGGGTCCATGCTGTGATGGATCTCGGTGGTTGCCTTCCACACCAGGAACAGGCCACCGGCGATCAGGATCATGTCCTTCCACGAAAACGCCTGGCCAAACACTTCGAACACCGGCGTCGTCAGCTGCACGATGAACGCGATGGTGCTGAGCAGGCCCAGGCGCAGTACCAACGCCATGCTGATACCGATGCGCCGCGCCTTGGCCCGGTGCTTCTCCGGCAATTTGTTGGTAAGGATCGAAATGAAGATCAGGTTATCGATGCCCAGCACGATCTCCATGACGATCAGGGTAGCCAGGGCAATCCAGGCGGTGGGGCTGGCGGCCAGTTGTAAAAGGTAGTCCATAGGTCAGTCCTGACGTTGTACGGGAAATTAGGTGCGGGTAATTACGCTTCTTTGCTGTTCGATTCTGCTTCTTTCTCTTGCTGATCATCCTTCTTCTGCGGGGTGATCAGGCCATTTGTGGCTTCGCTCAATGCCTGCTCGGCGGCTTTGTGGGTGTCATCGATCGCTTGCTTGGCCGACTCGGTGGCTTTGCCCAGCACCTGCTGCGCGCTTTTCTCGACCTGATCGCAACCGCTGATCACTACCAATGAAAGCGCAAGTAACGACGCCGCGCCCAGGGAATTGAGTTTCATGATGTCTTCCTCGTTAGAACCATTGGGTCCAAATAGTGGCCCCGCGATAGCGAGGCATTCTATGCAGGCGAACAGTTCAGGAAAATTCGTATTTTTCTCGCGTATACTTCGGTTTTTACGAAGTGATGGGTGCCATGCTCAATTACCGACAACTGCACTACTTTTGGGTGGTGGCCAAGACCGGCAGCATCGTGCGCGCCTGTGAGCAGCTCAACCTCACGCCCCAGACTATCAGCGGGCAGATCAGCCTGCTGGAGGAGACCTATGGCATCGCCCTGTTTCAGCGCGTCGGGCGCCAGCTTGAACTGACCGAAGCCGGGCGCCAGGCCCTGCCCTACGCCGAACAAATGTTCCAGACCGGTAATGAATTGGAGGCCATGCTGCGCGCGCAGCCTGATGAGCAGCAGATCCTGTTCCGTGTCGGGGTGGCGGACGTGGTGCCCAAGTCCATCGTCTACCGGCTGATCGCGCCGACCATCGAGTTGAGTGAGCCCATCCGCATTACCTGCCGCGAAGACAAACTCGAACGCCTGCTCGCCGACCTGGCGATCCAGCGACTGGACTTGGTGATTTCCGACAGCCCGATGCCCACGCACCTGGACATCAAGGGCTACAGCCAGAAACTGGGCGAATGTGGCATCAGCTTTTTCGCCACCCAGGCCCTGGCTGACGCATACGGTGGTGATTTCCCGCACTGCCTGCACGGCGCGCCACTGTTGATTCCGGGGGCGGAAACCGTTGTGCGCAGTCGCCTGCAGCGCTGGTTTGCCGAGCAGCAGATTCAGCCGAAGATCATCGGCGAATTCGATGACAGCGCCTTGATGCAGGCGTTTGGTCAATCCGGTAGCGGGATCTTTATCGCCCCCAGCGTGATCGCCGATGAGGTGGTGCGCCAGTACGGCGTGGCGCTGATTGGCCAGACCGTGGCCGTGACTGAGTCGTTCTACGCGATTTCGGTGGAACGCAAGGTCAAGCACCCCGGCATCGTGGCGATTACCGAAGGTGCCCGGCGGGAGCTGTTCACCACCCTGCCCTGACTATTCAGGCGTTGGAGGCGACTGGTTGCTTGGCGGTCATCAGCCACAACGCCAGCAGGATCGACACCAGGATAAACCCGGAAGCCGCAAAGCCCAGGCTGCCCAGGCCGAGGGTATCGATCACATGGCCACCTACCATGGCGCCCAGGCCGATCCCCAGGTTGGCCCCGGCGATATTCAGCGACGCGGCAAACGCAGGCGCGTGGGGCGCGGCCTTCATCAAGCGCACATGGCTGACCAGAAACATCGCTGCCTGAGTCACGCCCCACACGGCCATCGCCGCCGCCAGGCCGACGGTGGAGTGAATCGCCGGCACCAGCGCGACCATGCCGGCGATCATGAAGCCGCAGAACACCATGGAGGCGATCAACGGGTGGCGATCCACCGCACGCCCGCCCAGCGAATTGCCAATCAACCCGACCGCGCCGAAGCCCATCAGGCACCAGCCCACCAGCGTGCCGTCGAAACCGGCGAGGCGCTCAAGGATGTCCGCCAGGTAGGTGTACGCCGTGAACATGCCACTGAACACCAGGATCGACAGCAAAATATGGCCCTGCATCAGCGGGTTGCGCAGGATCTTGAACTGCGCGCGCAACGTCACTTCATTGTTCTTCGGTTTTGTCACCGGCAAGTAGATAAACAGCAGCAAGGCCTTGGCCACCGCCACGACCGCGAGGATGGCAAACGCGGTACGCCAGCCGAACATATCGGAAATCAGCGTGCCCACCGGAATGCCGAACACCGTGGCGCAGACGATACCGAAGCCGATCTTTTCTATAGCGCGCCCGGCGTATTCGGGGCCGACGATGTCCACCGCCGTTTCACTGGCCAAGGCCCAGAACACCGGCAGGCCAAGGGCCGGGATCAACCGAGCCAACGCCATCACCCAAATGTTCGGTGCCAGTGCCGCCACAGTATTGGCCACGCCGAACATGATCAAGATGCTGATAAACAGCCGCTTGCGTGGGAAACGCGCGCAGTAGGCCGTGAGAAATGGGCCAAAAGCCGCCACGGTAAACGCGAACAATGTCACCAACAGCCCGGCCTGGGACACGCTGACGTGTAAATCACGGGCAATGGACGGCAGCAGGCCGACGATGACGAATTCTGTGGTCAGCACGGTAAAGCCGGCGGCCGACAGCAGCAGGATGGGAAACAACATGAAAACTCCAGAAACGACGACATCAACGACTGCCCTGGGGGCTCGCTGAAGGATAGGAAAAATGAGAGGACAGAATCTTAACAGGATTTTGCGAAAGCTTGGGTACGTGGCGACGCAATGCCGCACCGCCAGGGAGGTGCCCTTCCGCATGCTAGACTTCGCGATCCGCGTCCTACAGCCCTTTCCGCCTGTGCCGCTGTGCCTCCAAAAACTAGAGACAAGTGTTTATGACTGCTGCCCCTTCCCTCCTGCATCGACTAGCGCGCGTCAGCCTGGTCACACAAATCGTCATCGGTTTGATCGCCGGCATTCTGCTGGCCCTGCTGCTGCCCGAGGCGGCCAAGGCCACCGGTTTTATCGGCAAGGTCTTTGTCACGGCACTCAAGGCCGTGGCACCGATCCTGGTGTTTGTGCTGGTGATGGCGTCGATCGCCAACCATAAGCATGGCCAGGAAACCCACATCAAGCCGATTTTGTTCCTGTATCTGCTGGGCACCTTTGCTGCAGCCGTGGTCGCGGTGATTGCCAGCATGTGGTTCCCCTCCTCACTGGTGCTGGCGACCCATGACGCAACGGTCAGCGCGCCGGGCGGCATTGGCGAGGTGTTGCAAAGCCTGTTGCTGAGCGTGGTGGACAACCCCGTCAGCGCGCTGATGAATGCCAACTTCATTGGCATCCTGGCCTGGGCCATCGGCATGGGGATTGCCATCCGTCATGCTGGGGAAACCACCCGCACCGTGCTCGACGACCTGTCCAATGGCGTCACGTTGATCGTGCGCGTGGTGATCCGCTTCGCCCCCCTGGGCATCTTCGGCCTGGTGGCCTCGACCCTGGCCACCTCCGGCTTCGGCGCCCTGCTCGGCTACGCCCACCTGTTGGTGGTGCTGATCGGCTGCATGCTGTTCGTGGCGCTGGTGATCAACCCGGCCATCGTGTTCTGGAAACTGCGCCGCAATCCGTACCCACTGGTGCTGATGTGCCTGCGTGAAAGCGGGATCACCGCGTTTTTCACCCGCAGCTCGGCCGCGAACATTCCGGTCAACCTGGCGCTGAGCAAACGCCTGGGCCTGCATGAAGACACCTACTCGGTGTCGATCCCCCTCGGTGCCACCATCAACATGGCGGGTGCCGCGATTACCATCACAGTCCTGACCCTGGCCGCCGTGCACACGTTGGGTATCGCCGTCGACCTGCCGACTGCGGTGCTGCTCAGTGTGGTCGCCGCCATCTGTGCCTGTGGCGCCTCTGGCGTGGCGGGTGGTTCGCTGCTGCTCATTCCCCTGGCGTGCAGCCTGTTTGGCATCCCCAGCGACATTGCGATGCAGGTGGTGGCTGTCGGTTTCATCATCGGCGTGCTGCAGGACTCGGCCGAAACCGCGCTCAATTCGTCCACCGATGTGCTGTTCACCGCGGCCGCGTGCCTGGGCAAGGAACAGCAGCCGGCTTAACAGTCGCGCACAAAAAAACCGGGGCGGCTCGTGTATGAACCGCCCCGGTTTTTTATGCGCGCTTAGAAAGCGCCCATGTAGTCACGCTTGCCCACTTCCACGCCGTTGTGGCGCAGCAAAGCGTAAGCCGTGGTGACGTGGAAGAAGAACTGCGGCAGACCGTAGGTCAGCAGATAGGACTGGCCGCTGAAGCGCTTCTCTTTCGGCGTGCCAGGACGGGTGACGATCTCGATGCCTTCCTTGCCGTCGATTTGTGCAGGCTGGAGGGTGTCGATAAACGCCAGCACCTTGGCGATCAGCGCTTGCAGGTCAGCGAAGGTGACTTCGGTGTCTTCATATTTCGGCACTTCGATCTCGGCCAGGCGCGCGGAAACGCCCTTGGCGAAATCGACGGCGATCTGCACCTGGCGCACCAGTGGGAACATGTCCGGGAACAGGCGCGCTTGCAGCAAGGCGTTCGGCTCGATGTTCTTGGCGGTTGCGTGGGCTTCGGCCTTGGTCAACACGCCGCTCAGGGCGGTGAGCATTTGCTTGAAGACCGGGATGGAAGAGGCGTACAGGGAAATAGTCATGGCAGTCTCATGGGTAATGGCAGGTTTGAACCAGCGACGATTATAGGCATGCCGGGCGCTTGTCTTTTATTTTTTCGGGATTACGCTAAGGACCTTCAATGCATAGGGAAAGCGCGATGACCGCCGAGCACGACACCGACACCCCTGAGCCGCGCCTGAACAGCACGGAAATCCGCATCCTGGGCTGCCTGATCGAAAAACAGGCGACCAACCCGGAAACCTACCCCCTGACGCTCAATGCCCTGGTCCTGGCCTGCAACCAGAAAACCAGCCGCGAACCGGTGATGAACCTCAGCCAGGGCCAGGTCGGCCAGAGCCTGCGTGTGCTCGAGGGCCAGGGTTTCACCCGCCTGGTAATGGGCAGCCGTGCCGACCGCTGGGAGCATCGTGTGGACAAGGCGCTGGAACTGGTGCCGGCCCAGGTGATCCTGACCGGGCTACTGTTTTTACGCGGGCCGCAGACCGTCAATGAGTTGCTCACCCGCAGCGGGCGCATGCATGACTTCGAAGATGCCGAGCAGGTGGTGCACCAGCTCGAGCGCCTGATTGCCCGCGGGCTGGCACTGTTGGTGCCGCGTCAGGCGGGACAGCGGGAAGATCGCTACACCCACGCACTGGGAGATCCGGCAGAGATCGAGGCAATTATCGCGGCGCGAGGGAGCCCGGTGGAGCGTGGGGCTGTCAGTGGCGTGTCTGTAGAACGCATCGAAGAGCTGGAAGCACGGATTGCGGCGCTGGAAGAGCGGCTGGCACAGCTGGAACAGGCCTGACGCGATCCAAAAATGTGGGCGCGGGCTTGCCTGCTCCCACATTGGATGTTCCGTATTCTTCAGTGGCGTGCAAATGCCACGGCTTTTTCGAACTGCTCCTGCGTCGGTCGCACACCGGTATAGAGCACAAACTGCTCCAGCGCCTGGATCGCGATCACTTCCAGCCCGGTAATCACTCGCTTGCCCTTGGCCCGTCCGCGCACGATCAATGGCGTTTCGGCGGGGATCGCCACTACATCGAACACGGTCTCTGCAGCATCCACGGCTTCGGCGTCAAATGCCAGCGCATCCGCCTCGGCGCCGCCGGTCATGCCGATGGGCGTCACGTTGATCAGCATCTGCGGGCGCAAGTCGCCCAACTCGGCCTGCCACTGATAGCCCAGGTTTCGCGCCAACGCCCGGCCCGCCGTCTCGTTGCGCGCCACGATCACGCCATTGGCGTAACCGCCATCGCGCAAGGCACTGGCCACGGCCTTCGCCATGCCACCGCTGCCTCGTAGGGCAAAGGTCGATGCTTTCGGCACGGCATGCTTTTTCAGTAACTGCTCGATCGCGATGTAGTCGGTGTTGTAGGCCTTGAGGTGCCCGTCGGTGTTAACGATGGTGTTCAGGGAGTCGATGGCTTGAACCGAATCGTCGAGTTCATCCACCAAGGCAATAGCGGCCTCCTTGAACGGCATGGAAACCCCGCAACCCCGCACGCCCAGCGCCCGGATACCGCCGATCGCGCCGGGCAAATCCTGGCTACTGAAGGCTTTATAGTAGAAGTTCAGACCCAGCTGTTCGTACAGGTGGTTATGAAAACGCAAGCCGAAATTCCCGGGGCGCGCCGACAGTGACATGCACAGCCGGGTGTCCTTGTTGGGGTGCATCTGCATGGGTAACTCCTTTGAGTAAGCAAATCGGTACAGACCTTACACAACCTTTACCTAGCGGCTGTGCTGTTTTTCAGAAATACGTTGTCTTAAAAGTATCCCCGCGACATTACTTGAGTCTATTGATTGCAGACCACAAGCGCTGGGGCTAACCGAGGAATGACCATGATTCGTACAATCCCCAAGATCGCCTTGCTTGTTGGCGCACTCGCTATGGCAGGCCAAGCCTCCGCCCACGGTGGTGGTTGGGGTGGCCCGGCTGTATTGGGTGCTTTAGTCGGCGCAGCAGTCGTAGGCTCCGTCGTTGCCAGCCAACCACGCGAGGTCTACGTGCAGCAGCCGGTGTATGTGCAACCGCAGCCGGTCTATGCAGCGCCGCCACCGGTCTACTACGCACCGCCACCTCCGGTGTATGTGCAAGAACAGGTTTACTACCGCCCGGCGCCGGTCTATTACGGCCCACCCCGTGGCTACTATGGCCCTCCCCACGGCTATTATCGCCGCGGCTGGTAACCGGCAATCGTCACCTCAAAAACAGGCCTCGCCCGACAGCGGGGCCTTTTTTTGCGTGAAAAGTCCGGATTCAGGCTGCCAAGGTCGCTCTGAGGACAATGTTCGAGGCCAAATCGCACATCATCGACACCAATGTCTACTTGCTCGACCTGGCCTTACGCTGTCATGTTTGTGTCACGACACACTCCCACTATCGAGCCTGTCCACCCAATAACAACAAGGACGACTGACCATGCCCACGCAAAACCCGCACCGCACCGCTGGCCTCTGTACGTCCAGCAAGGTCTACAGTGCCCTCACGGAGCTCAAGCACCTGGAGGGACACCGCAGCGCCAAATTCCTTGCGTTGCTGGCAGAAAACCTGGTGCGCAAAGGCCTGCTCAGCGAGCAGGAAGTGGTGAACATGCTCGATCAGGTCGTGGACTGACGTCTCGCGTCGATGTCGACTATCGAGCCAGGTGATTTTTCCTTAGCCGTCCAGACCCGTAAGGTGACCTCCATAGCGATTGGAGGTCCTTATGCCCACTGTTCAGATCATGTCCGTCATTGGCAGCGCCGTCCCCGCCGCTCTTCGAGCGTCGGGATTACTCGCCTGCTGGTACCTGGTTCGCGATGGCGAAGCCATCAGCGGCCCTTTTAAAAGCAGCCGTGAAGCCGCTGCAAGCCTGAAGCCTGAAGCCTGAAGCCTGAAGCCTGAAGCTTGAAGCGTGAAGCGGCTTCTAAGGTAATGGCAACTTGACTCGCGGCTTGCTCTCCACGAACAACGCCCAACTCGACATGAACAACGCCGCCACCAGCGGCCCGATCACAAAGCCGTTCAGGCCAAACACTGACAGACCGCCCAGAGTCGAGATCAGGATCAGGTAGTCCGGCATTTTGGTGTCCTTGCCCACCAGAATCGGGCGCAGCACGTTGTCCACCAGGCCGATCACAAACACGCCGAACAGCGCCAGCACCACGCCCTGCCAGATCGAGCCGCTCAACAGGAAGTACGCGGCCACCGGCCCCCATACGATCCCCGCGCCCACCGCTGGCAGCAACGACAGAAACGCCATCAGCACCGCCCAGAGCAACGCACTGGGGATATCCAGGAACCAGAAGATCAACCCACCCAGCGCACCCTGGGTCACGGCCACCAGTACGTTGCCCTTGACCGTGGCACGCACCACCCGATTGAACTTGAGTTGCAACCGGCGCTTCTGCGGCTCGGCCAAGGGCACTGCCGTGCGCACCTTGCGCACCAGCTCCGGGCCGTCGCGCAGCAGGAAAAACAGCAAATACAGCATGATGAAAAAACTCACCAGGAAATCAAACGTGCCCTGCCCGAAGCTGAACGCCTGGGTCGCGAAGAACTGGCTGCCCTGCATCGCACTCTTGACGATGTTCTCCCGCAAGCCTTCCAGATTGCCCATGCCAAAGCGGTCCAGCAGGTGCTGGAAGTAGGGCGGCAGCACGTTCTTGAACTGCTCGATATAACCGGCCACATCCAGCTTGCCGCTCTCGATGTTCTTGTAGAGCGTCGCACCCTCTTGCACCAGCAAGGCGCTGGTGATGATCACCGGCAAGATCGCGATGATCAGGCAAGCCGACAAGGTCGCCAGGGAAGTGAAATTGCGGTTCCAGCCAAAGCGTTGCTGCAGGCGACGCTGCATCGGGGCAAAGATGATGCCGAGGATGACCGCCCAGAACACTGCGCCGTAGAACGGCAGCAGTATCCAAATGAAAGCGACGGTTACCAGGCCCAGCAGTAACAGCAGGGTTTTGAATTGCAGGTTGGTTTGATTCATGTCCGGTCCATGTCAGAAAAGCATCGGGCCCTTGTAGGCCCTGTTGCTTAGTCCGCAGCGAAACCTGGGAGTGCCCTCGTTTATCGAACAAGCATAGACCGCTTCACTTGGGGGCTTTGGCCTCATCCAGCAAGGTCTGGATCATTTGCTCCTGAGCCTCATAACGACCTTCGCCAAAATGCGTGTAACGCACTTGCCCGCTGGCGTCGATCAGGTAATGGGCAGGCCAGTACTGGTTGTCGAAGCTGCGCCAGATCGCGTAGTTGTTGTCGATGGCCACAGGGTAGGTGATGCCCAGCTTGCGCACCTGGTCCTTGACGTTGCCAATGATGCGCTCGTAGCCGTATTCCGGGGTATGCACGCCGATCACTACCAGCCCGTCCTTTTCGTACTTTTTCGCCCACGCTTTGACGTATGGCAGGGTGTGCTGGCAATTGATGCAGTCGTAGGTCCAGAAGTCGACCAAGACCACTTTGCCTTTCAAGGATTCGCGGGTGAGTTCGGGTGAATTGAGCCACTCGACTGCACCCGCCAGTGGCGGCATGGCACCCTGCGTGTTGGCCCGTTCGGGATCGGCCTTGACCTTGCTTACCACGTAGTCCACCACTTTGGGGACCGTTTCGAGCACGCCTTTCTCCAGGCTACTGAGGCCTTCGGACGACGTACCGGCCAGCAGGGTTTTGTCGGCGCCGCTGGAAATCAACACCGCCGCCGCCAACACCGCCACCCCTGCCCCACGGCGCAGCCAACCGGTGACCGGGATTGACGCCTTGAGTCGATTGACCAGGCCGCGCCCGGCAAACATCAAGGTGCCCAGGGACAATGCACTGCCCAGCCCATAGGCCACCAGCAACAGGCTGGTGTGCGCATTGGCACCTTGCAACATCGCGCCGGTGAGGATCACTCCCAGGATCGGCCCGGCGCACGGGGCCCACAACAGGCCGGTGGCGACGCCGATCAACAGCGCCCTGAGTGGCCCGGACAGCGTGCGGCGGTCCGGATCGATGCGGTTGCCCAGCACCACGAACGGACGGGCCAGCCAGCCGCCGACCCGCGCAGAGATCAACGACAGCGCAAACAGCACCATCACGATCAGTGCCACGTGGCGGCCGGTGTTACTGGCCTGGACCACCCACTCACTGCTGACCACCGCCAGGCTGGACACCAGCGCGAAGGTCAGGGCCAGGCCGCCAAGAGCCAGCAGGATCGAGCGGCGGGTTCGGTCAGCGGCGGCGAACAGAAACGGCACCACCGGCAGGATACAAGGGCTGAGGACGGTCAGGATGCCGCCCAGGAATGCGATCAATAACATGCTGTTCACCTTATGGCCGCGAAGACTCAGTTATCGCCAATGCAACCGTCGCCAAACTTGAGGTAGTCCAGCACCTGGGGCGTATCGTGGGAGTCCAGGTAGGTCATCCGCGCATTGACCACGCCGCAGGCAGGCACGGAATCCTGGCTCATCGACACGACACGCTTGATATCCAGGTGAGTGCCGTAGTCGTAGGCGTGCGCTGTGACGCTGGCTTCGGCGCGGGCCGACAGCGTGCAGATGTTCAGCGCGGCAAACAGGCAGGCGGCGTAGACGGCTTTCGTGTTCATGGTGTTTAGCTCCAGGCTTCAAGGTTGGAGGCGATGTGCCTCGTTGCCATCCATTAGAAGCCCCCGGGGTATCGCGCCTGTGTCGAAAACCCGCGCGTGTAAATCCACACGTATCCAGGCTGCCTGCCGATACACAGCGATACAAAAAGCCCAAAGAACGACGTGGATCAATAAACCGCCATTGCAGCTCGGCTAACGTCGTGACCTTTTGCGATCCCTACCCATGCCTTCCCTGCTCGCTCCCGAACTGCTCGCCCCCGCTGGCACCCTGAAAAACATGCGCTACGCCTTCGCCTACGGTGCCGATGCGGTCTACGCCGGCCAGCCGCGCTATAGCCTGCGGGTGCGTAACAACGCGTTCGACCACGCCAACCTGGCCTTGGGCATTCAGGAAGCCCATGTGCTGGGCAAGCGTTTCTACGTGGTCGTCAACATCGCCCCGCACAACGCCAAGTTGAAGACCTTCCTCAAGGACCTGGCCCCGGTGATCGCCATGGGCCCGGACGCGCTGATCATGTCCGATCCCGGGCTGATCATGCTGGTGCGCCGGCACTTCCCGCAGATGCCGATTCACTTGTCGGTGCAGGCCAACACGGTGAACTGGGCCAGCGTCGAGTTCTGGCAACAGCAAGGGATCTGCCGGGTCATCCTGTCACGGGAATTGTCCCTGGAAGAAATCGGTGAGATTCGCCAGCAAGTGCCGACCATGGAACTGGAAGTGTTTGTGCACGGTGCCTTGTGCATGGCCTATTCCGGACGGTGCCTGCTCTCGGGCTATATGAACAAGCGCGATGCCAACCAGGGCTCCTGCACCAATGCCTGCCGCTGGAAATACCAGGCGACCCCGGCGATGGAAGACGCCACGGGCGACATCGTCCAGCTGTTTCAGCCGGAACCTGCCCTGGGAATCGGCGCACCGACCGACCAGGTGTTCCTGTTGCAGGAAGCCAACCGTCCCGATGAGCAGATGCCCGCCTTCGAGGACGAGCACGGCACCTACATCATGAACGCCAAGGACCTGCGCGCCGTGCAGCATGTGGAGCGCCTGACTCACATGGGCGTGCATTCGCTGAAGATCGAAGGCCGCACCAAATCGCACTTCTATTGCGCGCGCACTGCCCAGGTGTATCGCCAGGCCATCGACGATGCGGTGGCCGGCCGCGCCTTCGACCGCAACCTGATGACCGACCTCGAGTCCCTGGCCCAGCGTGGCTATACCGAAGGTTTCCTGCGCCGGCACGTGCACGATGAATATCAGAACTACCAGAACGGCAGTTCGGTGTCGGAACGCCAGCAATTCGTCGGCGAGCTGACCGGAGAACGTCGCGGCGAACTGGCCGAGGTCAAGGTGAAGAACCGTTTTGCCGTGGGCAATCATCTGGAGTTGATGACGCCCGCTGGCAACTTCCACTTTGACCTGGCCTCGCTGCACAACGCCAAGGGCGAGGCCGTCGACGTCGCGCCAGGGGACGGGCACACGGTGTATGTGCCGCTCCCGGCCGAGCTGGACTTGCGCTTCGGCTTGCTGATGCGCGACCTCTAGCGCTGTCGCGTTCAACCAGACGCCGAAGCTTACGTTGATCAGATCCGGAACTGGCCGACCAACTGCCCCAGGCGCTGACCCAGATCCGCCAGGCTACGGGAGGTCTGGGCGCCCAATTGGGTTTCGTCGGCAACGCTGTCCACCGCCACGGCAATCTGATGCACGCTGCGGTTGATCTCTTCGGCCACGGCCGTCTGCTCTTCGGCAGCGCTGGCGATCTGGGCGTTCATCGAATTGATGGTGCCGATCAGTTGGGCCATGGTGTCGAGGGACGCACCGGCCTCATTGGCCTGGGCCGAGGTGCCGTCACCGGCATCGCTGGAGCGGCGCATGGCATCCACGGCGGCTTCGGTGCCTTTTTGCAGGCGATCGATCATGCCCTGGATTTCCTGGGTGCTGGTCTGCGTGCGACTGGCCAGGGCACGCACTTCATCGGCCACTACCGCGAAACCACGCCCGGCCTCCCCTGCCCGTGCAGCCTCGATCGCGGCGTTGAGCGCCAGCAGGTTGGTCTGCTCGGCGATGGAGCGGATCACGCTGAGCACACTAACGATGGAAGACACGTCCTGCTGCAAGCTGTCGAGGGACACGCCGCTGCTGCGGATGTCGTTCACCAGCGCATGGATCTGCGCGATGCTGCCGTCCACCACGCGCTTGGCGGCCTGGCCTTCGGCGTCGGTTTGCTGGGCCGCCACTGAGGCACCCTGGGCACTGCGCGCCACTTCCTGGGCGGCCGACGACATCTGGTTGATCGCGGTGGCGACCTGGTCGGTCTCGTGGCGCTGGCGCTCCATGGCCTGTTCGGAGCGCTGGGCCTGGTCGGAGACCTGGCTGACCAGGCCAGTGAGTTGGGTGGTCATCTCGGTGATCTGGCGTACCAACCCATGGATCTTGTCGACAAAACGGTTGAACGCGCCTGCGAGGTCGCCCAGCTCATCCTGGCTGGTGATGGCCAGGCGGCGGGTCAAGTCACCTTCGCCGGCAGCGATGTCGTCGAGGTTGGCTTTCATCAGGTGCAGCGGACGCAGCATGGTATTGGCCAGGACGATCCCCACGGCGGCAATCACCAACAGCACCACTACGGCCACGCCGAGAATGCTCAGCAGCACGCCTTCCATGCGTTTTTGCACCTTGGCCTCGACCACCGCCACCTGGGCTTCGATGCCATCCAGGTTCACCGAGGTACCGATGACCATGTCCCACTTCGGCAGGTATTCGGTGTAGCCCATCTTGGGCACCAGCTCGGTCTGGCCCGGCTGGGTCGAACTGTATTGGAGGTAGTGGGTGCCGTCCTTGCCGACCTTGACCAGGTCACGGTTGACGTACACGCCGTTGGGGTCGCGGTTGTCCTTGAAGCTCTTGCCCACACCGTCGGGGCTGTTGCCCTTGAACAGGCGGATGGTCTCGGAGTCGTAGCCGAAGAAGTAGCCGTCCTTGCCGTAGCCGGTGTTGGAGAGCAGCTTGACGACCTGGGCGCGCGCAGCGGTATCACCGGGGGCTGCCGCATCGTAGAGTGGCTTGATGGTGGTCATGGCCACCTCGACATAACTTTGCAGGGTGGCCTTGGCGTCATTGAGCAGGCGCTGGCGGGTTTCGTCGACTTCGTTGCGCGCCTGGCCCTGCAGGATCCAGACGGTGGTCAGGCTGATGACCACGGCAAACAGCAGCACCGGCACTACGGCGAGGGACAGGACTTTGGCCTTGAGGCTCAGACGCATGGCTTTTCTCTCTCTTATTAGTGGCGACTTGAGAGGTTATCGGCCATTTGCCCGGGATCTGTAGGCGCCGGGGACGTCAACGCCTACAGCTGGGGAGGTGTCAGAGGGTCATGGCCGCCAGCCAGCCGAAAGCCAGCAGTGGAAGGTTGTAGTGCAGGAAGGTTGGCACCACCGTGTCCCAGATGTGGTGGTGCTGGCCGTCGATATTCAGGCCCGAGGTGGGGCCGAGGGTTGAGTCCGAGGCGGGCGAACCGGCGTCACCCAAGGCACCGGCGGTGCCGACAATGCACACGATCGCCAGCGGGCTGAAGCCCAGTTGCACACACAGCGGCACAAAGATCGCGGCCAGGATCGGCACCGTGGAAAACGACGAACCGATGCCCATGGTCACCAGCAAACCGACCAGCAACATCAGCAACGCCCCTACCCCACGGCTATGGCCGATGAAGGCCGCCGAGGTTTCCACCAGCGAGCGCACATCGCCGGTGGCCTTGAGCACTTCGGCGAAGCCCGAGGAGGCGATCATGATGAAGCCGATCATGACCATCATCTTCATGCCTTCGGTGAACAGGTCGTCAGTGTCGCGCCAGCGCACGATGCCCGACACCGAGAAAATCAGGAACCCGGCCAGGGCGCCAATGATCATCGAGTCCAGCCACAGCTGGATGATGAACGCCGAGGCAATCGCCAGGCCGGCCACCAGCAGGGTCAGTGGGTTGTACTGCACCGCCACCTGTTCGACCCGTTCGATTTTCTCCAGGTCGTACACGCGTTTCTTGCGGTAGCTGACAAACACCGCCACCAGCAGGCCCACCACCATGCCCAACGCCGGCAGGCTCATGGCGTGGGTGACGTTGACCTGGCTGACGTCCACACCGCTCTTGGCCACGTTGGCCAGCAGGATCTGGTTGAGGAAGATATTGCCGAAGCCCACCGGCAGGAACATATAGGGCGTGATCAAGCCGAAGGTCATCACGCAGGCGATCAGGCGACGGTCCAGCTGCAGCTTGGTCAGCACGTAGAGCAGCGGCGGCACCAGCAACGGAATGAACGCGATATGGATCGGCAGGATGTTCTGCGAAGCAATCGCCACCACCCACAGCAGGCCGATCAGCAGCCATTTGACATGGCTGCCGCCGGTGGCTTCCTGGCGGTCTACCAGCAGTAGCGCCTTGTCGGCCAGGGCGTGAGCCAGGCCGGATTTGGCAATTGCCACGGCGAAAGCACCGAGCAAGGCGTAGGACAGCGCCACAGTAGCCCCCCCTCCCAAACCGCCATTGAAAGCCTTGAGCGTGGCGTCGATACCCAGGCCGCCGGTAAGGCCGCCCACCAGGGCCCCGACGATGATGGCGATGACCACATGCACGCGGGACAGGCTGAGCACCAGCATGGTGCCGACCGCGGCAATGACTGCGTTAATCATGGTTACCTCAAGCAGAAACATAAAAAACAGGCATGCCCGCGCCCAGGCAGCCATCGGGTGGCAGCCAGCGTGCAGGCTTGAAGGAGGTCTTATTAGAGGGCGCGCACTTTGCAGCAGGTGGGCGCTCATGTCAAAAAACCCGTGGTGAGCGAGTGTGCTCGCTCACCAAAAAAGCAGGTTTAAATTGATCGTTTGAATAAAGAAAGATCGGCACCGGCCGATACCTTGGCTCTATGTGTTTTCAGGTAAGGATGTACCGATGTCGCTTAGGCAGCTCTCCATTCAATGGAAAATCACCCTGCTCGCCGGCCTGTGCCTGCTGGGAATCGTGACCCTGCTGGTGGGTCTGTCGCTGTATCGCATGGAGCAGAGCTCGCAGCAGGTCAAGGCTTCCAGCATGCAGATGCTGGATGAAGCCGCCCAGGCGCGCATCGAGGCCCAGGGTGAAGTGCAGGCACTGGGCATTCGTCAACAGTTCATGGACGCCTACCAGTACGGCCATGGTTTCTCCCGCCAAGTGCTGTTCCTGCGCGAGCAAGCCGAGAAGCGCTTTCTCGACGCCTTCGACACCCGTGAAGACCTGACCCGCCAGGTCAAGGCCGCGCTGCAGGCCAACCCGGATTTGCTCGGTCTGTCCCTGGTGTTCGAAGCCAATGCCCTGGATGGCAAGGATGAACTGTTCACAGGCCAGGCGGAGCTGGGCAGTAACGACAAAGGCCGCTTCGCCTTGTACTGGTCGCAACCGACGCCTGGCACGCTGACCTCGATGGCATTGCCAGAAAGCGACATGTCCGATACCAGCATCAGCCCCAGCGGTGAAAAGGCCAACGCGTGGTTCACCTGCCCACGCAGCACGCTCAAGCCATGTGTGATCGAACCGTACTTTTACAAGATCGACGGGCAAAACGTGCTGATGACCAGCATCGTCTTCCCGCTGATGGTCAATGGCAAAGTCATCGCCTCGCTGTCGGTGGACATCAACCTCAACAGCCTGCAGGCGGTGAGCCAACAGGCTAGCCAAAAACTGTACGACGGCCAGACCCAGGTCAGCATCCTCAGCCCCACGGGTTTGCTCGCCGGCTACAGCGCGGACGCCAGCAAGCTCAGCCAGCGCCTGGACCAGGTCGACACCGCCAACGGCGCACAGGTGATCAGCGCCCTGGCCGGCAGTACCCAGATTCGCAGCCTGCGTACCGACCATCAGCTCAAGGTACTGGCGCCATTCACACCGATCCCGGGCGGCAAGCCGTGGGGCGTGTTGCTGGATGTGCCAGAGAAAGTCCTGATCGCCCCCGCCGAAGCACTGAAGGCGCAACTGGATACCGACAATGCCAACGGCACCCTGCTGGAACTGGGCCTGGGCTTGATTGCCGCCGTGGTCGGCTTGATTCTGGTCTGGTTGATGGCACGCAGCGTGACACGGCCGATCCTCGGCGTGGCGCACATGCTCGAAGACATTGCCAGCGGCGAAGGCGACCTGACCCGCCGCCTGGCCTACGACAAACAGGACGAATTGGGCCAATTGGCCGGCTGGTTCAACCGCTTCCTCGACAAGCTGCAACCAATCATCGCCGAGGTGAAACGCTCGGTGCAGGACGCCCGTGGCACCGCCGACCAGTCCGCCGCCATTGCAACTGAAACCAGCGCTGGCATGGAGCAGCAGTACCGCCAGGTCGATCAGGTGGCCACCGCCTCCCATGAAATGAGCGCCACCGCACAGGACGTCGCGCGCAGTGCCGCACAGGCTGCGCAAGCGGCACGCGATGCCGACCAGGCCACCCGCGACGGCCTCACGGTGATCGATCGCACCACCCGCAACATCGGGGAGTTGGCGGCAGATATGAGCACAGCCATGGCCCAAGTCGAAGGCCTGGCCGCCAACAGCGAGAAAATCGGTTCGGTGCTGGAAGTGATTCGCGGCATCGCCGAGCAGACCAACCTGCTGGCGCTGAACGCTGCCATCGAGGCCGCCCGCGCGGGTGAGGCCGGCCGTGGCTTTGCGGTGGTGGCCGATGAAGTGCGCAATCTGGCGCGGCGTACCCAGGAATCGGTGGAAGAAACCCGCCTGGTGATCGAGCAATTGCAAAACGGCACCGAAGAGGTCGTCGGCTCGATGGGCAACAGTTATCGCCAGGCCCAGGGCAGCGTCGAACAAGTCGGACAGGCCGTGACCGCCCTGCGCCAGATTGGCGATGCCGTCACAGTGATCAGCGACATGAACCTGCAAATCGCCAGTGCCGCCGAAGAGCAAAGCGCGGTGGCCGAGGAGATCAACAGCAACGTCGCTACGATCCGCGATGTGACTGAGTCGCTGTCGGAACAGGCGAATGAGTCGGCGCGCGTGAGCCAGGCATTGAACAGCCTGGCGAATCAGCAGCAGGGGTTGATGGATCAGTTCCGCGTCTAAAAACACAGACCTGCAGGAACCGGCTTGCCGGTTCCTGCAGGGTGTGCGTTAACGCTTGGGCAATTCGATCAGCACTTTCAGCCCACCCAACCCACTCTCCTGCAACTGCAACACCCCGCCCCACACCTCGACAATATCCCGCACGATTCCCAGCCCCAGGCCATGCCCGTCAATCTGTTCATCCAGGCGCGCGCCCCGACTGAATACCTGGTCACGCTGGGTTTCGGGGATGCCAGGGCCGTCATCTTCCACCACCAACCGATAGCTGTGCGCCGCCTCGGTGACGGTCAGGCGCACATCGGCATCCGCCCACTTGCAGGCGTTATCCAATAGGTTGCCGAGCAGCTCCAACAGGTCTTCACGGTCCCAGGGCAGTTGCAGGCCGGGCGCGGCGTGGTAGCTCAGGTCCAGGTGCTCACCGTGGATCATGCTCAGGGTGGCGAGCAAACCGGGCAGTTCTTTCTCGCAGTCGAACAAAGCGCCCGGCAGCGTTTCCCCGGCCAGGCGAGCGCGGTTGAGTTCGCGGTTGAGGCGTTGCTGTACTTGCTCCAATTGGTCACGCAGCAGTTTGCTCAGCGCCGGGTGATCCCTGAGCGCCTCGCTCGAGGCCGCGCTCAACAGCACCGCCAGTGGGGTTTTGAGCGCGTGCCCGAGGTTGCCCAGGGCGTTGCGCGAACGCTTGAGGCTGTCTTCGGTGTGGGCGAGCAGGTGGTTGATCTGCGCCACCAGCGGCTCCAGCTCCAGCGGCACCTGGGTATCCAGTTGCGAGCGTTGCCCCTGTTGCAGCTGGGCAATCTGGTTGCGCGCGGTCTCCAGCGGGCGCAAGGCGCGGCGCACGGTGACCCGTTGCAGGATCAGCACCAGCAGCAGCGCCGCCAGCCCCAGCACCAGGCCGATCTGGCGCATCAGGCGAAAGCTTTCGCGCACCGGGGTGTAGTCCTGGGCCACGCTGATGGAAATCGATTGGCCAAAGCGCTTGTAGTCCGAACGCAACACCAGCAATTGCTGGCCTTCCGGCCCCAGTTGCAGGTTGCCCTTCAGGCCGGCCTCGGGCAGGCGCGGCAGTTCCTGGTCCCATAGCGAGCGGGAGCGCCAGTGGGTATCGGCAAAATCGATGCGAAAGTAATGCCCGGAGAACGGTCGCTGATAGGCCGGCGACAGGCGTTGCTCATCCAGTTGCACGCCATTGGGCCCGCGCACCAGCGCCACCAGCAGGTTTTCGGCGTCATTGCGCAATCCAGCTTCCAGGTACCGCTGCAACCCGGCTTCGAACAACCACAAGCTGGTTTGTGCCAGCACCACGCCGACGATCACCATCACACTGATCAGGCCCAGGCTCAGGCGCCGCTGGATCGACTTCATGCAGGGTTGGCGCCGAACCGATAACCCTGGCCGCGCCGGGTCTCGATCACGCTGCGGCCCAGTTTGCGGCGCAGGTGGTTGACATGGACTTCGAGCACGTTGGAATCGCGCTCGGTCTCGCCGTCGTACAGGTGCTCGGCCAAGTGGCTTTTAGACAGAATCTGTTCGGGGTGCAGCATGAAATAGCGCAACAGGCGGAATTCGGCGGCGGTCAGCTGGATCTCGGCGCCGTCGCGCAGCACGCACTGGCGGCCCTCATCCAAGTGCAGGCCGGCAGCTTGCAGGGTGGGCTGGTTGGCCTGGCCATGGGAACGACGCAACAGTGCCTGGATGCGCAGGTGCAATTCTTCCGGGTGAAAGGGCTTGGCCAGGTAATCGTCGGCGCCGGCCTTGAGCCCTTCGATACGCTCGGCCCAGGAATCGCGGGCGGTGAGGATCAGCACAGGCGTCGCCAATGCGGCGGCACGCCATTGCGCCAGGACCTCCAGACCAGGCAGACCGGGCAGCCCAAGGTCGAGAATGATCAGGTCGTAGGGCTCGCTTTGCCCCTGGTAGGCGGCATCACGCCCGTCGGCCAACCAATCGACGGCATAGCCCTGGCGCTGGAGACCCGCTAACAGTTCATCCGCCAAGGGTACGTTGTCTTCCACCAGCAGCAGGCGCATCAGTCTTCCTCGTCTTTGATCAGCACACCGGTGCTCGCGTCCAGCTTGATCTCGCGCACCACACCTTCGGTAGTCACCAGTTCCACTTCATAGGCATATTGCCCGTGCTTCTTTTCCAGCTCGGCTTCCAGCAGGCGTGAGCCGGGATAGCGCGACATGGCCTGCTGCAACAGTTGCTCCAGCGGCAGGATCACCCCCTGCTGGCGCAGCGCCAAGGCTTCATCCTGGTTGAGGTCGCGGGCTGCCAGGCTGGAGCAAAATGCCATGAGCACCAGCGCCACGCGACTGCAGGCGCGTAAATTTACCTTCATTACGTATCCTGATGATTCTTGAGAACCTGCCCGGTGAGCGCGTCCAATTCAACATCCCATTCGATGCCGTGGGCATCTTCCAATTCAACCTCATAGACGTACTTGCCATAGGCCTCGTCGAGGTCGGTATCCAACAGTGTCGATCCGGGATGCAGGGCCAGGGCCGCAGCTTCCAGTTGGTCAAAGGCGACGATAGTAACAGTGGCAGGCACTTTCAGTGGCTTGTCGGGGTCCACGGCTCGGGCCTGGGTCGCCGTGAGGGCAATAATACCGGCGGCGACCAGAGCGGTGAGGCGCTTCATGATATGTCTCCGTTACAGGATGTTTTCCTACGCCAGCCACCGTACGCGCTGCAACTTAACTGAAACTGAATTGCCACCATGGCAATTCCCGCCAAGGCCTTTTCCCCCACATCCCGCGAGATTTTCTATAATGCCCCGCTCGCTCGACCAGAGACCGGTATGACAGCCATCCACATCAAGTTTCCCGCCCTGACGCTCAAGGCCGGCAAACGCGCCTTTGCGCGCATTCGTGAGCAAGGTCTCAAGCCTGCCGATGTCGGCATCCTGCCCGGCGCGGCTGGCGGCCCCAAGGCACTGGGCATCCAGGGCCTGGACCTGGCGCTGTTCGGCGACTGGCTGCCCCGCGCGACACGGGAGCGCGCGCTGATCGGCGCGTCCATCGGTTCCTGGCGGTTTGCCAGCGCCTGCCTGCCCGACCCGGTGCAAGGCCTGCTGGACCTCGGCCGCCTGTACAACGAACAGCGTTTTGCCAAAGGCGTGACCATGGCCGAAGTCAGCCAAAGCTGCCAGCGCATGCTCGACGACCTGCTGTCCGGGCGCGATGCGCGGGTGCTGGACAACCCGGACTATCGCCTCAACATCATGGTGGTCAAGAGCCACGGCCTGCTTGCCGATGACCACCGCGGTCGCCTGGGGCTGGGCCTGTCGTCGGTGATTGCCGATAACCTGCGCGGCCGTGCGCGGCTGTCGCGGCACTTCGAACGCCTGATTATCCACGATCCGCGCCAGGCCCCGCCGGTGCATCCGTTGACGGATTTTCCCTCGCGCTTCCTGGCCCTGGAGCTGGGCAACCTGCGCCAGGCATTGCTGGCGTCGGGCTCGATCCCCATGGTGATGCAAGGCGTGCGCGACCTGCCAGGCGCCGGCGCCGGTACCTACCGCGATGGCGGCCTGCTGGACTACCACCTCGACCTGCCCTATCACGGCGATGACATCGTGCTGTACCCGCACTTCACTGATCGGGTCATCCCCGGCTGGTTCGACAAGGGCCTACCGTGGCGGCGCAGCAACCAGCAAGGCCTGCAAGACGTGTTGCTGCTGGCGCCCTCCAAGGACTACCTGGCCCGCCTGCCCCACGGCAAGCTGCCCGACCGCAGCGACTTCAAGCGCTTCTTGGGCGACGACCCGAGCCGCAACAAGTACTGGCAGACCGCAATGAGCGAGAGTCGGCGGCTGGGGGATGAGTTTCTGGCGCTGGCGGATAACGGCCAATTGGGCGAAAGACTAAGCGTCCTTTAGTCGCTGGCTTGCCTGCGAAGGCAATAAGCACCTGCACAACGCCTTAGGCTGGGCCGGCGTTCCGGGCTCTTTTCCATAAGTGACCCGCTGCAAGAGCGGAACCCATGGCAGCCGTTACCGCAGAAATGGACAGGTACCCGGTCTGATCCATCACCCAGGTCAGTTGCTAGCCCGCTCCCCCATGTTTGGATCGCGGGAGGCGTGGATAAATGCGGCGCCTATCTATTTTTCACCTGCAAGCCGGCGCCTACAGAGGGACGGTATGCGCGGCAAGGGTTCAAGCTGTTAAACTCGCCGCCTGCCAGACATCGACCGAGCTGAAAACACCGTGGAAATCTTCAAAGAGTTTACCTTCGAATCCGCCCACCGCTTGCCTCATGTACCGGAAGGCCACAAATGCGGGCGCCTGCATGGGCACTCGTTCAAAGTGGCGATCCACCTGAGCGGCGACCTGGATCCCCATACCGGCTGGATTCGCGACTTCTCGGAGATCAAGACGATTTTCAAGCCGCTCTATGAACGCCTTGATCACAACTACCTCAATGACATTCCAGGCCTGGAAAACCCGACCAGCGAAGTGCTGGCCAAGTGGATCTGGAATGAGCTCAAACCCCTGCTGCCGGAGCTCAGCGCGATTCGTATCCACGAGACCTGCACCAGCGGCTGCATCTATCGCGGCGAATAAGCCTGCGATATGAAAAAACCACCCATGCGGTGGTTTTTTTGTGCCCGTCTCCCTTACAGTCGTGGCTTCCTGCCCACAAGGAGCACGCGGCAATGATGCGCCCCGCTACGAGTCATGATGTCGCTGCTATCGAGGCCATTGTCCAGGCGGCCTACTCGCCGTATATCGAGCGGATTGGCCGCAAGCCGGGGCCGATGCTGGAGGACTATCACCAGCAGGTGAACATCGGTGGCGTGCATGTGCTGGAGCAAGCCGGGCAGCTTCAGGGCTTTATTATCCTGCGGGATATCGACGGCGCGCTGTTGCTGGATAACCTGGCCGTCGCCCCGCACGCCCAGGGCCTGGGCTTCGGGCGGTTGCTGATGGATTTTGCCGAACAACAGGCCCTCGACGCAGGCTTCACCGCCATCCGCCTGTACACCAACGAAACCATGACCGAGAACATCGGGCTGTACACGCGCCGTGGTTATGTCGAAACCCATCGCGCTGAAGAACACGGCCTGCGCCGCGTATACATGACCAAGCGACTGCGGGAGCCACCCATGGAAAACACCTGGCTGGCCCAAGCCAAACGCCTGCAGGCACTGGCCTCCACGGGACTGCACTTTTGCACCGATGATTTCGAGCGTGAGCGCCTGGAAGAGATTGCCGAGATTGCCCACAGGATGCTCGCGCAATTGGGCAATGTGCCCTTGGAACGTATCACCGGGTTGGTCACCAACTTCGCCCAGCGCTACTCGACGCCAATGGTCGACGTACGCGGTGCGGTCATCGAGGGCGACCGGATTCTACTGGTGCGCGAGTTGACCGATGGCTGCTGGGCGTTGCCGGGAGGTTATGCCGACATCGGCTTGTCAGCGGCGGAAAACATCGTCAAGGAGATCCGCGAGGAAGCCGGGCTGACGGTGACCGCACGGGCACTGTATAGCGTGACGCACAAGGCCAAGGGGTTGTATCGGCCGGACATACGGGACTTCTACAAGCTTTACTTCCTGTGTGAACCGCTGGATCGGTCGGCACCGATGGCGGGCTTGGAGACCACCGATGTGGGCTTTTTCCGCCTTGATGAGCTGCCGCCACTGTCGCGCGGACGCACCATCGAAAGTGACCTGGAAGCTGCATTCGCCTTCCACCGGGGTGCGACGACCTACACGCTGTTCGACTGATCCATTTTGTATCACCGCTGCACTGCTTTCGTGCCCAACTGGGCACTGCGAACAACCCTCGCTGCGTTCCCGCCCTGTTTGGCTATAAATACTGTGCACGGTGCACAGCCACAACCGTGCGCCTGTCACTGCTGCCGGTTTGGCACGCACGGTGCAATACGCCTGCGTCACTCATTCAGGAGCACGCCACATGACGCAGCAAGAACCGGGCAATGATTACCCCCTCAGCGAAGTCCCGATGCATGCGCGCAAAGGCCTGGCGTCGACCGCCATGGTGCTGCTGGGCTTTACGTTCTTTACCGCGACCATGTTTGCCGGCGGCAAGCTGGGCGTGGCGTTCAGTTTCACCGACATGCTCGGCGTCGTGGCCCTGGGTAACCTGCTGCTGGGTATCTACGCCGCAGGCCTGGGGTACATCGCGTTCAAGAGCGGGCTGAATTCGGTGCTGATGGGGCGCTTCTGCTTCGGTGAAGTGGGCAGCAAGCTCAGCGACTTGATCCTCGGCTTTACCCAGATCGGCTGGTACGCCTGGGGCACCGCCACGGCCGCCGTGGTGTTGGGCAAATATTTCGAGCTGGGCCAGGGCAGTGTGCTGGCGCTGATGGTGCTGTTTGGCCTGGTGTTCTGCGCCACGGCCTATATCGGCTATCGCGGGCTGGAGATTCTGTCCTACATCGCGGTGCCGGCAATGGGCATTCTGCTGTTTCTGTCGATGTGGGTAGCCACGGTAAAAGTCGGCGGGCTGGAGGGGCTACTGGCGGTGGTGCCGACCGCTGAACTGGACTTGTCCACGGCGATTACCCTGGTATTCGGCACCTTTGTCAGCGGCGCGACCCAAGCCACCAACTGGACGCGCTTTTCGCGCTCGGCCAAGGTGGCGGTGCTGGCCAGCCTGATCGGTTTCTTTATCGGCAACGGCTTGATGGTGCTGATCGGTGCCTACGGCGCCATCGTCTATCAACAACCGGACGTCGTCGAAGTGTTGCTGCTGCAAGGCTTTGCGATGGCGGCGATGGCCATGTTGCTGCTCAATATCTGGAGCACTCAGGACAACACTATCTACAACTTCGCAGTGGCTGGCTGCAACCTGCTGCGCACCAAGCGGCGCAAGACCGTGACCCTGGCCGGCGCGGTGATCGGCACCCTGCTGGCATTGCTCGGCATGTACGACATGTTGGTGCCGTACCTGATTCTGCTGGGTACGGTGATCCCACCGATTGGCGGGGTGATCATGGCGGACTTCTTCTACCGGTATCGCGGCCACTATCCGCGCCTGGCCGAGGCACGCCTACCTGCGTTCAACTGGACAGGGCTGGTGGCCTATGCGGTGGGCACTGTGCTGGCGTTCAATTCACCCTGGGTCGCGCCGTTGGTGGGCATTGTTGCCGCGTCGCTGACCTACATCGTGCTGACCGCCGTGCTCCGGGTGCGCGCGCCCTTGGCTGATGCCCAGGCATGAGCCTGACCATTGCCGATGTGCTGGCCTTGCCGGGCCTGGAGTCCATGTGCCTGCGCGCCGGTGAGGCAGGCTTGGAGAATGGCGTGCGCTGGCCCTACGTGGCGGAAAACAGCGGGATTGCCGAATGGGTGCTCGGTGGCGAACTGGTGTTCGTCACCGGAATCAATCACCCGCGCGACGAAGCCAACCTGCTGCAACTGCTGGAAGAAGCCTGCGAGCGTCAGGTGGCTGGATTGGTGATTCTGACCGGGCCGGCGTATATCCAGGCGATTCCCCGGCGCTTGCTGGAGGCTGCCGAAGCTGCCGGCATGCCGCTGATCGAGCAACCTTACTCGTTAAAAATGGTGCTGGTGACCCAGGCCATTGGCTCGGCGCTGATCCAGTCCGAGCAATTGGGGCGCTCGCGGCACGATGTGCTGGAGCGCTTGCTGACCGGCGACTATCAGTCCCTGGATTTGCTGCTGCACCGTGGCGTGCAATTGGGCCTGTCGCTGGCCGGGCATTGGCAGGTTGTGCAACTGCAACTGGAAGGCAGTGAACTGCTGTTTGCCCAGGGCGATACTGCGGAGGTCGAAGCGCAACTGGCTCGCCAACACGACGGAATCAGTCGGCGTTTGCGCCAGGTGTCGGCGAGGCTGCCGGTACTCGGGCGGGCCGGGCAATGGACACTGTTGCTGCCGGCCCCGGACGCTGTCGCTGCCCAGGCCAACCGCCAGCAGTTGGCCAGTTGGCTCAACCCGCTGAACCTGCGCCTGGCGCCGCTCAAATTGTTTATCGGCCTCAGCGCCGCTGCGCACCCACCGGCACGCCTGGCCCAGGCGCAGGATGAGGCACGCCAGGCACTGGCGGCCGCGCGGCGTTTCAGCGAGCGGGCCGGGCTGTGCGTATACGATGAGCTGGGCGTGCTCAAATTGCTCAGCGGGGTACGCGATCGGGCCCTGCTCGATCAGTTCCTGAATGAACGCCTCGGCCCATTACTGCGCCACGATATGCACCATGGCCCCAGCCTGATGCCCACCCTGGAAGCCTGGTTTCACGAGAATGGTAACCTTGTGGCCGCCGCCCAGCGGTTGGCTGTGCACCGCAACACCCTGACGCACCGCGTCCAGCGCATCGAGGCCTTGTGCGGCCTGACGCTGGATAATGCTTATGATCGCCTGGACATCGGTATTGCACTGATGATCTGGCGACTGTCTGCCTGATTGTCTTTAGCCAAGAGGAACTTGCCCATGCACATCATCAACGCCCGCCTGCGCAACCGTGAAGGCCTGCATGATCTGCACCTGGAACACGGCCGGATCGCCAGTATCACCCCACAATCGAGTGCCACGATTGCGACGGCCGACGACCTGGACGCCGCCGGCAACCTGGTGATCCCCCCTTTTGTGGAGCCCCATATCCATCTCGACGCCACGCTGACCGCTGGCGAACCGCGCTGGAACATGAGCGGCACCCTGTTCGAAGGCATCGAGTGCTGGGGCGAACGCAAGGCCACCATCACCCAGGAAGACACCAAGACCCGCGCCAAGAAGACTATCCAGGCCCTGGCCGCCCACGGCATCCAGCATGTGCGCACCCATATCGACGTCACCGACCCGGATCTGACCGCGCTCAAGGCCATGCTGGAAGTGCGCCAGGAAAGCACGCACCTGATCGACCTGCAGATCGTCGCGTTCCCCCAGGAAGGCATCGAGTCGTACCGTAACGGCCGTGAGCTGATGGAAGAAGCCATCCGCCTGGGCGCCGACGTGATCGGCGGCATCCCTCACTTTGAATACACCCGCGACCAGGGCGTGAGCTCAGTGAAGTTCTTGATGGACCTGGCCGAACGCACCGGTTGCCTGGTGGACGTGCACTGTGACGAAACCGACGACCCGCATTCGCGCTTCCTCGAAGTACTGGCCGAAGAGGCTCGCAGCCGTGACATGGGGGCCCGTGTCACCGCCAGCCACACTACGGCCATGGGCTCCTACGACAATGCCTACTGCGCCAAACTCTTCCGCCTGCTGGGGCACTCCGGTATCAGCTTCGTCTCCTGCCCCACCGAGAGCATTCACCTGCAAGGCCGCTTCGACGCCTTCCCGAAACGTCGCGGCGTCACCCGGGTCAATGAACTGCTGGAAGCCGGCATGAACGTCTGCTTCGGGCAGGACTCCATCGTCGACCCCTGGTACCCCCTGGGTAACGGCAACATCCTGCGGGTGCTGGAAGCCGGTTTGCACATCTGCCACATGCTTGGCTACCGCAACCTGCAAAGCGCCCTGGACCTGGTGACCGACAACAGCGCCAAGGCCATGGCCCTGGGTGACCGCTACGGCCTGGAGCCTGGACGGCCCGCGAACCTGTTGATCCTCTCGGCGGACAGCGACTACGAGGTCATCCGCAGCCAGGGCCTGCCGCTTTACTCGATCCGCAACGGCAAGGTGTTGATGAAGCGCCAGCCAGCGCACGTCGAGTTCGTTTAAACGCCTGGTTCAGACGATCGAGTCGATATCCAGTGTTTGCGCCCTCCCCGATTCTTCATGGATGGCGGGAGGGATACTCGCGAGCGGGGCCGGCTCGCGGTTTTCACGGTGGCCGAACCAGCGCTTGAGGCTCGCTTGCAAGTTGGCATTGTGGGCGTGACTGCCATAGACATCCCGGGCTTCCAGACGGCGCCAACGCAGGCTTGCAAGGCGCTCGCGGCTGGTATGCAAGCGGTCGATCTCGGCGTTCAAGGCTTCGTTGTGCTCATAGCCACGGTCATTGGCGGGCCTCAGGCGGGCCAGTTCACGACGCTTGTTGCGCAGTTGCTGGCGCATGGTCTCGAGTGCGTGGTCGAGCAGGTCAAATTCTCTCGGCGTTACCAGGGGCCCGTTGCTTTCCTGGGTTTGTTGCCATCGCCGTAGTGTCGCCCAGGCGGCCGGGATGTAGCTGGCGGTCATGAAGTGCTGGTGGGCCTGGAACAGCTGCCGGAGCAGGTTGTCACGATTGGGCATGTCGCCATGCAGTTGCAACGCTCGGCTGCAGCCGGCTTCCTGGATGGATTCACAACCCGGCTTCCACAAGACCGAGGAATGCGTGCCATCCGCGAGCACGATCGGCATGAAGTGTTGCTGTTCGCCATGGTGCTGGTAGGGATTGCCACCGAAACGTACCAGGCCTGCGGCGAACAACAGTCCACCCGGCGCGGGTGCGCTGAACAGTGTGACGGCGCCGGGGACCCAGAGTTTGGCGGTGGTGTTCATCCACGGGGCCGGCACACTGGGGACGGGGTCGTTATGGTTGACGATGCGGTGGTGGACCAGGGCTGAGGCGCCGAGGGTAAATTCGGCGTCGGCCGCGCGGGGGGCGCCGTAGGTGTAGAGGAGGATGTTGTAGGTACGATTAGGAATACGACGTAGGCCTTCTGCCAACAACAACGCGATTGCGCCGCCCAGGCTATGGCCGCAGATGACGATTCGTTGCCCTATATGAAACTGAGTGAGGTAATGCAGCACGAAATCACGCATCGCCCGGTAAGCCTGATAAAAGCCTTCGTGTGCCTTACCGACGCCCTCGGCGAAAGCCACCTGATGGGCATTGGCATCCCTTAACCCATCCGTTGCGCTGGCGGTACCACGTATTGCAATCAGGATTACCTCCTCATGGTGGCTGATAAATGCCTGAGTATCGGTACCAAACTCTTCATCATCGAAAAAGTGCAAACGTGCCGGGTGCTCCTGCTTAGCCCCCAACTCCGGTCGGTTTTGCGGATACAACGCCGGATCGAATGGCAGTATCTCGAAGCGCCTGGAGTACGGGACTTCTTCGTATAGGGGATAGAAACATTGCTGTTGCTCCGCATCGACTCGCCAGGCCTCGTGATAACCCGAGAGTTTTTCAGCAAAAAAATGACTGACGCTGGGATCGAGGGGAAATCGAACTTCGTCTTGAGGCTGTTGAGGTGGCTCCTGGCCGAAATCGCAATAACTCAAGGTGGACATCAACGCCAACTGGTACAGGTTCAAGGCACAGAAACGGTCTTCGGTCGAAAGCATCGGACGTAAAGCTCGCAGTGGCCGAACCTGAAGAACGGTGTGGTTGTTGGGAAACAACACGATCCCCGCCAAAGTCGGTTGGGATGGTCCAAAGCCAAGATCCGCCAGCATCTTTAATGCATGCCGCTGGGGTTGATGAGTTCGCTGCGCAATCGGTGGCAAGTGGGCGACATGACGGACCAGATCGCGAACTTCAACTTGATAAAACCGACAGGCTGTTTGTTGAACCGGATCATCTTCGGTACGCCGACCGTCGGAGCGAGCAAATCGGGTCTGTTCGGCACGAATTTGAAGCTCGGTGATCGGCAGCTTGTATGTGGGGCGCGACATCAACTGACGATACAATGGCTCTGTGCCTGAGTACAGGTCGTCGAAAACAAGGACTACAGGCCCGCAGTACATATCTTTTAACTCCGCGAACCCGTCTCCATTCAGCCGACCTTTGTATTGTTGTCCCGCACTGTCGTGAAGGGTGTAAGGCAATCCACCGTAGGCCGTCCCAACGCCGAGTTCATCCACCAGGCAAAAACTCACCCAATGCCCGCGCAATGCACAGGCCGGCTTGTTATCACTGAAAAAAGGTTGCTTCCGTGCGTCCAGCTTCATGAGCTTGCTCCTTGTTAATTACACGATGGATAGACATCACAGATGCGACCATCCGGCATTGTTATAGGCTTGAAGTCGGTGGTATTACCGTCGCAAAACGCATACAGGTCTTCAAAACTTTTACCTTTGCAACGCTTCCATCCGCCGGGAACGGCCACCCACCTATCGTCAAAGTAGGGAGCTTCCTCACCAGTCAATACAAACGTCGCCCTGAGGGCCTTTCCCGATAACTGATCTCGTTGCACTGCAACGCCTGCTCGTTGTTCTTGCGGCTGACTCGCCAGCCCGAAAGCGCTGCATGTAAGGGCCTTAATAATTGCGTGCTGCGGCCCCGCAGTCCGAAACCTCCACTGACATCGCCGGTGTAGTTCCTGAACTCTCGTCTCTGGCATCCCCGGTCCATCAGAGTCCGAATAATCTCGAATTGAGAAACTTGAATTGTCTCCTCCAACGTCTGAATCTCGAGGTCCCCACTTCGCATACGTTCTAAAATCCACACTGCGCAAAACCGTAGGGCACCCTTCAATGACCTCAGTCAGCGGTAGCTCAACACTCACGCGCTCAGCCATCGGTTTGTACCGCGCAATAAAGATTTTCCTCTCAGGTCGCTTGCCTCGACGCCTCGGCAACGTGCAAGTTTCCCCAGTCGCGGGCCCATAGTTGGCGCCGCCGATGAAGCGAAATTCCGCCGGCAAATCCACCTCCAACGTAAACCGCTCGACCGGCTTCCCCACGCACCCCGTCAGCCCAACCACCCCTAAGGCAATTAACACACCCCACCTTCGCCTACTCATCCTTTCCCCCCGTTAATGCCCACTGCGCTACCACCCGTTCAAAATGGTCCCCTGGTGCTTCCCCAACCAGTGGTTGCCACCGAATGACACTGCTGCGCGTGGCCTCTTCCAGCCGTCGCACCACCAGGAACTCCAGCTGTTCCGGCCTTCGCCACTGCCAGGTACGAGCCTGTTTCAGCAGCTGTTCCAGCCAGATTCTCGGGTCTTGGAATTCCGCCAACGCGACCAGGTCTTCACTGTGCTCGGCCAACAGGTAACGCAGGATATTGGCGTGCAGGATGGCTTCGGCGTTCGGGTTGGGCGTGTTCAACCAGGGCGCGGGATCCGGCACGGGATACTCGCCGGGCTGCGGGTTGTCAGCCGTGCGCCAGCGCTCTTCGTGCCAGTAGCACACGCTGACCAACGGGCCGAGGAAGGCCGGTAAGTGTTCCGGTTGCAGGTACGCCAGCGCACGCCCCAGGGTGCGGTTGTCGTGAAAGCGGTACATCGACGGCGCGCCGGTTGTCCCCACCAGCAGCCTGTCACGCCAGTGTCGAGTCACGGCCGCCAAGTCTTCGCCTGGGAGACTGCCCAGCCAACCCCAGTTGTTATCGGGCTGCTGCACAAGGGCGAGCAGTGCAGGTTCGCTCATCTGCTCGAGCAGCAAAACCACGGGGCCTTCCCCCGCCAGTTCCGCCAAGTCGGTCTTGGCGTAGAGGCTGCAATACCCTGAAACATCGCGCGTCGCCAGCAGTGGCTGACAGGCGTCGTCATGCCCCTCAAGGATCAAGCACAGGCGGCGTCCTGCCTGATGCTGTTGATCCATCCATCGGCCTGGCATGTTCTGCATCAAGCGGCCCTCCCCGGCAGATCACATAGGCCTTCGCCGCAGCGCTCGCACACCGGGCAGTAATCGGCCCCCAGTTGCCTGGCCAGTTTCATCAGGGTGCCTTGCACCGTGGAGAGCCTTGGCCTGTCGGCCGCCGCCAGGGCACTTGCCGCCCAGGTGACGGACGGTGTGCCGCCAAGGGTGATGGGACGACTGCTGAAGATGCCGCCCGCCTGGATGACCAGGTGCTCGCCACCTGCCTTGAGGCTCAGTTGCGCCCCGGCGTCGATCACGAGGCTGGCTCCGGACTTGAGATGAAGCTGCTGCCCAGCCTCGACGAACAGGGTCTGGCCAACACGGGTCTGACTGTCGCCTTGGACATCGAGGTGGTCGCTGGCCTTGAGCACAACACGGCGATCACCGGTGACGTGGCGATGCTCCTCACCGCCCAGGTGAGTGGTGCTCATGCCCTGAATGACCTCCCGCCGTTCGCCCGCCACCTCCAACCGGCTGTCATGGCCAACCTGCTGCTCCAGGTCCCGCTGCGCACGCAGGTAGATCAGTTCCTCGCCACGCCGGTCTTCCAGGTACAGCTCGTTGGCGCCTGCGCCGCCGAGGGAGCTGCAGCTGCGCAAGACGCTGCGGGTCTTGTGCTGCGGCAAGGGATACGCCGGCCTATGCGACGCATTCGGCAGGCAACCGTTGATCAATGGCTGGTCCGGATCCCCCTCCAGGAAGGTCACCAGCACCTCCATGCCCACACGCGGGATCATCGTTGCACCGAACCCGTCGCCGGCCCATCCGGATGCCACCCGCACCCAGCAACTGCTTTTGTCATCCGACTTGTCCAGGCGGTCCCAGTGAAAGCGCACCTTCACCCGGCCATAGGTGTCGCAATGCACGTCCTCGCCAGGCGGACCGGTCACGGTGGCGGTCTGGCTGCCCTGGATGGTCGGCTTGGGATGCTTGAGCGGTGGTCGATGCACCGCTTGCCACGGGGTCGCGGTAAAGCGATTGCGATACCCCACGAATGCGTCCGTCGTGGGCAGCGACTCTTCCAGCACCTGCGGCTGATACCCCTCGTGGCGCACCGACGTGATAAGCCACAAGTCGTTGCAGGACGGATCGGGGTGATCGTGTAACTCGAGGAAGTGCCCACTGCGCAGCGCGGGTTGATCACTCTTGCCCAGTGCCCGGAGACGGTCGCGCTGGTGACGCTCCAACCCCCGCCGTGCCAATCGCTTGCCCCGGGCATGATCGGTGAACCCTGCGGGGTAGTGATAGTCCTCGAGAGGTTGCGCCGGAGCAGAGCCGGCGGTGTCCTGCAGGCACAACGAAGGGCGTTCGAAGTCATGGTCGCGGCGTACCGTCTTCTGGCTGCGCGTGGCCAGGCGCACATCGAAACGCTGGATAACCCGGGTATCGGCTTGCGGACCGCCCGCAGCGCAATAGCGCTGCGCGGGCAAGCGGCGAAACACCGTCTGGTCATCACCAAACACCAGTAGATGGGCGTCCGCGCTGTGACGGAAATGGTAGTGAATGCCCTCCTCTTCACACAGCCGCTGGATGAAGTGCAGGTCGCTTTCCGCGTACTGCACGCAGAACGTGCGCGGCGGATACACCACGGGACCCAGCTCGAACGCATAGGCATCCGCCAGGATGCCATGCTGTTCAAGAACCGCTGCGATGATCTGCGGCACGCTGCGTTGCCGGAAAATCCGCTGGTTGCGCCGGTGGGCAAGGTAGGCCAGCCGGGGCACGAGGGTCAGGTGATAGCGAGTGATGCGCCGGCCGGGGTCATCTCGACCAATGGCATAGACCTGCCCATGCAGGCCCTCTTGCGCGTCACCGAAATCCAGATAGGCGGGTTGGTGGAGCAACGATTCCAGGTCAAGGGAAGGGTTGTCACTCACGACCTGTACCTGGATGAAAAACGGTTGATCCAAGACTTCACTGCCTTTGAATGCCAGCACTTGGAAGTCGATATGCATGTGTGGAAGAATCAGTTTGAAACGTGACGAAACAAACGCGTTAACCATCCGTTGTTACCCGCCATTGATGAATGAATCCCCTTGAAATACTCCCTCTCGTTAAGCACGGAAAAGTTGCCGAGAAAAAGTGCCTGAACGCCTCGAAGCTTAGCGATTACGGGCAAAAATCGGCCTTTAAAAAATAAAAAAGAAGTTTCGTACGTCGAAACTGGAAGTATCTTTTACAAAACAAGAAAGCGAGCCAATGTGCCACTTCTTAATAATAAGAAATGCCCTACATCAACTTTTCTAACAACAACTAACTAACAGAGAAACGGCCGACATCGATTAACCGCATCGGCCGTTGAAAAACCTCACACTTGCAGCCGCGCAGTGCCGAACAGACTGACGCTCAGCAGCCTCTCGCCCTCAGTGTGCAAGCGTACCGGCGCAATGCCACCCGGCATCACCACGGCAACTTCACCGCTCTGCACCCAACCCGCACGCCATGCCGCGCAGGCGACGGCACTGGCACTGGTTCCGGAAGACGCCGTGGGACCTTCCCCGCGCTCGAACACGCGCGCGATGACGCGGTTGCCAGGCTGGCGCGCGGCCCATTGCAGGTTGACCCCGGCAATACAGGGGTGACCTCTACCCGCCGGGGGCGCGAAGGCAATCGCCTTCAAGGCGTCGAACAGAGCCGGCTGCTGCATCTGTGCGTTGCCTGGCAATGCCGACACCTGCTCGACCAACGTTACACAGTGCGGGTTACCCACCCGCACGAATTGACTGGTTGCCCACTGTGGGTTGACCGCGGCCAGCTCACTGACATGGCTCAGTTCGTTGCCTGCCAGAAACGCCTGACCACCCCCCTGCGCGCCCACCGCCGCAGGCCCGAATGCAGGCAAACCCAGTTCGAGCCAGAACCCCGTAACCTGGTCACGAATGGCGGGCTCCACCCGAGTGGCAACTGGTGATACGGCATCCGATTTGTCGTGATGAACGCGCAAGTCGCTGGCGTCGTTCATCAGGCCCTGTTCAGTTAGCGCCTGGGCAAAAATCGTCAAGCCATTGCCGCTGCGCTCGGCCAGGGAGCCATCGGTATTGACGATGAGCAGGTCAAACGGCGGCGCGGCCTGGAACGGCCCGACCAGCAAGCCGTCACAGCGGTGGGCCTTGGCGCCGGCCGGGCGTGGCGTCGGGCCCCAATCGCATTCGGAGGCGATGGCCGATGTCGTCCAGAGGTTGCGAGTAGACGCGGCCAAGGCAGCGTTCTCGGGGACAGCAATGCCTTTGTTCCTCAATGAGGTCGGGCTGACCACGCCATAGATATTGCCGCGCGCGTCGTAGAATAGGGTCATGGCGTTGCTTGCCGCAAATGCATCATCGACGGGTCCGTCCCATGGGCCTAAAGATCGGGACTACAGCGTATTACAGAACCTACTGAAAATGGGAGGCGGCCTTGAAGGTGGTAATCACCGCAAGCGCCCTGGGGTTCAAAAGCCCTCAAGGGGATTACGCACCTTCAAGACCGCCTCCTACGAACTCGATACTGCTTACGTGGCAACAAACCGCCCTAGCGTTCCAAGTGTGTAAAAATAAAATTCACAGCAGGCGGATACCGGGGGAACCCAGGTCGCGCACCAAGGCCTGATGTGCAAGGATGTCGCGCCGGACATCGTTCGTTGAACGCAAAACCAAGGATTTTTCATGACTGCCATCCCCACCTCAGCGCCCGTGGTTCCCGGGCGGCTGGAGCAAATGTCGACCCGTATCGCTTTCTTCATTGCCGGTTTCGGCATCGCCGCCTGGGCGCCGCTGGTGCCGTATGCCAAGGCCCGCGCCGACCTGAGCGAAGGCACACTGGGCCTGCTGCTGTTGTGCCTGGGCGTCGGCTCGATCATCGCGATGCCGGCAGCCGGCGCGTTGGCATCGCGTTATGGCTGCCGACGAGTACTGAGTGCAGGGACCATCATGATCTGCCTCGCCTTGCCGATGTTGGCAACGGTCAGTTCGATTCCGTTACTGATGGCAGGGTTGTTCCTGTTTGGCGCCGGCCTGGGCACGGTGGATTCCACGGTCAACTTGCAGGCGGTGATCGTCGAGCGCGCCAGTGGCAAGACCATGATGTCCGGTTTCCACGGGCTCTTCAGCCTGGGGGGGATTATCGGCGCGGCGGGGGTCTCG